>NZ_JBVIAH010000021.1:118105-140105 GCF_055574035.1 Streptomyces sp. NPDC030021
CCGTCCCCCTTTCCGCCCCCCCCTCTTTGTCCGGTTCCTTCCTCGGTCGCCCGGGGTCTGTCCCGCAAGCGTTTCCCCGCCCCAACCACTAGAGGTCGATCCAGTAGCGCCGCTTGGGGCCGATCAGGGTTTCGCGGACGTCCTCCAGCACCCCGCCGTTGCCCTCGATCGTGCGGACGGACGCCTCGTTGTCCGGGTCGCAGGTCAGCAGGACCCGGTCCATTCCCAGGATGCGCGCCTCGTGCAGGACGGCCCCCAGGGCCCAGGTGGCCAGGCCCCGGCGACGCGCCGAAGGCCTGACGCTGTAGCCGATGTGGCCGCCCGCGTCGAGGAGGAAGCCGTTCAGGTAGTGCCGCAGGTCGATCGCGCCCAGGTACGTGTCGCCCTCGGCGATCCACCAGTACGTCGCATGGACCCGGCCGTGGTCGACCGGCAGGGTGCGGTCCGAGTACCGGCGCAGTCGCTCCACCCAGGCCGCGAACCCCTGCGGGGTGTCCACTTCGTCGTCGGAGCCGAGCCCGCCGCCGTCGATGTGGGCGTCCGGTCCCCCTTCATGCTGCGCGGCGAGCCAGGAAGTGTGCAGGTGGGGGGTCGGGGTTATGAGCTCAGGCATATCTCGGACGATAACAGTCGGCCGGGCCGGGCAGCCGTCACGCGGTGCCGCCGCCTGCCCGTCCGACCGTCAGCAGTCTCCGGCCGGAGGGCGGCGTGCCCAGGCGACCGTGGTGCGCTGGAACGTGGCGTGGAAGCCGCCGGACTCCGACAGCACCTGCTGTTCGCGGAGCAGGGCCTCGGCGCGCCCGCGCGCGATCCGGCCTCCGGTCCAGGCCGTGTGTGCCGCCCGTTCCAGGGAAATGACGTGGGACAGCTCGGTGACCGACGTGTAGACGATGAGCTCGACCTCGATGTGTACGTCGGTGAAGCCCGACCGGATCAGCAGAAGGCGCAGGTCCCGGCCCATCCGGCGGTGCGGCACATGACTGCCGACCGCGTCGGCGACGGCGCGCGCCGCCTCAGGGTCCGCGGACGCCAGGACGAGGGATGCCCAGTCGGGCTCCAGGACCGCGAGTCTTCCGCCGGGCGCGAGGACCCGGCGCGCCTCCGCGAGAACGGCGGCGGGGTCGTTCACGTGCTGGAGGACCCGTTCGACGCGGCAGCCGTCGAAGGCTCCGTCGGCGTACGGCAGCCGGTGGGCGTCGGCGCGGACGAGCCGGACCGGAAGTCCGAGGGTGGCACACGGGCGTCGGCCAGCAGGCCAAGGGCTGTCCCGCAATCCCCGGCGGGCGCACGACGCCGGGGATCACGGGGCGGCCCTTAGGCGGAGCCCGTCGGCAGGGATCGTGCGCGGGCGATGACCAGGGCGACGTCGTCGTGGTCGTCCGTGCGGCGCAGGGAGTCCAGGAGGCGGTCGCATGTCTCCTCCAGTGGACGTCCGGTGTCGGCGAGCAGGGTCAGCAGGAGGTCCAGGCGTTCGTCGATGGGCTGGTCGCGGGTTTCGACCAGGCCGTCGGTGTAGAGGACGAGTTGGTCGCCGGGGTCCATGGCGATGGTGGTGGACTCGAAGGGGATGCCGCCCACGCCGAGCGGGGCGCCGGTGGGCAGGTCGAGGAGTCGGGGCTGCCGGCCGGAGCGGATGAGGACGGGGGGCAGGTGCCCGGCGAGGGCGACCCGGCACTCGGCCGCGTGCGGGTCGTAGACGACGTAGACGCACGTGGCGATGGTCTCCTCCAGTGCGGCGGTGGTGTGGTCCAGCTGGTGGAGCACCTGGGGCGGGTCGAGGGCGAGTTCGGCGAGGGTGCGGGTCGCCGTACGCAGCTGCCCCATGCTGGCGGCGGCGTTGATGCCGCTGCCCATGACGTCTCCGACCACGAGGACGGTGGTGTCGTCCGGTCCGGCGATGGCGTCGAACCAGTCGCCGCCGATCTCGCTGCTGGCCGCGGCGGGCCGGTAGCGGTAGGCGACTTCCAGGCCGGGTGTGGGCGGCGGGTGGTGCGGCAGGAGGTGGTGCTGGAGCGCGAGGGCGGTGTGGTGCGCGTTGCGGTACCAGCGGGCGTTGTCGATGCACACGGCGGCGCGGGCGGCGAGTTCGCCGGCCAGCACGATGTCGTCGTCGTTGAACGGCAGCGGGTTGCGGGTGCGTTTGAGGTCGAGGGCGCCGAGGACCTCGCCGCGGGCGATGAGCGGAACGGCCAGGTAGGAGCGCAGCCCGGCGCGGCTCAGGAGGTCGGCGGCGGTGCTGTCGCGGGCGATGCGCGAGATGTCCTGGGCCTGTACGTGGGCGACGAGGACCGGGTGGCCGGTCGTCACGGACTGGGTGACGAGCCGGTCCGCGGCGTAGCGGGCGATGTCGCCGGGCGGGTCGGCGGCGCGGACGGCGTCGCTGGGGTAGGCGGCGGCGAGGGCGAGGGCCCGGAACACCGCGGGCTCGTGGGCGGAGGACCGCAGGGTCGGCCGGCCTTCGAGGACGGAGTCGAGGATGTCGACGGCGGCGATGTCCGCGAGCTCGGGCACGACGACGTCGGCGAGCTCTCGGGCGGTCTGGTCGAGGTCGAGGGTGGTGCCGATGCGGACGGTGGCGTCCGCGATGAGCGCGAGGCGGCGCCGGCTGCGGGCGATCTCGATGGCCGCCCGGTGACTCTGGGTGACGTCCACCACGGAGGTGGCGAGGCCCAGTACCCGGCCGGTGGCGTCCTCCAGCCGGTAGTACGACACCGACCAGGCGTGTTCGGTGCGGTCCCCGCCGTGGGTGCGGCCGGCCGTGAACTGTTCGAGCAGCGGCGTTCCCGTGGCCAGGACCTGGCGCATCGCCGACTCGGCGGCCTCCGCGTCGTCGAGGAAGGCCAGGGCCTCGCGGACGCCCCGGCCGATGTGATCTTCGGCGGGCAGCCCGTTGATCCGCTCCAGCGTCGGGTTGACGAGCACGTACCGCAGCTCGGTGTCCAGGACCGCGAGGCCGATCGGGGACTGGGCCACCAGGCGCGCGGACAGGGCGAGGTCCCGCTCCAGCTGGCGCAGCCGGGTGCGGTCGGTCGCGATGCCCAGGGCGTACATCTCGCCGTGCTCGTCGAGCAGCCGCATGTTGCGGAACTCCACCAGGCGCGTGGTGCCGTCCCGGCGCCGCACCGGGAAGGCCCCCGCCCAGTCCCCCGCGCCGCCCATGACGCGCGCGAACAGCTCCGTGACCAGGCCTACGTGCTCCTTGGCGGCCAGCAGCCGGGCAGCGGGGCGGCCGAGTGCCTCCGCCGCCGTCCAGCCGAACAGCTGCTCGGCCTGCGGGCTCCACAGCGCGACCCGTCCTTCGGAGTCGAGGACGACCGCCGCGACGTTCAGGACGTCGAGCAAACCGCTCGGCGGGGAGATCCCGGCCATGCCGGGTCTGATCCCACCGGTCCCCGACCCGTCGATCGCACCCATCGGCGACGCTCCTTCCGGCATCGTCGGCCCGGCGCCGCCCGCCGCCACCCGCCCTGGGGCGGTCCGAGGCGCACGGCTTCCTCTCATCGTGCCCCCGAACCTGTCCGGCAGCGTCCGGAGCGTCCCCGCCGGGGCCGCCACGCATGCGGCAGGCGCCTTCCAGGCACGGAACGGCGGACGCCGCAACCCTGCCGTTCGTCGGGGGCCGGGCCGGCCGTTCGGCCGGGGCGGGCGGGCCCCGGCGTTCCTACGGTCGGACCCCATGGAATCGAACACCCGATACGGATGGGCCCGGCGGCTGCCGCCGGCCGGCGCGACGGCCGGGGCGGGCGCCGCGGCCGTCGCCTGGGCTGCCCCCGGCGGCGCGCTGGGCACGAACGAGCCGGTACACGTCACGGAGGGCGTCTCGGCGACGGCCTACCGGTCACTCGCCCGGAGCGCGGCGGGCGACTGGCCGGCCTGGGCAGGGACGGCGCTGGAGGCGGCGAGCGAGGGCACGCTGCTGCTCCTGGCCCTGCTGCTGCTCTCGGTGGGCGTGTGCTCCCTGCGGCGCCGTGACGTGCCGGGGCTGGCCGGGGTGGCCCTGGCGGCCGCCGGGACCGTGGCCGCCTACGCGCTCAGCGAGGGGCTGAAACTCCTGGTCGACGAGGAACGGCCGTGCCGGGCCGTGGCAGGGGCCCTGGCGGTCGCGCCGTGTCCCGCGCCGGGCGACTGGTCGTTCCCGAGCAATCACGCCACGCTCGCCGCCGCGCTGGCGGTCGGGGTGGCGCTCGTACGTCCCCGGCTCGCGGCCCTGGCCCTGCCGGTGGCCGCGGCCGCCGCCCTGCTGCGGGTCCTGGTCGGTGTGCACTATCCGCACGACGTCATGGCGGGCGCGGCGCTCGGGGCGAGCGCCGTGCTGACCGTACGGATCGTCCTCCTGCCCGCCGCCGGACGCGCGGCGTCAGCGCTCCTCGGGCGCCGCCCCGCCTCCGGGCGGCGCCGGGACCGCTCCGGCCTCGTGGGCGACCACCGCCGCCGCGGCCCGGTTGTCGACGCCGAGGCGGGAGAGGATCGAGCTGACGTGGGCCTTCACCGTCCCTTCGGCCAGGTGCAGGCGGCGCGCGATCTGCCCGTTGGACAGTCCGCCGCCGAGGAGGCCCAGCACGTCCCGTTCGCGGGCGGTCAGGGCGTCGACGCGGGCGCGGGCCGCGGAGCGGCGGCCCGCCCGGGCTCCCGCGCCGTCGGCCGCGAGGTGGGCGACGACCCGGGCCGCGATCTTCGGTGACAGATAGGCGGCGCCGTCGGCGACCGCCCGCACACCGGCCTGCAGCTCCTCCGGATCGCCGGACTTGGTCAGGAAGCCGGTGGCGCCCTCGCCGAGGGCGCGCAGGATGTAGTCGTCCTCGCCGAAGGTCGTCAGCATCACGACTCCCGTCGCCGGTACGGTCCTTCGTATCTCGGCGGCAGCCGCGATACCGTCCGTGCCCGGCATCCGGATGTCCAGTACGGCCACGTCCGGGCGGTGGTGCTGCACGAGCCGCACCGCCTCGTGGCCGTCGGCGGCCTCGGCGACGACGGTGATGCCGGGATCGGTGGCGAGGACGGCGCGGACGCCCGCCCGGATCATCGGCTCGTCGTCGGCGATCAGGATCCGGATCATCGGACTTCCCTCCCGGTGAAGGTGTCGGTGGAGACGAGCCGGCCGGCCCGGAAGCAGAGCCGGTAGATGTCCCCCGAGCGGTCGTCGAAGGGGTCGGCGGTCTGTACGTAGAACTCGCAGGCCGCACCGTCCGGTTCAGGGACGGGGGCGGCCGGCCGGCGCGGCGTCTGCCGGCGCGGCAGGTACGGCGCCACCTCGGCGCGGGGCTGCCCGATGCTCAGCCGGGCGTGGTCCTGCGGGGCGAGGACCGACTGCCGGGCCGTCACGGTGTCCCAGGCCCGCACCCCGAGGACGAGCACGGCCGCGGTGCACAGCGGCACCAGCACGGCCGCGACGGCGGTGCGGCGCAGCCGGCGGCGGGCGCTGCGGTGCTCCGGGGGCAGGACGCCGCCCGGGCGGGCCGGATCGGCGGGGGGCGCCGGGGCCGTGCCGGGCCGGTGCGGGAGCACGGCGCGGACGGCGAAGCCGTCGCCCTCGGGGCCCGCGGTGAAGGAGCCGCCGGCCAGCCGGACCCGTTCGTCCAGGCCGATGAGCCCGAGGCGGTGGGTCTCGCCGGGGGCGCCCGGGATCCGGGAGGCGGGCTCCCGGCCCCGCACCGGCCCGTTCGTCACGGCGATCTCGGTCCGGCCCCCCGTGTCCGCCGTGTCCCCCGTGTCCGCCGTGTGCCGGACGGCGACGGTGGCCCGGGAGGCGGGCGCGTGCTTGGCGACGTTCGTCAGCGCCTCCTGGACGACGCGGTACGCGGCCCGGTCGACGGCCCGCGGCAGCGCGGCGGCCGGCGCCCCCTCCACCCGCAGCCGGACGTCGAGTCCCGTCTCGGCGGCCCGGTCCACCAGGCCCCCGATCCCGGCGAGCCCGTTCGCCGGTCCGCTCTCCGGCCCGGGCTCCGGCTCCGAGGGTTCGCGCAGGACGCCGATCACCTCGCCGAGCCGGTCCACGGCGGCTCCCGCCCTGGACCGGATGTCCCGCGCGGCGGTGCGGTGGGCCTCCGGAAGGCCGGGGGCCAGCTGCAGGGCTCCCGCCGACAGGGCGACGAGGCTGAGTTCGTGGCCGAGGAGATCGTGCATGTCCTGCGCGATCCTGGTCCGTTCGCGCAGTCGGGCCTGTTCGGCGAGCAGGCGCTGTTCCCGCTCCAGCCGCGCGGCCCGCTCCCACCCGGCGCGCACCAGTTCGCGGTACTGGCGCAGGAACCGGCCCGCGAACCACGGAAGCACCGCCGCGGCGAGCAGCGTCAGCACAAACCGGGTCGCCCACCCGAGCCACTCGGGCACCAGGACCACGACGGGAACGGCTGCCACGAGCACCACGGCCAGGGCCACCGCCGCGCTCCGCCCCGGCCCCGGGCCGCGGCCGGCGACGTACGCGCCGACCGCCGCCGGTATCCCCCACCACGGGTCGGCCACGCTCGCGCCGACGGCGGCGAGCGCTCCGATGAACAGCCCTGCGGACACGACCGGTTGCGGGACCCGGGGCTCGATGATCATTGACCTCACGCATCCGACCCTACGGAACTCCCCCGGGCCCGCGGCACTGCCGAAAGTCCACTTTCAGCCTCGGTCGGATCCCCGGACCCGTCACACCGTGCCCATGAATCCCGGGTCGACCCCGTCGAACTGCTGCCCGGTTTCCCGGGCGAAGTCCAGCAGCTCCGCCATGGGGACGGCGCGACGGCTGGGCGCAGCCCGCCGTCGTCCGGTTCGTTCAGCGTGCGCAACGGCGCACCGTCGCACCCGTCCCCCGCGTCCCGGCAGGCAGGTCCTGGGGCGGGCCCTGCGGGCGGCTCGGCGGGCCCGCCGGGCCGTACCGGCGCCGGGGTCGCGACCGCGTACGCTCGGCGGATGGCGAAATACTTCGACGTACACCCCGAGAATCCCCAGCGGCGCACCATCGACAGCGTGGTCGACATGATCCGCGGCGGGAAGCTCGTCGCATATCCGACCGACTCCTGTTTCGCGCTGGGCTGCCAGCTGGGCAACCGCGACGGCATCAGCCGGATCCGGTCGATCCGGAACCTGGACGACCGTCACCACTTCACCCTCGTGTGCCAGAACTTCGCGCAGCTGGGCCGGTTCGTACAGATCGACAACGACGTGTTCCGCGCCATCAAGGCGGCGACCCCCGGCAGTTACACGTTCATCCTCCCCGCGACCTCGGAGGTGCCGCGCCAGCTGCTGCACCCGAAGAAGAAGACCGTCGGAGTCCGGATTCCCGACCACGTCGTCACGCAGGCCCTGCTCGCCGAGCTCGGCGAGCCGCTGCTCTCCAGCACCCTGCTGCTGCCCGACGAGCCCGAGCCGATGACTCAGGGCTGGGAGATCAAGGAGCGGCTCGACCACGAGGTGGACGCCGTCCTGGACTCGGGTGACTGCGGTACCGAACCGACCACCGTCATCGACTTCTCCGGTGGCGAGGTCGAGATCGTGCGCCGGGGCGCGGGCGACACCACTCGGTTCGAGTAGCCGCCACCGGAGTCCGGGGACCCCTGGCCCCCGTTCACCGCCCGGACCCGGGGCTCACGTCCGGGTAGATGCCCAGGTACCGGTACGCACCGGATTCGACCTGGTAGAGGTGGGCGGTGCGGGGTCTGGTCAGCACATGGGTGTTGGAGTCGAAGGACAGCGGCTTGGCCAGGCCCTCGTGGGCCGTCCGGAAGATCCGGCGGGTCACGCCCGCCCGGTCCCGCCCCTCCTGCCCCAGGCCGGCCAGGGTCGCGGCGAGCAGCCCCACGGCGTCGTATGCCTCGGTGGCCCAGCGGGCGGGCGCGGTCCCGTACGCGGCGCGGTGGGCGGCGACGAACTCGGCCGCGGCAGGGACGGCCAGCGGGTCGGTGAAAAGGGAGGCGAACAGCCAGCCCTCGGCGGCCGGACCGGCGTCCGTGAGGAAGGCCGGCTCCATGGCGTGCTGGATGCCCATCCGCCGGCCCTGGAATCCGCCTTCGGTGAGGGCGCGGGCCATCCGGGCCGCGCGCTGCGGTGAGGTGCCGGCGTAGACGACGGCCTCGGCCCCGGCCTCGGTCAGCGCGCGTACGACGCCGGCGAAGTCGGAGCCGCCCGCGGGGATCCGGTGGACGCTGACCGTGCCCTGCGAGGGCGGCGACTGCTGCAGGTGCCGGACGACCGGGAAGGCGGGCTCGCCGCCCTCGACGTCCTCCACCAGGCCCGTGCGGTGGACGGGCCGAATGCGGCTGAAGTAGTCGATCACCGGGAGGGCGAGCTGGTCGCCGGCCGGGCGGGTGGCGACCACCGTGCGCCACCCCAGCTGGGAGGTGGCGGTCTCGGCACTGTCGGCGGACACGAGCAGCAGGGCGAGATCGGCCGCTTCGCAGGCAGCGGCCATCTCGGGCACGACCCCGTCCCAGGTGGGGCCGGTGAGTGCGACCACCGCGGGGTCGGCGGCCAGCTCCTTGACCACCTGCGCGGCGCGCGTGGCGTCCCCGCCGTCGTCGGCGACGCGCAGGGCCAGCCGGAACGCGGCGTCCGACCGGCTGTTGTGCCGCTCCACGGCGAGCTTCATGCCGCGCTCGTGGGCCTGGCCGATCTCCTTGCCGGGCCCGGTCAGATCGGCCTGGAGGGCGAGGATGTGGGTGGCGAGTTCGCGGGCGGGCGGCGGTGTCGTGCCGCGGGCCCGGCCTCGGGTGGTGAACCAGGCGACCGGCGCGCCGATGACGGCCAGGCCCGCGCCGGCCCCGAGCAGCCGTCTGCGCGTGAGGCCCCGGCCGGCCGCCTCCGGCGCGACGATCCGGGTCGGTTCCGGGGCGGGCAGGTCCAGGGCCCTGGTGGAGCGTTCGGCGATGAGGCGGGGCAGCGGGGGCGGCAGCCAGTCCTCGCTGTCCGGGCCGGGGAGGCCGTCCCCGAGTACGGCGCCCAGCTCGTCCGGGGTCGGCCGGGCCGCCGGGTCCTTCGCCAGACAGGCCAGCACGGTGTCGAGCAACTCCGGCGGCAGTCCGGAGAGTTCGGGCTCATCGTGCACCGTACGGTAGACCACCGCGGCCGCGTGCCCGCCGCCGAAGGGACCGTGCCCGGTCGCCGCGTACGCCAGGACGCAGCCGAGGGAGAACACATCGCTCGGGGCGCCCGCCACGGCGCCGTCCGTGCGGGCCTGTTCCGGTGCCAGGTAACCCGGGGTGCCGAGAACGGCGTCCACGGCGGTCAGCGTGATCGCGCCCTCGGCGCGGGCGATCCCGAAGTCGATCAGCCGGGGCCCGTCCGGGGCGAGCAGGATGTTGCCCGGTTTGACGTCGCGGTGCACCAGCCCGGCGGCGTGCACCTGCGCCAGCGCCTCGGCGAGCCGCGCGCCCAGGGTCCGTACCGCCCGGACGGGCAGCGGACCGTACCCTCCCACGGCCTCGGCCAGCGAGGGCCCGGGGACGTAGGGGGTGGCCAGCCAGGGCTCGCGCGCCTGCGGGTCGGCGGCGACGACCGGGACCACCCAGCGCCCGGTCAGCTGCCCGGCGGCCTCCACCTCGCGCCGGAACCGGGCACGGAAGTCCGGGTTCGCGGCGTGGTCGGCCCGGATGACCTTGACCGCGACCAGGATGCCGGCGGCGGAGCGGGCGAGGTACACGGTGCCCATGCCGCCCGAACCGAGGCGTCCCAGCAGCCGGTTGCCGCCGATCGCGGCCGGATCGGCAGGGGTGAGGGGGCGCATCCGGGGCTATCCCGCCGCGGGTTGGACGGTCGGGCCGATGTAGCGCATCCGGCCCCCCTCCACCTTGTGCATGAAGTAGATGTTGCCCTTGAGCTGTCGGTCTTCGTTGAAGGTGTACTCCTTGGCCAGGCCGCGGAAGGTGCCCTGGGTGAGCGCGGTCAGCAGCCCGGCACGGGTGGGGCGTACGCCCCCGGCCGCGGTGGTGACCAGCCGGTCGATGATCAGGCGCGTGGCGTCGAACGCCTCCGCGGTCCAGATGTCGGGGGCGGATCCGTACGCCGCCCGGTGCGCGCGGGTCATCTCCGCGACCTCGGGGGCCTCCGGGCCCGTGTACGGCGTGAAGAACTGCCAGCCTTCGGCCGACTGGCCGGCCGCGCCGAGGAACTCGGGGCCGGCGATGGTGTAGTCGGCCGCCCTGGGGCCCTGGAAACCGGCGGCGGCCAGCAGCCCGGCGACCTTGGCTCCGCCGGCCGGGGTGCCGGTGTAGAAGAAACCGTCGATGCCGTGCGCGAGCAGGTCGGTGATCACCGGGGCCAGGTCGGTGACTCCGCGCGGGACGACGCGCCCGTAGTAGGTGGCCTCGGGGGCGAAGTAGCCGATGGTGCGGCCCATGAGCAGGGCCGCCTGCCAGGTGTCGGTGTCCCCGCCGCGGTCGCTGAGGATGCCCATCCGCCGGACGCCCTGCTTCCCGGCGAGTTGCAGGTTGACCGCGGCGGCCTGGGTCGAGGAGATCGGGCAGCTCTGGAAGAAGCTGCGCCGGTCGGTGATGCTGAAGGTCGTGGCCAGGGCGGACACGGTCACCAGGGGGACGGAGCTCTCGCCGTAGAGTTCCAGGCACGGGATCACGGAGTCGTTGCCGGTGGGGCCGACCACGGCGAACAGGTCGCGGTTGGCGATGAGTCCGGTGGCGGCGGCCGCCGAGCGGTCCGCCTTCCCGGCGTCGTCGGCGGTGGCGACGGTGAGCGTGAAGGGCTTGTTCTTACGGGAGTTGAAGGCGTCGACGGCGAGGCGCACCCCGCGCTCCTGGGCCTGTCCGGCGGCCTTCTGCGGACCGGAGAGGTCCGCGTGCACACCGATCACCCACTGCCGCGGGGCGTCCGCGGCCGGGTTCCTGGGCTTGTCCTGCTCCCGCAGCGCCAGCCAGGCGGCCAGGCCGCCGCCGGCCGCGAGGACGGCGCCGCCGGAGGCGAGGGCGAGGAACCGCCTGCGGGAGGGCGCCGGCGCGGCCGTGCCGGGTGCGGGGGCGGCGTCCGGGTCGGCGACCGTCTCGTCGATGCCGGGCAGGGCGAGCAGCGCGGCGGCGCGTGCGGCGATGGTGGCGACGACCGGGTCGGGCAGCCAGTCGGTGCCCTCCCCCGGCGTGTCCTCGGTCAGTGCCGCGTCCAGCTCACGCGCACCGGGGCGGATGTCGGGGTGTTTGGCGACGCAGGTGCGCAGCAGTGCGGTGAGTTCGGGGTCGGCGAGGACCTCGGGGCCGAATTCGGGCTCGTCGTGGACCGTGCGGTAGAGCACCGCGTCCACGGTGCCGGTGCCGAAGGGCAGCCGTCCGGTGGCGGCGTACGCGAGGAGGCAGCCGAGCGAGAAGACATCGCCGGCCGGTTCGGCGGGGCGGCCCTCGGCCTGCTCGGGCGGGAGGAAGCCGGGGGTGCCGAGTACGGCGTCGGCGGAGGTCAGGGCGGTGTGCTCGCCGCCGCGGGCGATCCCGAAGTCGATCAGCCGGGGCCGGTCCATGCCGAGGAGGACGTTCCCGGGCTTCACGTCGCGGTGTACGAGGCCCTGCTCGTGCATCACCGCCAGGGCCTGGGCCAGGGCTCTGCCGAGGATCCGTACGGCGCGCAGCGGGAGCGGTCCGTGGGCCGCTACGGCCTCGGCGAGCGAGGGTCCGGCGACGAAGGAGGTGGCGAGCCACGGTTCGGCGGCATCCGGGTCGGCGCCGGTGACGCGGACGGCCCACGGGCTGTCCACCTCGGCGGCGATCTCGGCCTCGCGGCGGAAACGGGCCCGGAAGTCGGCCTCTTCGGCGTACTCCGCGCGGATCACCTTGACCGCGGCGAGCGCGCCGTCGTCGGTCCGGCCGAGGTAGACGACGCCCATGCCGCCGGCGCCGAGGCGTCCGAGGAGCCGGTGTCCGCCGATCCGGGAGGGGTCAGAGGGGTGGAGCGGCTCCATCAGCCCGCCGCCTTTCCGAGCTCCTGCTTGGCCTGGATCATCATCTGGCCGGTGCCCCGGGCCACGTAGGCGTTCAGATCGTCGTTGGTGATGCCCTCCGCGCCCTTGGCGGAGATGGCCACGGTGACGGGTCCGAACTGGGCCTGGGACCAGGTGTATGCGTAGGGCCCGCCGTCCTGCGCGCTGACGTACTCGCCGGTTTCGGTGAAGGCGTCCTCGGTCCAGGCGTTCATCTGCTCGCCGAGGTAGAAGGCGCCGCCCCACAGGCTCTTGAGGTCCTCGCCCTCACGCAGCTTCTGGTCCGGGCACCGCAGGACCTCTTCCATGGCGCGGGCGGTCTCCCAGCCGGATTCCTCGCGGTTGTGGTGGACGGTGACCGTGGCGTTGATCCGCACGCGGCCGCGGCCGTCCTTGGCCGGGATGTGGAAGTGGCGGGTGCTCGTGGCGAGCACGTCGGCCGGCAGCCCCTGGGTCTGCCAGACGCAGCCCTCGTCGAGCACGGGCCAGCGGCCGGGATCGCTTTCGAACGGGGTGTTGCGCACGACCTCGGGCCCGAGGTCGTGCTCGGCGATGATGATCCGGCCGAGCAGGTCGCGGGCCTCGGCGACCGTCTTCGGCTGCCTGGACTCGTCGACCGGGGGCATCGGGATCGAGGCGGAACTGCTGGGCCGGGCGGCCGGGGTGCTGCTCGCGCCGGTGCTGCCCGGACCCGAACCTCCGGCGCCCGGACCGCCCGTGCCCGACGGCGTGGCCGGGGCGCCGCTCGCCGTGCCGCCCTTCGGCGTGCCGTCGGCCGTGCACCCGGCGATCAGGAACAGACCCGCCACCGCGCAGCCGCAGGCGCGCAGGACGGCCTTCCCTCTGCTCTGTCCTACCAGTCCCCCCACGGCACGGATCGTACCCCGCCATGTGTGCGCTTAACTGGCTTACGGAAAACGCATGTTGAGGCACATCGTCCTCTTAGTTCGGACGGTCCGGGGTCCAGGCGGACTCGTGGCGGGTGAAGCCGAGGACGAGTTCGCGGCCCACGCCCTGCCCCTGGTGGGCGACGCCGACGGCAAGGTCGCCGAGGAGGGTCAAAGACAAACCGGTCCACCGGTATGTATTGCGTCGCGGCCGGGCATGCTGCAGGAGCGTCAACCCATGGGGAAGGAGCCGCTCGTGCTCACTCAGGTTCTCACTTGGCTCCGACGGCTCAAGGGACGCTTCACCGGTACCCCCGACAGTGGGGCCGCACCGCTGAGCGCCCGGGCCCCGGTCTTCACCGCGGACTTCGGATCGACCTCCCAGTGGATCGCCGGCCGGTCCTGGGCCTATCCGAACGGCGGCCCCACCAACACCGGCGACAACAAACTCGACTACCTCGTGGCCGACCCCTCCTACAGCCGAACCGGCACGTTTCGGGCCACCCGCCGCCCGGACGGCAAGTGGAACGCGGGCCTGCTGACCACCGAGGGCAGCGGCGAGGGGTTCATGGTGCGGACCGGTGACGTACTGGAGTCCCGGGTGCGGCTGCCCTCCGAGATCGGGGCCTGGCCGGCGATCTGGACCTGGCGGGACGGCGGCAACGAGATCGACGTCTTCGAGTACCACCCCGACAACCCCGACCTGCTCGAACTCTCCAACCACGTCAAGGGCGGCTCGCGTTACCACCGGGACTCCTCCATCGCCCCGGGCGGCTGGGTGGACCTCAAGGTCGAGTTCGGATCGCGCTCGGTCGTGTGGTGGGTCAACGGCACCCGGGTCTTCGCCGACCGCCGGGGCGTCGGGCGCAACTGGCGGGCGTACCTCATCGTCAACCTGTCCGTGTGCGCCGGCCGCTACCACCCGGCGCCCGAGCCCGGCGTCTCGCAGATGTCCTACGAGGTGGAGTACCTACGCGTCCACCGCCCCTAGGGAGCCACAGGCCTGGTGACCCCACCGGCTGCCGTTCTTGGTGATCAGCTCACCGGCCGCGTAGGGCTTTCCGCAGGCGCAACTGCCGGGGAACTTCGCCTTGATGGCCCGGGATCCGCCGCCACCGGTCGCGGTGCCCACGGACGTACGCTTCCCCGGCGCGGCCTTGCGGCGCGCGGGGGACGCCGCGGCCGGAGCCGGAACCGGCATCTCCGGGCTGCCGAGGGCGGTACCGGCGGCCTCCTGCCTGATCGCCGCGTCGCTGGCGGCCTGGTCGGCGATCGCGTTCAGACGGTCGCCGTCCTCGCGGTGCGCCGGAACGTACTGGAAGGTGACGTCCCGGTCGGCCAGCAGCCGGTCGATCGCCTCGACGAGTTCACGGTTGGCGACCGGCTGGCCGGAGGCGGTCTTCCACCCGTTGCGCTTCCAGCCCGGCAGCCACTGGGTCACGGCCTTCATCGCGTACTGGGAGTCCATCCGCACCTCGACGGGCGTCCCCGGGTCCACCGCCTCCAGCAGCCGCTGGAGGGCGGTCAGCTCCCCGACGTTGTTGGTGGCCCGCCCCAGCGGACCGGCCTCCCAGCGCTCGGGGCGTCCCTGGGAGTCGGCGATGACCCAACCCCAGCCGGCGGGCCCGGGATTACCTTTGGCCGCTCCGTCACAGGCGGCGATGATGCGATCAGACATCCCCCGATCATGCCTCATCCCGCGGGGCTCCCCGATCGCTCAGCCCGGCAGCACGTCCTTGGCCACCAGGCGGGAGCCCGCGTAGCAGAGCCGGTAGACGTCGACCTGGTCCAGGAGGTTGCCGTTCGAGCGGTAGTACGCGCACACGGTGCCGGGGGGTACGGGCAGCGCCCGGACGGCATCCGGGACGTACCGGAACTGCTGCTCCGGAAGAAGCCGGACCACTTCGCCGAGGTCCTGGCCGACCCGGACCGCGGCGAAGTCCGCGGGACGCAGGACACACGTGGTCAGCTGGTGGGCCAGATAGGCGCTGGAGGCGAGTGCCACGAGGCCGAACCCGACGGGGACGGCGAACGCGGCGACGAACCGGTACCGGGCGCCGCGCCGGGCGACGGCGAGCCGCCGCGCCGATTCGGAGCCGGTCTGCTCCCTGGGCTCCCCGGTGCTCCTCGCGCGCTCCGGGTTCACCTGGTCGGGCAGGGTGGCGAGGACCTCGAAGCCGCCTTCCCGGGGCGCGGCGTGCAGCGTTCCGCCGATGAGCAGGACCCGTTCGCGCAGGCCGGTCAGACCACGGTGTCCCGGGTCCCGCCCTACGGCGGCCCCCGGGCCGGCGGACGGTGAGCCGGCCCGCGGCGCGGAGTTGGTCACCCGCACCTCGGTCCGGTCCGCCTGCCGGGCGATGCTGACGTGGACCGTGCTGCCGGGTGCGTGCTTGATCGCATTGGTCAGCGACTCCTGGACCACGCGGTACGCACTGCGGTCGACCAACGGCGGCAGGGCCCGGGCCGGCCCTTCCCGCCGCAGGTGCACCGTGACCCCGGACTCCCGTGTCCGGGCGACGAGTTCCTCCACCGGTTCCACGGACGAGGCCGTCGGCTCCGCCCCGTCGGGGCCGTCGCGCAGCACTCCGACGGTGTCCTTGAGGTGACCCACGGCGTCGGAGACGGCCGCGCGCAGCACGGCCAGGTCCGCCCGGTCCTGGCCGGTCAGCGTGGGCGAGAGTTCCAGAGCCCCGGCGCGCAGGGCGATCAGGCTCAGTCGCACCGGGCGGATGGCGGGCGGTGTGCCCGCGCGGAACGCCCTGGAGGGGCTGACGGAACGGGAGAACGACGTCCTGGCGCTGCTCGGCTCGGGTCTGTCCAACGCCGAGATCGCCGCTCGCCTCCTGCTGGTCGAGGGCACGGTGAAGGCCCATGTGAGCGCGATCCTGGGCAAGCTCGGGGTACGGAACCAGGTGGAGGCGGCGATCGCCGCGTACGAGGCCGGGCTCGCCGAACGCAAGCGTCGAACGGGTGCTTGAGGAGGCCTCGGACGGGCCTCGGACGGGCCTTGAGCGGGCCTTGAGCGGGCCTTGAACGGGCTGATGGGGCCTTGAGCGCGGCCGGGCCGACTGCACCGGTCAGGAGCCGGGTCCTTCGGCGGCGAGCAGTGCGCACTTCTCGAAGTTCATGCATCCGCAGGCCAGGCAGTCGGCGACGGCGTCCCGCAGGATCCGCGTCTGCTCGATGAACCGGTCCAGTTCGGGGAGCTTGCTCTCGGCGAGGGCACGCCACTGCCGGGTGGCGCCGCGCTCGGCGTCGCCGTCGAGCAGGGCGCGGATCTCGGCGAGGGTGAATCCGGCCCGCTGGGCCATCTTGATCAGCGCGAGCCGCCGCACGGTGCCGGCCGGGTAGACGCGCCGGCCCGCGGCCCGTTCGGCGGGCGGCAGCAGGCCGACGCTCTCGTAGTAGCGCAGCGCCGAGGGCTGCATCCCCACCTGCCGAGCGAGCTCACCGATCCCGAGCTGTCGCACCCGTCACTCCCCCTTGACCTCAAGTGCGCTTGAACCATGAGTCTGACCTGGTGACTCCCGTACAGACAACTCGTCTCCTCCCCCGCACCTATCGGCCGCTGTTCGCCCATGCCGACTTCCGGCGGCTGCTGCCCGCGCTGGCGGCCTCCGATCTCGGTGACGGGATGAGCGTGGTCGCCGTGGCGTGGCTGGCCATCGAGATCGCTCCCCCGGGCCGGTCAGGGCTGCTCCTGGGTGCCGCGCTCGCCGCGTACGCGCTTCCGGGGGCCGCCGGAGCACTGCTCTTCGGGCGCTGGCTGCGCCGGCTTCCGGCCGGGCGGCTGCTGGCGGCCGACAGCCGGATCCGCGCGGTGCTCCTCGGCTGTGTGCCGCTGGCCTGGGCCGCGGGGATACTGCACCCGGTGCTGTACGTGGCCCTGCTCGCGGGCTCGTCCGTCCTGCATGCCTGGGGCAACGCGGGCAGGTACTCCCTGCTCGCGCAGATACTTCCGCCCGACCAGCGGCTGGCCGCCAACGCGCTGGTCAGTTCCAGCGTCTCGGCCTCCATCGTCGTCGGCCCGGCGCTCGCCGGGTTCCTGGCGGCGGTGATCAGTCCTGCCTGGCTCATCGGGCTCGACGCGCTGTCCTTCGCCGTGCTCGCCGCCCAGGTCGGGCGGTTGCGGGGCACGGCGGCCAGACAGGACGGGAAGGACGGGAAGGGGGCGACGGCAGCGCCGGTCGACGCCGACCGGTCGGCGGCCGGCCTGCGCCTGCTGCGCAAGCAGCCCGAGCTCCTCGGTGTCCTGGCCCTGACCTGGTTCTTCAACTTCCTCTACGGGCCGGCGGAGGTCGCACTCCCGTTGCACGTCACCGACGACCTGCATGCCGGGGCGGGCCTGCTCGGGCTGTACTGGACGCTGTTCGGAGCGGGCGCCGTGCTGGGCGGCCTGGCCGCGGGCGCCCTGCGGCGGTTCCCGCTCTGGCCGGTCACGCTGGGGATCGTCGCGGGCTGGGGGCTGGCGCTCGTACCCTTCGGCCTCGGCGCGCCCGCGGCCGTCACCCTGGCCTGCTTCACCCTTGGCGGCCTGATCTACGGACCCTTTACGGCGCTGTCCTACACCCTCTTCCAGGAACGCACCCCGGCCGCCTCGCTGACCACGGTCCTCGCCGCCCGCAGCGCCGCCCTCCTGACCGCCGGACCGGTGGGCACCGCGCTCGGCGGCCCGCTGATCGCGCTCCTCGGGCCCCGGCAGGTGCTGGCCGCGTCGGGGATCGCGACCGTCGCACTCGCCGCGATCGGGGCCGCGGTCCGGGTCCGGGGGCTGCGGCGCGTCAGGACCCCTGCGCCCCTGTGACGGCCGATCTGATCTCGTCCGCCAGCGTCCGGGCGGCCGTGTCGGCCGCGCCGCCCACCAGGCGGGTCCGGGTGAGGCTGAAGGACAGGCCGCGGGCGCGGTCGGCGAAGGCGATGCTGCCGCCGCTTCCGTGGTGGCCGAAGGCCGTGCGTTCGCCTGCCATCCGGGGCAGGCCTACGAAGTAACCGAGCCCCTTGGCGTACCTGCCGAGGAGCATCAGGTCCTTGCCCTCGACCGCCACCTCCGCCGCCAGGGCCACCCGTTGCGGGGACATCGGACGCACGCCCTCGACCTCGCCGGTCAGGGCGGCGTACAGCCGGGCGGCGGCCCGCGCGGTCGTGGTGCCGCACGCGGGCAGGTCGGCCAGCAGGTAGGCGCGGCGGTCGGCGAGTTCGGCGACGGTCCACACGGTGCGGTTCGGGGCGACGTACCGGCGGAAGCGCGCGGAGGCGGGAAGGGCTTCCAGCCCGGCCGCCCAGTTGCCCTCCACCAGCGGCGCCGTACGCGCGAGCTCGCTCTCGGGCAGGCCGAAGTAGAGCTCGTCGGCCACCCCGAGCGGCTCGCTCACGTACGTGCGCAGGGCCTCGGCCGGGGTCAGGCCGGTAATGCGGCGCACGGTCTCGCCGAGGATCCAGCCGAAGGTCCAGCCGTGGTACCCGCTGGTGGAGCCCGGCTCCCACAGAGGCTCCGCCGCCGCGACGGTCGCGCACATGGTGCCCCGGTCGCAGAGCTCCTCCGGCGTGAGGGCGGAGGGGAACTGCGCTACTCCGACGGCGTGCGTCAGGGCGTGCCGACGGTGGCCCGCTCCCTGCCGTGCGCGCCGAACTCGGGCCAGTAGCGGGCGATGGGCGTGTCGTAGTCGATCAGTCCAGATAGGCCGCCACCTGGAGGCCGCTCTCCTGACCGGAGTCGACGAGCTGCCGGAGGATCCCGCCGACCCGCGCCTGCGCATCCGTGCTCACCCTGTGATCCACCCGGGCATCATGGCACCGCGCGGAGCCGGGGAGACGGATCAGGGCCGTGCGGCGAGGCCGCACGGCCCTGATCTTTCCCTGCGGCCCGTTCAGCGAACGGGCGGGACGGGGAAACGGTTCTCCGGAGCCCGGTGGTCAGACCGGGCCGTCGTCCGGGATCAGGCGGGGGTGATGTTCTCCGCCTGCGGGCCCTTCTGGCCCTGCGTGATGTCGAAGGTCACGGCCTGACCCTCCTGGAGCTCACGGTAGCCAGAGGCGTTGATCGCCGAGTAGTGGGCGAAGACGTCCGGGCCGCCGCCGTCCTGGGCGATGAAGCCGAAGCCCTTTTCCGAGTTGAACCACTTCACAGTTCCCGTAGCCATGTTCATGCCTTCCCGTTGACGTACGTCTTCCACACGGCGTGGAAGACGGAGGTGATCGCCCTGGTCCTACGGCACAACACAGCAAAACTGCCCACACCAAAGGGCACGGGCAAGGCACTTGGAACCACGACAGCTACCCGTGAAGGTACACGCCTGCACGCACTGTCACCAGGGGGAATGATCTCGCCTTCGGGGCGAGATTCAGCCCTTTCGCCCACACTCCGGGCACAGCCGCCCGTAAATGCGTCGAGGACCGCCTCCGGGATGCCGTAGTGTGAGGTCTACCGACGCGGGGTGGAGCAGCTCGGTAGCTCGCTGGGCTCATAACCCAGAGGTCGCAGGTTCAAATCCTGTCCCCGCTACTGCTCGGAAGGGCCCGGATCCTCATGGATCCGGGCCCTTCTGCTGTGCCGTGCCCTTCTTCCCCGCGCGGGGCGGCCCGACCGCACGGATCCGGGGCCGGGGTCGGATCGGGCGCCGGGATCGGGCGCCAGGGCCAGGGTCGGGCGCCGGGGCCGGGGGCGGGATCCGCGCCACCCGGTGGCCCGTGGCGCCGCCACTCCGCCTCACCGTGGCCGCCGCGACGATGAACACCCCACCCACCGTGTGACGGCACTCACACAAAGATCTGTCGTCCGGTGTCGACCGGATGGGGTGCGGCGGGCGTATGCCCGGTGAGAGGGACACATGGATTCGGGAGCGATTTTTTGACCATCGAGGAGTTCGAGGAGTTCTACGCGCAAGCGGCAGGACGGCTCACAGGACAGCTCTACGTGATGCTCGGCGACCACCACGAGGCACAGGACGTGGTGCAGGAGGCCTTCGTCAGGGGGTGGGGCCGCCGCCGTCAGCTGGACCGTGACGGCCGGCCCGAGGCGTGGATCCGCACCGTCGCGTGGCGGCTCGCCGTCAGCCGCTGGCGCGGGCGGCGGCGCACCGCCGACGCCTGGCAGCGCACCGCCCCCGCCGGTCACGTGGAGGGGCCGGGGCCGGAGGCGGTGGCACTGGTCGAAGCGCTGCGGCAACTGCCCCTGAAACAGCGCCGGACCATGGCGCTGCACTACGTGTGCGATCTGACCGTCGAGCAGATCGCCGCCGAGACCTCGCTGTCCGCGAGCACGGTCAAGACCCACCTGTCCCGGGGCAGGGCCACGCTCTCCCGCCATCTGCAGGACCCCCGCATTGAGGAGGCTCCCGATGCCTGACTCCCACGACCCGCTGCGGTCCCTGTTCCGGGAAGCGGCCTCCGCCGGACAGTCCGCGAGCACGGCCCCGCCCGTCGCCGTCATCGAGCGGCGCGGTGAACGGCACCGCCGGCGCCGGATCGTCGGTGTCGCCGCCGCGTGCTTCCTCGTCCTCGCCGGATCCGGCGCGGCCCTGTCCGCGTTCCTCCCGGGGGACCCGGGCCCGACCCTCCCCGCGACCACTCCCTCGCCCGCGGCCCCGTCCCCGACGTCCGCACCGCCCCCGCCGCCCAACTCCACGGCACCGACGCTCAACTCCATGATGCCGCCGCGCAACACGACGCCTCCGCCGCCGCTCAACAGCATGATGCCGCCGGGCAACACGACGGCGCCGCCGCTCGATCCCACCGGGACCGTCACCGCGAGCATGTCGCCCACGCCGCCCCAGCCGCTCCGGTAGCCCCACCCTTCCCCCTTCTCTCCCTCTCCCCGCAGCACACCGCCCGCGGACACCGGCTGAACCAGAGCCGGTGACTCCGCACGCCTTCAGACGGTCAGGAGATCCCGATATGCCCGTTTCAGCCCCCCGTCGGACGGTCGAGCTTCCCGGCTCGCCCACCACCTGGCCGCCCGTGCGCGAGAGCGTTCGCCGCCCCCGCCGCGCCCTGCCGGCGTTCCTGCGGCTCGGCCCGGGCGAGCGTGAGGTGATGTGGCTGTACCTGCTGACCCGCATCGGCATCTGGGCCACCGCGGGTGCCGTCAGCTGGCTGTTCCCCGCCGACGGCGAGGCCCGCCGGCCCGCCTCGCCGCTCTCGGCCTGGCAGCAGTGGGACTGGTGGCACTACCTCCACATAGCCCAGGACGGCTACTTCCCCGCCCAGGCCGGACCCTGGACGGCGGGCTGGGACAACCGGGAGGCCTTCCTGCCCGGGTTCCCCCTCACCCTGCGCGCCGTCCACACCGTGGTTCCCGACTGGGCCGCGGCCGGAGCGCTGATCTCGTTCCTCTCCGGCGGCGTCGCCGTCCTGGCTCTCGCCCGGATCGCCCGCCATCACCTGGCCGACCTCGAAACCGGCCGCCGCGCGGTGGTGTTCCTGCTGCTCTCGCCGTGCGCCGTGTTCCTCGCCGCGGGCTACACCGAGGCGCTC
Source organism: Streptomyces sp. NPDC030021 (assembly GCF_055574035.1). NCBI lineage: Bacteria > Bacillati > Actinomycetota > Actinomycetes > Kitasatosporales > Streptomycetaceae > Streptomyces > Streptomyces sp. NPDC030021. The sequence goes on from NZ_JBVIAH010000021.1 coordinate 139,355, forward strand.
TTCCTCGCCCTGGCCCTGCCCGCCTGGCTGGCGGCGCAGCGTCAGAACTGGCCGGCGGCCGCGATACTGGCCTGCCTCGCCTGCTCGGTCCGCATCACAGGTCTGTTCCTCGCGGCCGCCCTCGCACTCCACTTCGTCCTGACCGCCCGCGGCCGCACCGCCTGGCGCGCGGCCCCGTGGCTCCTTCTGCCGGCCCTCGCGCCGGCCCTCTACAGCTGGTACCTGCAGACCCGGACCGGGGACTGGATGGCCTGGAAGCACGCCCAGGAACGCGGCTGGTACCGGGACTTCCACGCGCCGTGGGAAGCCTGGGCGAACACCTGGGAAGCCGCCTTCCACCACACCCACCCCACCGGGTACGCAGTGATGTGGCAGGCCGAACTCCTGGCCATGGTGGTCGGTGTCCTGCTCCTGGTCCTGCTGGTACGGGGCCGCCGCTGGCCCGAGGCCCTGTACATCGGCCTCACCCTGTGGGCCCTGGGCACCTCCTACTGGTACACGTCCGTGCCCCGCTCCACCCTCCTGTGGTGGCCGCTGTGGATCGGTCTGGCCTCCTGGAGCCTGAAGCGCCCCCGGATCCAGACCGCCTGCCTCTACGCCGTGGCTCCCCTGTCCACCGCGGTCGCCATCACCTTCCTCACGGGCCGCTGGGCCGGCTAGGTCCTGTCGTCAAAGTGGCGTCGGTCAGGCCCGCGGCGTCCGGTGCCATGGGGTCTCCCCAGGCCCGCAGGGCCTAGGGGAAGCATCGCAA
>NZ_JBVIAH010000022.1:0-82511 GCF_055574035.1 Streptomyces sp. NPDC030021
ACCTCGACAACTGCGTGGGCTCTCGGAACACCCCGAGCATGCCCACCGATCACGCCGGCGCACCGGGCAACTCCAAGATCCCCGACAGAGTCAAGGTCAGTGTCTGTTCCTGATCCGCTGATGACAGGACTTCACCGGCCAGTTCTGATTTCCCGCTGGCGACCACTTGGTGGGGAGCCGTCTCGCCGCAGGGGGAGATGTGAATCCGACGGTGGACGGGCACGTGGTGAGCCATCCGCAAGAGCAGTACCCACGTGAGTGATGCCTCCTCCTTGCCATTCCTAGGAGCTCTAGGTTAAAACTAGGAGCCCTAGGTAGATGAGGAGGGTGCATGGCACGGGCAGGGCTGACGGCGGAACGGGTGACGATCGCGGGCGCCGAACTGGCGGACGAGGTCGGGCTCGACCAGGTGACCATGTCGCAGGTGGCACGGCGACTCGGCGTGAAGGATGCGAGCCTCTACACGCATGTCCGCAGCCTGGAGGATCTGCGCGGACGGATCGCGCTGCTGGCGGCAGACGAGAAGACCATCCGCATCGCAGAGGCGACCTCCGGACGGGCGGGCAAGGACGCACTGGTCGCGTTCGCCGACGCCTGGCGGGAGTACGCCCACACGCATCCAGGCCGCTACATGGCGACGCAGACCCCGATCCGGATCGACCCCGAGCTGGCCGCAAAAGCGGCCGGGCCGCGGCGCGCGGTCGAGCTGACCTACGGCATGTTGCGCGGCTACGGACTCACCGAGCCTGACCTGACCGACGCGGTCCGGTTGCTGCGCAGCACGTTCCACGGCTTCGTCGCCTTGGAGGCCGCGGGCGGGTTCGCGCACGAGCGTTCGCCGCAGCAGTCCTGGGTCCGAGCCCTCGACGCTCTCCACGCCCTCCTGGAGCACTGGCCCCCGTCCCGAGAAGGAGACGCCGCATGAACGACCCGACCATCGGCAGCCTGCGCGTGAACGGCGCAACCCTGCACTACGAAGTGCGCGGCCAGGGCCCGCTCCTGCTGCTGATCCCCGGAGGGGCGGGGGGCGCTGCTTCCGTCGACGGCATCGCCGACGGCTTGGCCGCCGAGTACACCGTCGCGACCTACGACCCGCGCGGCATGTCCCGAAGCACGCTCGACGACCCCGAGGCCGAGCAGAGCGTGGCCGAACACGCCGACGACGCCTTCCGGATACTGGAACTGCTGTCGCCCGATGAGCCTGCCCGGGTGTTCGGTTCCAGCTCGGGCGCGATCGCCGCGCTGCACCTGCTCACCGCCCATCCCGAACGCGTCGAACGCGTCGTGGCACACGAGCCGCCGGTAGTGGAGGTCCTGCCGGACGCCCCCGAACACCGCGCGTTCCTCGGACGCGTACAGGCAACGTTCCATGCAGAGGGGCTCATGCCGGCGATGGCCGTGTTCTCCGCAGGTCTCAAGGAGGACGGGGAATCCATCGAGCCGAAGGCCGAGATCAAGCTTCCGCCGCAGGCAGCGGCGCGGGTTGAGCAGACGATGGCCAACCTGCCGTACTTCGTCGGGCGCATCGTGCCGAGCTTCATGTCCTACGCCCCGGACATCCACCGACTGGCGGCACTGCCGAACCGGCTCGTGCTCGCCTGCGGCCAGGACTCACGCGGTGAGCTGCCCTACCGTCCGGCCGCCTTCCTGGCCGACCGTCTCGGCACGGAACTCCTGCATTTCCCCGGCGGGCACACCGGCCTGACCACGCACCCCGACGAGTTCGCTGAGTTCCTCCGGAAGGCATTCCTGGCCTGAACCCGAATCAGCCTCGCCCAGGGCGGCACCCACCGAGGGTGGTCACTGAACGTCACATTCGCAACGGGCCGTACGTGGGAAGACCCTGTCCGCTGTCAACAGGGCGCCCGCCCGGATCTTGGGGTTGCGGAGAGTCGGGGCTTCGGTCTCCTCTTCATCCGTTTTGGTGGTGTGCGGATGAGACGCTGATAGGCCGTGCAGCTCCGTGCGAGGATGCGTGAGTCGGAGGGCGCGGTTGCCCGGATCGACCACCATGGCGAACTCCCCCTGATCGAGGGCATCCTGATCCGCCTGGAGGTCGGCCGCCTGCCTGGCGGTGGCGACCCACTGCCCCTGTGGCTGTGGTCCTCCAAGACCGGAATGGGCGGCGCCGACGACGTGGACCTGCGTCGGCAGGCGTTCCTGCGCAGGTTCGATCTGGAGCACACGTTCCGGATGATGAAGCAGACTCTCGGCTGGACCCGGCCGAAGATCCGGACTCCTGAGGCCGCGGACCGCTGGACGTGGCTGGTCGTCACCGCGCATACCCAACTCCGTCTGGCCCGTCCCCTGGCCCAGGACCTTCGCCGGCCCTGGGAGCGACCGGCAGAGCCCAGCCGACTCACCCCCGCTCGCGTCCGGCGGGGGTTTCGGAACCTCCGGGTTCACTTGCCCTGTCCGGCCCGTGCGCCGAAACCGTCGCGGCCTGGACCAGGCCGACCACTCGGCTCGAAGAACAAGCAGCCCGCCACCCGCTACGAAGTGGGCAAAACCGTCAAACGCCTAGAGAGCCTGATCGAACGGGACCGAACCAGACCCTGACAAGGGTCGTGGGAAACCCCGAGTCTGTTTCAACCCCGGTGGTCAGATCGCGGTGGGGATGTAGGGCGCTGCTGCGACCTGGGCCATCGTCCGAAGTTTCGCAAAGTAGGAGGCGCAGTACTCCTCGTTGATCAGGGGCACGATCTTGTCGAGGTCGGCGATGCAGCCCCACAGGTAGGCGATGCCGCTGTCGTCGAGTCCGCCTTTCAGCTCCCTCTGTACGAGGCCGGCGACGTCGGCGTCCAGGAGGACCAGGTCCACGCCGTCGAAGTCCACGCCGCGGAAGCCGTCGGGGAACAGCGCGCGCAGGTGGTCCTCCCACAGCCCGGCGAGTCCGCCTTCGGGCTGTGCTCCGCCCACGTCGCCGGCTGTCGCCTCTGGCGCGGACGCTGGGCGAAGGAGCAAGGAGACGGCATCGAAGACGGCACGCACCATTGCGACCGCCCGGAGCGGGCGGAGGGCGGCACTTGACTCGGCGCCCTGCGTGAGCTTGTCGCGCAGCAGTCGGCTGCGGTCGAGTTCGGCAGCGAGTCCGGCCGTGATGAGCCCTGCGTCGGTGGCTCGCACGATGAGGACGTGGAGCGGTTCGTTCCTGCCCAGACGCTCGGCGAGGACATGCTCCAGGGCGAACAGGGAATGCGTGACGGCGACGGTGGCGAACTCGTACCGGTAGTAGGAGTGTCGGATGAGCTCGCGGGAGGTTTCCATCGCGCTCATGACGTACATCGACGCGTCGCCGGGCAGAACCAGGTCGGCAACCAGGGCGTGCATGTCCGCATAGTCGAGAACGAGGTCGGGGGCGCGCGGGTCCCTTACCGGCAGGAGGAGCGGGTCAGGCGGCGGTGGCAGGGTGTTCACCAGTGCAGTCTTGTCGCCCGAAAGCTGTCGGTGCCATCGGATTTACTCGGGGCGGTTGCCGAGCCGTTCTTCGAGGTGAAGTGACATGCCGACGTGCGAGTGCGAGTCGCCGCCCAGGCTGACGAAGGTGCTGTCCGATGTCATCCCGCTCGGTCCCGACCGGGTATGGCGCCGGGCGAACGGCGAAGCCGCACGCGCCGTGCCGCCTGCAGGAATGTCACCACTGGTGCGGCTGCCTCGATGGGCTGATCAGTGCTGGCTGTTCAGGAAGCCGATTGCGACCGCGCCCCACCAGGCAGCTTGCGATACCGATGCCGTCACGGCACCACGGATCATCAGCGAGCGGCTGACGGGGCCGTCGACGGCGGCCAGCCGGTGGTGCAGGGCGGACGCCTGGACACCGTTGAGTGAGAGCACCAGGACGAGGCCGAGTTTGACGCACGTCAGCGGTGAACCGGGATCGGGTTGGAGGAAGGCCCCGCTGAAGAGCAGGCCGCCCAGGCCGGTCCACACGGGTATGTGCAGGGGGGCGGTGAAGTCGAGAACCTCACGGAGGGTCTTGCGGCCCATGAGCCACAGGGCGCCGTAGTAGTCGATGGCGAGTACCGCACCGAAGCCCAGGACCAGGGAGGCGAGGTGCACGAACAGTGCAACGGTGTGCAGCGTGGTGTCGGCGCGCAGGTGCAGGGCAATCCACGTGGTGGCTGCCCACGCGGCGCATACAGCGAGGGACGCCGCTACGGTCCCGCACCAGGCGGGGAGCTGGAGGAGTTCTGCTTCCCGTCCAGGTCTTCGGTGGATCGCGGTGGCGTCGGCGGCGGACAATGCTGCTCCTGGGATCTTCTGCAGGGTGTGCTCACACCAGCAAGGAGCGAGCGAAGGTAAGGCTGGCCTAAGCTTCGACCGTCGTCAAGGTGACCGTCCACACAGTGGGCACGGCACTGCGCGGCCATGACTCACGGACACGCTTCGCCGATCCGCCCCGGTCTGGACTTGGTCATCGAGGTCGACGCCGGCTCGCGGTCCGGGCGTCCGTCAGCCGTCGAATGTCTCGCGGTAGACACTGGGCGGCACTCCGACGTGCGCCTTGAACAGGGTGCGGAAGTTGGCCGGGGTGCCCAGGCCGCAGTGGCGTGCGACGGCTTCGACTGTGAGATCGCCGGTTTCGAGGAGTTCGCGTGCGCGTGCGAGCCGGGCGTCGAGCAGCCACCGCATGGGCGGGAGGCCGGTGTCGGTGTGGAAGCGGCGGATCAGGGTTCGGCGGGACATGCCGGCCTGGTGCGCCAGCTGATCGACGGTGAGCGGCAGGTGCAGGTTGCGCAGCGCCCAGTCGTAGAGTGCAGGGCTGTCGGACGGCCCGGGTCGCACCGGCAGGTCGATGAACGGGGCCTGGCCGCCGGTGCGGTGCGGGGCGGCCACCAGCAGGCGGGCCTGCTGGTTCGCCAGGCGGGGGCCGTGGTCGCGGCGGATGAGGTGGAGGCACAGGTCCAGGCCGGAGGATACGCCGCCTGAAGTGAGCACCTGGCCCTCGTCGATGTACAGATCCTCGGGTACGACCGTCACCCGGGGGTACCGTCTGGCCAGCGCCTGCGCGTACAGCCAGTGCGTGGTGGCCCGGCGGCCGTCGAGCAGTCCGGCGGCGGCGAGGGCGAACGCGCCGGTGCAGATGGACGCCATGCGGGTGCCGCGGGCTGCCGCCCCCGCCAGTGCGGCGGTCACCTCGGCGCCGGGCACGTCCGGCTCCAGCCCGTCGGGCTCCAGGTAGCCCGGGACGATCACGGTGTCTGCGGTTTCCAGGGCGTCCAGACCGTGCGCGACGGACAGCGCAGGGCCGCCGTGCACCGCGACGGGGCCGGGCCGTTCGGTGCAGACCGTGAGCGCGTACGGGCCGTCCCGCCAGCTCCCGAAGACCTGCCAGGGGATCCCGATGTCCAGCGCGAGGACGTTTTCGAGGGCCACCACGACCACGTGGTGTGCCCCGCCTGATGCCCGACCCGTCATGGCATGATTCTATCGCTCGATGGCACGAGTGCCACTCACGGTGGTGTCCGGTACGCGCCTACGGTCGCCTCATGGACACTGAAGCCGGCCTCCTGCCGGCACTCCCGGACACTCCCGTCGCCCGTGCCGCCGTCGAGCTCGTTCTGTCGTGCGAGAGCGAGCCCGTCGCCAACCACAGCATCCGCAGCTACGTGTTCGCCGCGCTGCTGGCCGAACACGAAGGGCTGAAGCCGGGCACCGACTTCGACGCCGAACTCCTCTTCCACGCCTGCGTCCTGCACGACCTCGGTGCCTCACCGTCGGCCCCGGGCCAGGCGCGCTTCGAGGTCGAAGGCGCCGACATGGCCGCCCGGTTCCTCACCGAGCACGGCTATGGCGCCGACCAGACCGACCCGGTGTGGGAGGCGATCGCCCTGCACACCTCGGACGGCATCGCCGAACGCCGTGGCGTGCTGGCCTACCTCACCCGCCGGGGCATCGGGGTCGACATCGGCTTCGGAACCGAGTTCGTCACCGACGCCCAGGGCGAAGCGCTCCACGGCCGTTACCCGCGGCTGGACATGGCCACCGTGCTGGTCGACGACGTCGTGCGCCAGGCCGCCCGCTCCCCGCAGGCCGGCGCCCGCTACACCGTCCCGGGCGAATTCCTCCGCGAGCGCGGCGAACCCGGCGCCGTCACCGCCCTCGAACTCGCATCGCGGGCCTCCCGCTGGGGCTCCTGACGCCGACACCGCGCCGCAGGGCTGAGCGTCTGCACCGGGCACTGCCCGATGGGCCGCCGTGCACCAGATCTGCGCGCGGACATCCTCGCGTGGTGTCGGGGCGTCCGGCCGGCTGATGACCTGGGTACGGTCTCACAGGAGCAGGCCGGCGACGCCGTCCACGGACGAACACGGAGGTCAGTGGTGAGGAGCCGCCGGACCTCGGCTTCCTCCAAGACTTCGACGCCCGAGCGTCGGTCGGCGCGGTGGTGGAAGCGGGGGCGCCCAAGGGCGAGGAGCCCGAAGTCTGGGAGGACTACGTGTCCGCGTACGAGGACGGACGCTTCGCCGAGTCGGCACGCTACGTCCGCGCATACCCCGCGGAACTCCCACTCCTGGGGGACCTGTTGCCGTCGATCACGACACCGGTGCTGGTGATGAACGCCGAGCACGACGATCTGGTACCGCCGTCCAACGGCGTCTACCTGCACGACCGGCTCCCGAACAGCCGCCTCGTCTCCTTCGACTCCGGTCACTTCCCTTGGGAGCAGGCCGCCGCCGCATACGGCGCGACCGTCGCCCGGTGGCTCAACGGAGAGCACGCCAGGGTGGCACACGAATGAAGGCTCGACAGGCAAGGGGAATCCGCCTGCACGGCAAGCGGGGTTTCCAGGCAGGTGCGGCCGCGTTCGCCTCCGACAACGAGGTGGCGCTGATCAACCCCGAGGGCCCGTACCGCGTCGTCCTGGACTCGGGCGACAGACTCCAGGGGTCGACGTCGGTTGCCGTGCGGCACGGCAAGCTCTACGTCGCCGGCGCAGCGTTCCTCACGAACACCGGCCCGAACCTCTCGGTGGCCGACCTCGACGTCCGCTCGGCCGTAGGCAACTGATTCGACAGCAACACACTCTGCCGGTGACCCCGGACTACCCGATCGGCGTGGCGGCCCACTGCCGAGTCACCTGCCCCGGAGACAAGATCCGCGCGTCCATGACGGACGCCGACCGCCCTTCGAGGTGCAGGTGGTGGGCGGCGGATCGACACCGGACAGGCTGACGCGTGGGCGACCGGCGCCCCGGCAGGCGGCCCCCGCGCCCCCGCGCCCGTGTGTGCGGTGATGTGCTGCGACCAGCTCTGCGCGGAGTGGGGCAGGGCGGCCTCCTCGACCATGGCCCGCACGTCGTCGGCCGCCTCGGGCTGGTCGCGCAGCAGCGCGGCGATCCGTCGGGCCCAGGGACGTACCAGGTCGTCACGGACGAGGTCGGCGTGCTCCCCCTCTTCGACGACGAGGTCGGCGTCGCCGGCCAACTGGGCCCGCAGAGCCGCCGCTCGATCCGAGTCCCGGCGCCGGGACGAGTTCCACGACCCGGTCCCGTGTGCCTTCCCAGTCGTTGGTGGCCATCGCCGCCACAAGGGTGGTCGCCCCGGTCATGGCCAGGACAGTCATCGGATCCGACATCAGAACCCCGTCACTCGCTCAAGTCGTCCTGTTCAGGCTAGTGACGATCCGGTGTGTGCCCCCTCGAATCCCCGATGGAGTGGCCGGCAGGCGGGCGGCTCTCTCAGATGCCGGTGGAAAGTGCTACGTGGCGCCATCCGTCAAGTTCACGTCGCACCAGGTCCAGCTTCGCCTCGACGCGCTCGATCGCATCCGCGCCCAACTGCAGGCGCAGCGGAGGCTCGGCGACCTCGGTGACGTCGACGAGGGCCTTCGCCGCCTTCACCGGATCTCCCGGCTGGTGGCCGTCGTTCTGGGCCAATGCCTCGCGCACCGGTCCCGCGCCGGCAGCGTAGTCGGCGATGGAGGCCGGTTCGACCTGCATGCTCGATCTGCTGAGGAAGTCGGTGCGAAAGCCGCCCGGCTCGACGATCGTGACGCGGACGCCGAGCGGTGCCAGCTCACCGTGAAGCGCCTCGGAGATGCCCTCGAGGGCGAATTTCGACGCACCGTACAGGCCCACGCCCGGAGCGGTGGCGAAGCCGCCCACAGAGCCGATGTTCAAGACATGTCCGGATCGCCGGGCACGCAGCGTCGGCAGGGTGGCCCGCAGCGTGTTCAGCACGCCGAACACGTTGACGTCGAACAGAGCCCGGGCAGCCTTCTCGGAGACCTCCTCGACCGCGCCCACGAGGCCGTAGCCGGCGTTGTTGACCACGATGTCGATCCGGCCGAACTCCGCCAGGCCGGCCTGCACCGCAGCGGTCAGCTGGCCCACTTCGGTCACGTCCGCGCTCACGGCCAGCAATCCGGCCGGCTTGTTCGGATACGCACGGAGTACTGACGACGCATCCCTCGCCGCGGCTATGACGCTGTGACCTCGATCCAGCGCCTCGCGGGTGATCTCCGCGCCGAGCCCACGCGATGCACCGGTGACAAACCAAACGCTCATTTTCTCCCTTTCCTGATCGCCCGATTGGGCAACGGCTCGACGCTAGAACCTAGAGTCAGGTCTAGATCAACTGTCCGAAAGGAGTCGCTCATGGACCTGAGCATCGGTGAGGTGGCGGAGCGCAGTGGGCTGAGCGTTCACGCACTGCGGTTCTACGAGCGCGAAGGCCTGTTCGCCAACCCGGTGCGCCGCCTGTCCAACGGCCGCCGGATCTATCACGAGGAAGATCTGGAGTGGCTGGCGATCTGCACGAAGCTGCGCTCCTCCGGAATGTCACTGGCGACGATCCGTCAGTACATCGAGCTGGTCCGCCGAGGACCGGGCAACGAACACGAGCGGCTGGAGCTGCTGCGCCGGCACGCGAACCATGTGGAGGAACAGATCCGGGAGCTGCAGAAGGCCTTGGCCGTGATGCGGCACAAAGTGCGGATCTACGAGGATCATCTCGTCCGTGGCGAGGCCGACGGGCTCTGGAATCCGTCCCACCCGGACGCCGCACACGCCGGCACTCGTCAGGAGTGCCATCCGTCAGAGAGCACGTGATCGTACGGTGACAGGGACCACGGGCGGGCGGTGTCAGTCCGCTGGACTATCGTTCCCGCCACCGCACACCGACTGCAAGGACCCAGAGAATTGACCGCCCTGTCTGCTTTCCCGCTGCCCTTCCATGCTTCCCGTTCCATAGCGTTCGCGACACCCCGAACGCTGCGGGAGCTTCAGATGATGCAGTGCAGCGCGCTCATCCGGGCGAAGCCGGGGTGGTTCGACAAGATGAACGATGCCGACATCGTCGCCAGGTGGACGCAGGAAGCGGTGGCCCAGGGCCTCACCGAAGCCCAGGTTCGTTACGTGCTTGCCGAACTCCTGCACTACGCAGCGCTGCGGGACGGACGAACCGGCGTCGAGGTGTCCGCCGTCGACGGGGTGTGGCAGTCGGACGCACTGGTCGACGACAAGCTCGGATTCCGGCTGCGCGAGGCGGTTCGGGTTCTGGAGCAGGCCCCCGAAACGGAGCAGGACTGGCACCCCGGATCCGACGGCCAGGTATTGGATCTGGTTCATCCCTCACTGTTCTGCCTGGTGAGAGAGGTGAGCGGGGCGCCCGAGAGGGCTTGGAAGAACCCGACGAACCGCTACTCGAAGTACGAATTCTCGGAGAAATTCCAGTGGCTGCCCACAGACGTCGACGTCAGTGACGATGGCGATGTCGCCTTCCGTTCGTACGTCAACAACGTCCACCCCGAGGCTCATCGCGAACTGGCCTCCGTCCTGCCGGACCTGTTCGCGTGCTTCCGCCCGCTGCTGGAGAACGTGCTCACCGATCTGCGCCATCCGCGACCCCTGAGAATCAAGGCCGATCCTTACGGCTGGTACGACTCGAAGCCGGAGTATCCGAACAAAACCTCCTACAACGACGACGGGGCCTACGCAGAAGCCCTCCATGCATGGGGAGAAGCCCAGGACGACTGGTGGGAAAACCGTCGCCCGGCCATCCCGGACGCCCCGGCCTTCACCCCGCCCGAGTTGCCCGAAGAATCTGCCCGAGTCGACCTGCGCGGCCGCCGCCTGCAGGTCATCGTCAAGCTCGCCACCATTCATCTCACCCCGGACAAGCCCGAGTACCCCGGCGGTTCCTGGCACGTCGAGGGGATGATGAACGAGCGGATCGTCTCGACCGGCATCTACTACTGGGACAGCGAGAACATCACCGAAAGCCGGCTGAGCTTCCGGGCGGCGCTCGACGACCCGGACTACGAACAGAACGACGACAACGGCCTGCGTGAGGTCTACGGCCTGGAGGACGAAGACGCACTGAACCAGATGCTGGGATCGACATCGACCCCAGCGGGCCGCTGCCTGGCGTTCCCGAACATCCTGCAACACCGCGTCGGCTCATTCCGCCTGACGGACCCCACACGCCCGGGACATCGCAAAATTCTGGCGTTCTTCCTGGTCGACCCGTCGGAAAAGATCGTTTCGACATCCGATGTGCCGCCGCAACAACCCTGGTCCGACACCTCGACCATGACGCTTGAGCAGGCCGAGAACTACCGGGAACAACTCATGCAGGAACGCAAGTTCTTCGTCGACGAACACAACGAGCAGCTCTACGAGCGAGAATTCTCCCTCTGCGAGCACTGAACCTCTCCTGGCATGAATGCATACAGCTCAGGAGGTGCCTTTGCGGGCCCGGCGCGGTCACGGGGTACGGAGGCGGATGGTGTACACGTCCGTACGGTTCTGTGGTGCGTCGGAGTGGGCCTCGGTCAGTACCGCCCGTACTCCCTTGCCGTCCGCCACCAGGCCTTGGTAGTCGCCGAGGAAGTAGCCCCCGGCGAAGGGCGCCTGCAGCCAGTCGAAGACCCGCGAGATCCGTCGCTCGGAGCGGAGCCTCGGGTCTCCGTGCGGCAGCGTGGCCAGCTGGTAGGCGGTGGGCAGGGTGCTGGTGTCGCCCGGCTTGAGGAAGCGCAGGTCGTAGTAGGTGAGCGCGACGGTGCCGCGCTCGTCGACCGAGATCGACGGGGAGAAGGCCGGCACGCCCTGCGGGCTGATCAGCTCCGGGGCACCCCAGGTGCGTCCGCCGTCGGTGGAGCGTACGAGCTGGACGGAGTCGAAGCTGCCGCCGGAGAAGTCCGAGCCCTCGTAGGCCATGTACAGCGTGCCGGTCTTCGGGTCGACGGCCGGGCTGGGCAGGGTGGCCGCGGCGCGCAGCGGCTTGGTGGGGTCGTTCGGGTCGACCTCCGGTACGGAGGTGTCCCGCGCCACGGTGGTCGGTGCGCTCCAGGTCTCTCCGGCGTCGGTCGAGGTGACCACCGCGTAGTGGGCTTCGGTGACGGTGCTCAGGTCGTCGGAGTAGGTGATCCGGTCGAAGAAGTCGTACAGGGTGCCGGTGCGGCGGTCGACGACGATCACGTGGCCGATGGTCTGCGTGTTGGGCACGGTGCTGGTGTCGACGAACGGCCGGGCGTTGCTCCAGGTGCGGCCGCCGTCGCGGGTGAGGGAGATGTAGCCCGGACCGTCGAGGGAACTGGGGCCGGGCGGGTCGTTGTCGAGGCGGTTCCAGACCTGGTAGGCGGTGCCCTTGCGGATCGGGTCGGCGGTGAGGGAGGGCTTGTCGTTGAAGAACGGTTCCTCGTCGACGTGCGTCGTGGTGAGGTTTTTCCAGGTGCGGCCGCCGTCGCGGGAGGTGGCGGTCAGGAGGGCACTGCGCGTGCTCCGCGTGAAGTCGACGCCCTCCCCGCCGGCGTAGACGGTGCCGTCCGGTCCGGTGCTCACCCAGGGGTCGGAGGCCCGTTCGAAGTCCGCGCCGCCCGGGGCGCACAGGCTGAACGGCAGCGTGCTCCGGTGGAAGGTGCGGCCGTCCGTGGTCCAGCCGGCCACCAGGCCGCGGGCGGCGCCGTCGTTCCAGCGGTCCTGCTGGAACACGGTGACCACGCGCTTGGGGTCCCGCGGATCGACGGACAGGTACGGCTCCACCTCGGTGCCCGGGTAGACGACGCTGTCGGGGGACCTCGCGCCGATGGTGCAGTCCGCATACGGGTCGCCGTGGGACACCCTGATCAGCGGTGGGCCGTCGGGGCCGGGGTTCCGGTCTGCCGCCGCGGGAGTCGCGCCGGTGATCGTGACCAGAAGGAGCGCGGCGGTGGCGACAGCGGTCACGGGCAGGAAGGCGCGCATACGGGATCTCCTCCGAGCCTGGGCGGACTGGTGCGGGACCGCCGTCATCGGGGCGGCCCGGGGCGCGGAGGGGTTCCGGAATGTCGGGGTGGGGCGACTCCGCTTGATCCTTTTCGGCCTCGTGGGCGGTGCCCTTGATGGGCCGAACGGCGGATCCCTTCCCGGAGTCGTCGAGGAGCACGGCGCGGCCGACGGGCCGACCGGCGGTGCACGATGCCGGTCGGCCCGTCGGCCGTGCTGTTACCACGCCGCGTCGCGGACAGCGCGGCCCGCGGGGCCCGGGCCCCGCGGCTGTGGCGAGACGGGCCTGGGCGAGTCACCCGACGATGACCCGGCGGTTGCCGGGTACCGCGCCGAGCGCACCGGCCGGACCGGTTCCCCAGCCGTGTGACGACCTGTCACGTCACGTGATCGACTGCGTGCCCGCCTCTTCGGAGGAGCCGCCGGGTGGGCGTGGACGGGGTCAGCGGCGGACCGTGCCCGTGATCCGGGCGTACCCGATGATGTGGCGGGACATCATGAACGCGGCAATGGTCGGCGGCGTGGTCGTGGGCAGGCCGAGTGCGGGTACGTCGAGTGCGTACACGGTGATCTCGTAGTGGTGGGTGAGGTCGCCGCTGGGCGGGCAGGGCCCCAGATAGCCGGCTATTCCGGAGTCGTTGGCTCCGGTCACCGCGCCGGCCGGCAGCCGGGTGTCCAGGCCGTTGTGACCGGCGGGGATGTCCCAGACGAGCCAGTGCCAGAATCCGGCTCCGGTGGGCGCGTCGGGGTCGAACATGGTGATCGCGTAGCTGCGGGTGGCCTGCGGAGCGCCGCTCCACGACAGCCGGGGCTGTCGGTTGTCGCCGGTGCAGCCGAAGGCGTCGGCCCAGGTGTCGGGCGGGAGCGCCTCGCCGTCGCGCACATCGGGGCTGGTCACAGTGAAGCGTTCGGCCGAGGCGGGCACACCCCTGCGGACCGAGCCGTATCCGTACTCCGAAGGGTCGATCGGGGGAGTGGCGGGCTCGGCGGCGGTCTCGGGCACGGTCACGGCCACTCCGGTGGTGAGCGGGGACTTCTTCATCGGATCCTCCTGAAGGTCGGTGGTGAACCGATGTTCCCGAGCGCGCGGGCAGGCGGGAAGGCCCTCCGGATGCTGGTACCCGCCGTACCACCGTCCGCTGTGGACAAGGAGCCGCGGTGCGGGGCGATGATGGGGCGTGGTGCATATACGAACAGGGCGCAACGAGGAGCTGGCGCAGTTCCTGCGGGCCATGCGGGAGCGGCTGCGGCCGGACGAGGTGGGACTGGCGGACCAGGGACGTCGCCGCACACCGGGTCTGCGGCGGCAGGAGGTCGCCCAGCTCGCCGCCGTCAGCGTCGAGTGGTACGTCCGGCTGGAGCAGGGGCGGGCGAGCGCGCCCGGCACCGCGGTGCTCGACGGCCTCGCCCGGGCGCTGCGGCTGTCGCCCGCCGAACGCCGGCACCTGCACGTGATCGCCCGGGGCGAGGTGCCGGTGCCCCGCCCCGAGTGCCTGCCGGTGAGCGAGTCGCTGCGCGTCCTGATGGACGGAATGCCGCTCCTGCCTGCCTACCTCGTCGACTTCAGGTTCGACGTCCTGGCCCACAACAGCGCCGCGGCCGCGCTGTTCGGCGAGGACTTCGGCTCCGGCGTCGCGGACAACATGGCCCGGATGCTGTTCCTGTCGCCCCGCATGCGGGAGATGCAGTTGGACTGGGCCCGGGTGGCCCGCGAGACGGTGGGCAACCTGCGCGCCACGCTCGCACGCCACCCCGACGAACCACGGCTGCTGGATGTGATCGGGGAACTGCGATCGACCGTAACGGAGTTCGCCCTCTGGTGGGACGACCACACGGTCAGGCAGCGTGCTCACGGCACCAAGCGGATCAGTCATCCCTCCGTCGGCGAGCTGACCGTCCATTACGACACACTGGCCACCCTGGACGGGGCCGGACAGTCCCTGATCGTCCTCACACCGGCGGACACGGCGGCCGAGGCGTGTCTGCGCGCGCTGATGGTCGATCGCGCCGGCACCCTCGGCGGCCCCGGTCTGCACGCTCTGCCTGCTGCCCAGGCCCGGCACCCCGAGGTGACCGGTGGCAGCGCACAGCCCGGGCCGGCTCCCCGCCGCCGGCCCGGCCTACGGTGACCGCGCCCCCGCGGCACCGTGGCGGGATCACACACCACACGTAGGGTGATTCCATGGAGATCAGAGAGTTGCAGTGGTTCGTGGCTCTTGCCGAGTGCGAGCACGTGACCTCCGCGGCCGAACGACTCAACATCGCTCAGCCCACGAGTGCACCGAACTCAGCACGCTCCGCTCGCTGGTGTCATCCGGACTCGGCGTGGCCGTGGCGCCAGCCACCGGTGAAGCGTCCCCTCACCCCCTACGTGCCGTCTCCGTCCCCCTGGCGGACCCGGGGGCCTTCCGGACCATCGGAGTGATCACGTAGGCCGGCGGCCCGTGCTCCGCGGTCGTGGCACGGTTCCACCACTACATCCGCTCCACCGCGCAGCCGTCCGAAGGCTGAGGGGTACCGCCTTGTGCGAGGCGCTGAGCCGCTGAAAGATCCACGTGGCCAGACGCATTCGCTGCTCAAGGGATCGAAGACCTGCCCGGCGTAGTCGGCTCGCGATCCCCGGCCGGCGCCGACATGGCCGGCGCGCTCACTCATCGAGCGTCAGGTCTGGCGATCCGTCTGCTCGTCGGAAGGCAGCAGGTCCTTGGCCCTGCGCTCCATCAGGACCGGGAGGTAAGTGCGCACACGCGCATACCTGAGCTCTTCGTACGCCGTCCGCACCGAGCTTTCCACCAGGTCGGCGTCCAATTCGGGGTGGGCCTTCATCAGTCGTTCCGCGACATGGCGGATGGTGAGGGCATCCTCCGACTCCGCCATCACGCACCTCAGCCTTCCTTCGGGGACAGCCGTTCCTCAGTCTGGCGGAGCGGCCGCCGCCCCGGAAGGCGATCTTCCGCCGCGCTGGCCCCCTTCGCCGCTACCCGAGACTGCTTCATTTCCGTCAGGCGTCGAAGCGGCGCCGGGAGGATTCGATGTGACCGAAGTACCGGTGGGTCCAGTCGCACAGTCCGTCGATCGTCGCCCGCAGGGCCTGGCCCGGCTCGGTGAGCATGTACTCGACCCGCGGCGGCACGACGGGGTGCACGGTCCGCTCGAGCAGCCCGTACCGCTCCAGCATCCGCAGGTTCTGGGTCAGCATCTTGTGACTGATGCCCTCGACCTCGTCACGCAACGTGCTGAAGCGCAGGGTGCGCTCCCCCAGGGCCTCGATGATCAGGAGCGCCCACTTGTTGGCGACGTCCGAGAAGATCTCCCGCCCCAGCGAGTCCGCCCGCCTGAGGTCCGCATCGTCGGGCGAGCCTGTGAGCTGCTTGGTCACCATAAGGTTCCCCAGTCACTGAAAAGTGCGTTCTTCCATGTCAGAGGCCACTCTCCTACGGTTCCTGAGTAACCACAAGAGAGCGGGAGCGTCGCGGCTCGATGGAATCGAGGCGGCGGCGCCCATGATCGCAACCGGGTCGAAGCTCGTCTTCTTCGCCGGACAGGTCGCCTGGCACGCCGACGGCGTCGCGGTCGGCG
Organism: Streptomyces sp. NPDC030021; assembly: GCF_055574035.1. NCBI lineage: Bacteria > Bacillati > Actinomycetota > Actinomycetes > Kitasatosporales > Streptomycetaceae > Streptomyces > Streptomyces sp. NPDC030021. Next base: position 15,788 of record NZ_JBVIAH010000022.1, read on the forward strand.
AAGGCGACCTCGCCGCTCAGGTCGAGCAGTGCTACCTCAACATCGGCACCGCCCTGGCCGAGGTCGGTGCCTCCTTCGACGGCGTGGCGAAGCTGACCGTCTACGTCGTCGACTGGACTCCCGACAAGATGCCCCTGCTGATGGAGGGGATCAGCAGGGCGGCCGCGAAGCTGGGTGCCGCACCGCCGGGCGGCGAGGTGGGCGGCGTCCCAGTCGGGCCGGCTGAGCAGCCGGTTCCCGATGATCCGCAGCGCCAGGGGCAGCCCACCGCACAACTCGGCGAGCCGGGTGAGCGTCGATCCCTCGTCCCGTGCGGAGCGTTCGCCGAGGATCCCGGTCAGCAGTTCCGCGGACTCCCGCAACGGCAGGGGGCCCAGGGCGAGCCTGCGGACCCCCTCCAGACCTGCCAGCGCCCGCCGCGTGGTGCGCCGGGCCCAGTGGTCCCGCAGCCGGCCGTCGCGCGCCAACTCGATCAGCCGCTCGCGAGCGCCGTCGTCCAGCTTCAGCGCGTCGGCCAGGGCGGTCACGGACCGGGCCTGAGGTCCCCTGCTCCGCCCGCGCTCCATGTCCGACAGGGTCCGGGCGCTGACGCCCGAGACATCGGCCAGCCGCTCCAACGTCAGCCGCGCCGCGCGGCGGTGACCACGCAGCGCCTCCCCGAAACCAGGTCGGCCCGTCTCACCCATGGAGTCACTCCCGATCAGCGGCGATGGCACGGACCGTCCAGGACGTGCCGCTGTTGAGGTCCGCGACGGGGAGATCGGCGCGGCCGTCGTCGCGGGACCGCCGGACGGTGAGCCCGCCGCCGTTGCCGCGCGGGTGCTCCTGGAGGACCGGATCGTCGCGGTCCTCCCCGCCGGGGGCCGGCTCGCGGGCCTCGCGGACCTTCCGATGACCCTGGAGGAGGTGGTCCGGGGCCCGGTCATCAGCTACGGCCCCGACAGCGGGGTGCACGCGTACATCCGTGAGGCCTTCGCCGCGAAGGAGTTGCGGCTGGACATCGCCTACGCGACGAACGACGTCGCCCTCCAGCTTGCGCTGGTCGCGGAGGGGATCGGCATCGCCCTCACCTCCCACGCGAGCCCGGTCCTGGCCGCAGACCCGCGGTTCGTCGTCGTGCCGCTGGAGCCCGCCATCCGATTGCGGAAGGTGTTCGTATGGCGCGCAGGTACCCGGCCGAGTGCGCCACTGCGGGCGTTCCTCGACCTGTGGACGGAGCTGTCCGAGTAGTGCGAGCGGGTGCGGCGGCTCTCAGCGCACCGCGACCGCCGCGATCGCGCACCTCATGGTTCTGGCAGAGGGCGGTCCTGTCGTGGAACTTCCACGGCTCGCCCAGCTTCCGGCGCTCATCCTGGCCGTGAGGCCGACCAGGCCATCTCGTCCTACCGGCCCTGCCGACCGAGGGACATCTGCTCAGGGCTTCGGCTCCGGCCGAGTTGCCGACACGGGACGCGGCTTCGCCGGGAGTGTGGGACGCGGGCTCGTACGGCGGCTTCGTGACCAGGCCGAGTTCATGGCCCGACTCCCAGGTCCCCCTGGGGCGTGGAAGCGCTGGGCGGCGCGGTGGCAGCCCCGGCTTCTGCCTAGAACGGCTGACGGATCTCCGTGACGATCGTGTAGAGCTCGATGATGACGCCCCCGCCGGTGCGGGCGATGTCCATGCCGCTGACCACCGGTGGTTGACCGTCGGCCGGGCCGTACCGGAAACCGAGGTGACCGATGTCGTCGAGCCCCGAAGCGGTGCCTGTGGGCCGGAAGACCCAGTCCGGGTTCTCGGCAAGCAACTCCGTGGCGCGGCTCACGAAGTCCGTGCGCCCACGGTTGATGCGGTCCGGTTCGTGCCACACCACTTCTTCGGCGTAGTTCTCGGCGATGACCGCGGCCCGGCGGTCCGGGTCGGGCTCGTTGAACACGTCGAGCAGGTTGACTCGCATCAGATCGGCGGGGGATCTGGTCATGGTGAGTCCGTTCCTGTGGGCGGGTCGGCGGGTCTGGCGCAGGAGCCCCGGCTGGGGTGGCCGAGCCGGTCACTTTGCGACGGCTGGGGCCGTCCGTAGCGGGGCGAGAGCCGTCGTCCAGGCGATGACCTGGTCGAGCATGGTGTCCAGCGCATGGAGGTTGTGGTCGCCGGGTTTGAAGACGCTGACGTTCTTGAAGTCGGTGTGCAGGGAGAGCAGGACTTGCTGGCGTACGTCGGCCATCTGGAGTTCGGCGGCGACCAGGCGCAGTTGTTCGGCGGAGCGTGCGCCGCCCGCAGCGCCGTAGGAGACCAGGCCGAGGGCCTTGTTGTTCCATTCGGCGTAGAGGTAGTCCAGGGCGTTCTTCAGCACGCCGGGGAGCCCGTGGTTGTACTCGGGGGTGACGATGACGAATCCGTCGTACGCGGCGATGGTCTCGGCCCAGCGCCGGGTGTGCTCGTTCTGGTACTGGCCGAGGGAGGGCGGCAGCGGCTCGTCGAGGTGGGGGAGGGGGTGGTCGCGCAGATCGAGCAGCTCGAAGCCGGCGTCGGTCCGGCGCGAGGCGTGGTCGAGGACCCAGTGCGCCACTTGGTCTCCGACGCGGTGGGGCCGGGTGCTGCCGAGGATGATGCCGATGGCGGACATGGTTGGCCTGCCCCTTCGTGGTGCCGTGCGTTTGCGGGGCCGCCCGGAGCGGTTCGGTCAGCTCGGCACGGCGGCTGACGCTGTGACCGCGGAGGTGAAGTCGGGCTGCACTCCGAGCTGGGCGAGCATGACGCTGAGGCCGACGTAGCAGTTGAACTCCTTGATCCTGCCGTTCTCGACGTACCAGAAGTCGGCCGTGGGGATGTTGAGCTCGGCGCCGGTCGGTCGGATGGTGCCGGCGGGTGTCTCGAACGGCCCGGTGAAGGTGCCCTGGATCGTCAGCTCGACGGCGACGGCGTTGTCCATGACATGGAATCGGTGCAGTTCGCGGTGCACGTCGGGGGCGAGCGCTCCCATGAAGGCGACCAGATCGCCAAGGTGCTCACCGCGGTAGCTCTCGCCGGCGACGACGTTGTTGAAGACGCCGTCCTCGGCGAACAGGTCCACGAAGCCCTGCACGTCCAGGACGCTGCCCTCGGCGGCTCGGTACGCCGCCCGGACCACGGTCTCCGCGTCGGTGTTCATGGTGCCCTCCCGTGTCGAGAGAATCCATTCAAACCCTTGATTGAAATTGTGGAAGGGTATGGCTGTCTTGTCAAGCAACCGATTGAATTCATCGTGTCGTGGGGTCGCTGTGGCCCGTTCGCCCAGGTCAGCGGCTTATCGAGTGCCCCGAAACGCCCCAGCCACCACGGGGATGAGCATCCGCTCCACCCGCTCGGCGGGCTCGGCGGCCAGTTCGGTACCGATGGGCGCCAGTGCGAGCCAGTTCAGCATCCCGGCCGCGCAGCGGACACGGAAGGCGAGCTCCCGCTCGTCGACCTCGGGAAGGTTCGCCGCCAGTACCCGCACCGCCTGCCGTCGGGCCTGCTCGAACTTCCCGGCCAGCCTCTCCCACCCCTCGGGCGGATCGATCCCCACCCGCGCCACGGTCCGTATCACGGCCAGATCCCGCCCCCCGCTCACGAGCGCGCTCACCATCGGCCGTGCGAAGGCCTCGGCCAGCCCGCTCAGCGTCGCGTCCCCCGCCAGAGCGTCGAGCTCCCGGATCTGCGCGTCCAGGTACCGCTCCAGCGCGTGCTCGATCGCCACATCGCACAGCGCCTTCAGTGACCCGAAGTGGTAACTCACCGCGGCGACGTTGGCTCCGGCGTTCTGGGTGATCTCGCGGAGGGTCACCCCGTCCTGCCCCCGCCGTGCGAGCAGCTCGAGAGCAGCCGCCAGCAGATCGTCCCGCGTTCGCTGACCGGCCTCGCGGCGAAGGTCCGTTTTCTCTGGCCTCACGATAGAACTCAAGCGACTGCTTGACTTCATTGTCAAGCGGTCGCCTGAACCGGACTTTCGGCTCTCGGCGCGACGCCGGTGCTCCTGGGAGGAGCGCAGAGGTGGTTCGTGCCCGCGTGACGGCGTCGTGGAGGGCCTTCGGGTCGTCCGCGTGCAGCCGGTGCCGGCTCCACGAAGAGGACGTCCCCCAGGACGCCGGCGCCGTGGGCGGGAAGCGCGCCGCCAGTGCGTCGGGCGGACAGGTCGTCAGCTCCGCCGCGCCACGGGCCATCCGCTCCCGGCCCGCGTCGTCAGCGAGGACGTCCCCGTACCTGTTCGAGTCGCAGCCCGTGCCTGAGCCCAGTGGCATCCCGGCCCGGAGCAATCACCGAGCTCGCGGGACGGTCCCCCGGAGAGGAGATCGAGATGACCACTGCGTCCGAGAAGCACATGACCCTGCTGCGCACCGCGTACCAGGCGGTGGAGAGCGGCGACCTCGACGCGGCCGAGCAGATGCTGGCGGAGGCCTTCATCGCCAACGTGCCGGGCAGCCCCGCGCCGCTGGTCGGCCGCGACGTCTGGCGCCTGGGCACGCAGGCGATGAAGGACGCCTTCCCCGACCTGAAGATCAAAGTCCGCGACATCTTCGGCGTCGGCGACAAGGTGACGGTGCTGGTCCACTTCGAGGGAACACATCAGGGCGCGTTCCAGCATTTCGAGGCGACGGGTCGGCACATCAGCTTCGGAAGTATCGAGGTCTACCGCATCGAGGGCGACAAGATCGCCGAGGAGTGGGTCGCCCCGGACCTGATCAGCCTCATGCAGCAGATCTCGCCCGCCGCCGATCACTGACCCAGGCCGGGCCGCCTGCTGCGCGTCAGGGATCCGGCGGATGAATCAGTTGTTCGTGTGGCACCGGCTCTTCCGCCGCCCAACCGACCCTCCGTAGGGGTGTGACCGAGATACGGGTCGAAGAGATCGCCGAGAAGATCACCAGCGTCGGCGGGCACGGCGTCCCCGTCCGCACCGACCACAGCCGGCCGGAGGACGTCCGTGCCCTGGTCGACCGGATCGCTGCCGAGCAGGACGGCCGGCTGGACATCCTGGTCGACTCCGTCCGCGCGACGATCCGCTGACCGACTGGGAGCACCGTCTGCGTGTGGCGGGCAAACCACCAGCAGAAAGAGGAGCAGGGTGGCCTGAAACGAGCCGGCCGTCGAGTCGTGCCCGCACGGCTCCGTCGGACCCCCGCCCCGAGTAGCGGTCTAGCATGAAAAGCAAGCCTTCATCTCCAGGCCTGAGCCGCAGCGGCAGGGAGGCCGGTATGGCGTTCGACACGACTGGTTTCGAGCAGGCGGACAGCCGCTACATACCGATCTCCGAGCACGGACTGATCGGCGATCTTCGTACGACCGCCCTGGTCGGCACGAACGGCACCATCGACTGGTACTGCTGCCCGCGCTTCGATGCGCCCAGCGTCTTCGGGTCCATCCTCGACGCCGACCGGGGCGGCTCGTTCGAGCTGGCCGCCGAGGTCCCGACACGCACCCGGCAGTTCTACTTCCCCGACACGAACGTCCTGATCACGCGGTTCTTCGCCGCAGACGGCGTGGCCGAGATACAGGACTTCATGCCCGTGGTCGACGAGTCGCGGGAGGCGGCTCGGCACCGGCTGATCCGGCGGGTGATCTGCGTCCGCGGAACCCTCCCCTTCAGGGCACGGATCGCCCCCCGCTTCGGCTACGGCGCCGAAGCGCACACCACGCACCTCGAAGGCCACACGGCGGTGTTCCGCTCCCCGAAACTGACCCTCGCGCTGACCACCACCACACCCCTGGAAACCGACGGCCTGGACGTGTGGTCGCACTTCAAGCTCCTTGAGGGCGAGTCCCACGTGTTCGCCCTCGACCAGATCGGCGACGGTGTCCCGCCCCGGGCGTGCCCACGCGCCGAGGCGCAGGAGCAGGCCGAGGCGACCGTCCGGTTCTGGCGCCATTGGCTGGCCGGTTCGCAGTACCACGGGCGTTGGCGGGAGATGGTGAACCGCTCCGCTCTGGTGCTCAAGCTGCTCACCTACGCGCCGACCGGTGCGATCGTCGCCGCCCCGACCACCAGCCTGCCCGAGCAGATCGGCGGCGGGCGCAACTGGGACTACCGCTACGTCTGGGTCCGCGACGCCGCCTTCTGCGTCTACGCGATGCTGCGCCTGGGGTTCACCTCGGAGGCCGAGGCGTTCATGGGGTTCCTCTCCGAGCGGGGCATCCTGCGGGGCACGGGGGAGAACGGTCCGTTGCAGATCATGTACGGCATCGACGGGCGCAGCGAGCTGCCCGAGTACGAGCTTCCGCACCTGGAGGGATACCTCGGATCCGCACCGGTCCGGGTGGGCAACGCCGCCACCGGACAGCTCCAGCTGGACATCTACGGCGCGCTGATCGACTCGATCTACCTCTACGACAAGTGGGGGCAGCCGATCAGCAGTGACCGCTGGGACGAGGTCGGTGCCGTGGTGGACTGGCTGTGCGAGCACTGGGACCAGCCCGACGAGGGAATCTGGGAGACCAGGGCCGGCCGGCGGAACTTCGTGTACTCGCGGCTGATGTGCTGGGTGGCGCTGGAGCGGGCGATGCGCATGGCGAACCGCCGCGGTCTGCCGGCGGACCTGCCCCGCTGGCGGGAGTCCCGGGACGCGATCTACCGGCAGATCATGCGGCGAGGCTGGTCGGCCGAGCGAGGGGCGTTCGTCCAGGGGCTGGACGACCACGTGCTGGACGCCTCGCTGCTGATGATGCCGATGGCCAAGTTCATCTCGCCCACCGACCCCAAGTGGCTCTCCACCCTGGACGCCCTCACCACGGACCTGGTCTCCGACTCGCTGGTGTACCGCTACGACCCGACTGCCAGCCCGGACGGCCTGCACGGCCCCGAGGGCACCTTCTCGATCTGCTCCTTCTGGTACGTCGAAGCACTGGCCCGCGCAGGCCGGCTGGAGGAGGCACGGCTCGCCTTCGAGAAGATGCTCACCTACGGCAACCACCTCGGTCTGTTCGCAGAGGAGATCGGCCCGACCGGAGAACAGCTGGGCAACTTCCCCCAGGCCTTCACCCACCTCTCGCTGATCAGCGCCGCCTTCAACCTCGACCGCGCGCTGGGCTGACGCAGCATCACCGTCGGGACGGAGGTGCCCGACACGTCACCGCGGGTCGACGACCGGCCCTCATCGAGGTCGATGTCGGCGGGGAACGCCGACTGCCGCGGCATCGCGTCGGGGTTCTCGCACTGTTCGGCACTCACGGAGCCTCTCCCTGCGGGCGACGTGCGCCGGCAGGTCGCACTGTCAGCCGAGACGGCCCGTGGCATCGAGAAGGCACGCCTGTCCGCAGAGGATCGGTTCTGCGGGTGTCCCGGCCGTGCGAATCACCCTGGTCCGGTGATGCCTCCTCACCTGCCTGGTGGAAGGGATCACAGTGGCCCGCCTCCCGGCAGGAGGTCGCCGGCCGAAGGGAGATCCTCCGTGAGCGCCGAACAGCGAGAGAGCCTCGAAGCAAGCGGCAGCTCGCGTCACCGTCCAGCGCAACGCAGAGCCCGCGCTGTCCCTGCAGCCCATCCTCCCGGCGCATGACCCGGATCGTGAACGACAGGAGTTCGACATGAGCGAAACAGTCGACCGGAACGCGAAGACCATCGCAGAGTTCCGGGCGAACGAGGGCAGGGTCGGCGGGGTCTTCGAGGGCGCTCCGCTGGTCCTCGTCCATCACCGCGGCCGCAAGAGCGGGCAGGAGCACGTCACCCCGATGATGTACCTCCCCCACGACACCGCGCCGGACATCCTCTACGTCTTCGCGACCAAGGGCGGAGCACCCACCAACCCGGATTGGTACCGCAACCTGACCGCCGCCGGTGAGGGCACCGTCGAACGCGGCACCGCGACCTACCGGGTGACCGTCCGCGAACTGACCGGCGCCGAACGCGACCGCATCTACTCCGAACAAGCGCGGCGTTACCCCGGCTTCGCTCGACCGAGCTGGCGTCTACGGCCAGCCGATCGCCGTCGTGGTGGCCACGACGGCGGAGGCTGCGGCCCACGGCGCGTCCCTCGTCGAAGCGGCGTACGCCCGTCAGCCGGCCCTCACCGACTTCGGGGACCCCCGCGCGGCGTCGGTCACGGCGCCGTCGAACCCGGACTACAGCCGCGGCGACCCGGACGGCGCCTTCGGATCGGCGGACGCCACGGTGGACCTCGAGTTCACCATCAGCCGGGAGAACCACAACCCGATCGAGCTGCCCTCGACCATCGCCCGCTGGGACGGTGGCAGGCTCACGCTCTGGGACAAGTCCCAGTGGGTCCAGGGCGCGGCCCGCACCGTGGCCGGCGCGCTCGGCATCCCCGAACAGGACGTCCGGGTGCACTGCGAGTACGTAGGCGGCGGATTCGGCAGCGCCATCCGCGCCTACGACCACGTCGTCCTGGCCGCGTTCGCGGCGCGGCAGGCCAAACGGCCCGTCAAGATCGCGCTGTCGCGGCGCCAGTTCTACTACGGCACCGGCTCCAGTACGACTGCGTCGAGGGAACCAACCAGCACTTCCGACTCGGCTGAGACAACGCCGCCGCCATGGCACTCCTGGGCTTCGAGGTCTCCCGGCCGGCCCTCGCAGCCGTCCGGGGTCCCTGCGAAGGCGGACGAGCGTGACCGGCAGGCGGTCGGCTCGGCTTCTCCTGTCGCGGGAGTTCCGCGACAGGAGAAGCCGAAGGGCAACCGTCAGGTGCGGTACGCGTAGTAGACCGCGTCCGGGTAGGACGCGATGATGCTCGCGAGGGACTTACGGTAGGTATTGGTGGAGTGGTAGGTGAGGTACGGCATTCCTGCGCTGCTGCGGTACGTCACCATCATGGAGTGGTCCTTGGACCCGTCCTTGTTGAAGTCCACCTGCACGATGTCACCGACGTCCGTCTGGTACACGTTGGCCAGATTCGCGGCCCGCTGGTTGGACAGCGTGAACCATGCCCACTCGTTCGCGCCGACCCAGGAATCGGACTGGCGGGCTCCGTCGTACCACCAGTTCCGGTAGTCCGACGTGGAGCCCGGAACGGCCTTCCAGCCACCCGCCTTCAGCGCCTGGCTGATGAAGTTGGTGCAGTCGCCCCCGGCGCCGTTGAACTTGCGGTACGCCGGATTGTAGTTGCTCCAGTACTTCTCCGCGTACTTCGCCATGGCGGCGTAGTCGTAGGTACCGCCGGTCTTCGCCTTGGGCTTGGCCGGGGCGGGGTACTTGGTGGACGCGGGCGTGCCGTCCGGGTACTGGTTGCCGTCGTCGTTGACGACGTTCACCTTGGTCGCCACCGGCTCGTTGATCGCGACGGGGCCGCTGTCCTGAGACTTGATCGATGTCAGTTCCCAGCCACCGCCCCGCTTGCTGGTGAGCGTCAGTTCGTAGCGCGTCCGGAAGTCGGTGGTGGCCGGCTCGTCGCCGCGCAGTTTCTTGTAGGTGAGCGTGGTCTGCTCGGTGACCTGGACGGTCGCCTTCCCGCCTGCGACCGTGGCACGGTCGACGGCGACGCGGGTGTCGGCGCCCGTGTAGGCCTCGCCGAGATCCGCGAGCCGTGTTCTGCGGGACCGCAGCGACGAGATCGCGGCCTCCTCGTCCTTCTTCAGCTGGGCCGACATCCGCGTCTTCGCAGGGGTCTGGCCGGAATTACGGCGCCCTGGCTGTTCCTCGACCAGGGCCTGGGTGCGCTCGGAGAGCACGTCGTCGGCCATGCGGGCGAAGGCTTCGGAGGTGGCGGGATCGGCCGCCTCGGGCCCGGTGCCTGCACTCGCCGAGTACGCCAACATGCTGCCGGACGCCAAGGCTACGGTCAGGGCCGCAATGGCGGCGGGCCTGAACCTCTTAGGTATCACTGTGGTTCCCCTTGTCACCCGGTACACACGAACCGGGGGACGGCATCGTCGCACAACTGGGCGACACTTTCGTTGCGTTCCGTTTCGGCGACGGCCGCCAGGCGCAGCGGCCCCGCCTGTAGTGCCGGTCTGCCTCCGCTTCGCCACTGCGGACGAACCGCCCGCCCGTGGCCGGGATGAGGCCACCACCCCGCCGGCCTCACAGAAAATACATCTAGTGCTCTGACCGCATAGGTTCACCGGTTTGGGGTCAGGCTGCGTCGGTGAGGGGGCGTCCGCCCCAGCGGATGGCTTTCGCGCTGCGGATGCGGGCGCGTTCCTTGCGTTCGGCGGCGAGGACATCTCGGTGACGGGCGTTGGCGTTGCGCCAGCGCAGGTAGCGGTGCAGCTCACGGGTCTGGACGGTGTGGTTGGGGTGGTTCGAGTTGGCCAGGGTGAACTGCCGCAGGGGTCCGAAGTGTGCTTCGATCGGGTTCGCCCAGGAGGCGTTGGTCGGGGTGAAGCACAGTTCGACCCGGTTCTTCCTGGCCCAGGCGCGGATCTTCGCCCCCTTGTGGGCGGACAGGTTGTCCATGATCACGTAGATGGGTGCGCCGTCGGGTCGGGCCGCACGGATCGATCTCAGCGCGGCCAGGGACTGGGCAGAGCCCTTGTGACGGCGGTTGACGCCCCACAGGGTGTCGTCGCCGATGGAGTAGCAGCCGTGGAAGTAGGTGACGCCGTGGGTGCGGTGGTAGGTCGCCGGGATGCGGTCGGGCTTGGTCTGGGCAGCCCAGCAGGAGCCCGCGGTGGGGCGGATTCCCAGCGGGCCGAATTCATCGAAGGCGAACACCCGGTCGGGGAAGTGCTCCAGCACGTGTTCGATGCGGTCCAGTTTGACTTCGCGTTGAGGGTCGGTGGACTCCTTCCACGTCTTGGTCCGTTGGAAGGTGACGCTGCGTCGGGCGAGCAGGCAGCGCAGGGCCTCGCGGCCGATGCGGATGACGTGGCCGTGGCATTTCCGCAGGTAGGCGACGAGTTTGCGCAGTGACCAGCGGGTGAAGGGCTGGCCGAGCCTGGCGGGGCGGGTGGTGGCCGTCTTGATGACGAAGTCCTCGTCGTCAGGGCTGAGTAGGCGGGGACGGCCTCCCGCCCACTGAGGGTCCAGTGCGGCCAGGCCGATCTCGTTGAAGCGGTGAATGACGTCGCGCACCGTGTCCTCGTCCGCCTGCACGAGTTGGGCGATGACCGGCACGCGGTTACCGCCGGCGGAGGCCAGCAGCATCATCGCGCGCCGGTAGCGCACCGAACTGGTGCTGCCCCGCCGCACGATCTGCTGCAGCCGCTGCCCCTCCTGATCGGTCAGTCTTCGCGCGCGTACTGGCTCGGCCATCGCGACCCCCAGGGCAAGTTGTGCCATCCGCGGTCCGGCCCTGGACTCGCGGCTGGCCTAGCATCTCGTGCCATGAACAAAGCCGAGAACGTCTTGGAGTGGCTGCAGGCCTGGTACTCCGCACAGTGCAACGAGGACTGGGAGCACGAGTGGGGCGTCAAGATCGAGACGCTCGACAACCCCGGCTGGTCCGTCCGCATCGACCTGGAGGACACCGACCTGGAGGGACACGACTTCCCCCGCCAGGACCTCAAACGCAGCAAGAATGACTGGGTCATGGCCCGGACCTCCGACATGACCTTCGACGCCGCATGCGGACCAGGCAACCTCACCGAGGTACTCGTCCTCTTCCGCAGGTGGGCGATGGAGAACACGCCCAGCGAACGGTAAGACGGCCCCAACCTGATACCTCCAGCTCCGGACACCACCCCAAGCCGGTGAACCTATGCGGTCAGAGCACTAGTGTGTGCGGGAAAGCACAGCACAGGGGGCATTCGCAGTGGATAGGCAGGATTCGGCTGCAAGAAGGCAAGCGCGGGGCGGGCGGGCGGCTCCGGAGGGCACGGGCGGGGTCCGGTCGGGCCGCCGGGACAGGTCAGGGGCCCGCCGCCGTCCCCGGGAGGGAGCCGGCCGGCTCGGTGCCCTGGCACCGGCCGTCGATGTGGCGCGTACGCAACTACGGCGCCTGCGGCCCGCCTTCCCGAGACCGGGCCGCACCGGCTGGCGCCGGTGGATACCCTCGTGGCGCCAATGGCTGGGTGCCTGCCTGTACGCGTTCATAGCCATGACGGGCTTCGTCACCTACGCCTACGCCACCACGGAGATACCCGACGACATCAACTCGTTCGCCACGCAGCAGGACAACGTCTATTACTGGGCCGACGGCACCACGATGGCCCGGACGGGCTGGGTCAGCCGGCAGGAGATGCCGCTGGACAAGGTCCCTCCCAAGGTCCAGGAGGCCGTCCTGGCAGCCGAGAACGCGAGTTTCTACTCGGATCCCGGAGTCTCGCCGGCCGGCTTCCTGCGCGCTGTGAGCGCCGCGGTGACCGGGGGCGAGACCCAAGGCGGGTCCACCATCACCCAGCAGTACGTGAAGAACGCCTACCTGAACCAGGACCGCACCCTCTCACGGAAGTTCACCGAGATCCTGCTCGCGGTGAAGCTGGACAACCAGAGGGACAAGAAGCAGATCCTCCAGGACTACCTCAACACCAGCTGGTTCGGGCGCGGCACCTACGGCATGCAGCGGGCGTCCCAGACGTACTACGGCAAGGACGTCTCGCAACTCAGCGTCAGCGAGGGCGCCTTCCTGGCCTCCCTGCTCAAGGGCGCCGGACTGTTCGACCCCGCCCTCAGCCCGGAGAACCACGAGCGGGCCGTCGAGCGGTGGTCGTGGATCCTGGACCGCATGGTCGAGACCGGCCGGCTCACGCGCGCCGAGCGAGCGACCTACACGGAGTTCCCCGAACCCACGGGTGGGTCCCTTCCCGGCGCTCCCGGCGCGCAGACCGGCTACCTGGTCGAGCTGGCCAAGGCGTACGCGATCAAGACCGGCCACATCCCGGACGCCGAGTTCGACCTCGGCGGCTACCAGATCTACACGACCTTCGACAAGGCCCGCATGACGGCCCTGACCGGTGCCGTCCAGGAGGCGCAGAAGGACTTCGACGCCGAGCGGCGCCCCGACACCGACAAACACGCCAGGATCGGCGCGGCGAGCGTGGCCCAGGACGGGCGGCTGCTCGCGGTGTACGGCGGCCCCGACTACCTGAAGCAGGGCTTCAACGAGTCGAACGCGACGACGATCCCGGTCGGCACGGCGCTCACGCCGTTCGTCTACGCCGCTGCGCTCGACGAAGGGGTGGTGCGCACGCGCGGCAAGGACCGCACGCCCGTCTTCCCTTCCACCATGTCCGACGGCAACGACCAGGTGACCGTGCAGACGCCCGAGGGCCCGTACTGGGACCGCAGCGGCAAGGTGGTGAAGGGCCGCAACGACGGCGGCCGCAACTGGGGTCAGGTGACCCTGAGCCAGGCCGTCGCCAACTCCATCAACACCCCCATGCTGCAGCTCGGCCTCGATGTCGGCCTCGACCGGGTGGAGTCGTTCGCCGAGCGTTCGGGCTTGCTCGGATCGAGCCTCGGGCCGCGGATTCCCGCGTTCGCACTCGGGGAGAACTCGACCCCCAGCGCGATCCGCATGGCCGGCGCTTATGAGACGTTCGCCGCCGACGGCATGCACACCGATCCCTACTCGGTGCGCTCGGTCACCCGCAACGGCGCCGCGGTGCCGCTCGATGCGCCGAAGCCGACCCGGGCCGTGAAAGCCGAGACGGCCCGCGCGGTGACGGACGCCCTGCGGTCCGCCGTCACCGAGGGGTCGGCGAAGGCGGTGGCCAAGGTGCACTCCGGCACGGCGGGCAAGACGGGAACAACGGCAGCGAACACGGCGGGCTGGTTCGTGGCCAGCACCGAGAACGAGTCCACGGCCGTGGTGGTCTACCGGATGTCGTTGACCGATCTGGTTCCGCAGCCGCTGACGGGTCTGGGCGGCGACGCCCCGAACACGCCCGGCAGTGACCGGGCGATGCGCCTGTGGGCGAACTACGTCAAGGCGGTGAAGTAGGCCGGGCGGCGCGCGCCGCCCGGCGGACGGCGGCTGCGGGGCCCGGCAGCCCGGCAGCCGCCGGGGCCGGCTACTTGATCAGCGCGGGCCAGTCCGGCACCTGCGCCGGGTCGAGCATGCGCAGCTGGCCCAGAACCTTCGGGTCCTGGGCGTCGAGCCAGTCCGCCAGCTCCCGGAACGACACGCAGCGCACGTCCTGGCGCGGGCAGACGTCCTTCATGACGTTCTCGACGGCCTTCATGTAGATGCCGCCGTTCCAGTCCTCGAAGTGGTTGCCGATGAACATCGGCGCCCGACTGCCGTTGTAGACACGGTTGAAGCCGTTCATGTACGAACCCCGGACCTGCGCCTGCCACCCTGCGAACTTCGCCGGGTCGCCCTGGGTGCTGTCGCCCGACTGGTTGTAGAGGAAGTTGAAGTCCATGGAGAGGACCTGCACGTCTTTGCCCTGCAACGGCACGAGCTGGAGGGGAAAGTTCCATATGCCGTCCTGCTTGGACGGCCACAGCTGGAAGTCTCCCGAGGAACTCGCGTCGTAGCGCCAGCCGTACGGCTTGATCGCGGTCAGGAGGTTCTGCTGGCCCTCAAGGCACGGGGCACGGCCGCCGACCAGTTCCCGGTCCGGGTCGAAGGGCAGCGGCGCCTCCTTGGTGAAGCCGGTGTTGGTCTTCCAGTTCTTGATGAACGAGTACGTCTGGTCCGTCTCGCTCTTCCATTCGGTGGGGCTCCACTCCCCGCCGCCCTTGGGCCCGCAGAAGTGCCCGTTGAAGTGCGAACCGATCTCGTTGCCGTCGCTCCAGGCGCCGCGCAGCTGTCCGAGGGTGGACTTGATGTGCGGGACGGTCGGGTACGAGATGGCGGCCGCCCCCTCGCTGTGCTGCGGCGGGTGGTAGAGCGCCTTCTTGCTCTCCGGCAGCAGGTAGATGCCCGTGAGGAAGAAGGTCATGTGGGCCTTGTTCTCCCGGGCCACCTGGCGGAAGTGGGAGAAGAGGTGGTCGTCGCCTTCCAGTGCGCCGTCCCAGGAGAACACCACGAACTGCGGCGGCTTCTCACCGGGCTTCAGCCGCTCGGGCTTGAGCTGCCCCGGCTGCGGTCCGGTATAAGAGGTGGAGCCGTCTCCCAGGACCTTGACCTTGCCGTCCCAGGCCTCCTCCGTTGCCTTGGCGGCGGCGGCCCCGTCGGCCGCAGCACCCGGTGCCGCGAGCTTCGCGTCGAGCTCGGTGGTCCCGGAGGGGCCCGCCATGAAGGTGTACGCGGTGGCGGCGGCCGCGCCCAGGGCGATCACGGCCACGCCTATGCCCATGCGCCTGCGGTTCTGTGCCTTCCTGCGGACGTTGCGGCTGCTCCGGGATTCCGCCCGGGTACCTGCAGTGGCTTCGGTGTCGGCCATCGAAATCGTCTCCCCCTGCTCACCGCAGCAGGGCCGCGCGTGGATGGTTCGTACGAATATAGAACTTGTCGGCACTCATCCCGCACCCTGAGCCCCTCCCGTACGACGCTTCACAGCCAAACCACAGCTCCCGACGAGGAGATCGTCCCGTTCCGCCACAGAGCCGCACCCGGCGGGTGCGGCTCTGTGAACTGTTGTCTCAGCTGATCGCGATGTCGTCGATGTAGCCGCGGTAGCTGCCGGAGCCCGGATCCTTCTGGTCGTAGCCGACCAAGATCCGGCTGATCTGCTTGCCCGCCTTCTCGTCGAGGCTGACCGTGACGTAGTTCCAGGTGTCGAGGGTGAGGGCCGTGCACTGTTCG
This sequence comes from Streptomyces sp. NPDC030021, assembly GCF_055574035.1. NCBI lineage: Bacteria > Bacillati > Actinomycetota > Actinomycetes > Kitasatosporales > Streptomycetaceae > Streptomyces > Streptomyces sp. NPDC030021. Next base: position 31,307 of record NZ_JBVIAH010000022.1, read on the forward strand.
GCGGGGCTTGCCCGGTGGCCCCTTTGGTCCCAGGACCAGCTGTCACGCAGGGTGCTGCCGTCGGTGAACACCAGGTCCACGGCGGCGCATGCGCTGTTTCTCGACCCGTCGGCGACCGCGGCGGCGGTGGCGTGGCTCTGCGGGTAGATCCAGTAGCTGAGGGCCTTTCTGTCAGGCATCGCGGTGCCGATGGCCAGCGGGCTGCTGCTCAGGTCGTAGACCTTCATGTAGGCGTCGGCGTGGTCCGTGCCGGTCCGGCTGGAACCGGAGTACGCCAGTGCGCCGGTGCCGGTGTGGGCGGTTCCATCACTGCGGATGCCTGCCTGAGGGCCGTCGACGTTGTGGAGGCCTCCACCGGCCGTGTCGACTGCGTGGGTCCAGGCCGGTACCGGGTCGCCCGACTCGAAGCCGGAGCGGAAGCTGCCGACCGTGGCCGGCTTTTGCGGCGGCTGGACGGGAGCCGGCGCGGGCTGATCCGGTGTGGTCATGCTCCGGGTCGGTCCGTCACTGATGCAGGCGGGCTGCCGTACCCATCGGCCGTTCTCGTCGAGCTTGTCCTCAGCGACACCCGAGTCGTACATCATGGTGGCCCCCGAACCGGCGGGGTAGGTGACGGTGATCTCGGCGTCGGTGGAGTAGGTCCACTCGTCCCAACTGCCCTTGGCGAAAACGAACCGGCCGGTGTAGGTCTTGCTGACCGGGAAGGCCTTCACCCAGGTCGTGGAGTGTGCAGGCGCCGCGGGGACCACGGCGTGGTAGGTCTTCTCCTCCGTGTTGGTCGTGCCGGTCTGTACCGAGTGGGTGATCAGCTGGGATGCCTCGACCGCGAAGTCGGCGTGCCAGAAATCACTGGAGGAACCCAGCTTGACGGTGATGGTTTCCTTCGTGCCGTTGGCGATGGAATCCGTTGTGATGGTGGAGGTGCTGTTGGTCACCTTGTAGTCGACGGTGGTCGACGGGATCGCCGCGTCGGTGTGCTGTGCCTGCAGGCACAGGGCCACCCCTGCGTCGTTGCCGGTCACCGCCGCCTGCGTCTGGCTGTAGCTGCAGTACGGGTAGGCCGAATGCGCAAGGACGGCGGCATCACATTTGGTCAGCGCGTATTTGGCGGCCCAGTCAGTGGTGAAGTCCTTCCCGCCGCCGAAGCGGGAGCCCCACAACTGGTTCTCCTTGCCGTGACACAGCCACATGTTCAGGTAGTCGGAGTGGCCGGCGAGCCAGCTGCTCGCCACGTCCATGCATTGGTCGTCGACCACGTTGCGGATCATGAACTTCGTTCCCGAGTCTTTGGACTGACCCGGCTCGAAATACCAGTACTGATACTTCTGGGAGCCGTCGCACCGCTGTTGCTCCACAGGCCGGATCCGCCACGTGGAGTCCCACCATCCCGGCATCAGGCACAACCCGGAATTCGTTTTGATCTGGAAACTTCCGTCACCCTGCGGTTGCAACGAAAACACCTGGTTGGAGCCGTCGTTGCGGTCATAGGCCTGCAGCCACGCCCCGGAATCGGACGAACTCCAGGGCACATCCATCGCCCGCTGGTCCTTGGCGAGCATGAAGACACAGTCCTCGGCGCTCTTGCCGTCACCGGCGTAGCGGCACTGGTGGGACGTCTCGCCGGCCGCCTGCGCCTGCTGGGCCCCCGCCCCCAGTAGGGCGGCAACCAGTGCGAAAATCGTCGACACCAGGACCCCGATGGGTACCGGGGGTCTGGGTCGCCGCCTCCTGGGCACGTGAGCCCGAACGGCATCGCTGCTGTGCATCTGCCACTTCCTCCTTCGTCCGGTCCGACGGTCCTGCGAGGAGGGAGCCGTCGTAGCACCGCCAAAGTAGGAACGCGCAGCTGCCGATACATCCGTCACCTGACGTAGGAATGCCTGGGGGAGCGGCGGGTGTGTCCGGGCCAGGGCGATCGGGTGTGGCAGGCCGACGCCGGAGAAAGGCGCCCCGGATTGACCGTCCGGCCTCCGAAGCCTCTTATGAAGCTCAAATGTGCGCCACCCGGTACGTATCGCAACGGGACTGCGTCTATTGTCTGCTGTCGTGGAGTCAGCTCGACGGGTCGCAGCCCGGCGCGTGTGACTCGCAGAGGCGCGGCCTTGGCCGAATTGCGGGAATGCGACCGTCACCACCTGCTGCCGGGGAAGGGCAGTCAGTCAGAGGCCGCTACCTCTCGTGGGGCAGCCGACTCTTCTGGATCCGACACCGCGGTACCGCCGGTCGGGTCCGGCGCAAGGCTGCCTGGTTCAGCAGGCAGATGGCATCACTACGGGAGAGACGGCCGTGCAATTCTCGGGGCATCGCCTCGTCGGACGCGATGCCGAAACGGCGGTCCTCACCACTCTGGCGGTACGTGCCGCGCGCGGCTCGGGGCAGGCCGCGTTCATCGCCGGCGAGGCCGGGGCGGGCAAGACGGCGCTGCTCCGGTGCGCGGCGGCAGACGCCGAAGGCGCCGGCCTCCAGGCGTTGTGGGGATCGGCGCAGGAGCTGGAGGCGCATCGCCCGTTCGCGTTGATGTCGGCCTGCCTGGGCATCGATGACGGCCCTGTGGACCCGCTGCGGGCGCGGGCCGCCGAAGTCCTCCTGGGGCAGGCTCGGTACGGGCTGCCGGGCACGCCGGGAGGCGCGGATTTCGCCACCGTGGAGGCCATGTGCGTTCTGGTGGAGGAGATCTGTGCGCAGGGGCCCGTGGCGCTCTTCCTCGATGACCTCCAGTGGGCCGATCGGGCCAGTGTGCTGGTACTGCAGCGGCTCGTGCAATCGGTGGCTCAGTTGCCGCTGCTGATCGTCGGGGCGCTTCGCCCGGTTCCCCGGGTGGTCGAGGTCGACGTACTCGCCCGCGGGCTGCGAGGCAGCAATCGCACGGTACTGCAGCTCGGTCCGCTGGCCTCCTCGGCCGTGCCCTTGTTGCTGGCCGACACGATCGGGCATGAACCCGGCCCTCGATTGCTTCGGCTGTGCGAGGGTGCGGCGGGCAACCCGCTGTACCTGGGGGAGCTGATCGCTGCCCTTCAACGGGAAGAGGCGATCACGATGCACGGGGGCGTCGCAGAGGTCACGGCCGATTGCCCCGTTCCGGCGATCGACACGCTGATCACTCACCGGCTGGCGTATCTGCGTGACGAGGTCCTGCAGGTGTTGCGCGCGGCGTCCGTGCTGGGAGCCGGCTGCACGCTGCACGACCTTGCAGCAGTACTGGAGGCGCCGGCCCATGTCCTGCTCGCCGGCGTCGCTGATGCCGAAGCGGCCGGAATCCTGACCCCCGACGGCCCACGTGTCGTCTTCCGCCATGACCTGGTACGCCAAGCTCTGCACGACGCCGTGCCGAGTTCAGTGCGCTCGCTGCTGCACATCCGGGCCGCGCAGGCTCTGACCCGTGCCGGGGCGGCGCCCGAGCGAGTCGCCGGACATCTGCTGGAAGCCGCTCCCCCGGACGGGGAGTTCCTGGTCCCCTGGCTCACCGGGTCCGCAGCGCAGCTCACCGCGCGTGCGCCCGGCCTGGCCCTGCGGCTGCTGGGCACGGCGCTGGAGATCGCCGATCCCGCCGACCCCCGCTACGAGCAGTTACGTCTGCACCGTGTCGTCGCGCAACTGTCCTCAGGTCTTCTGGCCGAGGCAGAGGAGAGCGCCCGCATCGCTCTGGCCAGACCTGCCGATTCCGGTCTGGCAGACCTGTTCCGCTGGATCATCGTGCAGGCCGCGTTCGCGCGCGGCCGCCCCGACGTCGCTCTGGCAGAAACCCGTCTCGCGTGCGGAACAACGGGGGCGGCCACAGTCGATGCGGTCCGGTTCCAGGCATTTGCCTCGGTATGCCTCTTCGCCCTGGGGCGGCTGCCGGAAGCGGGAGCCGTGGCTGCCGCTGCGCGGCGAGCGGCTGCCGAGCTGGGCGACGCAACGGCCTTGGCCTATGCCCTGCAAGTGCTGGCCGCCAAGCATTTCCTGGAGGCCCCGGGCCTTGAAGCACTGGAGCTCGCCCGTCAGGCATCGCGTCTGACACCCGACACGATCCATCCGGCGCAGTGGCTCGGGCTGCAGCTCGCGCTGGCCAATTGCTACATGGAGCTGGATCTGACCCCGGACGCGGAGCGCACCTTGGCGAGCGTCCGCCCGAGCGCCGAGGACCTCGGGGGTGTGTTCCTGCCGTGGTACCACCTGTCCTGTGCGCTGCTGGCCTTCCATGCCGGCCGGTGGGAGGACGCGATCGCAGAGGTGGACGCAGGCCTCGACCCCGGCGTCCACTTCGCAATGAGCCGGGCGCTGAGAGCGCTGGCGGGGGCAATAGCCGTCCATCAAGGCCGGCGGGACGACGCCGAGACCCACATGCGCCAGGCTGCAGCGGCACAGGACAGCGGAACGGTCTCCTGGTTCTACGAGTACGTCCTCTTGTGCACCCAGGCCCTGCTGGACGAGGCGCAAGGGCATCCCGAGCGCGCCTTCCGCCGCCTGGCGCACAGCTTCGATGCCGGAATCGGGCATCTGCCCGGTCAGCTGATCCTCAGCTTCCTGACACCGGATCTGGTCCGACTCGCGCTTGACCAGGGCGACTCGCCGGCAGCCCGGCGTTACGCGCAGGCGGCGCGCTCGCGTGCCGCACACAGCAGCGCTCCCTACCATCTGGGGGACGCCTGCCGGTGCGAAGGGCTCATCGCACAGGATCCGGAGCTGCTGCTGGAGGCAGCCCGTCACTACCGTGAAGCCACACGGCCGCTGAACCAGGCGCACGCCCTCACCGACGCCGCCGAACTGCACGCGATACGCGGCCGGCCCTCCGACGGCCGCGCCCACCTCGACCGAGCCCTGGCGATCTACGCCGGCCTGGGCGCAGTCTGGGACGCGGCACGTGCCACCGCCCGCCTTCGCGCGGTCTCCGTGAGCCGCGGCACCCGAGGCCCCCGCAACACCGCCCGCCTGGGATGGGAAGCACTCACCTCCACCGAGCGCATCATCGCCGGTCACGTCGCTGCCGGACACTCCAACCCCGAAACAGCCGCCCGCATGTGCATCTCGCGCCGAACCGTCAGCACCCACGTCTCCAACATCCTGCGCAAGCTCGGACTGACCTCACGAGTGGAGCTGGCCACCGAGGTGATCCGCCGCAAGAGCCCGCCCGAACACCAGCAGCCTTGAACCGTCGATGTCGTCCTTCGCGGGGGCTGTACGGGGGATCAGCCGTGTTCGAGCTCGCGGAGGAGTTCCTCCGCCCTCGGCCACGGGCCATGGCCGGAGGCGGGGTTGAGGTGGCCGACATCGCCGAGTTCCACGAGGCGGCCGCCCCAGTGCCGGGCCAGCTCGGCCACTCGCTCGACGGTGCCCAGCGGGTCGTTCGAGCTGGCCGCGACGATGCTGGGGAAGGGCAGCGGCGAACGGGGCACCGGGTTCCAGCCGTTCTCGTCGAGCACGCCGGTGGTGGGGTAGCCCTCCGGCAAGGGCTGCCCGAAGTCCGGCGGCGTCACCAGCAGCGCCCCCTGGACCTGCACCTGTGCCGGGTGGCGCCGGGACCAGTGGACGGTGGTGATCACACCGGCGCTGTGGGCAACCAGTACGACGGGCCCCGCGATCTGCACCATCACCTTGTCCAGTGCGGCGACGCCTGCCTCGCAGCTCAGCCGGTCCTGCGTCAGCGGGGGAACGGTGCGGACGCTGCGCCCCGCCTCGGTGAGCCGATCCGCCAGCAGGGTCTGCCAGTGCTCCTCGACGTGGTCGCGCAGACCGGGGACGATCACGACCACCGGCCCGGTGGTACGGCTCATGAGGACACCTCCGTCTTCTGCGGCTCCGCCACCGGAGCGACTCCGGTCAGACGGTGCATGTCACGCTCGTAGGAGTGGCGGCCGATCAGGAACGCCGCGGTGGCCCCGATCGCCACGAGCGGGACGAGCTGGAACGCGCCGAGCAGACCGAGCCGGTCCGCGAGCATCCCCGTGACCGCGGGGCCGGGGGCGAGTCCGAGCAGGCTCTGGGCCAGCGTGAGCGTGGCGAACGCCGTCGCGGCGATGGCCGCGGGGGTCAGGTTCGCCACCATGGCGGCCCCGGGCCCGGCCGTTCCGGCGCAGAGCAGGGTTCCCAGCCCCAGCGTGAGCAGCTGCACGGGGCCGGCCGGCAGGCGGAACGCAGTCATCAGCAGGACGAGGGAGCCCACGCTGCAGCTGATGGCGACGGCCCACTTGCGGATCGGGACGCGACGGCTGATCCGGTCCGAGGCGATGCCTCCGGCGATCATGCCGATTCCGATCATCAGGGCGAAGAGCCCTGCGGTCGCCCCGGCCTTCGCGGTGGGCATGTCGTAGTAGCGGTTGAAGTAGCTGGGCAGCCAGGCGATCAGGGCGCCTGCGATGAACAGTTGCAGACCACTGCCGATGTAGGCACTGACGACCGAGACGGAGGAGAACAGCCGCGGGAGGAGCACGCGGAGGCGGTCGCGTTCATCCGTGCGGGCCCCGCCCTCCGCGGGATCCTGCTGCGGGGCCAGGCGCTTCTCCGTGACCACCACGGCGTAGATGCCCGCGAGCACCAGGCCGAAGACGCCCATCACGCCGAACGCCCAGCGCCAGCCGTACGCCTGGGCCACGGCGCCGCCGATGGATACGCCCAGGACCGAGCCGAAGGCCCCGCCGGCGATGAAGGCCCCCGAGAGCGTCGCCCGTAGGGCGCGCGGGAAGACGCTGAGGACCACGGCGATACCGACACTGCCGTACGCGGCCTCGCCGATGCCGACGAAGAGCCGGCCGGCGAACATCTGGTCGTAGCTCGCCGCCACCGCACAGCCCAGGGTTGCCAGGCTCCACATCGTGGCCGCGATGACCAGGGATCTCACCCTGCCCCATCGGTCGGCCAGCAGCGAGAGCGGGAGGGTGAGCAGACCGACCGCCAGCGCCACGATGCCGCTGAGGGAGCCCAGTTGGGCGTCCGAGAGCAGCCAGTCGGCCTTCAGCATCGGGAAGACGGCGTTGAGGACCTGCCGGGACATGTAGTCCGAGAGCAGAAGTCCGAAACTCAGTGCAAAGACCACCCAGGCGTAGCGCCGGGACACGGGCCACTCCGAGGAACCGGAAACGGTTCTGCCCGGGGCGGGTTCCGCAGTGGTGAAAAACCCCATTGTCATCACCTCAACTGCTCTTGGCGGAAAGGGAAAGGGTCAGAACGGTCTGTCGCCGACGATTCCGGCGCGCTCCATCTTGCGGACGGCGGGCCAGTAGTCCTGGACGGCGTAGTGCTGGGTGGAGCGGTTGTCCCAGATGGCGACGCTGTTCGGCGTCCAGCGCCAGCGCACCTGGTACTCGGGGACGGCGGCCTGGCTGATCAGGTAGTTCAGCAGGAGGCCCGCGCCGGGGGCGTAGTCCGTCCCGAAGCGCACGTTCTCGGGGGTGTGGTAGTTGACGAAGTGCGTGGTGAAGGCGTTGACGAAGAGGATCTGTTCGCCCGTCTCGGGGTGGGTGCGCACCACCGGGTGCTCCGCGTCGGGGAACCGCGCCGCCAGCGCGTGACGCTTCTCCTGCGGCATGGCGGCGCCGAAGGCGGCCTCGATGCTGTGCCGGGCCCGCAGTCCCCGGATCTGTGTCTTGATGTGCTCCGGCAGCCGGCGGTGGGCCTCGGCCATGTTGACCCAGATCGTGTCACCGCCGACCGGGGGCGACTCGATGCACCGCAGCACGGCGCCCATGGGCGGGTTCTCGCGCCAGGTGGCGTCGGTGTGCAGCGCGTTCTCGTAGTGCTCCGGCGCGCTGTCCAGGTCTTTGTAGATCCGTACGAGGCCGGGGTTGTCGGGGTCGCTGCCGGCCACCGGGTGGTCCTCCAGCAGGCCGAAGCGCTCGGCGAAGGCGACGTGTTCGGCTCGCGTGATGTCCTGTTCCCGCAGGAACAGCACCTTGTACTGCAGGAGCAGGGCCTTGATCTCGGCGAACAGGTCGTCGTCGCGGACGGCGTCGCCGAGGTTCACTCCGGAGAGTTCGGCGCCGATGGTGCAGGTCAGCGGCTCGACCTTGATCGAGCCGCGGGAGTGGGCGCGCACCGGCGAGGGTGCGCCTCCCGGCGAAGAGACGGTCTTTTCCATGGTGCTTCCTCCTGGAGAGGGTGGAGACGCGCGTGATGCGGCAGCGGCTCAGAGGACGAAGACGGACGATCCCGTGGTCCGCCCCGACTCCAGCTCGCGGTGTGCCCGTACGGCGTCGTCGAGCGCGTAGCGCTGGTTGATCTCGATGGCGATGCGTCCGGAGGCGACGTGGTCGAAGAGCTCTCCCGCCAGCGCCGCTCGCTCCGCAGGGTCGGCGATGTAGTCGGCGAGAGCCGGCCGGGTCACGAACAGGGAGCCGCTGACCGCCAGTTGCATGGCGTCGATGGGCGGGACCGGCCCGGACGCCGTACCGAAGCAGACCAGCAGACCGCGACGCCGCAGCGAGGCCAGCGAGGCGGCGTAGGTGGACCTGCCGATGCTGTCGAAGGCGACCGGGACGCCGACGCCGTCCGTCAGTTCGCGCACCCGCTCGGCCACGTTCTCGCGCTGGTAGCGGATGACGTGGTCGCAGCCGTGGGCGCGGGCGAGCTCGGCCTTCTCCTCGGTGGAGACGGTGCCGATGACGGTCAGCCCGAGCAGCCTGGCCCACTGGCAGACGATGAGGCCGACACCGCCCGCCGCCGCGGTCAGCAGGATCGTGTCCCCGGCCTTCAGCGGGTGGATCCTGCGCAACAAGTAGGCGGAAGTGAGGCCGCGCATGGTCATCGCGGCGGCCGTCTCGAAGCCGATGCCGTCCGGCAGCCGGATCAGGGAGCCGGCGGGCATGACCCGTTCCGTGCTGTAGGCGCCGAGCGGGCTTCCCGTGTACGTGACCCGGTCGCCCTCGGCGACATGGGTGACGCCTTCGCCCACCGCCTGGACCACCCCCGCGGCCTCGACACCCAGTCCGGCGGGCAGCGGTGCGGGATACAGGCCGCTGCGGAAGTAGGTGTCGGCGAAGTTGAGTCCGACGGCCTCGTGCCGGATCCGTACCTCGCCCGGACCGGGGTCGCCGACGGCGACCTCTTCCCAGCGCAGGACGTCGGGACCGCCGGTCTCCTTGAAGCGAATGGCGTGAGCCATGGGCGTGCTCCGTTGTTCGTGGGAGGTGGGGAAGAGAGGAACGGGCCGCCGGTGCCGCGGGCCCCGGCAGCCCCGTGGGTCCGCAGCCGCGCGGCTGCACGGCGGCGTGGTGGTCCCGTGCCGCGATCAGACGACGCGCAGCATGGGGCCGCGCTGACCGGGACGGCGGTTCGGCACCATGCCGAGACGGGCCAGCGTCTCGTCGGCCCCGGAGTAGTGCTCGCCGAGCTTGTAGATCTTCTTGGCCTCGGCGCCCGTCGCGATGTCGCGGCCGAGCGCCTCGGAGATCTGCACCATCTGCTCGATCTGCTCGACGGTGGTCATGCGCTCGCCCTTGCGCCGCCACAGGTTGTCCTCGTTGCCCACGCGCACGTGCACACCGAGCGCGATGCCGATCGCGTTCATCGGCGCCACCGCGCGCATGGAACTCTCGATGGTGAGGACGGCGCCGTCCGGGGTGCGACGGACGAACTCGATCAGATCTGCCGGGTGCCGGCCCGCGAAACCGCCGCCGATGGCCACGTAGTTGAGGATCAGCGGGCCGGTGTGGACGCCGGCCCGGATGAGCCGCTCCACGGTTTCGAGCTGAGCCAGCGTGGCGAGCTGGAAGTGCGGCTGGATGCCGTTCTCGCGCAGGCGCTCCAGGTGTTCCAGGTAGAAATCGGGGCCCGCCTCGACGACCATGTCGCGGTAGGCCTTGTAGTACTCGGGCTTCGCGATCGAGGTGCCTGCCAGGTCGTCGTCGGTCATGATCTCGACGATGTTCATCTGGCTGGTGTTGATCGCGATCGTCACCTGGTCCGGCGCGGGGTCGAGGTCGGCCAGCAGGTGGCGGGTGTCGTAGCTCAGCCACTTGGCCTCGCTGCCCTCGTCCTCCGGAGCGAACGAGATCGAGCCGCCGATCTGCAGGACCATGTCCGGTACGGCCTGGCGCAGCCGGCCCAGCAGCTCGTTGAACATGGACATCCGCTTGGAGCCCTTGCCGTCGAGCTCGCGTACGTGGATGTGGAGCACGGTGGCCCCGGCGTTGTAGCAGTCCACGGCCGCCTGTACGTGCTCGTCCATCGTCAGGGGGAGGTCGTCGGCGTCGCCGGGCAGCCACTCCGGCCCGTAGGGAGCGGCCTGGATCACCAGCTTTTCCTGGTTCTCCGGGAAGAGTGAGTCGTCGTGGAAATGCACGGTCCGTCTCCTTCGTGCGATCGGTGATCACTCGCCGGAAGCATCGCCGCGTGCGATGCGAGGGGCTGGGATGTCCGGCGAGGATGAATGCGGGTCACCGGGGACAGGGGGCGCATGGCGGCCCTCGTACGATCGACCGGTCCGGAGGAAGCGTGCATAGGGGAACCCGCTTCCGTCCGGCGGCCGACCGCGTCTCTGCGGTGGTGCCAAGGTAGGGGCGGGCAACGGCGATCGCTTGACTCTCAGGGACAGATAATTTGTCATTTGGGGACATCGCGGGAGCCGTGCCGAGTGGGCAGGCACGGCTCGGCCGAGCCCGTCCCGCCCGCGGTGTCAGTCCTGGCCGGGGAGCCGGTGTCGGCTCCTGGCGCTGCGCCATACCCGGGGGCTGCACCCGAACTGCTCGTGGAACCAGCGCGAGAAACCGCTCAGCGACGAGAAACCCAGCAGGTCGGAGATCTCCGTGAGTGAGCGCCGTGGGTTCGCGACGAACTGCTCCGCGAGGTGCCGGCGGGTGGCGCCCAGGAGCGAGGAGAACGTCTCGCCCGAGGCGGCCAGGTGCCGGTGAACCGTCCGCCGGTCGACGCCCAGGCTGCGGGCGACCTGCTCGATCGAGCAGCGCCCCGTCGGCAACAGGACCTCGATCAGCTCGCGCACCCGGTCCGCGGCGGTGGTGTCCCTGGGCACGGTGATCGCCTCGAAGTACTGGTGGGCGTACTCGCGCAGCAGTGGATCCGCCATCGCGTTGGGCGCGTCGAGATCGCCCGCGTAGAAGACGATGCCGTCGAACTCGCGGTCGAACTCCACGATGGGGCCGAAGGCGCGCCGGTGCGTCGAGACGTCCGCCGGTGCAGGGTGCCTGAACCATACGGAGAGCGGCTGCCACCGGGTGTGCAGGAAGTCGCGCAGGATTCGGTGGTAGGCGGCGATGGCCAGCTCCGTGGCCTGCCGGGTGTCCATCGCTTCGCCGAGACGCAGGTCGACCTTCAACGTGGCCAGCCCGTCCCCCTCGGACAGCCGGGTGTCCAGGACCTCGTTGTACATGTGCTGGTGGCGGATCAACAGCCCCAGTGCGCTCCGCACATCGGGTTCCTCACGGACGACCAGACTGATGGGGCCGAGGTTGGAGAAGCGCCGGAACTCCGCCATGAGCAATCCGAAGTCCTCGTGACCCGTGGCGGCTGCCGACAGTTCCAGCACCTGGACCGCGGCGGAGCCGGAGATCCACCGGTCCTGGACCGCCAGGGCGGCGGTGTCCAGGCCCACGCGCTTCATCAGCGGCTGAGGGTCGATACCGAGCGATCGACACAGCTCGACGTAGCCGCTGAGGGCTGCGGTGCGGACCAGGGGCCTCATGTGCACGCTCCAAGACTGTCCCGAAAAGAAAAGTCTCATGTCACGCCAGGACAAGCACAGCGCTGAGTGGGCAACCTAGCATGGCGCCGTTCGCCGGCCCGGTCCGCTCGTGGCGACCGCCCTGGGCCGGCGAACGCACGATGGCACGGAGGCGGACATGAACGGTGTGACGCGCGCGGTCGAGCCGCTGCACGCGCCCTGCTCGGGGCCCGTCGCCGCACCGGGGCGGAACACCCACACGATCACGCACGCGCGAGCTGACTCCGAGGACCACGACCGGCCCGGGCTCAGGCGCCATCGCTGCGGGCCCGGTCGGCCCCGGTCGCACGGCACCGGTACCGCCCGCGCTCGCGACGGGTCCCCCTCGCGACGTGATCCGCCCTCGGGCTGCCTCCCCGCAGGCCGAGACGAACCAAGGAGATCGCCGACATGACCAACCTTGCCACGTTCCTCGTGGACTCCGCCGCGGCCCAGGGCGATCGCATCGCCGTCCGCCATGACGGCAGTACGCTCACCTACGCCCAGTTGGACGACGCGAGCGCCAGAGTCGCGGCCCTCCTGCGCGACCGCGGCGTCCAGCCCGGCGACCGCGTCGCGCTGACCATGCCCAACGTGCCGCTGTTCCCGGTCGTCCACTACGGCATCCTGCGGGCCGGCGGCGTGGTCGTGCCGATGAATCCGCTCCTCAAAGCCCGTGAGGTGGCCTTCACCCTGCGTGACTGCGGGGCGCGGATCGCGCTGGTGTTCCCGCTGTTCGCGGACGAGGTCGTGAAGGCCGCTGCCGAGACCGGAACCGAATGCCTGGTGACCGAGCCCGCGGACTTCGACGACATGCTGCGGGCCCACGAACCGGTGCCCGGCGTCGTCGACCGTACCGATGACGACCCGGCCCTCATCCTCTACACCTCGGGCACGACCGGGACGCCGAAGGGGGCCGAACTGTCCCACCGGAACCTGGCCACCAACGCCGCCACCGCGGCCGAGACGCTGCTGCAGGTCGGACCCGACGATGTGCTCTTCGGTGGCCTGCCCCTCTTCCACGCCTTCGGCCAGACCTGCGCGCTGAACACGGCCGTCGCCGCCGGCGCCACACTGACCCTGTTGCCGCGGTTCGAGCCGCAGCGCGCCCTGGAGATCATGGCCCGCGACGGGGTCACCGTGTTCCTCGGCGTGCCGACGATGTACGCGGCGCTGCTCCATGCCGAGCTCCCCGAAGGCTTCAGCGCCCACGGGCTCCGCCTGGCCGTCTCGGGCGGCGCTTCCCTTCCGGTCGAGGTGCTGCACGGCTTCGAGCGGCGCTTCGGTGTCACCGTCCTCGAAGGATACGGACTGTCCGAGACCTCACCGGTCACCGCCTTCAACCACCCGGACCGCCCGCGCAAGGCGGGCTCGATCGGACAGCCCGTCCGCGGAGTCGAGATAAAGCTCGTCGCCGAGGGCGGCGGCGCGGTGCCCTCGGGAGAGGTCGGCGAGATCGCGATCCGCGGCGAGAACCTCATGCGGGGTTACTGGAACCGGCCCGAGGCCACGGCGGACGCGGTCCACGACGGATGGTTCCACAGCGGTGACCTGGCGCGTGTCGACGAGGACGGCTTCTACTTCATCGTCGACCGCAAGAAGGACCTGATCATCCGCGGTGGCTACAACGTGTACCCGCGTGAGGTCGAGGAGGTGCTCTACGCGCACCCGTCCGTCGCCGAAGCCGCCGTCGTCGGCGTGCCGCACTCGTTCCACGGCGAGGAGATCGCAGCGGTGATCGTGCTCCGGCCAGGTGCCGAGGCCACGGCCGAGGAGATCCGGGAGTACGTCAAGGACCGGGTGGCGGCGTACAAGTACCCCCGGATCGTCACCTTCACGGCCGAGCTCCCCAAGGGCCCCACAGGCAAGATCCTCAAGCGCGAGATCGTGGTCACCGGTCGGTGAAACCTCCGGACGGGCTCGGCCTTTCTCCGGCTCCTGAGGGCGGCCCTCCTCTCCCGCCTCCCCTGGACGGCGGGGAGCCCTGCCCGAACGGGGAGACCGAGCCCTGCGTGGCCGGCTGATCGGCGGCGGCACGGCGCAGGGCACCGACAAGGCGCAGGCCCGCGGTGAGCTGGGCACCATGCGGCCCGAGGCGTCCGCATCCGCCGAACCGACCTGGGCGGCCCGGTGGCCGAGGGGACCGATCAGAACCCCCATCGACCCTGACTCCGCAGCAGGGTTCTCGTTCGATTGCTGTCGTCGGAGACCGGGTATCCCGGTCGAGATCGTACGGAATGGGACCGGTTCGGCACCGGGAGTGACACCAGTGGCGGCTCCAACGCTGAAGGGCATGGGTCGCCATACCGGCCGCGCCCACGATCCTGCCACCGACGTCCCGTCCCCGATCCCCAGAGGCCACCGCGCATGCACCCACCAATCGGCAACCCGGATCACGACACGATGGAGCTCTTCCTCGGTGATGCGGGTGCACCCGGTGCGGCGCTGGAGCCGCCGGCCCCGGTGTTCGTGGACACGTCGGGGCGCAGACAGCGCCGGGTGCGCCGCTGGGGTTACCTGCTGGTGGTACCGGCCGCCGCCTACCTGGTCCTGCTCATCAGCACCCTGCTGGGCGGCCCCACCCTCCAGTCGCCGTTCCTCCCCTCCGCCCAGGCTCCGCACACTCCCGCGCCCGAGGGAGCGGCCGGGGACCGGACTGCGAGCCCGTCCCCCCGCGGTGCGGTGAGCGGGAGCCCGCGACCCACCCCGGCGGCCTCGCGCAGCGCTGCACCCTCCCCGGCCGCCGCGACCAGGACCGGCCAGGCGACACCCGGCATCGGACCGGCTCCGACGAAGGCCGGCACCGGACCGGCAGACCCCGTTCCGTCGCCTCCCGGCGGGGGGCGCGGCCGCGGCACCGCGCCGCCCGGCCAAGGCGGAGGCAAGCCCACCGGCCACCCCTGATCCCGGCACGCCGGGCGCGGTCCACACCGCCGACACCGCATGGCCCCACACCGCACCGCAGCAGGCAGGAAGCCCCGTCCCTTGTCGAAGAACCGTCGCCGCCGCCCCCACGGCAGGCACAGCTCCGTACGCAACGTCCCCCTGCGCACCCACTGGCTGCTGCTGACCACACTCGTGCTCACCCTCTCGACGGCGCTGCTCCTCCAGGGCTACACCCAGCACCTGTTCGACTCCACTCCCGACGGGGCTCCCCGTGAGCGGGGTCGGGCCACCTCCGTCCCGGCGGCCATCAGCTCCGGCGGGCCGGTGATCGAGGGGGCGGCCGGCCGCACCGCCGCCCCGGCGGCCCGCACCCTCGCGCTGACCTTCGACGACGGCCCCGACCCCGTCTGGACGCCGAAGATCCTCGACGTGCTGCGCCGCAACGACGTGCCCGCCACCTTCTTCACCGTCGGCACCCGGGTTGCCGAGAACCCCGGACTCGCCCGCCGGATCGTTGACGAGGGCCACCAGATCGGCCTGCACAGCTTCACCCACACCGATCTCGGAACCGCGTCCGCCTGGCGGCGTTCCCTGGAACTGCGCGAGACTCAGCTCGTCATCGCCGGTGCCACCGGCGTCACCACGCCGCTGCTGCGCCCGCCTTACTCCTCCACCAACAAGGCGCTCGGCGACGCCGACTGGAACGCCGTCGTCCAGGCTGGGCAGGAGGGGTACCTGACCGTCCTGACGACCCTGGACAGCCAGGACTGGCGGCGCCCGGGCGTAGAGCAGATCATCGCCGGCGCCACCCCGAAGGACGCCGCCGGGCAGATCGTGCTGCTGCACGACGCGGGCGGGGACCGTAGGCAGACGGTCGCCGCGCTCGAACAGCTCGTGCCGCGGCTGAAGGCGTCCGGCTGGACGTTCGTCACCGTGGGCGACGCGGTCGCCCTCCCCGAAGCCGTGCAGCCGGCCGGGACCACGGACAGGTGGCACGGCCTCGCCCTCATCACCGCGATCCGCACCAGCGACTGGATCATCGAAGCCCTTTCGTGGCTGCTGTGGGCGGCGGGCGCGATCAGCCTGCTGCGTGCGGTCGCCGTCTTCGTCGCCGCCAGGCGGCACGTGCGGATGCGCCGCAGGCCCTGGGGCGCTCCGGTCACCGAACCCGTGAGCGTCATCGTCCCCGCCTACAACGAGAGCGCCGGCATCGAGGCCGCCGTCCGTTCCCTGGTGGCCTCCGACCACCAGGTCGAGGTCATCGTCGTCGATGATGGCTCCACGGACGGCACGGCCGACATCGTCGAGGGCCTCCGGCTGCCCGGCGTGCGGGTCATCCGGCAGCAGAACGCCGGAAAGCCAGCCGCCCTCAACACGGGCATCGCCGCGGCCTACTGCAATCTGCTCGTCATGGTCGACGGCGACACCGTCTTCGAACCGGACGCCGTCCGCATGATCGTCCAGCCCTTCGCCCAGCGCCGCGTGGGGGCGGTATCCGGCAACGCCAAGGTGGTCAACCGGGGCGGGCTGCTCGGACGCTGGCAGCACATCGAGTACGTCGTCGGCTTCAACCTCGACCGTCGGCTGTTCGACCTCGCCGAGTGCATGCCCACCGTCCCCGGTGCCGTCGGAGCCTTCCGCCGCGAGGCGCTGCTGCGGGTCGGCGGCGTCAGCGACACCACCCTCGCCGAGGACACGGATCTCACCATGGCCCTGTGCCGGGACGGCTGGCGCGTGGTCTACGAGGAGCGCGCCAAGGCCTGGACGGAAGCCCCCGCATCGCTCGGTGCCCTGTGGAAGCAGCGCTACCGGTGGTGCTACGGCACCCTCCAGGCGATGTGGAAGCACCGGGGCGCCCTCACCCAGCGTGGGCAGGCCGGAAAGCTCGGCCGACGCGGTCTGGGCTACCTGCTGATGTTCCAGGTCCTGCTGCCCCTGCTCGCGCCCGTCGTGGACGTCTTCGCGGTCTACGGCCTGATCTTCCTCGACCCCCTGCGCATCCTCGGCCTGTGGACGGCGTTCCTGCTCCTCCAGGTCCTGATGGGGCTGTACGCGTTCCGCCTGGACGGGGAGCGGCCGGGACCGTTGTGGAGCCTGCCCCTGCAGCAGTTCGTCTACCGCCAGCTCATGTACCTGGTCGTGATCCAGTCCGTCTTCACCGCTGTCGCCGGGTCCCGCCTGCGCTGGCAGCGAATGGATCGCTACGGCAGCCTCCAGGTGCCCGTCACCCCGTCCGAGCCCCTGCTGCCGGACCGTTTGCCCGTGCCCGAGGCCCCGCCGGCCCCCGAGCCCTGGGCCGTTCCCGCGGCCGCGCCGTACGGCGGCTACGACGCGGACCCCGCCTGGACGTCCCAACCTTCTGCCCCGGTCCCGTACAGCTCGCAGGACCACATCTGGCCTTCGCAGGGGCCCCGCGACCTGTAGGCGCCGGTTCCGAGGTGTTCCGCGTGGAGGACCGAGCCCAGGGTGTCGCCGACTCTCGCGTTGCCGGGGGCCGCCGCCGCACCCGGGGCCGTCCAGGCAGAGGCCGGGTGCGGCGGTGGGGCGGGGGTCAGGCTGCGGCGAGGCTGATCTGGTCGTTGAAGATCACCCAGTGCTGGCCGCGGTCGGCGGAGTCGCACGGCTTGGTCGAAATGTTCGGGGTCTGCCAGGCGTTGGCCAGGCAGTAGGCCGGAGCGTAGGTGAGGGAGATCTGCTGGCCCGAGACGGTCCAGTACTGCCCCTGGTCCTTGGGGTTGCAAGGCTTCACCGAGACGTCCTGAGCGTTCCACGTGTTGGCGAGACAGTAGCCCCGCGCGTTGCTGAGGGAGATCTGCTGGCCCGAGACGGTCCAGTGCTGGCCGCGGTCGGCGGCATCGCACGGCTTCGTGGAGACGTTCGGGGTTTCCCAGGCGTTGGCGAGGCAGTAGAGGCCGGGAGCGCGCAGGGACGGGGCGGCGGTGTCTACGGCCTGTGCCGCGACGGCCGGCAGGAGGGAGACGTTCAGGGACAGCATCGCGACGGCGAGCGTCTTGCGGAGTGCGATTGCCATGGGGGAGTCCGTTCTTGCTGTAGGCGTGGGATTCGCGCACGACCACGAGGTGATTTCCCAACTCGGACCCGAACGCATGGCAATTGGTAGCAGCACTCGTTGGTGGGCCAACGGTTTCTGCGCGGCACGTTCATTCCATGGAGTCCGTATGTGCGATGATCCGACGGATATCCGAGAGTGGCGGAACGGGCTCGACGACATGCGGGAATGTCCCGCCGTGAACCCCAACGGCGACCGGTCCGTCGATTCAGGGTCACGAAAGAGACAACGAATGCGGCACTGGGGACGGACGCGCAGCATGGAGGCATGGTTGTACTCTCGCGGCCGGGTCACCGTCTAAAGGCCTCCGCGCCCAGCCATCCACCGGGATCTCCGTCGAGCGGCTCCCTTCCGGGTGCAGACCAGGAGAGCTCTGGAATCCGCCGACGCCTGGACCGGGGGCCCCGCCGTATGCCGCCCGGCCTGCCCCGAGCGTCCTGCACAGCTCTCGCGGCCCTTCTTGCGGCCCTTCTGACCACCGTGCCGATCGGCCCCGCCCACGCCTTCACCGGTGACAATCACGAGGACATCACCCGGGCCGCACTGCCCTGGGAGCCCGTCACACTGACCGAGATGGCCGATGCCCACGATGGAGCGATCAACGCCAACGACCGGCCGCCGTACTTCGCTGTCGGCCCCCTGCACTGCGACAACGCCGACCACCTCGCCCCCCGCTACGCCCCCGACTACCCGCGGACCCGGGACGAGGCCACCACCGAGCTCCTCGCGTGCATCCGTACCTCCGTCACCCGCTTCCGCAACGCGGTCGAGGCCGCCGACGGCCTCGTCGACGCTGACGGCAAGGTACGTGCCGACCAGAGCGACCTGTCCTCGCACTGCGCGTGGGAAGAGAAGCCCGGGCGGGCCAAGTGCACCGTCCTCGAACAGCTCGGCCGCGGCTGGCACCAGATCGAGGACTTCTACGCGCACTCCAACTGGAGCGACCGGCCCGCGACCGGCCCGATCGGCCTCGACAACCCGCCCGGCCTGGAACGTACGGACGTGGCGCCCTTCCTCGACATCCGCCGCTACAGCGCCATGAAGGACGCCGATTGGACCCGGGACGCGCGAGAGCGCATCCCTGCAGACCTCGCCACCGGCTGTTACACCGACATTGAATCCACCGGTGTCAAGCCCGCCGACTGCGACGGCCGGGTCGCCCACAACAGCGCCCTGAACAAGGACACCGCCGCGTCGGCCCGCTCCAGGACGGGCGACAACTTCCGGCACGCGACGGCCGGCGCCACCGCCGAGACCACGCGCCAATGGAACGACTTCAAGGCCGAGCTGATCGCGAAGTACCCCGATCACCGACGCGGCGCCCAGATGGTCTGCGCCCTCGTCCACGATGACCCGGCCGGCGCCTGTCCCTGACAGGGGCCGCCGTCGGCTGTGACGGGGGCCGGCTGTGACGGGGGCGCCTGGCCATACGGCGCCGTGTCATACCGGTTCCGGGGTGAAGCTGCACAACTCGTCGGCCCCGGCGCGTACGACGCCGTAGCTGCTCTCGGGTACCGCGTTCCAGGCACCGGGCAGATCGCCGAGGGGTTCGGACACCACCAGGCGGGTTTCGTCGGACACTTCCTGAAGGAAGGTGACTTCGGGGTGCAGCTTGCGCAGCGAGTCCACCCGGGTGCTGTAGAAGAGCGACCGTGAGGAGCCCTGGCTGGAGTAGCGGAAGGCCCACAGGGTCGTCCCGTCACTGACGGCGACCGTCATCTGCATCGGGTACTCCACGCCGTGTTCGCGGCCGACGCGTTCCACCAGCCCCACCATCTTGGCGACGGCGCCCGGCGGGTCCTCCTCCAGGCCGAAGGTGAGCGCCAGGAAGAACATGGTCTCCGAGTCCGTCGTCCCCTCGATCTCGGAGTACAGCGCGGGGTCGACGAGCAGGGTGAGGTCCCGCCGCATGGCGTGGAAGCCGGCGACGGAGCCGTTGTGCATCCACATCCAGCGGCCGTGCCGGAAGGGGTGACAGTTCGTCTGCTGCACCGCCGTGCCCGTCGACGCCCGGATGTGGGCGAAGAACAACGGCGAGCGGACGTGGTCCGCGAGCTCCCGCAGGTTGCGGTTGTTCCAGGCGGGGCCGACGTCCCGCATGAGGGCGGGGGTGCCGTCGCTGCCCTCGGGGTACCACCCGACGCCGAAACCGTCACCGTTCGTCGTCTCGACACCCAGTTTGGAGTGCAGGCTTTGATCGATCAGCGAGTGGGCCGGTTTGTAGAGGATGGTGTCGAGCAGCTGGGGGGTTCCCGAGTATGCGAGCCATCGGCACATGTGCGATCACCTGTTTTCCTCACCTGAACCTGCGGGAAGACCTCGTCGCGCTCGCCCCCGGCCTGCCGGAGTCTGCAATGAGTCCGCCGGTCATCTCGCCACCGCACTCCACTGCCCCGTCTTCGAGCGCGCTGCGAGTGGAGTGGCGCTGTTCCCGTGCTGTGGGCGAGGCCGTGTTCGCCGATCGGGTGGCTCTTACTCCGCCCAAGCCTATTTTCGCCTCCTTCGCCGCGCATCGCCATGCGGAGCGGATCGGAGGGCGATCGCTCCGCGCCGGGGCGATGGAACCAGCGGATCCGTCCGGCCCCGAAATGCCCCGAGCCGGTCCAGCGCGCCTTGATCCTCGATCCCGGCAGGCTCACGCGGTAGTGGCTCCTGCGGTGATCAGGGCCCGGACCGCCGGCAGGCCGGCTTCGGCCAGGGCGCGGCGCTGGCGGTCGGCCGCCGTTCCCCGCCGGCGCAGCCGGTGGACAAGCGAGGTCACCTCGCGGTGATCACCGTTCTCTTCGAGGGCGGGGCCGATGTACCGAAGGAGCGCGCACAGCACGTCCCCGCTGCTCCGTAGCCGGCCCGCCGGGTCCACCAGCGTGCTGCCCAGTCCGTGTCTGGCCGCATGCCACGTCGCCGCCTGCAGGAGCTCCGGTCGGCACGGCACGAGAGCGACTCCGGCCTTCTCCTCGGCGACCGCGGTGGCGGCGAGCCCGCGGACGACGCCGGCGAGTATCACCGCGTCGTCCGCCTCCAGCTGCACGTCACAGCAGCGCACCTCAACCGTCGGGTAGCGCTCGGAGAGCCGGGCGTGCCAGTACAGCTGCCCCCGGTCCGGGACCACCCCGGGTTCCACCAGCGCATCGGCCCGCGCCTCGTAGTCCGCGAGCCCAGCGAAGTGCGGGGGCGGGCCGCTGACCGGCCAGCGGCCGAAGACGATCGTGCGCCAGCTGGCGAACCCGGTGTCCCGCCCGTCCCACAGGGGCCCGTTCGCGGACATCGCCAACAACGTGGGAAGCCAGACACGCAGCCGGTTCAGAACGGCCACCCCGGTCTCGCGGTCGGGCATGCCCACATGGACGTGCATCCCGCAGATCAGCTGCTCATCGACCAGCAATCGGGCCTCTTGCCGCATCTTCACGTACCTCGCCGTGCGGGTGATGGGTACGGGCGAGGCGGTCCTGACCGGCGCGGTGGCAGAGACGGCGATGCGGCAGCCGTTCGCCTGTGCGGCGGCGGCGACTGCCTGGCGCAACCGCAGAAGGTGGCCGCCCACCTCCACGAGGTCCGTGCACACAGGGGTGGCGACTTCGATCTGCGCCTGCAGCAGTTCGTCCTGGACTTCTCGCTCTTCCGCGATGGGTGCCAGGCGGGCCGTGGCACGCACCTGCTGCACGAGCGGGGTAGGCAGGAGCGTCTCCGGGTCGACCAGCAAATACTCCTCTTCGACCCCAACAGTGATCATGCTGGGTGGTACCCCGAACCAGATGTGATCACCCAGGTCCAGGGCGATTGCCACACAATGAGGCGCAATCCGGTGCTCCTCGCGCGCGTTTCGTGCAGGAATTCTCGTACCGTGCCGGCTCGCCGGTCCGGAGCAGGGCCTTTTCCGCGAGCCAGAAACGACCGACCGTCCCCGCCACCGGACGTCGATGCCGACCGCCAATGGATGCGCCGGAGTGCGGCCCGGGCCCCCGGTACCGAAGATGAGCCTGATCCTTCAGACTGTCAGGAGCAGAGCCCATGCTGGAGCGCACGCTGCGCAAGGACCGCACCGAGGTCACCTTCATTCTTCCCGCCGACACCCCGCCGGGGCCGGTCAGCGTAGTGGGCGACTTCAATGACTGGCAGCCCGGTGTTCACACCCTGCGCCCGCGTGAGGACGGCAAGCGGGCCGTCACGGTCGAGCTGCCGCCCGAGAACACGCACTCCTTCCGGTACCTGGCGGCGGGGGACTACTGGTTCAACGACGAGAGCGCCGGCGACCAGCACGGATCCAACAGCCGCCTGTACACCTGACCCGCGGGAAGTCGCGGTGGGTGTCCGGCCGTGGGGGCGCCTGCTCCGTCCGGCTCGGCGCGCCCGGCGTGGCACGGCTGTCCGGGCGACGGCGGATGCCCGGTGTGAGGAGAGCGGATGAGCGAATGGGCCGTCGTTGTTGCCGGGGGCGTGGTCGTCGCCTACGGAGCCCTGTCGCGGCGCCTGTCGACCACGGTGGTGTCGGGGCCGTTGGTGTTCATGCTCGTCGGCCTGGTGATCGGACCGGTGGGCCTGGGCCTGCTGGACCGGGCACGGGATACGGAGGTCATTCAGGCTCTGCTGGAGAGCGCGCTGGTTCTGCTGCTCTTCGCGGACGCGTCGGGGATCCGGGCCCGGGACCTGCGCCGGGAGGAGTTCTTGCCACTGCGGCTGCTGGCGGTGGGCCTGCCGGTCACGATGGCTCTGGGATGGCTGGCGGCATGGCCCCTGCTTCCGGGCCTGAGCGTGTGGGAGCTGGCCTTGGCCGGCATCATCCTGGCGCCGACGGACGCCGCGCTCGGTCAACAGGCCGTCTCCAACAAGCGGGTGCCGGCGCTGGTCCGCGGCGGCCTGTCCGTGGAATCCGGTCTGAACGACGGCCTGGCGCTTCCGTTCTTCGTGGTGGCTCTGGCAGCGGCGGGTGAGGGCCACGGTCATCCCGGTGTGGCCGAGACGTTCCTGCGTGCTCTGCTGCTGAGCGGCGCGATCGGCATCGCGGCCGGCTGGGCAGGGGCGAGCCTGTTGCGCTGGTCGCTTTCCCGAGGGTGGAGCAGCTCCGACTGGCGGCAGTTCATGGCGCTGGTCGTTCCGGTCATCACATACCTGCTGTGCGCCATGGGCGAGGGCAGCGGTTTCATCGGCGCCTGGGTCGCCGGTCTGGCCTTCGGAGTTCATCTGCGTCGTGCGCCGAGCGACCCGGGCGTCCGCGTCCAGGAAGAGGATCCCACGCAGAGCACGAGGTTCACCGAACGCCTCGGGCTGCTGCTGGCCTCGCTGAGCTTCCTCGTTTTCGGCGCCGTCATCCTGGGACCGGTGCTCCACCACCTGACGTGGCGGTCCGTGGTCTACGCGCTGCTCAGCCTTACCGTCATCCGGATGCTGCCGGTCGCTCTCTCACTGATCGGCACCGGCCTGCGCCCTGCCTCCGTGGCCTACATCGGCTGGTTCGGTCCGCGCGGGCTGGCGTCTCTCGTGTTCGGCCTGATCGCGTTCGAAGAGCATCTGCCCGGGGGGACGTTGCTGGGCGAGGTCATCGCCGTGACCGTGGGCATGAGCATCCTGCTCCACGGAGCCTCGGCTCCCTTCCTGGGCAACCGCTACGCCGAATGGTTCACCAGAACACTCCGCGTCAAGCCGAACCTGCGGGAGAACGCACTCGCCGACGACGAAGTGTCACCCTGAGGCCCAGGCCGCGGCCTGGGCGACACGTGGTTGCTCCGGGATCACTTGATGGAGCCGGCCGCACGCCGTGGACCTCCCGTCGGCTACGGAGCGGGGACTGATCAGCCACCCGACGCGGGGCGCCGAGTCGTCCGTGGTCCGTCAGCCGGCCGGGAGTTCCTCCGCAGGCAGCCGTCCCTCCCGCACCGCGTCGACCAGTGCCTGGTGGTCGCGCTCGTTCTGGTCGGCGTACGCCTCCGCGAAGGTCACGAGGGCCCGGTCGAAGGAGTCGCCGCTGCCCAGATAGGAGGCGATGGCGATCCGGTCGCCGGACCGCGCGTGCGCGCGGGCGAGGGTGATGCCGCAGACGCCACCGAACGTCTCCAGCTGCCTGGGCGACATCGTCTCCGGCATCGCGATGCCCTTCCAGTCGCGCAGCTGGCGGATGTAGAAGTCACGGCGCTTGCCGTCGAACCCGTCCACCCGCTCCCAGCCGAGGAACATGTCGCTCGCCGCCTGCATCAACCGCTGCCCCGCGACCACACGCTCGCCCTGGTTCCGGTACCGGCTCGCCCCGACGTGGTCGGCGAGCACGGACGTGTCGGCCTCCTTGGCCTGCAGGAACAACGGGTCCCCGCCGTCCCGACCGAGGAGCAGGAAGATCCAGCACCGGGTGCCGACGCTGCCGACCCCGACGACCTTGCGGGCGACGTCGACCAGCTGGTAGTCCTCCAGGAGGGCGCGCCGGTCGGACGGCAG
This sequence comes from Streptomyces sp. NPDC030021, assembly GCF_055574035.1. Classification (NCBI taxonomy): domain Bacteria; kingdom Bacillati; phylum Actinomycetota; class Actinomycetes; order Kitasatosporales; family Streptomycetaceae; genus Streptomyces; species Streptomyces sp. NPDC030021. The sequence continues at coordinate 55,315 of NZ_JBVIAH010000022.1, forward strand.
CGTGACTCCGTACCGCTCGATGAGTGCCTTGAACTGGCGCTCCAGCGCGGTGCGCTCGGCGTCCGGCAGCAGGTCGGCGATCGGTACCAGCAACGGGGGATCCGCCGCGATCATCGGCCGGTCGTCCACCACCTGCGTGAGCTTGCCGAACACCTGCAGGGCGTCCCGGGAGCGGGCCTTGGTCAGGGCGCGGTCCAGCTTCTTGCGGCCCTTCTTGTGGAGCTGGTCCGCGGTCAGGGCCGTGAGGCGGTCGGCGTCGATCTTCGCGTACCAGACGTCGAGGTTGCCCATGCCCGCGAAGTTGATCATCGCCTCGCGGTACGAACGCACCGTGCTGCCCACGATGCGGGCGCGCTCGGCATCGTCGAAGCCGTTCGCCCGGGCTGCGATGACGAAACTCGCCGACAGGCGTTTGACGTCCCATTCCCAGGGGCCCGGCAAGGTCTCGTCGAAGTCGTTGATGTCGAACATCAGCTCCCGCTCCGGCGAGGCCAGCAGCCGGAAGTTCAGCAGGTGCGCATCCCCGCACAGCTGGGCGGAGATCCCCGAGTCGGGACTGCCCGCCAGGTCGGAGGCCATGATCGCAGCGGCGCCCCGGTAGAACCGGAAAGGGGACTCGGTCATCCGGCCGTATCGGATCGGCACCAGTTCCGGCACCCTGGTCTCGGACTGGGCCTTCAGGATTTTCAGCGGGTCCCGCCGGTCCGGAGAAGGCTCGTACACCGCGTGTCCCGACCGCGGTGAACGGCTCCGGGCCTCCTTGCCGAGTGCCGCGCGCTCCTCGGGCGTGGCGTGAACTGACGCGCGCATCGTCGTGGTCGAGTGCTGGGGCATCCGAGGCCCTCCTGTCTGGTCCTCTGTCCGTGGGGTCGCCGGCGTCCGGTGGCCGGCACGGTGCCGTGGTCCCGTCCGATGCCGGCAGTGCCGATCACCGATGCGGATGGAGTCTGCTCTCGGCCGGGCCTCAGCGCCGGGCCCCGATTTCGGTGTCGGCGACAGGGACCAGGACGTCCCGCAGCGGCTCGGTGGTCACACAGGCCCTGTCGGCGGGGTCGACGTGGACCAGGGAGGAGATCGGCGGAGCATCGGAGGCGGCGAGGGCCGCGACATGCGTGAGCACGAACCCGTCCTGGGCCGGTCCGCACCGTTCGATCGAGCCGGCCGACATCGCGGCGAGGGTGTCCAGGACGGGAGTTTCGGCTGCAGCGGCCATGTCGTACGCCTCCCGTGGGCTTCCGACGCCGAGCCGGGAATGATCGTGGAGCAACGGGTGTCCGCGAGCGCCGGGCTTCCCTCAACCCTAGATCCGTCCTGGTCACCCCGCATCGCGACCCGCTTCTCGGACTTCACGCAACCACGCGGGCCCGCACCGTGCGCCTGGCCGTCTGGAGACCGAGGCCGAATCGACCGGGGTGTCCGCCTTCGAAGGCGCCCTGCCGCAGAGGATCCGTTCCACGGAATCGCCGGCCAGGCCGGTTCGTGTACACCCACTCGCCATGGTCGTGCAGTGGCACCGGACGGTCGGGCTCGGCAGGGCCTACGGCTTCGCCGAGTGCGGCTGGGCCGTCGGGATTCGCTGGGTGAAGAACAGGGCGAGGACGGCGGCGAAGGCCAGGACGGCGAGTGCCGCGCGCAGGCCGTCGAGCCTGGCCTCGGCGTTCACGTCCAGCGCAGCCTGGGACACCTCCGCGCTCACGCCGGCTTCATCGAGCGCGGTCTGCAGCTGGGCGTCGGACAGAAACGGCGCGCCGCTCTGGAGCTTGACGTTCGCCTGGCTCGTGACGCTGTCGGGGACCGCCGGATTCTGCTCGATGCCGGCGAGGAAGGAAGACGCAAGTGCGGCGATCATGATCGATCCGGCGAGTGCCGTACCGATCGAGGCGCCGAGGTTGGTGACGGCGTTCTGGACGCCGCCGACCTCCGCACTCTGCTCCTGCGGCACCGCGGACACGGTGACGGACCCGAGCTGGGACGCCAGTGCTCCCATACCGAGCCCGATCAGCAGGAGGGGGACGGTGACGACCGCCGCGTCGGCGTCCGAGTCGAGCGCGGCCATCAGGACCACCACGCCCGCGAGCAGCGCGAGGATCCCGAACCGCACCACTCGCCGCGGTGAGACGTCCGGGAGGAAGCGCGGGATGAGGGTCGCGGCGGCCAGCAGGCTCACCGAGAGCGGCAGGAGGCGGGCGCCGGTCTCCAGTGCCGACAGTCCCAGGGCGACGGACAGATAGAGCGGGATGATGAAGAACACGCCCATCTGCACGAGGTACTGGAAGAAGAACATCGTCAGGCCGCCGGTGAGCTGCTTGTTCTGCAGCATGCCGGGATCGACGAGGGGATCCCCGCCCCGCTCCCCGACCCGGGCCTCCCAGCGGAGGAAGAGCCAGACAAGGAAGAGACCCGCCAGCATCAGCCAGACCGTCAGCGACACCCCGAGCCACGAGGGGGCGTCGGGCTTCGGCTGGAACCAGCCCCATTCCTCGGACCGGAGCACGCCGTAGACGAAGATCCCGAGCCCGGCAGCGGAGAGGACGACGCCGACGAGGTCGATGCGCCGGCGGTCGGCCGGCGGGGCGTCCGCGATGCGGCGCGTGAGCAGGAGGATGCCGAGTACCACCAGGACCTCGCCTGCGAAGACCCACCGCCAGGAGAAGTACGTCGTCGCGATGCCGCCGATGAGCGGCCCGACCGCGATCGCCACGGCCCCGGCCGCCACGACGAGTCCGTAGGCGGCGGGGCGGCGTTCGACGGCGAAGTTGCCGGCGACGAGCGCCACGATCGCCGGCAGGATGAGAGCCGCTCCGATTCCTTCCAGGAACGCCCAGCCCAGCAGCAGCACGGGAAGGTTCGGTGCGAGCGCGGTGGTGAGGGAGCCGACCCCGTAGATGCAGCAGCCGATCATGAACGCGCGTTTGCGGCCGATCAGCGCCCCGACCTTGCCGCCGGGGATCATGAACATCGCCATCACGAGGGTGTAGGCGGTGATCGCGCCTTGGATACCTGTCACGGTGGTGCCCACGTCCTCGGCCACCGTGGCGATGGAGACGTTCATGACGGAGCTGTCGAGCGCCATCAGGAACTGCCCGGACGCGAGCGCCAACAGGACGAGTCGTGCCTTCGCCGTACTCTCGGCCGTGCCTGCCTCGGATGACATGGACGCATGCTCCCAGCCGCCCAGAGGCCCGGAGGGCCGACCCGCCGCGCAGTCGGCCGGACGAGGGTCGCTCCCCGGGTGCACCAGCGGCGAAGGCCGCGCCCTGGTGGTAGGCCGGGAGGCGTAGAGCTGCCGGGCGGGTTCTGCCTGGTCCGGAACGAGCTTGCCGTCCTGCAGGGCGTCTACCCGGACACCGACAAGGCCCGGGCAGCGCTGCAAAGCCGGCAGCCAGTAGGCCGGGCCCGGGTCACGGGACGGGCGGCGTGCTGCCGCTCCCACCGGGGCCGGCAGCCTGATCACGGCGTTCCCGGCCTCGCTGGACCGCGTTGGCCAGGAGCCGGGCCGCCACGCCGAGGAGCAGCAGGTTCAGTGTGATCTGTCCCGTGGTCAGCAGCCGGGCGGTCTCGCTGCGGGCGGTGATGTCGCCGAACCCGACGGTGCTGAACACGGTCATCGCGAAGTACAGCCCGTCGGTGCGCGACAGGGGTTCGCTGAAGCTTCCCGGCGTGGTGTGCTCCAGCAGGAAGCAGGCGGTGGCGTACAGCAGGATGAACAGCGGCACGGTGATCGCCATGCCCTCCATGGCCTTCAGCCCGGGCCACGGCGACAGCGTGATCCGGCGGATCTGCCAGGACAGCAGCACCACCACGGCCGCGATGCCACCGGTGAGCAGGAGGACGGTGGTGGCCGTGAAGGCCGAGTCCATGGGCAGCAGGTAGTAGGCGGCCACGAGGAGGGTGGCCGTCCCCAGGGAACGCACCGAGGCGAGCAGTACCTGCCGGCGGTGACCGCCCGAGTTCCCGTTCACGATTCCACCCCGACCGCAGCGCATGCCCTGCCCTCAGCGTCCCCGGTGTCAGGGGCGCCGCGCGACAGGCGCTCCAGGAGCGCACCGACTATCACCGGCACGGGCGCATGGCGCCGCAAGCCGGTGGCACAGGGGGCCAGCAAAGCCCCGCCACCGACGTGTGTACGGGTACTGTGTGCCCGTTCGCAGCCGGTCAATTGTGGATGGGTTTCGGTCAACCCGAGGTGCGGTTTTCAGCCCCATGGTCGGATGGTCCCTTCTGCGGGATCCGGCGAGTGCGAGGCGCAGCATGGCAGCGACGACCGAAGAGCCCTTCAGGGCTCTGTTGGAAGCGGCACCGGACGCGATGGTGATCGTGGACGACGCCGGGATGATCCGCCTGGTCAATGCCCAGACCGAGGCCCTGTTCGGCTACCCGCGGGAGGAACTCCTGGGGCGGCCCATCGACGTGCTGGTGCCTGAGCGGTTCCGCGGTCAGCATCCGCGCCACCGGCTCGGCTACGCGGCCAGCCGTCAGGTGCGCCCGATGGGGGCGGGGCTGGAGCTGTACGGCCTGCGCCGCGACGGGCGCGAGTTTCCCGTGGAGATCAGCCTGAGCCCGCTGGAGACCCCCGAAGGGCTGCTGATCTCGGCCGCCGTGCGGGACGTCAGCGAGCGCCGGGCAGCTGAGGAGCGCTTCCGGGCCCTGCTGGAGGCGGCCCCCGACGCGATGGTGATCGTCGATGAGAGGGGCATCATCCAGCTGGTCAACGCCCAGACAGAGGCGCTCTTCGCGTACGCGCGCGAGGACCTGCTGGGGCGGCCCGTCGAGGTGCTCGTACCCCACCGGTTCCGCGGCCACCACTCCGACTTCCGCGACGGCTACTTCGTCAACCGGCAGGTCAGGCCCATGGGGGCAGGGCTGGAGCTGTACGGGCTGTGCCGGGACGGGCGCGAGTTTCCGGTGGAGATCAGCCTGAGTCCCCTGGAAACCCCCGACGGGACGCTCGTCTCCGCGGCCATCCGCGACGTCACGGGGCGCAAAGCCGCCGAGGAGATGCTCGCCCAGCTCTACGAGCAGCAGCGCCACGTCGCTCTCACCCTTCAGCGCAGCCTCATGGGTTCACCGCCGGACGTGCCGGGGATGCCGACTGCGAGCCGCTACTTCCCGGCCCGGCAGGGCGCCGGGGTGGGCGGGGACTGGTTCGACCTGATCCCGCTGGGTGGCGGCCGGGTCGGCGTGATGATCGGCGATGTGATGGGACGCGGGCTGGACGCCGCTGCCGTCATGGGCCAACTGCGGTCCGCCTCCCACGCGCTGGCGAAGACCGGAATGCCGCCCTGGCAGCTGATGCGTGCCCTCGACGCGGTGGTGAGTGAACTCCCCGACCAGTTCGTCACCTGTTGCTACCTCGTCGTGGACGCGGACGCGGCCGAGGTAACGGTTTGTTCGGCCGGACATCTGCCGGTCCTACTGGCCGCTCCCGGCGGCGAGGTGAGCCGGTTGCCGGCCGAGGTGAGCGTGCCGCTCGGGGTCGGCGAGGTACCCCACCACGAGAGCCGGCACGCGGTCGCGCCGGGCTCGGTGCTGGCGCTCTACACGGACGGGCTGGTGGAGACACCGGGCAGCGACATCGAAGGGCAGGTCGACGGGCTCGCCGCGGCGCTGGAGAAGGGCCTCGCAACGACCGGATCCCTGGAAGCCGCTGCGGACCGGTTGCTGACGGAACTGCTCCCGGACGCCGACGACAATCCGGACGACGTCACCCTGCTCCTCGTGCGCATCCCCGAGACCCCTGCCACCGCGCGGACCCTCGTACTGGACGCCGCCTCGAGCAGCGTGGCCGAGGGCCGGCGCTTCCTGCGCGCCACTCTGGCGGCGTGGGGCAGGGACGACGAGCAGCTGCGTGAGACGGCCTGTCTGCTGGCCTCCGAGCTGCTCTCCAACGCGGTGCGCCACGGCGGCGGGCCCGTACGGCTCCGGCTGCGGCAGGCCGGTCAGGAGCTGGGTGTCGAGGTCTGTGACGCAAGCCCGGTGCTTCCGCAGGCCCGCTTCGCCGCCCCGGACGCGGAATCGGGCCGAGGTCTGCTCCTCGTCGACTCCCTCGCCAGATCCTGGGGCACGCTACCGACAGCGGAGGGCAAGGCGGTCTGGTTCTCCCTGCCGTTACCCTCCCCGCGTCGCTGACAGCCGGTCGGCCATGGCCTGGCGCAGGACTTCGGCGGGGTGACGCGAGGGGGCGGCTGCGGCTTCGCGCGGCCGCCCCCTCCCAGGGACCTCACCCGTTCCGCTTCCCCTGACCGGGCATTCGGATCCGGATGGCGTCAGTGGATCACCACGTCGCACACGGACAGGAAGAACTCGCCGGTGTTGCCGCCGTTGCCGCCGTCAGGGGTGTTCGGGCCGCCGTGACCGCCCCAGACATGCACGATCGCGGCCCGCCCGCTTCGGGACGGGAGGGTGGCGAACTCCCAAGAGGTCGAGTCCTCCTCACGCGGGGCTCCCTGGACCTCGACCAGGAACGGAACGGGCTCCAGGTCCTCCCACGAGAGTCCGCCGTGGGGGTCCCACCCCTCGCGGGTGAGGAACCAGCGGTGCGACCAGGTCTCGTCGGTGTGATAGGCCATGTAGTCGTACGAGAACGTGTGGCTTGCGGCAGAGGCGTCCATCCGGGTCGTGGGCCAGTCGCCGAGATCCGCACTGGGAGCAAGGTCGAGACCTGCGAACTCCGGGTTCCCGGTGGAGGCGACGGTGCTGCCCTCGAAGAACTTTCGGTACTCCAGATAGCGCAGGGCGTTGTTCCAGGGGTAGTCGGCCAGCATCCGGTCGGCCCCCGGCAGCACCTCCTGCCAGGTGGTGCTGGTGTTCTCGGCCCGGGCCTTCGCGCAGATCGGAGACTGGTCCTCGTCCCTGATCGCGGCGGCGGCCCGGCTGCGCGGGTGATCCATCGTGCCGTGACGCGGAGAGCGGTCCGCGCCGGACTTCGCGCCCCGGGGCTTCGGAGGGGCGGACCAGGCCACCGCGGCGGCCGCGGCGACGGTCACCTCGTTGGTGAACGGGGTGAACGAACCGTCGGCCTTGGCTCGGATCTTCACCCGGTATTCGGCGTCGGGCTCTTCACCCAGGTCCACCCAGTGGGAGTTGGACGGGGACCAGTCCCAGGCCAGCCAGTGGAGGAACACCGTCTGCCGGGCCTCACCGTTGATCCACACCTCGTAGAGGTGCGGGTAGGGGGCGTCACCTTCGTTCCAGTCCGCAGGCGGGGGCCAGGTTCCGTGGTCGGGCTGATTGTCGCCGATCTGCCACCGCAGGTGGATCCCGAAGACCTGGTGGTCGCCGTCGGATCGGTGCCTGATGTCGGCCAGGAGCCCGGAGGGTGCCTGGATGTTGGCGCTGCTGCTCATGAAGTCCTTACTCATCCGGATAGAGGATCTTGGCTTCTTGATCCTGGTGGGTTCCGGCACGGTCGTTCGGCCGCGCCGCACACGTGATCGTTTCTGCGCACCGGTCAGTGACCCGGACGGCCCAACATGTCTCCTGGTCTTCCTCAGGTGTACCGAAGGTCGCCTGCGGGGGATGCCGCGGATGGCCCCGTCACCGGGTGGACGGGGCGTCAACACGGTGCACCGTCGGGTCGGTGTTCTTCCACACCATGCGGCGTGGGCGCAGCAGGCCGTTTCACCTGGCGGAGCGGTTTTGCCAAGATCCACGGAGCGTGATGTCTTGATCACCTTCAGTTGTTCCCGGCTGGGCGGAAGGATCCACACATGCGCACGGTTCGAGAAGCGGTCCTGGATGTTCTGAGGGCCCGCGGCATGACCACGGTGTTCGGCAATCCCGGATCGACCGAACTGCCCATGCTCAAGCGGTTCCCGGAGGACTTCCGGTACGTACTCGGCCTCCAGGAGGCCGTCGTGGTCGGCATGGCCGACGGCTTCGCCCTCGCCTCCGGTACCACCGCCCTGGTGAACCTGCACACCGGCCCCGGCACCGGGAACGCCATGGGTGCCATCCTCAACGCCCGCGCCAACCGCACCCCCATGGTGGTCACCGCCGGCCAGCAGGTCCGCGCCATGCTCACCATGGAGGCCCTGCTCTCCAACCCCCAGGCGACGCTCCTCCCGCAGCCCGCCGTGAAATGGGCGTACGAGCCCCCGCGTCCCGCAGACGTGGCCCCCGCACTCGCCCGCGCCGCCCAGCTCGCCGAAACCCCGCCGCACGGGCCGGTGTTCGTCTCCCTCCCCATGGACGACTTCGACGCCGAGCTCACCGAGGCCGAGGACCGCGGCGCGCAGGCCGCGGCCGCCCGCCGCGTCACCCACGCCACCGGCCCGGCCCCGGAGACGGTGCGGCACCTCGCCGACCGCATCGCGGGAGCCCGATCGGCCGTCCTCGTCGTCGGAGACGACGTCGACGCGTCCGGTGCCTGGGACGCGGTCGTCGCACTCGCGGAACGCTCCGGCCTGCCCGTCTGGGCAGCCCCCGTCTCCGCCCGCGTGGCCTTCCCCCGCAACCACCCGCAGTTCCGGGGGGAACTCGTCCCGGCCATCGGCCCGCTCACCCAGCAGCTGTACGGCCACGACCTCGTCGTGGTCATCGGCGCGCCCGTCTTCCGCTACTACCCCTACATCCCGGGCTCCCACCTGCCCGATGGCGCCGAGCTGATCCTGCTGACCCGGGACGCGGAAGAGGCCGCCAGGGCCCCCGTCGGTGACGCGGTCGTCGCCGATCTCGCGCTGTCCGCCCGGGCCCTCACCGACCGGCTCACCGACCGGCTCGCCGGCCTGCTCCCGCCCGGCGGACCGGCCTCCCGGCCCCACGAGCGGGTATGGACCCCCGAGGGACCCGACGGCGTGCTGACCCCCCTCGCCGCCATGACCGCCATCGCTCAGGGCGCCCCCGACCACACCCTCTGGGTCAACGAGTCGCCCTCCAACGTCCCGCAGTTCCACGAGGCCACCCGGATCAGCACCCCCGGCTCGTACCTCTTCTCCGCCGGCGGCGGCCTCGGATTCGGCGCGGCGGCCGCCGTCGGAGCACAGCTCGGCGCCCCCGACCGGCCCGTCGTCGCGGTCATCGGCGACGGTTCGATCCACTACGCCGTCCAGGCCCTGTGGACCGCCGCCACCTACAAGGTTCCCGTCACCTTCGTGGTCCTCAGCAACGCCCGCTACGCGATCCTCCAGTGGTTCGCGCAGATCGAGCACGCGCAGGGCGCCCCCGGCCTCGACATCCCGGGCCTGGACATCACCGCGATCGCCACCGGCTACGGCGTCCGCGCGCACACCGCCCACGGCGCCGGTGAACTCACCAAACTCGTACGGGACTCGGCGGCCCAGCAGGACGGCCCGGTGCTCATCGACGTGCCGATCACCACCGAGCTCCCCTCCCTCTGAGCACAGCCGTTCCCACCGTCAGCGCCAACGCCGTGGCCGGCACCGGCACGACCGCCGCCACGAGCACGCTCGCGAGCACTGTCCCGACCTCCAGAAGGCCCGCCATGCCCACCGCCCCCACCGTCCCCACCGTCCCCATTCCTTCCGCCCCCAGCAGCCCCTCCACCGACTCCGCCGTGCTCCTCGACCGGCTCCGCGCCGGGCTCCCCGCCGACGCCCTGCGCACCGACCCCGAGGCGCTCGCCGCCCACACCCGCGACGCGGCGCCCTTCTCCGAAGCGGGCACCCCCGCGGTCGTCGCCCTCCCGTACGACGCCGATCAGGTCGCGCACGTCCTGCGCACCGCGTACGAACTCGGCGTCCCGGTCGTCCCGCAGGGCGCCCGCACGGGACTCGCCGGCGCCGCGAACGCCATCGACGGCTGCGTGGTCCTGTCCACCACCCGGATGGACCGGATCATCGAGATCGACCCGGCCAACCGGCTCGTGCGCTGTGAGCCCGGAGTCGTCACCAAGCACCTGAACGACGCAGTGGCCGAGCACGGCCTGACCTACCCGCCGGACCCCGCCTCCTGGGAGCGCTGCACCATCGGCGGCAACATCGCCACCGGCGCGGGCGGCATCTGCTGCGTGAAGTACGGGGTCACGGCCGACTACGTGCTCGGGCTGGACCTCGTACTGCCCGACGGCCGGCGCACGCGTACCGGACGCGACACCGCCAAAGGCGTCGCGGGCTACGACCTGACGCGGCTGATCGTCGGCTCGGAAGGCACCCTCGCGGTCGTCGTCGGCGCCACGCTCGCGCTGCGGCCCGCCCGCCCGCCCGCGCTCGCTCTGCTCGCACAGTTCCCCAGCCTCACCGCTGCGGGGCACGCCGTCGCGGCGATCACCGCGGCCGGCCACATCCCCTCCGCGCTCGAACTCCTCGACCGGGCCACGTCCCGGGCCGTCGCCGAATACGGACACGCGCTGCTGCGACCCGGCAGCGCCGCCACCCTCATCGTGGAGAGCGATACGACCGCCCCCGCGGGCGACCTCCTCGCGATGGAGCTCCTCTGCAAGGAGGCCGGAGCCGAGAACGTCCACACCGCCTCCACCCCCGAGGAGTCCCGGCACATCATCGAGGCCAGGCGGCTGGTCACCCCGGCCCTCGGCGCCTTCGCCGCCACCCTCGGCGGCAAACCCACCGGGTTCATCGAGGACGTGGCCGTACCCCGCTCCGAACTCCCCGAGTTCATCGGCACGATCGAGGAGATCGCCCGCCGCAACCGGCTGCGGATCTTCACCCTCGGTCACGCCGGGGACGGCAACCTCCACCCGACCGTCGTCTTCGACGAGTCGGATCCGGAGGAGTTCCGCCGCGCCCAGGTCGCGTACGACGAGATCATGGCCGCCGGGCTCGCCCTCGGCGGCACCAGCACCGGAGAACACGGCATCGGCACCCTCAAGCGCGACTGGCTCACCCGCGAACTCGACCCGGTGAGCCTGGAGTTGCAGCGCGGACTCAAGCGGCTCTTCGATCCGAGGAACCTGCTGAACCCCGGGAAGGTCGTCGAGGCATGACCGGGACCGAGAACCGGATCGACACGGCGAACGGGAGCGGGCGCCCGGCGGACATCCCGACCGTCTCCGCGACCCCCACGGCCCCCACGGCCCCCGCGCCCTCCACCGCCCGCCGGGCCCGCGCGGGCATGGCCGAGACCGCCCGATTCGTCGCCACCCACACCCTGCCCGTCTTCGTTCGAGGTGTCGTCAGCGCCCGGTTCAAGGTCGTGTCGGCGTTCGCCGCCATAGACCAGTACGGCTGGTCCGCGGCCACCCTGCGCGCCATGCGCGAGCGGCACGGCGGCGCCCCCGTCACCGTGCGCGGGCTCTCCGGACAGATGCTGGTGCTGTTCGACCCGGAGGACATCCGGCAGTTCTTCGAGGAGCCCGTACGCACCCTCGCCATGGACGCCGAGGACAAGCTCAAGGGGCTGAGCGGCGTCGAGCCCACCGGCGTCATCTGCTCCCACGGCGACCTCCGCGAGGACCGGCGGAAGGTCAACGACGAGGCCCTCGCATGGGGGAGCCCCGTCCACCCCGACTGCGCGCAGTACCAGGCCGTCGTCGAGGAGGAGAGCCGGCCGCTCACCGACCACACCGTCCTCGACTTCGGGGGAGTGCGCCGCTGCCTCGCCCGGATCTCCCGCCGGGTGGTCCTCGGTGACCGGGCCGCGGACGACGAGGAGCTGGCCGGCTGGCTTCGCACCCTGCGCGACGAGGGCAACTGGATGGGCCTGCGCAAGAACCGGGCCGAGGCCAACCGGGCGCTGTACGCGAGGGCGGAGGAGCGGGTCGCCCAGTACGCCTCCGATGCACCCGCGCACACCCTCGCCGCGCGGGCCCTGCGGCTCCCCGCCCCCGAGGGCACCGACCCGCTCGGCCAGGTCCACCACTGGCTGATGGCCATCGACGTCTGCGCCCCCGTCGTCGCCCGCACCCTGCTGCTGCTCGCCGCCCACCCGGCCGAACAGGACGCCGCCCACGCCGACATCGCGACCGGCGGACCCGAACTGCCCCGGCTGCGGGCCTGCGTACAGGAGTCGTTGCGGCTCTATCCGATCGTCCCCGACCTGGTACGGGTCACCCGCGCCGAAACCGAATGGGGCGGCGTGCGGCATCCGGCCGGAACCTCCGTCCTGGTCCCCATCGGATTCCACCAGCGCGACCCCGCCCGGGTACCGGCCGCCGACCTCTTCGTACCCGGCCGCTGGTTCGAGGCGGACGCCGACCGGGACCTCCGCATGGCCCCCTTCAGCCACGGGGCCGGGCGCTGCCCCGGCGACCAGCTCGGCCTGTTGCTCACCTCGGCCGTCTGCGCGCAGGTGCTGCGCGGTCACCGGATCACCGGGGCCCGCCCCGCCGTCGACCCGCACCGCCCGCTGCCCGGAACGCTGGACACCGCCGCGATCCGGCTGCGGACGGCCCCCCGTCGAGACCCGGAATGAGTCCCCCCGTGCCCGAAACAGCCACCGACCACCCGACCGCATCCGCCGCCCACACCGAACCGGACGTGGCCGGCCTGCACCAGCTCTGCCGCGACCTGGCCGAGGCCGCCGACGCCGTGCGCGAGGCCTCCCGGCACGCCTCCGAACTGGCCCTCGGCACCCGGCTGCCGCTGGCCGCCCTGGGCGCCTCCGGCCGCGCCCGTACCGCGCTGCGCACCCTGCTCCGTACGCTCAGGGACCCGAAGGGCCTGGGCTGGGCCGCGGACGGCCGCGGGGTCGCCCGCGCCGGTTGGCTCGCGGGAGTCCTCACCAGCCGGGAGAGCCTTGCGGTCAGCCTCGCCGTCACCGGTCTCAAGGCCCGCATCCGGGCGGCCGCCGTCGCCCATCCCGAGCTCCTCAGCGACCCCGACACCGCACACGTGCTCAGGGCCGTCGAGCAGGACCGGCAGCGCGAGGCGGTCCGTACCTTCAAGCGGATCATCGGCAGCCAGGGCGCCGAACGCGCCTTCGCGCTGCTCGCGCCGTCCTTCGCCGACATCCTGGCGTGGAACGCGCTGACCGACGAGAACCCCTTCAACGACGAGGCCGGCTGGGAGATCGCCACCGGCCGCACCCTGACCGCCGCCGAACCGGTCATGGGCGTCAGCAGCCGGGTCTGGGCCTTCCTGGACCGGGGGCCCGGCCGCGCCGAGCCCAAGCCCCCCGAGCCGGCTCTGCTGGAGCGCCTCGACACCTCCGGCACCATCGGCGGGTACCTCCGCAACATCGGGACGGTCGGCACCGGCGGCACCCTGCTCGTCCAGCGCGTGTCGGGCCCCGACCAGGTGACGCGGTACGTGGTCCAGCTCGCCGGAATGGCCGCCGACGGGGTGCGCAACGAGAGCCCGCAGGACCTGCTCGGCGCGGTCCACGCGGTGGCCAGGCCCAGCACCCCCTACTCCAGGGCCACCGCACGCGCCCTGCGGATGGTGGTTCCCACGGGCACCGAGATCGCGCTGATCGGCCACAGCCTGGGCGGGATCACCGCGATGAACCTGGCCGCGGACCGGGAGTTCTGCGCGCTGTACCGGGTCACGCACGTCGTCGCCATCGGCTCGCCCATCGACGGGAAGCGGCCCGCGGACCCGGTCACCCGGGTCTGCTCGCTGATCAACGAGCACGATGTCGTGCCGAGCCTGGAGGGGCGCTCCTCGGTCTCCCCGTACGCCCTGCCCGCGCAGTTCACCGAATTCACCTGGACCGACGACACGCACGCCTTCCCGCTGTGCCACGCGGCCGAACGCTACGAGCACAACCTCCGGTTCGACGTGCCGGAGGCGAGCGCCCATGTCGACGCGGAACTCAACCGCTTCCGCGGCCGGGTCACCGACACCCGGCTCTTCCAGCTCTACGACCGCTGAGGACCGCACGATGACCGACGCCACCGATACGACCGACACGACGGCCAGGGCCGAGACGGCGGAGACCGCCGCGCGCCCGGCGACCCTGCCCGCGCAGGCCGAACGTCCCGCCCCCGCCCCCTACGGCCCGCCCGGACTCCTGGAGCGCCTCGGCTCGGCCGCCTTCGACCGGATCAACCGTTCGCGCGACTGGTGGGAACTCCCCGGCCCGGTCGCCATGCTGAACCTCCGGGTGCTCCGCGACGACCTGCGCCGCAAGAACCTGTACGACACCTACGGCGCGGGCGGCGAACGCCCCCGCCGGGCCACGCGCGTCCTCGCGCCCTACCGCTCGTACGACGGCTCCGGCTACGACCCGGACGACATCGACATGGGCAGGGCCGGAACCCGGCTCGACCGCAACGCCCCGCTGCACATGGTCTTCCCGGACTCCGACGAAGACCTCATGACGCCGAGCCCCCGCGAGATCAGCAGGCAACTGCTCGCCCGCTCGGGAGGCTTCACCCCCGCCCCCACCCTCAACCTGCTGGCCGCCGCGTGGATCCAGTTCCAGAACCACGGCTGGGCCAACCACGGGGACAACGAGGAGGCCGAGCCCTTCACCGTCCCGCTCGCCGCCGACGACGACTGGGCGGGCGGCGCCTGCCCGATGCGGGTGAACCGCACCCGCCCCGACCCGGTCGCCCACACCACCGCGGACGCGCCGCCGACGTACGAGAACACCGTTACGCACTGGTGGGACGGCTCGCAGATCTACGGCTCGGACGAAACCCGCTGCCGGTCCCTGCGCACCGCCGAGCACGGACACCTCATCGTCCGGGACGGCCGGCTGCCCTCCGACCCCCGCCCCGACCTGGCCTGCCTCGACGCCACCGGGATGAACAGCGACTACTGGACCGGCCTCTCGCTGCTCCACACGCTCTTCGCGAAGGAACACAACGCGATCTGCGACCGGATCCGCTCCCACCACCCCACCTGGGACGACGAGCGGCTCTTCCACACGGCGCGGCTCGTCAACACCGCCCTGATGGCGAAGATCCACACGGTGGAGTGGACCCCGGGCGTCCTCGACACCCCCGTGCTGAAGCGCGCGATGGACGCCAACTGGTACGGCGTGCTGCCCCGTTGGGTCTCCAGGCGGTTCGGCCGGATCGGCAGCGGCGAGATGCTCAGCGGCATCCTCGGCTCGCCGGCCGACCACCATGCGGCGCCGTACTCGATGACGGAGGAGTTCGTCTCCGCCTACCGGCTGCACCCGCTCATCCCCGACGAGGTCACGGTGCGTGACCACACCCGGGGGTCCGTCCGCGAGGTCATCGGCTTCGACGACATGCAGGGCGCGACCACCCGCAGCGCCATCGACGCGTACGGGATGAGCGACCTGTTCTACACCTTCGGCACCGAGCACCCCGGCGCCCTCGTCCTGCACAACCACCCCGACGCGCTGCGCGACCTCGCCCGGCTCTCCGGCGAGCGCATCGACCTCGGGACCGTCGACATCCTGCGTGACCGCGAGCGGGGCATCCCGCGCTACAACGCCTACCGGCAGATGCTGCGCAAGCGCCCGGTCGCCTCCTTCGAGGAGCTCACCGGAGGGCACCCGGGGGACACCTCGCTGCTCAGGGACCTGTACGACGGGAGGCTCGACCGGGTCGACACCCTGGTCGGGAACCTCGCGGAGCCCCGCCCCGCCGGGTTCGGCTTCAGCGACTCCCTCTTCCGGATCTTCATCCTGATGGCCAGCCGGCGGCTGAAGAGCGACCGCTTCTTCACCACCGACTACCGGCCCGAGGTCTACACGGAGCAGGGCCTGGAGTGGGTCGACCGCAACTCCATGGTCACCGTACTGCTGCGCCACCACCCCGAACTCGCCCCGGCCCTGGCCGGGGTCACCAACGCCTTCGCCCCCTGGAGGTCCCTGTGACCACGATCCCGGCCGCCCGGTCCGAACACCGCCACGCCCCCGCGGCCGGCCTGCGCGCCCACTCCAATGCCCTGCGCGCCCACGCGGACCGCCTGCGCGCCTCGGCCGAGGCCCTCACCTGGCAGGGTCCGGAAGCGGAAGCCTTCCGCCGCCACGTCGAAACCCTGGCCGCCCGCTGCACGACGGCGGCGGACGGCCTGGCCCTCTCGGCGACCCACCTGGATGCGTACGAGCGCCCTCGCTGACAGGAGCGTCCCTCATCCGTGTCAGCGTGGCCCCACCCAGCCGTGCCGGACGGCGTAACCGCCGAGCTGCATCCGGGTGCGGACTCCGGCCATGTCCGTGAGGTGGCGCAGGCGTCGGTGCAGCGTCCGTGGTGACAGGCCGAGTTGTGCCGCGGCCGTCTGGTCGGTCAGGCCGGCCAGGAGGAGCGCGAGGATCCTCCGGTCGAGGTCGGTCGGGCCCGTCGCGCCGAGCTCGACGGTGGGTTCGGCCTCCCCGCCGGTGCCCGAGAGTTCGAGCGGGTGGGCGGTCCGCCACACCGTCTCGAACAGCGCGTCCAGTGCGTCCAGCAGGCCGCTGCGGTGCAGCAGCACGGCGCCGGGCTGTCCGTCCGGCGTGACCGTGAGCGGGACGAGGCCGAGGTCGGCGTCGGCCAGCACGAGTTTCATCGGCAGCTCGTCGGCGACACGCAGCTGCACGCCCCTGCGCAGTGATTCGATCGCATCATCGATGATGCCCGGCTCCGCCAGCACGGCCCGGTCCAGTACCGCCCGGAAGTGAACACCGCGGCCGATGGCGACGGGTTCTGCCGTGTTCTCGTCGGGCGACAGAGCGACGAACGGAGCGGTGATGAAGCTTCGGACCTGCGTGCGGGCCGCCTGCTGCACCTGGAGGAAGCGGTGGCGGATGGCGTCGACACCCGTGACGACCTCGATCAGATCACTGATGCTGTCGCCGGTCATCGCCGCCCGGTGTTCCTCGGCGAAGGCCACCAGCGCATGCTCGGCCATCCGCAACCCGTCCCGGCGCTGGCTGATGAGCGCGCCGAGCGCCATGGCCGGCGGCGCCGCGGTGAACCGCTCGTCCGCAGACCGGGTCGCCAGTCCCCACTCGACGAGGCGGGACAACGCCTTGTCGGCGTGGGCCTGAGGCAGGACGAGCAGGTCCGCGAGCAGAGTGGCGGTGGAGTTCGGCCGTCCGAGCAGCGCCCGGTAGACGTGCTCGTCATCGGGATCGAGGCCCAGAACATCCAGCATCGGCGATCGACTCTCCTCCGCTTGCCGCAGCGGGGAGAGTATGCGCCATGGCGGCAGACCTTGAATAGTCCCTGCTGGGAGTGGGAGTGGGGGTGAGGGGAAGGGTCCCGGGGAGTCGCCTCCCCGGGACCCCATGGTGCGGTTCATCGCAGGCCGTACGCCCGGATGATCTCGTTCTTGACGCCGAAGCCTCTGTCCGTCGCGGCGCTCGCGCGCAGAGAGACGAAGCCGCCGGGCCGCTCGGCCGTCGTGAACGAACCCGTCCAGGAGCCGCCGGCGCCCTTGGCCAGGGTCACCTTCTGCCAGGTGGCGCCGTCGTCGTGCGAGACGTCCAGCGTCACCGTGGACACGGTGCCGGGCACGGTGCCGCGGTCCATGGACACCGGCTTGAGGGCGATCTGCTGCTTCGTACCGGCCTTGAGGTCGCCGTGCAGGTCCGACTCCAGCGCGTAGTCCAGGTTCAGCACCGAGAACGACTCGAAGGAGTCCGAGTCGACGGTGTCGGACATGAAGGTCCACTCGGTGTGGGTGCGCGTCGACAGCCGGAAGACGTCACCGGGCCGCTCCGCGTCGAGGACGGCGCGGTAAGGCAGGTTGCCCGCCGGTACCTCCACCCATTGCATGTCGCCGCTGACCGGGTTGTCGTGGATCAGCGTGCTGCCCTGGAACATCTGCAGGTGGGACGGTGTCTCACCCCACGGCAGGTAGCCGCCCAGCCGCATGGTGTCGCTGGCGGAGGCCCACGCCTGGACGTTCCAGGTCATGTGGTTCTGCCAGCGGGAGTTGTACACGCCGAAGGACTCGCTCTGGCCGGGCCGGGTCGCCGGAGCGAACCAGTCGAGCCGGGTGTTGCCGCCCTTGGCGTAGGTGTTGTCGCCCGACACCATCGACCACGGCAGGGCTCCGTCGACGCCCTGTGTGTGGAACTCCCTCCAGACCTGGCCCGGAGTCACCCACTCGGTGCGGGTGCCCGGGTGCCACTCGCGCTCGGGCATGTTGAAGGACGGGCTGAGGGTGAAGTCGGAACGGTAGCCTTCCGCTTGCCGCCCGCCTGCCGCCGCGTAGTAGCGGGCGTCGATCCGGGCGAGGTCACTCTTGCCCGGCTTGTAGACCAGGGCCCGGTCCGGCACCCGGCCGGGGTAGTCCCGGGTCAGGTCGTAGACGAACGGCGTGTACTCGGTCTGCTTGACGGTCAGTTTGCCGTGGCCGCTCCTGGCCATCGAGACAAGGGCCTTGCCCGCGTCGCGGTGCACGGAGGCGACCGGGATGGCCGACTCTCCGACGTACTCCATCAAAGCCCCGACGCCGTCGTTGACCACGATCAGCGCCTTCGCGCCGGCCGCAGCGGCGGCCTCGGCGCGCTCCTGCGGCGCGACCTCGTCGCTGCGGTCGACGACGGCCACCCTGCCCCTGGCCTGGACCTTCTCGTACGCGGCCGCCGCGCCGTTGCCCGCGTGGACGACGTCCAGCCTGTCCGTGGCGGTGCCCAGGGCGCTGCCCGCCTGCACGAGCGCGTCGAGCCGGAACCGACCGCCCGGCGCGCTCAGACCGAGCAGCGGCTCACCCTTGCGCCAACGGGTGATCAGCATGAACTCGCCCTGCTTCATCGCCTCCGTCGGCGCGATGTAGACGTCGTCGTACGCCGGCGGCAGCACGTACGCGCTGCGGTAGTCCAGGTACGGGTCGAGGCCCTTGTAGCGGACGTTGAAGTCGACCTTGCGCTGACGGTCCTCGGTACGCTCCGGCGCCTCGGTCTGCAGCAGGCGTGCCCTGCTCGCGTCCAGCACCACCTCGGCGGAGCCGCCCCTGAGCACCGTCTCCGGGTCGACGAGCACGGCCAGCCCCGAGCGGTCCGCCTTCTCGCCGGCCACATCGAGGTATCCCGCGACGGTGTACGTGCCCGGTGCCATGCGCATGGTGGTCGATCCGTCGACGTAGACCGTCCACGGCCAGACGTCGCCCGCGAGGTTGACTCCGACCCAGCCGGCGGCCGGCTTGCCGTCCCTCCCCACCAGCTTGATGTTCAGGTCGTAGCGCTCCTCCTCCTTGAGGAGCGCCAGGGAGGTACGGGTCACCGGCCGCCCGGTGGCCGCGTCCGTGGCGCTCACATAGCCGACGTGCCTGCCTGCCGGGGCGGCCCCCGAGTCACCGGTCACCGGGACGGCGGCGGTGCCGCCCGCCGGGACGGTCACCTTGGTGGCTCCCAGCGTGAACGGCCCGCCGCCGGTCAGCGCCAGGTTCAGCGTGACGTCGCCGGCACCGGTGTTGGTGAAGGTCAGGGCCTTCGTGACGGCGGCGTCACTCGGCTCGTGCGGCCAGGTGTAGTTGCCGAAGAAGAGCGATCCGGTGCCGCGGACCGTGGTGTGCACGGCAGCGGCCACGTCGAGACGGCCGGTACCGACCTCGTACGGCGAGTACCCGCCGTCCAGGCCCTTCGCGGTGCTCATCAGGTGTTCCTTGAGCTGCGCGCCGGTCCAGTCCGGGTGCTGCTGGGCCAGGATCGCCGCCGCGCCGACCACGTGCGGGGTGGCCATCGAAGTGCCGCTGATGGTCCGGTAGGCACCTTCGCCGCCGCCGGTCATCCGAGACGAGCGGGCCGCGGTGATGTCCACGCCGGGCGCCGCGATGTCCGGCTTCATGCCGCCGGACTGGGTCAGCGGGCCGGTGCTGGAGAAACTCGCGAGCCGGTCCTGCTTGTCCGTGGCGGCCACGGTCAGCGCCGAGGCGGCCGCGCCCGGGGCGGAGATGCTCTCCGGTCCCGAGTTGCCGGCGGCTATCACGAACAGCGTGCCGTACTGCGCGGAGAGCGCGTCGACCGTCTGCGACATCGGGTCGCTGCCGTCCGTCGGGTACGAGTCGCCGAGACTCATGTTGACGACGTCCGCACCGGACTCGGCGGCCCACTGCATGCCGGCCATGATCCAGGAGTCCTGGCCGTAGCCCTCCGCGCCGCCGAGCACCTTGCCGACGTACAGGTCGGCGCCGGGGGCGACGCCCTTGTTGTCGCCTCCGGAGGCGGCGCCGGACCCGACGATCGTGCCGGCCACGTGCGTGCCGTGCCCGTTGACGTCGGTGACGCCCTCACCGGGTACGAAGCTGGCGGTACCGTCGATCAGGCCGGCGAAGTCGGGGTGGTCGACGTCGATGCCGGTGTCGAGCACCGCGACCTTGACGCCCTTGCCCGTGTAGCCCGCCGCCCAGGCCGTGGGGGCGCCGATCAACGGCACGCTCTCCTTGAGGTCGGCCTTCACCCGGCCGTCGAGCCACAGCTTCGCCACACCGGCGCCCAACGTCGCACTGCCCTGCGGCGCGACGGAACTCCAGAAGGTACGGGCCTGCCCCTTCTCCGTGCTGAGGACGGCACCGCCGATGTCCTTGAGGTTGCGGGTCAGCCGGCTGCCCCGGGGGGCCGTCGGCTCGACGGCAGCGCCGGACCTCGTCCGGGCGTACGTCGCGATCAGCGGGACCGAGGCCGACTTCGCGTCGTCGTAGCCCATCTCGATCAGGCCGGAGACGTTGAACAGCCGCCGGTCCAGCCTGTCCGTGCCCAGCAGCGGCACGGCCTCGTCCGGGACGACGAACAGGTCTCCCTTGATCTGCTGGATCTTCACGCCGCCGACGGCGCTGTCCGGCCGGTCGACCTCGGCGGTCTGCTTGCCGTCGGCCATCGTGGTGACCGTGACGACGTCGCCGGTGACCAGGGTGACCTTGTGGGTCGCCGAAGGCCTGGCGGGAGCGGGGGGTTTGCTCGGAGCGGCCAGTGCGGGGGCTTGCAGAACCGCGAGCCCCGACACCAGCAGAGGCACCGCGGCAGCGGCCGCGATCAGCTGCCGGCGCCTGCGCCGGAAGGCGGAGGACTGAGAGGAGGAGGACATGCCATGGGTCTATCGACCGAGCAGCGCCGGCGTGAAGGCCACAGGGTGGCAAGTCCCCGCCGTGGCAAGCATTTGCCAGTCGTGAACCGCGCGAATCCAGGCACGATCCGGACACTTCCCGCCGGCCTCCGCCACCCGGTCGCCACCCGGTCGCCACCCTGTCCTCCGCCGCCGACGCGATTCAGCGCCAGGCGGGATGCCCCTCGCTGGCGGCGCCGGAGGTGAGCGGGCGCTCGCCGGTCTTGTCCGCGCGCACGGCCCAGATCACGGGCTTCTCGTACGGGCCGCGGACGAAGGCCACCCAGGTGCCGTCGGCGGACCAGGCGGGGTCCATCTCATGGGCGCCGGTGGCGACCAGTTCGCGATCGTCACTGCCGTCGGCGTCCACGAGGCGGATGTCGCCCTGAGTGCCCGTGCCGTATGTCCCCGCCGTGTACGCGAAGGTGGTGCCGTCGGGTGACCACACCGGGTCGACTGCCGGATGGGGCAGCCGGGTCACCTGTTGTGGGGCCCGGTTCGGGTCGGCGGGGTCGACCACGTGGATCTGCCAGTTCTCGGGTCCCGTCTGCAGGCAGACCGCGATGCTCTTGCCGTCCGGCGACCACGCGGGATCCTCGACCCGGCCCCCGCCCGAGGTGAGCTGGCGGGCCGCGCCGTCGGCGACGCCGACCACGAACAGCTGCTGTACGCCGTCCTTCGTGCGCAGCACGGCCAGCCGGCTGCCGTCCGGAGACCAGGACACCCTGCCGCCGGCGACGGAGGTGATCCGCCGCGCGTTCGAACCATCGGCGTTGGCGGTCCAGACGGCCGTGCCCTCGGAGGTGCTGCGGGTGAACGCGAACGACCTGCGGTCGGGGGACCACTGGGGCAGGGTGTCGCATGCGCCTGCGCCCCCGGCGATGAGCTGCACGGGCTTCTCCGTGGCGGCGTCCCGGCGGGCGATGACGCCGTTGCACGTCCCGGGCCAGCCCGGGGCGGTGTCCTGCCGGATCAGCAGGGGATCGGCCGGGAACGGGGCAGGGGCAGGGGCGGGGGCGGGGGCGGATCCGGTGGGCGTGGCGGCGCGGGGCTTGGAACTGTCCTTGGCCGAGTCCTTCCAGGGCTGCCACACGAACAGGCCGACGGCTGCGAGTGACGTCACGAGCAACGCCGCCACCACCGCGCGGCGACGCCGGGGCTTCCCCGAAACCGCCTGCGGCACCTGCGCGGGGGTGGGGGAGAGCCGCGCCGCGGGCCCCGTCACGGTGCGCGACTGTCCCGTACGGGGCTCCGCGACGGCGGGCGGGGCGGTGTCCGGGACCGGGAGTTCCTGCGCGGTGTCCGACGGGCTGTCCGGCGTGGTGGGACGCACCGCCGGTTCCGGGGGCGGGAGCAGCTGCGTCGCCGCCTCCGGCAGCCAGGAGCCACCGTCCGGGTGGCGGACGGTGAGGGTACCGAGGAAGGCGGCCGGGGTGGGCCGTGCCGCCGGGTCCTTGGACAGGCAGGCGCCGATGGCTGCGCGGAGTTCGCCGGGCACCGCGGTCAGGTCCGGCTCCTCGTAGACCACCTTGTAGTGCCTGGCCGCGGACGGGCCGTCGCCGAAGGGGGCGCCGCCCGCCGCCTGCGTGAGCACCACCCCCAGAGCGAACATGTCGACCGCGGGGGTGAGCACGCCACCGCCGGTGAGCTGCTCGGGTGCCAGGAATCCCGGCGTGCCGACCTGCAGGCCGGTCTGTGTCAGGGACGTTCCGTCCAGGGCGCGCGCGATGCCGAAATCGATGACACGCGGCCCGTCCTCCGCGACGATGATGTTCGCGGGCTTGAGATCGCGGTGGATGACCCCCGCTCGGTGGATCGCCTCAAGTGCCTCGGCCAGGCCGGCGGCCAGCACGGTGAGCGTGTCCAGGGGCAGCGATCCGACGCGCGCCAGTACCGCTTGCAGGGTGGGACCGGGCACGAAGGCCGTCACCAGCCAGGCCGGCTCCCCGTCCGGGTCGGCGTCGACCACCGGCGCGGTGTGGAAGCCGCCGACCCGCCGCGCGGCCGCGACCTCGTCGGCGAACCTGCGCCTGAACCCGGGCTCGGTGCTCAGCTCGGGACGTACGACCTTGACGGCGACCGCACGGCCGGACCGGGAGCGGCCCAGGTAGACCACGCCCATGCCCCCCTGGCCGAGCCGTCCCACCAGCCGGTAGCGGCCCTCGCCGAGCGAGGTGGGATCACCCGTTTCGAGCGGCTTCATACGTCCCCCGTTTCACACCTTGCGCGATGAACAGCCTCTCCCTATCTGTCGTGCCGACCACCAGTCAAGCGAGGCCCTTGCGGAGACCCGACAAGGGTGCCTCTGACAACCTGTCCCCTGGCCGGCGGGCCGGGCTGGGCGGGGCCGGGCGGGCCGGCGGGGCGAAGGAACCCGGGGCAGGCGATGGTGTGTGACCCTGCCCAGCGGATGACTTTGATGCCGGAGCGGGCTCCGCCCAGTACGAACTGGATGGCGCTGTGCATGTGGGCGTACATCTCCATGCCCCGGGAGGAGACGATCGGTCGATCTGTCGGGTCAGGTGTTCAGGAGGCGGTTGAAGAACGATCGGTAATGCTGCAGCGCCAGCCGCAGTTCTTCGGTCGCTACCTGCTCGCCCTGGCCCCACTGCTCCTCCAACCCCTGCTTGTGGGCGGAGAAGGTACGGGCGAGGCTCTGCATCACTTCCGCGACGAGGGCGTCCGCCGACCTGACCGCGTCCTGCGGGTCGTCGACGAACCGGCCCTGTATCTCGCTCCATCGCTTGTGGTATTCCGCGGTGTCCTCGGCGCCCAGCAGCGGTTCGTCGGCGCCCGCCTGTGCCGGGCCGGTCCCCGCTTCGCGATCCGCCGGGAGTTCGTCCCCGCCTTCGCGGGTCCCGCCCTCCCCGGCGGCCGCGTCCCTGGTGGCCTCCCCCGGGTACACGGGTGGCGTCCGGCCGCCGGCGGCCGCTTCGCCGGATTCGGTCTTCGTGCCGGTGTCCGTACCGTCGCCCGCAGCCGGCGCCGGATGGGCTATGTCCTCCGTCGTGATGCCGGCGTCGCCGGCTCGCTCGTCACTGGTCGCGTGGTTCCGCATGTCACCGGCTCCTTTGGTCACTCAGCAGGTCGTCGAACAGGGCGCGGTAGTGCACCATCGCCCCTCGGAGTTCCTCGGTGGTCGTCTTCTGATCAGTGCTGCGCACCTTGACGTCGTGGGCAGCCCGGTAGTGCTCCAGGGTCCGGCCGTGTTCGACCGAGAGATCACGCAGCCGACCGCGGTAGTCGTCCGTGGGGTAGCCTCGCTCGCGCATCAGGCGCGAGACCAGTTCGTCAGCCTCCTCCACGGAGCCTTCCGGCCGGTCCACGAAATGTTCCTGAACGCTGCTCCATTCAACGGCGTACTGGTCTCGCCGTTCGGCAGGGAGCTCCTTGATCTCAAGCTTGTCGTGGCGTTCCTCGCGGGCTCGCAGCTCGCGTTCGGCGGCCATGCGGCCGCCCTCCGCCTCGACCGTGCGGTTGTATTCGGGGCCGAACTTGTTCTGGAGACGACGGCGGCGGGCCGCCATCCACAAGCCCACCGCGAGCGCGATCACGACGACCGCGGCGATGGCGACGATGGCTATGAGCGTGCCGGTTGACATGGTTGGCCTCCAACCTGGAGCCTCACTGGGCGGCACTCACGCGGCTACCCCGGTCCCTGGGGACAATCCCTACCCGGGCCCTCCCTCGAAGACGTCGAGCGCCGCCACGAAGGGTGACGGGTCCCGGTTTCATCTCCTCGGTCAGCTCGTACGTGCTCAGTCGGGAGGTTCCGGCACCGTCGGCCGTTCGGTGGTGGAAGGCTGCTCCGGGGCCGGCTCGGCCGGGGGCGGCTTGTCTTCGGGACCGGCGGGGTGCGGGTCGCGGGGGACCGGATCCGGGCCTTCCGGAGTGGGCCCGGGGCCCTCGGGTTCCGGTTCGGTGGATCGATCCATGTGTGGCTCACCTCGTGGTACGGATCGTTGTCGTACGCTGCGCCTACCCAGCAGGTCATCGCTCAAGCGGTGTGGTCCGGCGGACTGCGCCTGTCCGCGAACGGACTGGTGTCGATGTGTGCCAGCAGGTCGGCGGGGTGCTGGTAGACGGCGCGCGCCCCGGCCTCTTCGAGGTCACGCCGCGGAATACCGCCGCAGAGGACCCCCACGCACGCGACGTGGGCCCGGGAGCCCGCTTCCATGTCCCACACGGTGTCGCCGACGAACACGGAGTCACGGGCGGCGGCGTCGGCGAGGCCGAGGGCGTGGTGCACCGGTTCCGGCGCGGGCTTGCCCTCGCTCACGTCCTCGGAGCTCGCCGTCGCGGTGATGGCGTCGTCGGCGCCGAGGGCCCGTCTGAGCGCGTCGAGCTCGGTGTCCTTCGCGGAGGTCACGAGTACGACCCGCCAGTCCCGGCGGTCCAGCTCGCGCAGCAGATCCGCCGCCGCGTCCAACGGGGGCAGCCGGTCGAAGTACGTGCCGTAGAGGGTGCTGTGCGCGGCGCTGAGCGTGTCGTCCTCGCTCGTATCCCGACCCTCGCCCAGCACATACGCAAGGAGGTCCTCGCCGGGCAGCCCGATGGCGCGGTGGATGTCGTGCATCGCCACGTCGTGGCCCGCCTGCCGCAAGGCCTCCCACCAGCAGACCACATGGAGGTGATTGGTATCGGCGAGGGTGCCGTCGACATCGAACAACGCGGCGCGGTTCATGTCCGCCTCCCGCAGGGCTCAGCGACCGAGCTGGTGCCTGATCCCGGTCTCGTTCACGGAGAAGACCGTTGTCACAGTTCCCTCAGGGCCGGCAGCAGCTTTGTCCCGGACCAGTCCAGGAAGGGCTCCTGCTGGTCGCCTCCGATCTGGATCAGGGCGACCTCGGTGAATCCTGCGTCGGCGTAAGGGCGTACCGCATCGACGAAGGCGTCCACGTCGTCGCCGCAGGGGATGGCATCCGCGACGTCCTCGGGTCTGGTGTGCTCCGAGGCCTGGGCGAAGCCCGCGGGGCCGGGGAGTTCCGCGTTGACCTTCCAGCCGCCGAGCGCCCAGCGGAACTGCTCGTGCGCCCGGGCCACCGCCGCGTCGCGGTCGGGACCGTAGGAGACGGGGAGCTGGGCCACGCGCGGTTTGCCGGCGCCTCCGTACGCGCCGAACGCGGTCAGCAGCTCCTGCTTCGGCTCGGTGGCGATGAGCAGGTCGCAGCAGCGGCCCGCGATCTCGCAGGAGCGGTCTCCGGAGACGGCGATCCCGATCGGGGGCGGATCGTCGGGGAGGTCCCACAGCCTGGCGTTGTCGACGTCGAAGTGGCTGCCGTGGTGGCTGACGTACCCGCCGGCGAACAGAGAGCGGATGATCCCCACGGCTTCCTCGAGCATGTCCAGGCGGACGTGGGCTGCGGGCCAGCCCGCGCCGACGATGTGCTCGTTGAGGTTCTCTCCCGAGCCCAGCCCCAGCCGGAAGCGCCCCTGGGACAGGAGCTGCATCGTGGCCGCCTTCTGGGCGATCACGGCAGGGTGGTACCGGAACGTCGGGCAGGTCACGTACGTCATGAGCGGGATCCGGGAGGTGGCCTGCGCGGCGGCTCCCAGGACGCTCCACGCGTAGGGCGCGTGCCCTTGGGCCTCCAGCCAGGGGGAGGAGTGGTCGGAGATGACGGAGAAGTCGAACCCAGTCCGCTCCGCCGCCACCACGTGGTCGACCAGTTCCCGCGGGCCGGCCTGCTCGGTCATCATCGTGTACCCGATTCGCGCCATACCGGGCGGCTTACCACTTCGGCCCGGTTGAAACGTGCCCCGCCCTCAGGCCGGGTGGCCGGGATCGAGGTCGCGCAGCTCCCGGTACCGGAGCAGCGGGGGCAGCGGGCCCTCGATCGGCGGGCACACCGCTACGGGAGCCAGGAGAAAGCCCACATGGTCGCCGCCCTCGATACGCCCTTCGATCCGGCCGGTGAACCAGACGGGCAGCTGTTCGAGGACCGGACTGCCTGCTTCTCCGGGCCGCCAGGCGACCCGCGCGAACTTGTCCACCCGGTCGCCCGTCTCCCCTCCGAAGAGATCCGCCAGCTCCCGGTCGTCACGGCGGAGCAGGTGCACGGTGAGGCACTCGGCCTCACGCGCGATGCGGTAGGTGCGGTTGGCGATCGACAGCCAGACGGTGAACCTCGGCGGGTCGATGGAGCACTGCGAGGCGAAACCCACCAGGCAGCCGTCCCGCTCGCCGCCGGTCGCGGCCGTGACCACGTACACCGGGCCGTCGAGCACGTCGGTGAAGGGGTCCAGCTCCGTCACGGCGCCTCCTCGTGTTCCGATGTGGTCCAGTGGCGGCTACCCCGGGCGGTGATCCGCAACCCCCCGGCGCTGGGGGGGGGCGGGGGGGGTGGGGGGGGGGGGGGGGGGGGGGGGGGGGGGGGGGGGGGGGGGGGAGGCG
>NZ_JBVIAH010000022.1:82519-138115 GCF_055574035.1 Streptomyces sp. NPDC030021
TCCCCTCTTTTTTTCTGGGGGTGGTCGGGTGGTGCCGCTCTGGGTTGGGGATCAACCACCCCCTGGTGCTACCTCCCCCTGGCTGGTGGGGGGGGGGCCAGCCAGGCCGTGCTCGGCCCGGCCGCTGACATCGCTCGCCGGCGGGGCTCACGGCCCCAGGTCGAGGAGGGCGTTCTCCACGACCTCGGTGAGCGCGGGGTGGATCCAGTACGGGGACTTGGCGAGGGTCGTGGCGTCGATGCCGAGGGTCGCCGCCAGGACGAGGGGCTGGATGAGGGTCGGGGCCTGCTCGCCCATCAGGTGGGCGCCGAGGAGCCGCCCCGTACCGGGCTCGGCCAGCACTTTGCAGAAGCCGGTGGTGTCCTCCATCGCCCAGCCGTAGGCGATGTCGCCGTAACCGGCCATGCCCACCCGGTAGTCCAGCCCTCTGTCGCGGCACTCCTGTTCGGTGGCGCCGACGGAGGCGATCTGCGGGCGGGTGAAGACCGCCGCCGGCACCAGCCCGTGGTCGGCGGCGATCAGGTCCTCCGGGTTGCGGAGGTTGTGCGCGACCACCTCCGCCTCCCGGTTGGCCACGTGCTTGAGGGGCACCGGCGAGCAGATGTCACCGAGCGCGAACACGCCTTCCGCAGTGGTGCGCTGGTGTGTGTCGACGATCACACGACCGTCGTCGTGGGAGGCGATGCCGGCCGCTTCGACGTCGAGCCGGTCGCTGTTCGGGACCCGGCCCACCGCGACGAGCAGCATGTCCGCCTCGACCGTCGATCCGTCGTCAAGGGTCAGCCGTAGCGCGCCCGGCCGACCGCCGACCGCCGTGAGCTCCCGGCCGAGCCTGAGACCGTAACGGGAGCGGACCAGGTCGGTGAACCGTTCCCGCACCGTCTCGTCCTGCGGGCCGAGCAGGTGCTCGTCCTTTTCGATGATGGTGACGGAGCTCCCGGTTTCGGAGAACACATCGGCCAGTTCCGCGGCGATGTAACCGCCGCCGAGGATCGCCAGGTGCCGGGGCGGAGCGTCGATGCGCATGATGGTGTCGGACGTCTCGTACGGCAGGCCCGCGTCCAGCACAGGCCCCGGGACCAGGGGCCGCCCGCCCGCCGCGACGACGATCTGCCCGGCGCTGACGTCGACGGCCCCGTCCGTCCGGTCGATGCGGAGCGTCCTGGGTCCGGTGAACCGTGCCCTGCCCTCGTACACGGTGACCGAGTCCTGCTGCTCACGGCCCGTGCGGCCTTCGTCCCGCTCGGCGTCCAGCCGCGCGAAGACCCGGTCGCGCACCTCGCGCCAGCGCACCGCCCGCAGCTCGGCGTCCACGTCGTACGTCCCCGCTTCCCGGACGGTGCGGGCGACGTGCGCGGTGTAGGCGAGCATCTTGCTCGGGATGCATCCGGCGTTCAGGCAGGTTCCGCCGAACCAGCGCTCCTCGACGATGGCCACGTCCAGATCGGCGAACGAGTCGACGACGACGGCGTTCCCGGATCCTGCACCGATGACGACAAGATCGTGGTGACGCATCCGGGCAGCCTACGAGGCCCCATGCCAAGCCGGCGCGCCGGCGCGCTGGTTGCATCGGCCGACGGCGCGGCAGATCCCTGCGCCGGGGTGGAACGGTTCACGCCGAGTCAGCGCTCCTCGGCGTCCGCCGGCAGCTCGTCAGCGGGGTGGATCTGCTCCTCACAGCCGATGCCCGGACGCTGTCGCCTGGCACCATGACCCCCGGCATCCGCGTTGTCCTCGGCCGTGCCCGAACGCTGGAGAACGGCATCGTCCGCCTGCTGCCGGGCCTCACGGTCACCGCTCTCGCCCACGGCCTCGGACGGCGGGGTCCGCCGCGCGTGCTGCCTGGACTTCTCGTGGGCGCTCAGAACCTCCCAGCCGGCCTTTGCGTGCTCCCGTCGGCCAACGCGATGCTCAACCGCACGGCGCGGCGACGGGCCGGCATCGTATGGGCGGGAGGTCGGCTGCCCGGCGGGACTGTCGGTGCTCTATGGGCGATGTGTCGGTGGCCGCTGGAACCGTGGGTGCCGAGTCGCCGGCGGAGCAGTCGCCGCCGCCTTCACGAGCAAGGGAGCCCCGAGGCCATGTCGTCCGCATCCTCCACCCCGCCTTGGAACGTCCAACGGCTGCCGCGTGCCGATGGCAGCGTCTTCCTGGTCACCGGCGGCAACGCCGGCATCGGGTACTTCGTCGCGGAGCAGCTGTCGGCAACCGGAGCCACCGTCGTACTCGGCAGCCGGAATCCCGCCAAGGCCGAAGCTGCCACGGCCTCGATCCGTGCACGCGTCCCCGGCGCACGGGTGCGGACCGTACGGCTGGACCTCGCCGACCTCTCGTCGCTCGGAACAGCCGTGGAATCAGTAGAGGTGGAACGCCTCGACGCGGTAGTGCACAACGCGGGAGTCGCGCTCGACGACCCGCCGCGCAAGGAGACCGAGGACGGCCACGAGCTCAT
The DNA here is from genome assembly GCF_055574035.1 of Streptomyces sp. NPDC030021. NCBI lineage: Bacteria > Bacillati > Actinomycetota > Actinomycetes > Kitasatosporales > Streptomycetaceae > Streptomyces > Streptomyces sp. NPDC030021. The sequence continues at coordinate 84,972 of NZ_JBVIAH010000022.1, forward strand.
GTTCGGCACCAACCACCTCGGGCACTTCGCCTTGACCCGGTGGCTGATGCCGCTGCTGTCGGCCGCGCCGGCGGCCCGCGTCGTGACCATGGGCAGCTTCGCGGCCAAGTCCGAGCGGCTCGACCTCGACGACCTGCAGTCCCGGAAGGCCTACCAGCCCAAGCGCACCTACGGACGCTCCAAATTGGCGCAGATGTACTTCGGCGTCGAACTCGACCGCCGCCTGGGCGCTGCCGGCAGCACGGTGACGAGCGTGGTGGTCCATCCCGGCGGCGCGCTGGACTCCCTCACCCCGTCACGGCCGCCGGTTCATGTGCGAACCACCGGCGCCCGGCTGAGCGCGGCACCTGCGGCCCTCTTCGTCCAAGGCAAGCACGCCGGCGCGTGGCCCGCGGTCCGGGCGGTGCTCGACCCGGCTGTGCGTGGAGGACAGCTGTGGGTACCGCGCGTCTTCGGCCTGCGCGGCGAGCCACGACGTGAACCGGTGTGGGACCACCTTGCCGACCCGTCCGCCGCGGCGCGGCTGTGGGACATGAGCTGCGACCTGACCGGCGTCGACCCCGCTGCCATCCCCGGATAGCCCCGGACGTCCCCGGAGGGGGTGACCGTGATGACCCTGATGGTCATCACGTCTGCGACGGTGTACGGGGTGGAGGTCATGGCGAGTCCTCAGTGTGCGGAGGCGAGCGGGGACGCCGCTTCCGTAAGGGGCGAACAGGTCGAGGAGGCGGCCCCGGTCAGCGGACCAGGACGGCCTCGCCGGATTTGGGTAGGACGGCCGTCCATCCCAACTCGTGGTCGATGCGGTCCCGCAGGGTCTCGGCCGCGGTCTCCTCGCCGTGGACGAGGTAGGTGGTGTGTGGGGGCGGGGCGGCGCGCAGCCAGTCGATGATCTGGTCGGCGTCCGCGTGTGCCGAGAAGTGCGGTACGTCGGCCACCTCGGCGCGGACGGGGACGTACTCGCCGAAGATCTTCAGGGCGCGGGCGCCGTCCACGAGGTCGCGGGAGCGCGTCCCGGCGGCCGCGAAGCCGACGATCACAACGGCGTTGCGGGGGTCGGGCAGGACCCGGTGGAGGTGGTGCAGGACGCGGCCTCCGCTGGCCATGCCCGCGGAGGACACGATGATCGCCGACCCGGTGGTGTCGTTGATGTCGGTGGGCGTGCGTCACGACGACGGCGTGGATGTCGGAGGCGTCGCAGGGCAGCTTGTCCCAGTTGCGGCGGCGCAGGTCCGCGACACCCTGGAAGAGCCAGCAGTCGACGAGGATCCGGGCGTGGTCGCTCTCGATCAGGAACTTGCTGCCGGTGACCGTCCGGACACCGCCGAGGAACCTCAGCAGCGCCGGACGCGAGGCGGGGCCGGCCGGGACATGGCAGCGGCCCTCCTTTCGCGGACGGGTGCCGGATTCCACCGTCGCATCCGCCACGATGGGACGGAGAGAGCCCACTGGTCCCCTCGGAGGGACCGACCGGCCCATGCGGGGCGGAGGCCCGTGGGCACAGCCTGGCGGTGACCCCTTCCCGCGCAGCACAGAGAGGCCTCAGTCATGAAGGCACTCGTCTTCCAAGGCCCTGGGCAGACCTCGTGGCAGGACGTCCCGGACCCCGCGGTCAAGGACGCTGCCGACGCGATCGTCCGGGTCGACGCCGTCACCATCTGTGGCACCGACCTGCACATCATCAAGGGCGACGTACCCGAGGTGACACCCGGGCGGATCCTCGGCCACGAGGCCGTCGGAACCGTCGTCGAAACCGGCGGCGACGTGCGCAACGTCCGTCCCGGCGATCGCGTGCTGATCTCGTGCATCTCTTCCTGCGGCCGCTGCCGGTTCTGCCGCGAGAGCCACTACGGCCAGTGCCGCGGGGGCGGTGGCTGGGTCCTGGGCCACACCATCGACGGCACCCAGGCCGAATACGTACGCGTGCCGTTCGCCGACCTCTCCGTGCACCCGCTCCCCAGCGCCGTGAGCAGCCACGATGCCGTACTGCTCGCCGATATCTTCCCGACCTCCTACGAGGTGGGCGTGCTCAACGGGAACGTGCGCCCCGGCGACACGGTCGTCGTGGTCGGTGCCGGACCCATCGGTCTGGCCGCCATCGCCACCGCGGGGCTCTACAGCCCCGGGCGGATCATCGCCGTCGACCTCGCCGCATCCCGGCTCAGCGCCGCGCGGGACCTCGGTGCCGACGCCACCGCGAACGCGGACGAGGAGCCCGAGCGGCTGGTCGAGGACCTGACCGACGGACTCGGGGCGGACGTGGTCATCGAGGCCGTGGGCGTGCCCGAGGCGTTCGAGATGTGCACCCGCATGGTCCGCCCCGGCGGACGCGTCGCCAACATCGGCGTCCACGGGAAGCCCGCCACCCTGCACCTCGAAGACCTCTGGATCAAGGACGTCACCATCACCACCGGTCTCGTCGACACCCACTCCACCCCCATGCTGCTGCGCATGATGGCCGCAGGCCGTCTCCCCGGGGCCGCGATGGTCACCCACCGCTTCGAGCTGGACCAGATGGAAGAGGCGTACGACGTCTTCTCCCGCGCCGGCGAAACCGGCGCCCTCAAGGTCGTGCTCGGCGGACCGCAGCACGACGCGGTCGCCGTGCCGCCCCAGGAGCAGTGAGTGCAGTGATGAGCACGCCGAGTACCCACCCGCAGGACGCCGGCGAGACGGCCGGACGCACCGACCTTGGCCGCCGCATCGCAGCCCGCCGCACCGCCCTCGGTCTCAGCCGCGAAGAACTGGGCCGGAAGTGCGGAGCCGAAGGCAACTACATCACCTATCTGGAGGAGCACGCAGCCTCTCCGGCCATCGGCACCCTCGTCCGCATGGCGGACGTACTCGGCGTCACGGTCGACGACCTGACCGGCGCGAGCGCCGACCGCGTCCGCGGCCGTTCCACCGCCCGCCGCGACACCGCACTGGTGCCGCTGGACGAGGACGCGTGCCGACGGCTGCTGGGCACCCACGGGGTGGGACGCATCGCCGTCTTCACCCCCGAAGGCCCGGCCGTCCTCCCGGTCAACTACCTGATCGCAGGCCCCGACATCGCGTTCCGCACCGCCGTGGAGGCCGTCGCGGCCAGAGCGGCAGGCACAGAGGCAGCCTTCGAGATCGACAACATCGACGACGTCACCGCCGGTGGCTGGAGCGTCCTGGCCGTGGGCGAGCTGGAAACCGTCACGGACCCCGAGGAGATCAAGCACCTGACGGCTACGGCCCGGTCCCAGCCCTGGGCCGGCGGGCCGCGCACCCACTGGATGAAACTCACTCCCGTCCGCCTCACCGGCCGCCGCGTGGTGCACGAGTCATGAACCAGGTGGACGAGGTCGTCTCAGGCAGTGGGTGCCGACATGCTGGTCGTGGGCTGTCGCGGCCATGGTGGCTTCCGCCGGGCCCTGCTCGGCTCGGTGAGCCAGCAGGTGGCACTCCATGCTCCCTGCCCGGTCACGATCATCCGACCGGACGGACCCGCCGAGTAGTTCCCGGCCGGGCTCCGGGTGCGTCGGCCCGCTGTGTCAAGCGCGAGGCGCGCAGTCGCGCTCCGGTCCGGTCGAGTCTCCGGCGGTTGACGCAGATGCGCGGGCCAACCCCGCTGAGCACGTGACCGGCACCGAGGAGAGCCGTCACGGGGAGGACCGAATGGCCCCCGCCGGGGGATCCGTCCGGCCCATGCGGTACGGCTGCCGGCTGCGTGACAGAGGCAGCAGAACCCCATCACGCAGCCGAGGAGTACCCGTCATGAGCACCAAGCGAGTTCTGGTCGCTTACGGCACCAAGCACGGCGCCACCGCAGGCATCGCCGAGCAGATCGGCAAGACCGTCCGCGAGGACGGTCTGGACGCCGTAGTGCTGCCCGCCGACGATGTCCGGGACGTCCGCGCCTACGACGCCGTCGTTCTCGGAGGTTCCCTGTACGCCGGGCACTGGAGCAACAAGGCCAAGCACTGCGCGGAGCGCAACGCGGACTCCCTCGGGCACCGGCCGGTGTGGCTGTTCAGCAGCGGCCCCCTCGACCGTTCCGCCGAGGAACAGGACGTCCCTCCGGTCGCCGCTGTCGCCCGGCAGATGCAGCTCATCGGGGCACGCGAGCACATGACCTTCGGCGGCAGCATCACGGCCGGGCCGCCCGGGTTCCTCGCCAAGCCCGTGGTCCGCCCAGGCAAGGGCGGGGACTTCCGCAACCCCGAGCGGATCCAGACCTGGGCCCACCACATCAGCGCCGAGCTCGCCGCCTGAGCCGGCGGCTCGGCACGGACACAGCACGGAGGCGCGTCATGCACCACCGCAGGCCGGGGACGGCGAGCAATCCGCTCAGGCGCGACGCCGACCGTACCCGCGCCCGCCTGCGTGCCACCTTCATGGTGGCCTGCCTGTTGGCCGTGATATGCGGTGTCGCGGTCGGACGAAACGCCTGGACGGACGCCGGCCGCGCCGCGGCGGAGATCGCACGCCACCGGCATTCCGTCACGGCAGTGACCGTCGGCGAAACCACCTACCGGGCCGGGCCGGGGCCGAGCACCCGCCCCGTCCCGGTGGCTCCCGCGACCTGGCGCGATGCCTCCCACCGCGTCCATACGGAATCCGTGCCGGTGCCGGCAGCGACCCGAAACGGGGAAACCGTCCGCCTCTGGGTCGACGACCAGGGCAATGCGGCCACCGCCCCGCCCGGCACGGCCCACACCGCTCTGAACGCCATCAGCCTCGGCACCGCGGCCTCGGCCGGAATCGCGCTCGCAGCCGGAGCCGCCGTCCACGCGCGCCTGCGGATCCTCGACGCACGCAGCGGACAAGCATGGGAAAGCGAATGGGAGAGCGTCGAGCCCCGATGGTCCGGCCGTCTGCGACCCGGACAGGGAAGCGGCGATGACTGAGACCGAAGCCGACCAGGACCTCACACCGGATGCCGCGCCCGACCGGCCGGAGCGCTTCCCCGGGCCGCGAGCGCGCCGAAGCAGGAGTCATGTCCAGACCGCCGGCCCGGCGACGCCGCCACCGCTCCTGAGCCCATGGAGGAACGCCATGTCGCACACGATCGAATGGAAGACCCGCGTCTATCTGTTCGAGGAGGACCGCACCACCAAGGTCCGCGTCGAACTCGACACCGGAACCAACCGGCTCACCGGGCACGGCACCGCCCGCTGCAACCCCGCGGACGAGGACGTTCCCGAGGTCGGCGACGAATTCGCCGCAGCCCGGGCGCTGGAAGATCTTGCTGCTCAGCTCAAGCGCATCGCCTACGGCGACATGGTGAGGGTCGGGGCCGCGCCGCAGGAGGTGTCACTCACGCCCTACAGCGGCTGGATGAACGGTGCGGTCGGATAGCAAGCAGACGGTCGCCCGGGCAGGAGACGTTCTTCGCCTTGCTCCGGGAGGCGGCGGCCGCCGGCCGCACCGTCCTGCTCTCCAGCCACATTCTGCCGGAGGTGCAGCGCCCGGCGATGGCCGTGTCGGCAGCGGGACGACGGCGGGCCCAGGTGATCGGGGCGACCATCGCGATCGGAGCGGTCGGGTTCGCCGTCAATTTCATCGCTCTGGCATGGTCACCCGCGGCACCCTTGAGGTTCCTGAGCCCGTTCCACTACGACACGCCGGGCGACGCACTGGCCCAAGGCGGTGTGCTCTGGCCCCGGCTCGGCATTCTGGTCGGTGCCGGGGTCCTGGGCCTCGTATGCGCTCATCTGGTGATGCAGCGCCGAGATCTCGCGCCCTGAGGGGGCTACTCCTGGATCCGCAGAACGTCTGCGACAGGGCGGCGGGGTGTTCCGGGCCCGTGGGGCCCGTAGCCGAGGCGCAGGACCATCTGGACGTGGCCGATGACCTCCAGCGGGTCGCGGACCGTCCACCGCAGTTCTGGCCATTCGAGAGGCTGTGAGGTCATCGAGGTGGCCAGGCCGTCGGCAGTGGCCTGGAGGAGGACACGCTCCAGTGCCTGTCCGGCCCGCATCCAGTCGGCACGTGTGTCTGCAGGCGTGCCCAGCAGGGCCAGCTGCGGCTGCTTCTCGAACACGGCCCAGCCGCGATCCGCCGCAGGGTGGTCCCGGCCGAAGTCGCGTACGGGGGAGGGGCCTCGGGAACTGCGCGGGCCGAACGCGGCGGCGGGAATGCCGTCACGGCGTGTTCCGGATGTTCCGGTCGGGGCATGTGCATCGGAGGCCCAGGCAGCGGTCTCGGCCCGGACGAGCGGATCGATGTCCTCCCGGTGCTCCGCGTCTCGCACCAGCCCGAGCACGGTCTCGATGTGCCAGTCGCCCGGGACGGTCAGCCGGCAACCCTCCAGGCGGGCGGCGCTCTTCAACCCGTCCAAGAGGGCGCCCGGCACTGGCTCGTCATCGAACGGGAAGCGGCTGGTGTGCCGGCGCCGGAGAGCGGTGTGCAGGGCGGCGAGCTCGTGGTCGTCGTCGGAGGGCCCGTCGAGGGCCGCCGTCGCCAGCAGCCACGGCCGGGAGCCGTCGGGCAGCAACCGCACGCGGGCCCGGAGTCCGTGGTGGACCGCGGACACGCGCAGGTTGAACAGGGCAGCCGCGCAACCGAGGTGGAGAGCCCGGTGATGGGGATCGGTCCGTGTCATGGCCCGGTCCGGATCGCCGTACAGCTCGACGACATTGCCTTCGGGGCTGAACACGAATTTCCACGGTTGCGCGTTGTGCATGGACGGTGCGGTGACGGCGTCGCCGACGAGCTCGGCGACGGTGCCGGGGGCGAGGATGGTTGCGGTCACGGGACTGTTCCTGTCTGTGCGGCCTCAGTCGATTGCCACGACGGCGACCGGCGAGAGGGCGTGGTGCATCACCGCGTGGGTGACGGGGCCTGTGCGGGTGCCGAGCGCGGAGCGCCGGATGCGCCTGCCGACCACGACGAGTGCCGCGCCGGCGGCCGCGTCCAGGACCTGAACGGCGGGCTGTCCGATGACGGTGCGCGTGCCGCGTTCGCGCAGCAGTCGCTCCCGGGTGAGCGCGAGGAGGCCCTCCGCGCACTGATGACGCGGTTCCGGGGCGGGAGCGGCGAAGGGCCCGTACGGTGCCCAGTCCTCTGCGTGGACCAGCTCCGGATCAGCCCCGCGCAGTCCGGCCTCCCGCGCGGCCCGGTCGGCTGCGGCGCCAGCGGCGCCCGATCCGTCCAGACCCACCGTGATCCGGTTCGACATGGCGTACCTCCTGTGGCTGATCGGCTCTTCCAGGCTCCGCCGTTCGCCGCGCTCCGGATAGGGCCCGAGCGGCCCTACCGGGGACCGAACGGCCCTTCGGTCCCGGTCGGGCCGGCGACACTGCGGTGTCTCATGCCGCCGTCCTCACCCTGCGGATACGAGGTCGGTGAAGGATGTCCTTGAACGCCGTCCCACGGTCGATGGAGACCGCGGCGTGGGTCATGACGTCGTCAACGGTTCGAAGGTGCTTCATGGCCTCTGCTCCGTAAGGGTGTGGCCGCGGCTTCGGTGTGAGGGCTGCCCCAGCCGTCTACTCGTGGGCGACGACGGCCACCGGAGCGGCGGCATGGTGCAGCAGGGCGTGGGCGACGGAGCCCAGGTGCGTTCCGAGCGGGGAGCGGCGCAGGTGGCGTCCGACGACGACGAGTCCGGCGCCCTGGGACGCACGGACGAGATGGTCGCCCGCGGATCCCATGAAGACGCTGTGGTTGACCTCCACGTCCGGGAACTTGTGCCGCCAGGTCAGCAGCATGTCGTCCACCATGTGCGCGATGCTCCTGCCGATGTCCCGCTCGTCGTCCGGGTCGAAGAACGGGACGTACGTGTACGCGGCCGGCATCTTCCAGCCGTGCACGGCCCGCAGCGCACAGCCCCGCCGGGCCGCCTCTTCGAAGGCGAAGGCGAGCACACGGTCGCACGACTCGTGGATGTCGACCCCCACGACGACTTCGGAGCCGGAACCGGTCCGAGGCATGTCCGGGTCGTCGGCGATCCGGACCATGACGACCGGGGTGTCAGTGGCCACCAGGGTGGACAGCGCCACTGAGCCGACGAGGAACCCGACCAGCCCGCCCAGGCCCCGCGAGCCCAGGACCAACAGTCCGGCGTCGGTGGCCTCGGCCGCGAGGGCCGCTGCAGGCCGGGCCGCCGGACAGCGAGTCGTGATCTCCAGCTGGGGATGGCGTCGGTGCAGTTCCTCCGCCACCTCCGTCAGAGCCTGGTCGGCCCAGCGATCCACGTCCTGGCGGCCCAGGCCCGGAAACACCGGGTCCAAGGGCCAGTCGACGGCGTGGACGAGACGCAGGGGTACCTGCCTCAGAACAGCTTCCTGTGCTGCCCAGCGCGCGGCCGCCCGGCTCTCGGGTGAGCCGTCGACTCCGACGGTCACGTGGTGTTTCATGGCTGCAACCTCTCCCGTCCCGGTCGGCACCTCTTCACCACGGCTGCGCATCGCGTGCGTGGCCGGCGCGCGTGGCCAGTGTGTCGTCGGTTCGGGCTCCGACGTGCGATGCCACGGCGACGACTCCGTCGAGTTGTTCGACGAGGCTGAGGAGCGCAGGCAGCTGACTCCGGCGTTCGACGCGGCCGTTCAGCGTGACGAAGCCGTCCACCACGTGGACGTCGATGTCGCCGGCCGGCACGCCGAGTATCTCCGTGAGGACCTCGTCGGTGACTCGCCGGCGTATCTCGGAGTCGGGGCGGACGAACAGGCGCAGCAGGTCCCTGCGGGTGACGATGCCGACCAGCCGGTCCTCCTCGTCCACGACGGGCAGCCGCTCGATGCCCCGGCGGGTCATCAGCCGGGCCGCGTCGGCGGCTGTCTCCTCGGCGTGGACGGTGACCGCGGGCGTGGACATGACGTCTCCGGCAGTGGGCGGCCCCGCCGGGGGAACGGTCCGCCGATCCGGGTGCGGGTCCGGCGCCGCGTGGGCCAGGATGTCCGTCTGCGATACGACACCCACCACACGGTCCTCGTCGTCCAGCACGGGCAGCCCCGAGACGCCGTACTGGGCGAGGAGCTTGGCGACGTCCTTGAAGGCGGTGTCCGGGGCCACGGAGACGACTTCGTCGGTCATCAGATCCGCCACCTTGATGTGCTTCATGACGTCCTCCTGCTCCGCCGTTTCACGCGAGGCCTCTGTCCGAGTGGGGTGTGCCCCCACCATCCGCCGATGCGGGCCGATGATTCGAGGGCCGAACGGTCCCGTTCCGGGGCCGTAAGGGTCATGCGGCAGGGGGGAAAGCGGGCGGCGCCGGCGGGGAAAGCGGGCGCCGGCGTGATGGGGACCTTTGGTCCCGATCGTGGCCCGTGCGGCCCTCTGCCCCGGGCGCTCTCGGTGCCAGTGTGAGTGGTGTCCGCATCGGCTTCTCGGTTGGGAGGAACCGTGGAAAGCACATTCCGCACCCCGGATACAAGCACGGTGGTCGTAGGCGTGGACGGCTCGGAAACGGCCCGCGCCGCCGCCATGTGGGCAGCGGGCGAGGCCGTGCGCCGCGACCGTCCCCTCCACATCGTCTACGGGGCCGACACCGAGGGCAGGGCGCTGTACCTGTCGGCGGAGACCATCGATCGGGTCCGCGACAACGGCCGGCAACTCTTGGACGGCACGGCGAAGGCTGTGACGGACGAGTACCCCGGTCTGCGGGTGAGTACGGAGTTCAGCCGCGCGGACGCCGCCCACAGCCTGCACCAGGCCGGAGCCCTGCACGGCACGATCGTGGTGGGCAACCGCGGCCTGGGCGGGTTCAACTCCCTCATGCTGGGCTCGGTCGGCCTGGACGTCGCCGCTGCCGCCATGACCCCGGTCATCGTCGTCCGCGGCATCGACGGGGCGGAGGAGACCGGCACCGTGCTCGCCGCCGTCCGTGACGAGCACGACCTGCTGCACGCCCGGTACGCCGCGCGCGAGGCCGAACTGCGCAAGGGATCCCTCCGGCTCCTGCACGTGTGGAACGTGATGGAGTCCGTCGGCGAAGTGGTCAGCATGCTCGACGGCGTCGACGCGATCGCAGGTGCGCACGCAGACGCCCTCCGGGCCGTCACGGACGCGGTCCGCGACGAGTTCCCCGATCTTGAAGTGCGTGCTGAGGCCGAGAAGAGCGTTTCCGTCGCCGGCGTCCTGGTCGAAGCTTCCCGCCACGCCGACCTGCTCGTCATGGGCGGCCGACGCGTCCCCAGCGCCCTTGGACTCGCTCGCAATCTGGGCAGGGCCACGCACAGCGTGCTGCACCACGCACACTGCCCCGTCCTGCTCATTCCCCGAACCGGCGGCGACTTCGGTGGCCCGTCATGACCGGCCACCGAGGCCGTGGCATCGTCGCCGGAATCGATCCGGTCAGGGAATGGCACCTGGCCCTGGCCTGGGCGGCGGACGAGGCGCAACGCCGCAGGCTCCCCCTGCGTCTGGCGCTTGCGGTGCCGCCCGGGCAGGACACTCACCACGTCGACGACACGCCCGGCCGGACAGCCCTGCGGCGCGCGGGAGCCGACAGGCTCGAACAGGCCTGCAGCTGGGTACGCGACCGGCACCCCGAGGTGGACGTCACGGGCGACCTCCTGGGAGGGCTCCCCGCCCCCGTCCTGGGCGGCGTGGCCAAGGAAGCCCGCTTGGTCGTGCTGGGCTCCCGGCATCTGAGCCGCACCGCCGAGTTCTTCAGCGCCGGATCCATCGTGGTCCCCGTGAGCGCCCAGGCCCGTTGCCCCGTCGTCGTCGTGGGCGACGCGGAGCACATCAGCCAGCAGCCGCCGTACGTCGTCGTGGGGATCGACGGCAGCGCGTCCGCCACGGCCGCGCTGGCGTTCGCCTTCGACGAAGCCGATCTGCGCGGGGCCGCGCTCCGGGCCGTGTGCGTCCGGCAGCGGCCGGTGTTCATGCTGGACGACGAAGAGGTGGCTCTGCGGGCTCAGCGCGCCTTGCTCTCCGAGGCCACCGCCGGCCTGTCGGACAAGTACCCGGACGTGCACGTCACCCATGAGGTCCTGACCGGCCACCCCGTCGACGAGCTGGCAGGCGCGGCCGAGCACGCCCTGGCCGTCGTCGTCGGCCGCCGCGGCCGAGGCGGATACACCGGCATGCGCCTCGGGTCCGTCGTCCACGGCCTCCTGCACCGGGCGCACTGCCCGGTGATCACCGTACCGGCGGAGTGAAGGCCGCCATGAGCGGTCGCACGGCCGACGCGCCGCCCGCCGGCTCCCTGGCGGGGCCGGGGCTGACGCAGGCCGAAGCCGGACGTCGGCTGGCCCGGTACGGTCGCATTTCGACAGCCTGCGCAAGCGGATGACCTCCCTGCACCACCTTCCGGACGGGAACGTGCTCGTGTGCCTCAAAGGGGCGCCGGAGGCGGTCCTGACGTCCGCGGTGCTCGCCGAGCCTGCGGAACTCCTGGACCGGGCCCGCCGCCGGGCTGCCCTCCTGATCATGGAGAGGTACGCACCCGGACACACCTTCCACGCCGAGTCGCACCTGTCCCACCGTATGCAGCAGCAGTACCTTGCCGGGAGGGAACTCCGCACCCGCCGGGACTACGGTGAAGGAGGTGGCTCTCCATCGTTCCTGTCGGCCGGAGGTGGGACATGTGCGCAGACGGCCGGCCCGCCCGGGGCGGCGTGCCACGGCTGCGGCTGGACGAGCTGCTCGACGAGCTCCAGGTGCGCATGGAGGAGGTCCGCGGCACCCGTGACCGGCTGAACGGCCTGCTCGAGGCCGTCATGTCGGTCGGCCGCGAACTGGACCTGCCCCAGGTCCTGCGCGGCATCGTCGAGGCGGCCGTCGTCCTCGTCGACGCCGAGTACGGCGCCCTCGGCGTCATCAGCGACGACCGGAAGCTGGCGGAGTTCCTGCCCGTCGGCATCACGGACGACGTCCGTGCGCAGATCGGCGACCTGCCCTCGGGCCACGGCATCCTCGGCGAGCTGATCCGGCACCCGGAAACCCTGCGACTGTCCGAGCTGTCCGAGCACCCCGCCTCCTACGGCTTCCCGGCCCACCACCCGCCGATGCACTCCTTCCTCGGCGTCCCCGTCCGTGTGCGCGAGGACGTCTTCGGCAACCTCTACCTCACCGAAAAGCGCGGCGGCGTCGCCTTCGACGAGGAGGACGAAGCGGTCCTGGTCACCCTCGCCGTCGCCGCCGGCATCGCCATCGAGAACGCCCGCCTCTTCGAAGAAGTCCGCCTGCGCGAGCGCTGGCTGGCCGCCAGTTCTGACATCACCAGCGCCCTGCTCTCCGGCGCCCCCCGGGACGAGGTCCTCGAAGGCATGCTGGAGCGGGCCAGGGACATCACCAGAGCGGACATGGGTGTCTTCTACCTGCTCGGACCATCCGGAGAACTGCGCGGCTCCCTGGCTCTGGGGGACGGCGCCGAAGCACACCGCGGCATCGTCCTGCCGAGCACCGCCGGGACCCTGGCCGAGGCCGCGGTGGCGAGGGACGGGCTGATCACGGTCGCGGACGTGGCGACCGACCCGCGCGTCACCGTTCAGCCGGAGCGGTGGACGGGGTTCGGCCCGGCCGTCGCCGTCACCGTCGGCACCAAGGAAAAACTCAGCGGAATCCTGGTCCTGGCCCGGCGCCACGGCCGCGCAGCGTTCGCCACCGCCCAAGTCGCCGCCCTCCCCGGATTCGCAAGCCAGGCAGCCCTCGCCCTCGAACTGGCGGAGCGGCGCCGCGACGCCGAGCAGATGAGCCTGCTCGAAGACCACGACCGCATCGCCCGCGACCTCCACGACCTGGCCATCCAGCGCCTCTTCGCCACCGGAATGACCCTCCAGAGCGCCCAGCGCTTCGTCGACCACCCCCAGGCATCCGAACGCCTGGCCCGCGCCATCGACGACCTGGACGCCACCATCAAGATCATCCGTTCGACCATCTTCGGGCTCCGCGATCACGAGGCGCCCGGCGCGACACCCAAGCTGCGCTCCCGCACGGTCCAGGCCGTGGACGAAGCCGCAGCGGCCCTCGGATTCGCCCCGGCCCTGCGCATGGAGGGGCTCATCGACACCGACGTACCGTCCGCGGTCGCCGACGAGGTGCTCGCCGTACTCGGGGAGGCCCTGACGAACGTCGCCCGCCACGCCGAGGCCACCCGTGCGGAGGTTTCGATGGTCGCGGCCGACGGCGTCCTCACCGTGACCGTGGCCGACAACGGCGTCGGCCTGGCAGAAGGCGGGCGCCGCAGCGGCCTGCGCAATCTCGCGGAACGCGCCGACAGGCTCGGCGGCAGCGCGAAGGTCGGCTCACGGGCGGCGGGTGAGTCGGGCACCCGCCTTGAGTGGTGGGTGCCGCTCGTCTCACCATCGGTGTGAAGGACCGAGTCGTGAGCACGGTGCCGGCACGCGCCGCGGGAACCGAGGCTGCGTTCGCGGCAGAACGGATTCACCGGGGCGGCGGCCGGACGGTGTCCCGAGGACCCGGAGGTTCTTCGAGCACGCTCCAGGCGACGGGACCGGGGAGGTCTGCCACCCGGCAGGAGACGGCTGCGCAGTCCAACTGCGGGGTGATCCGACGCGGCTAGCGCTTCGGGGGCGGCCCGTCACCTGCGTGTCCTTGACCGTGGACCTGGGCGGCGATGACGGCTGCCTGGACCCGCCGTTCGACTCCCAGTTTGCCCAGCAGCCGGGAGATGTGGTTCTTGACGGTCTTCTCCGACAGGTAGAGCTGTTTGGCGATCTGGCGGTTGGTGAGGCCGTCGCCGATCAGTGCGAGTACGGCGCGCTCCCGCTCGGAGAGGGTGGCCAGGCGGGTGTCCTCGGGCGCTTTGGCCGGTTCGGGGTCGCGCAGAGAGTGCATCAGGCGGGCGGTCGTGGCCGGGTCGAGCATGGACTGCCCGGTTGCGACCGTACGAATGGCGGAGACCAGGTCGGACCCCTTGATCTGCTTCAGCACGTACCCGGCGGCCCCTGCCATGATCGCGTCCAGCAGGGCGTCCTCGTCGTCGAACGACGTCAGCATCAGGCAGGCCAGGTCCGGCATCCGGGAGCGCAGGTCCCGGCAGACCGTGATTCCGTCACTGTCGGGCAGCCGGACGTCGAGGACGGCGACGTCCGGGCGCAGCGCCGGCCCGCGGGCCAGGGCCTGCTCAGCTGTGCCCGCCTCGCCCACCACGGTGATGTCCGCTTCGGCATCGAGCAGGTCCCGCAACCCCCGCCGGACCACCTCGTGATCGTCGAGGAGGAACACCTTGATGGGGGCCTCCGCGGAGGCACTCGGTACATCGGACATGTTCGCCGCCTGATCAGGATGACGCTGCGCATGCTTCCACCCGGATTGTCTAAGGATGCGCTTATATGTACCCACTAGGCCGGTGAGGCGGCCCCGTCGAGCTCCATCCGGACGTCGACGTCCCCCGCGACTCTGCGGATCGCCCAGGCCAGGAGGGGGACCAGAGCCCGGTCCCGGACCGGTCCCCGGAGGGCGACGACGCCGTCCTCCATGGAGAAGTCCACGGCCACTCCCGGTGCGAGCTCGGCCAGCACGGCCACTCGGGTCTCCTCCTCCAGCTCCTCGTCGGGACGCAGGAACACCTTCAGGAGGTCGCTGCGGCTGACCGCGCCCTGCAGCATGCCGACCTCGTTCACCACCGGCAGGCGCTTGACGCCCTTGCGGGCCATGATGCGGGCGGCCTCGGCGACGGTGGCATCGGCCTGGACGGTGACCGCGGGGCTCGACATCAGGTCCTCGGCGAGCACGCCGGCCGCCTTGGATGCCTCGTCCGGCTGGTCCGGCAGGACGGGCTCCTCGCGTCACTGACGGTGGTGTGAGAGGCGGGCATGGCCGGCTCCTTCGCCGTGGTCGGTCAGGATGCTGCTGTTGCCGGGGACGAGCGGGCACAGATCGGGGTCTCGACGCTTCCAGTGTCGGGATCCAGGCATGCGCGCCGGCAGGGACCCTGTGGGCCAAGGCGCGGACCGACCGGCCCATGCCTGGGGGGATCGCGGGGTTCGTGGCCCCACCGGCGCCGGGCGGACCGTTCGGCGCCGTCCAGCGCCTGCTCAGTGCGGCCAGGACCAGTCCGCGACTTCCGGTAGGTCGGTGCCGTGCTCGCGGATCCAGTCGTGGTGGCGGATGCGCTGGTCGGCCATCGCCTGGCGCAGTCCCTCGGCGCGGCCTGCGAGGCCGGGGACGCGGTCGATGACGTCCATGACGAGCCGGTAGCGGTCCATGTCGTTGCGCACGACCATGTCGAAGGGGGTGGTCGTGGTGCCGGATTCCTTGTAGCCGCGGACGTGCAGCTGGGGGTGGCCGGTGCGGCGGTAGGCGAGGCGGTGGATGAGCCACGGGTAGCCGTGGTAGGCGAAGATCACCGGCCGGTCGGTGGTGAAGAGGGCGTCGTACTCGGCATTCGTCATGCCGTGCGGGTGTTCCTCGTGGGGCATGAGCCGGGCGATGTCGACGACGTTGACGACGCGGACGGCCAGCGAGGGGAGGTGTTCGCGGAGCAGGGCCGCTGCGGCCAGCACCTCCATGGTGGGCACGTCGCCGGCGCAGGCGAGTACGACGTCCGGTTCGCGGGTCCCGTGGTCGGTGCCGGCCCACTCCCAGACGCCGGCGCCGCGCGTCACGTGGGTGCGGGCCTCGTCGATCGGCAGCCAGTCGAAGCAGGGCTGCTTTCCGGCGACGATCACGTTGACCTGATCGCGGCTGCGCAGCGCGTGATCGGCCACGGCGAGCAGGGTGTTGGCGTCCGGCGGCAGGTAGACCCGTACGACGTCGGGGCTCTTGTTGAGGACGTGGTCGACGAAGCCCGGGTCCTGGTGGGAGAAGCCGTTGTTGTCCTGACGCCAGACGTGCGAGGTGAGCAGGTAGTTGAGGGAGGCGACCGGCAACCGCCAGGACAGCTCGCGCGAGGTCTTCAGCCACTTGATGTGCTGGGCGACCATGGAGTCGACGATGTGCGCGAAGGCCTCGTACGTGGAGAAGAGGCCGTGGCGGCCGGTGAGCAGGTATCCCTCCAGCCAGCCCTGGCAGACGTGTTCGGACAGGATCTCCATGACCCGGCCGTCGCGGGACAGGTTCCGGTCCGTGGCCTCCGTGATGCCCTGCCAGGCCTTGCCGGTGGCCTGGTACAGGTCGTCCAGCCGGTTGGAGGCGGTCTCGTCCGGTCCGACGACCCTGAAGTCCCGCCGCCCGGCCGTCTCCCGCATGACCTGGGTGAGGAAGCGGCCCAGGACACGGGTCGGTTCGTGGAGGGTGCGGCCGGGCTTGTCGACGGGGACGGCGTGCGCGTCGGGCGCGGGCAGCGGGAGCGGCCGCAGCAGGCGGCCTCCGTTCGCGTACGGGACGGCGCCCAGGCGGCGGTCGCCCTCGGGGACACGGGCGAGGACCTGCGGGGTGGGGCGGCCGTCGGCGTCGAAGAGCTCCTCCGGCCGGTACGACCGCAGCCAGTCCTCCAGCTGCCTCAGGTGCGCGGGGTTCTCCCGTACCCCGGCGAGCGGGACCTGGTGAGCACGCCACGTGCCCTCGACCGGGTCGCCGTCGACGGTCGCCGGGCCGGTCCAGCCCTTGGGCGTGCGCAGGACGATCATCGGCCAGCGCGCGTACTCCCGTCCCGGGTCGGTGCCCGCCGTCCGTGCCTCCTGCTGGATGAGGGCGATGCGGTCCAGGGCGTGGTCCAGCGCGCGGGCCATGGCGTGATGCACCTGGGCGGGGTCGCTGCCGGTCACGTACAGCGGGTCGTGCCCGTAGCCGCGCAGCAGCGCGTCGAGCTCGTCCTCGGGGATCCGGGACAGCACCGTCGGGTTGGCGATCTTGTAGCCGTTCAGGTGCAGGATCGGCAGGACCGCTCCGTCGTGGACCGGGTTGAGGAACTTGTTCGAGTGCCAGGACGCCGCCAGCGGCCCCGTCTCGGCCTCGCCGTCGCCGATGACACAGGCGACCAGCAGGCCGGGGTGGTCGAAGGCGGCTCCGTAGGCGTGGGCGAGGGAGTAACCGAGCTCGCCGCCCTCATGGATGGAACCGGGAGTCTCGGGCGCCACGTGGCTCGGCACGCCACCGGGGAAGGAGAACTGCCTGAACAGCTTGGCCATGCCCTCGGCGTCGCGGCTCACGTCCGGGTAGGTCTCGCTGTACGTCCCTTCCAGCCAGGAGTTGGCCAGGACGGCGGGGCCGCCGTGGCCCGGGCCCCAGACGCACAGGGCGTCCAGGGAACGCTCCTTGACCACGCGGTTGAGATGGGTGTGGACGAGGTTGAGGCCGGGTGAGGTGCCCCAGTGGCCGAGCAGCCGCGGCTTGATGTGCTCGGGCCGGAGGGAATCGGCCGGCAGGGGGTTGTCCATGAGGTAGATCTGGCCGACCGTCAGGTAGTTGGCGGCGCGCCAGTGGGCGTCGAGCTCCGTGATCGAGTACGCGGTCAACGCGGTCATGTCCGCTCCTGCGTGTGAAGGTCCGGGACGTTCGTCGACTGAGCCGATGCCGACACCCTGCACCCTGCCGAGGCGCGGCCGGCAGAGGAGGTCCGGCCCTCAGGGAGGGACCCTTGGCCCTTCTCCGCTCCTGCCCGTCACGGGGAGGGTGAATCCCGGTGGCGCCCGGTCCTTCCCCCGGCCGGCGCCACCCATCCTTGCCGGCCGGCCCCGATGCCTCGGGCATCAGTACGGAGGACAGACCTGTGAAGCGCACCCTCGTCGTCGGAGTGGACGGTTCCCCCGAGAGCCGGGCCGCTGCCGACTGGACCGCGCGGGAAGCCCTGCGCCGCGACCTGCACGTGCACGTGGTCCACGCCTGGCTGTGGCAGCTGCTCGCCGTCCCGGTCGTCCAGGACCGCGGCACCGAGGCCCGCCGGGCCAAGGAGATCCTGGAGGAGGCGCAGGCCGAGCTCACCCATCGACACCCGCGGCTCTCCCTCTCCGCGGAGGTGGTGCCGGACGCGCCCGTGCCGGCCCTGCTGCGCGCCGCCAAGGACGCGGAGATGCTGGTGCTCGGGACCCGCGGACACGGCGCGCTCGCAGGTTTCCTGCTGGGCTCCTACGGGCAGCAGCTGATCGCCTCCGCCGCGTGCCCCGTCGTCTCCGTCCGGGCCAGGAACGGCAAGCCGGTGCTCGGGGGCGCCGAGGGCGAGGTCGTCGTCGGGCAGCAGGGCGGCGTGGAGGAATCCGCCGACGTACTGCGCTTTGGCTTCGAGGCGGCCGCAGCGCGCAAGGTCCCGCTCCGTGCGGTCCGGGCCTGGAGCCTGCCCCCGGTCTACGGATACAGCCCCGGCTCGATGTGGATCGCCGAGCAGTTCGGCGGGCTGGAGCCGTTCGAGACAGCCGCGCTGGATCAGGCCCTGGAGCCGTGGCGGCTGAGGTTCCCCGAGGTGGAGGTCGTCGCGCACGTGGAGCGGGGCGGCGCCGGCCACGTCCTGCTGTCCGAAGCGTCGGACGCCCAGCTGGTCGTCGTCGGCCGCAGGGTCCGCGAGCCGGCGGTGGGCGTGCGTATCGGGTCGGCGGCCCACGCCGTGCTCCACCACGCTGCCTGCCCCGTCGCCGTCGTCCCGCACCACTGACCAACGAGCCGGCGGCGGGCCGACGGTGAAGCCGGGCACGCGACCGTACGGCGTGCCCGGCCCTTCCCACGGACGGCGCCTACTCCGCGGCCGGGACCGGGCGCCGGCCGGGCGGGGTCAGCGCGTGACTGGCGATCACCGCGGCCTGCACACGCCGCTCCACGCCGAGCTTGACGAAGAGCCGCGAGATGATGTTCTTGACGGTCTTCTCCGCGAGGTACAGCCGCTTTCCGATCTCCCGGTTGGTGAGACCCTCACTGACCATGAGGAGGATCTCCTTCTCCCGGTCCGTGAAGCCGGGCAGCCCCGGGACCTGCTCCTCCTCGGGCACGTCGCCGCGCATGCGGGCCATCAGCCGCGTCGTGGCGCCCGGGTCGAGCATCGACTGCCCGGAGGCCACCGTCCGGACCGCTGTCACCAGGTCGGTGCCGGTGATCTGCTTCAGGACGTAGCCGGAGGCCCCGGCCATCACGGCGTCCAGCAGTGCCTCCTCGTCGTCGAACGACGTGAGCATCAGGCAGGCCAGCTCGGGCATCCGCGAACGCAGCTCACGGCACACGCTCACCCCGTCGCCGTCCTGCAGCCGTACGTCCAGGATCGCGACCCGGGGGCGCAGCGCCGGGATGCGGATCAGCGCCTGCTCCGCCGTGCCCGCCTCACCGACCACGGTCAGGTCGGGCTCGGCGTCCAGCAGGTCGTGCACCCCCCGGCGCACGACTTCGTGGTCGTCGAGCAGGAAGACGCTGATGGGCTCCGTCGCGGGGGAGGGGGCACTGCTGCCGGTCATGACGCTCCTTCGCCTGGGTTCGTCCTGGGCGCACGAACACCGGCATCCTGCCCTCCCTGCGGGCTGGACGGACAGGGCCGTTCGGCCCTCATCGGCCTGCGGCACCGTGCGGCAGGCGCCGGTCGGGTCCTTCGGAAAGGGACCTTTCTCGGAAAGGGACCTTCGGCCCTGTCCGGAGGGCCTGCCGGGCCTTCCCGGGTGCCCGCAGCACCGGATGAACTGATGGCGCACGGGGGAACGGCGCGACTCGACGGAGCCGCACGCAACGCGGAGGACGTCATGACG
Organism: Streptomyces sp. NPDC030021; assembly: GCF_055574035.1. Taxonomy (NCBI): domain Bacteria; kingdom Bacillati; phylum Actinomycetota; class Actinomycetes; order Kitasatosporales; family Streptomycetaceae; genus Streptomyces; species Streptomyces sp. NPDC030021. Next base: position 104,456 of record NZ_JBVIAH010000022.1, read on the forward strand.
ACCGCCTTGATCGATCTGAAGACCGTGGCACGTGACGACCGCGGCCTGAGAATCGCCCTGGCCGGAGAGCTCGACTTCTGCACGGCGGAGCAAGTGGGGCCGCGCCTGCGCGAACTCGCCGGATCCGGCCACCGGAACATCATCCTGGACCTGTGCGGCCTCTCCTTCTGCGACAGCGCGGGCATCGACCTCTTCATCCGCCTGCACCGCCGCTGTCGTGCGGAGGGAACGCGGCTTCTGCTCTGCGACGTGCCGCCCCTGGTGGCCAAGTCCATGAGAGTGCTCGCCGCGGACCGTGACCTGCAGCTCGTCGTTTCGTGAGGTACACACCATGGATCAGGGAGCCGTACGGCGACCCGGCGGCCGGCTCGGTGACACGACGGCTGCCCGGCACATGCGGGAGCTGGACAGGGCCGAGGCCCTGCGGCTGCTCTCGACGGTGTCACTGGGGCGCATCGTCTTCACACGGCACGCGCTGCCCGCCGTCCGTCCGGTGAACCATCTCGTCGTGGGCGAGGACATCATCGTCCGGATCCATGAGGACGGGGCACTGGGCTCTCTGGTGGCACCCGCTTACGCTCCCGGCGTAGTGGTCGCCTACGAAGCGGACGTCATCGATCCCGTCACGCACCTCGGCTGGAGCGTCGTCGTCACCGGCTTCGCGAGGGTGGTGGCCGACACCGATGAGGTGGACCGGTACGCGCACCTGCTGCGCCCCTGGGTGGCACAACCGATGACCAGCGCCGTGCGGATCCACCCTGATCTTGTCACCGGGTTCCGGCTGGAGGCGGACCCGACGCGGCCCCTGCCGAGGGTCCGGAACTGACGCCCTTGCCCCGGTCCTCAGCTCCCGGTGGGGAGGGGCGCCCGCCAGACGAGCCTGGTGCCGCCCTCGTCGGGAGCCTCGTGGGTGAACGAACCGCCCACGCTCCGCGCCCGTTCGTCGAGGTTGCGCAGGCCGCTTCTGCGCCCCTGGGCCGGAATGCCCTTCCCGTTGTCCGAGACGGTCAGCATGATCTCGCCCTGCCCGGCCTTGAGGGTCACGCCGACCCGGGTCGCCTCCGCGTGGCGGGCGGCGTTGCTGAGGAGCTCGCCCAGTACGGCCATCACGTGGTCGGCGATCTGCGGCGGTACGTCGGTGTCGAGCAGGCCCTCCATGCTCAGACGTGGCGGGTGGCCGAGGGTGGTGGCCGCGTCGCCGACGGCACGGGCGGCGCGCGCCCGCAGACCAGGGCCGCTCTCGCGGTCCTTGGTACGCAGCCCGAAGATCGTCGACCGGATGATCTTGATGGTTTCGTCCAGGTCGTCGACCGCGCGGCCGACCCGTTCGGCGGCCTCTTCGTGCTCGACGAGCCGAGCGGCGCTCTGCAAGGTCATGCCGGTGGCGAAGAGCCGCTGGATGGCCAGGTCGTGCAGGTCACGGGCGATCCGGTCGCGCTCCTCCAGCAGCGCTATCTGCTCGGCGTCCCGGCGCCGCTCCGCCAGCTCCAGGGCAAGTGCGGCCTGACCTGCGAAGGCGACGAGGGGCTCCAGCTCGCCCTCGCCGAACGCCGGCTCTCCCGCCGCACGCGCAAGCAGCAGGACGCCCCTGCTCTCGCCACCCGCAGTGCCCAACGGGACGGCCACGGCGGGCCCAGGGCCGTCCTGGACCTGGGCCTCGGCCGGGTAGCGTCCGTCGGCCGAGGCCGGCACGGCCGTCACGGGCTTGCCGGCCCGGTGCGCCGCTCCCGAGAGCGTGCCGGCGAAGGGGACGACGAGGCCTTGCCGCGCGCCTGCGTCCGTACCGGCCGCGAACTCCACGACCAGGCCGTCGATACCGGGCACGGGCATGGCGATGTCCGCGAGGCTTGCCGCGGTGATCTCTTGTGCGCGGCGCGCGATGAGCTCCAGCACCTCCGGGCGGGAACTGCCGGACAGCAGGCTCTCGGTGATCTCCGCATAGGCCTTGAGCCATCGCTGCTGGCGCTGCGAGCCCTCGTAGAGCCGCGCGTTGTCGATCGCGACACCCGCCGCCACCGAGAGGGTGGCGATCACCGTCTCGTCCTCGGTGTCGAAGTCGATCCCGCCCCGCTTGTCGGTCAGGTAGAGGTTGCCGAACACCTCGTCGCGGACCCGGATCGGCACACCGAGGAAGGTACGCATGGGCGGATGATGGGCCGGAAAGCCGTAGGAGGAGGAGTGCGCGCCGAGATCGGTCATGCGCAGGGGCTCCGGGTGGTGGATGACCTCGCCGAGCAGGCCGTGGCCGGCCGGCAGGGGACCGATCTCGGCGATCTCCTCATCGGTGAGTCCCACGGTCAGGAACTGTGAGAGCGTACGGCCGTCGGGGCCGATCACTCCCAGTGCGCCGTATTCTGCGTCGACGAGCAGTGCGGCCGCCTCCACGATCCGCCGCAGCACCTGGGCGAGATCCAGCTCCCGCCCCACCGACACCACAGCCTCCAGGAGGCTGTGCACCCGGTCCCGGGTACCGCGCACTTCGTCGATGCGCAGCTGGACCTCGTCCAGCAGCTCGTCCAGCCGCATCCGCGGTACCCGGGTCAACGGATCCCCCATACCCACGCGCTTCCCCTCCGACGGCCCGCTCGGTTGCCCGGTCCACGGTCAGCGTATCGACACGCCCGGGCCCGATGGGCGTCGTTGCGCGCGGATGCCCGCCGTGACTGACTTGATCGAGGCGCCGGACGACGACGGGGAGGACACGCCATGGGTCTGAAGAGGGCGGTCTACGAGGACGAGCTGCTGCGGCTCCAGACGGAGCTGATCAAACTCCAGGAGTGGGTGCGTGTGGAAGGCGCCCGGCTCGTCGTCGTCTTCGAGGGCCGCGACGCAGCGGGCAAGGGAGGCACGATCAAGCGTGTCGCGGAGCACCTCAACCCCCGGGTCGCACGCATCGCGGCGCTGCCCACGCCGACGGAGCGCCAGCGCACCCAGTGGTACTTCCAGCGCTACGTCGAGTACCTGCCCGCCGCCGGCGAGATCGTCCTGTTCGACCGCAGCTGGTACAACCGCGCCGGAGTCGAGCACGTCATGGGCTTCTGCACACCTGCGGAACACCGGCTCTTCCTGCGCCAGTGTCCGGTCTTCGAGCGCATGCTCGTCGAAGACGGGATCCTGCTCCGCAAGTACTGGTTCTCCGTCAGCGATGCGGTGCAGGAGGAGCGGTTCCGCGCCCGGGCGGAGGACCCGCTGCGGCGCTGGAAGTTCTCCCCGATGGACCTGGAGTCACTCACGCGCTGGGAGGCGTACTCGCGGGCCAAGGACGAGATGCTCGTCCACACCGACACGGTGGACGCCCCCTGGTACGTGGTCGAGAGCGACGACAAGCGCAGGGCGAGGCTCAACATGATCGCCCATCTGCTCTCCTCGCTTCCCTACGCGGACGTGGCCCTGCCTTCGCTCACCCTGCCGCCCCGTCCTCCTTCCACGGGATACCGGCGTCCGCCCAAGGACCTCCAGAACGCCGTCCCCGACCATGCGTCCACGCTCGGGAAGGACTGAAGGGCGGCGGATGCCGACGTGGAGTTGCCGAGTGCACCGTCAGCGAGGAGCGCGATGTCCGCACGTGGAAAGCCGTCCCCGCTGCCTCTCGGTCTCCAGGGGTACCGCCGGTCGTGGCTCGGCCGGGACGCACTGGCCGGAATCACCGTTGCCGCATATCTGGTGCCCCAGGTCATGGCCTATGCGGGGGTGGCCGGGCTGCCGCCGGTCGCGGGGCTCTGGGCCGTGCTGCCGGCCATGGTGCTCTACGCCTTGACCGGGTCCTCGCGGCTGCTGTCGGTGGGACCCGAGTCGACCACCGCGCTGATGACGGCCGTCGCCGTGGGGCCGCTCGCAGGAGGGGACCCGGGCCGGTACGCGGTGCTCGCGGCGGGCCTCGCCGTGGTCGTCGGCCTGGTGTCGCTGGCCGCCTGGGCCGTACGCCTCGGGTTCCTCGCCGACCTGCTCTCACGGCCCGTGCTCGTCGGCTACCTCGCCGGTGTCGCACTGATCATGATCGTCGACCAGCTGCCCCGGCTCACCGGAGTGCGAGCCACCGGCTCCGGCTTCTTCTCACAGCTGTACACCTTCGCCCTCAACGTCTCGCACGTTCACCGGCCGACCGCCGTGCTGGCCGCCGCTGTCCTCGTCCTGCTCCTGGTGGCACCGAGATACTGGCGGCTGGTTCCGCGCCCCCTGCTCGTCCTTGTCGTTGCCACAGCCCTGGTGGCGGCATCCGGGCTGGACGACCGCTACGGGATCGCCGTGATCGGCTCCGTACCCTCCGGGCTGCCGGTGCCCGCGCTGCCGTCCCCCGGTGACCTTCCGCAGCTGGTGATCCCGGCGCTGGGCGTCCTCCTCGTCGGCTACTCGGACGTGATCCTCACCGCCCGGGCCTTCGCCGACCGGGGTGACCCGCTCCCGCTCGACTCCAATCGTGAGCTGCTGGGCCTGGGGGCGGCGAACCTGGGGGCGGGGCTCATGCACGGGTTCCCCGTCAGCAGCAGCGCAAGCCGCACCGCCCTGGCCCGGTCCGCGAAGGCGCGGAGCCAGGCCTACTCGCTGGTCGCCGCACTCGCGGTACTGATGGTCCTCCTCTTCCTGGGGCCACTCCTGGCCCACACCCCGAGCGCCGTTCTCGGCGCCATCGTCGTCTACGCCGCCGTCCGCCTCGTCGAAGTGGGCGAGTTCCGGCGCCTCGCGGCCTTCCGGCGACGCGAACTGCTTCTGGCACTCGGCTGCCTCCTGGGCGTTCTGGCCCTCGACATCCTGTACGGAGTCCTCGTCGCCGTGGCTCTGTCCGTCGTCGAGCTGTTGGCCCGGGTGGCCCGCCCGCACGACGCCGTGGAAGGCATGGTGCCCGGGCTCGCCGGCATGCACGACGTGGACGACTACCCGACGGCGCAGACGGTTCCGGGGCTGGTGATCTACCGCTACGACTCGCCGCTGTTCTTCGCCAACGCGGAGAACTTCCGCAGTCGTGCCCTGACAACGGTCGACGGGCAGGGCTCTCCGACGCGATGGTTCGTCCTCAACACCGAGGCGAACGTGGAGGTGGACATCACGGCGCTGGACGCCGTGGACGCACTCCGTCAGGAACTCAAGGACCGGGGCATCGTCCTCGCCCTGGCCAGGGTCAAACAGGAACTCCGCGAGGACCTGGATGCCTACGGCCTGACCGCCTCGGTGGGCGCCGACCGCATCTATCCGACCCTGCCCACGGCTCTTGAGGCCTATCGGGCCTGGAGCCGCGGGGCAGGGTTCGAGGCGGAATGAGCAGGACTTGCCGTCCCCGAAAAGGGCCGTCCGGCCCTGCTGGTGACCGAGCCGGGGAGCGCAGCGTGGGAGGAGAGGGGCCGCGCGGCAGCTGCAACGTCGGTCCTGGTACGCGATCGGTGCCCCGTGACCGGGGGTATCGCCGAAGAGGCCGGTGGCAGGCATGGGCTCGTACGTGTACGACTTCGCCGAGGGCGGATCCTTCGCGTGCAGCACGCCCGTCGCGGAGCGCACGGCCGGGTGGGCGGTGCCATGGGGTCAGCGCCTACGGCCCCGGCCCCGGCCCCGTTCGCGGGCCGCCCACCCGTGGCCGACGCCGGCGACGTGGAGCGCGAGCGCGGCGAGACCGATCAGCATGAAGTTGGTGGAGCTGAACACTTCGTTGGTGCTGATGGTGGCGGCATTGATGAGGAACGCCATGAAGAACAGCACTGCGGCGGTGATGCCGAGCATGTCCATGCCCCTTTCGGTCGGTGACGGCCGTGTTCCCCGTGCGGGCCGGATCATGAGTGGCTGCTCCGGCAGGATTTCGCTGCGCCGCGGAGCAACGGCGGGAACCCGGACCTCCTGTGTCAGCTCCTCCCCGCGGGCAGGGGCGGGAACGTCCACGCCTCCCACGCGCGGGCGCGACCCCGGCACCCCCGGGAATGCTTGGCGCGCGGTCTTCGGGACACAAGCGGGGCGTGCTGAAGACACTTACCCTGATCCTGCCCGGCGCCGCAGCGGCGCTCGCCGCGGTCGGCGCCGTCCTCCTCTCGCCCTGGTGGTGGGCCCTGGCCGGTCCGTTACTGCTGCTCGTCCTGGTGGCCTCGTACGACCTCCTGCAACGCCGGCATTCCGTCCTGCGGAACTACCCCCTGCTCGGTCATCTCCGGTTCGCTCTGGAGGCGCTGCGGCCGGAGATCCAGCAGTACTTCATCGAGCGGAACATCGACGGCAGCCCCTTCGACCGTGACACCCGCAGCATCGTCTACGGGCGGGCCAAGGGCACCGACGCAGAGGAGCCGTTCGGCACCGAGCTCGACCTCCTCCGGCCCGGCAGCGAATACCTCACGCCGACCATGGCCCCGCACCCGGTACGGGCCGATCCGCCCCGGGTCCGGGTCGGCGGACCCGACTGCACCGAGCCGTACGACATGTCCCTGCTCAACGTCTCGGCGATGAGCTTCGGCTCCCTGTCCGCCAACGCCGTCCTCGCCCTCAACACCGGGGCGCAGCTGGGCGGTTTCGCCCACGACACCGGCGAAGGCGGCGTGTCCGAGTACCACCGGCGCCCCGGCGGAGACCTCATATGGGAGATCGGCACCGGATACTTCGGGTGCCGAACCGGCGACGGGGGCTTCGACGAGCGGCAGTTCGCCGAGAAGGCTGCGTACCCGCAGGTCAAATGCGTGTCGCTGAAGATCAGTCAGGGCGCCAAGCCGGGCATCGGCGGTGTCCTGCCCGGTGCCAAGGTGAACGCGGAGATCGCGCAGGTGCGCGGGGTGCCGCAGGGGGAGACCGTCGTCTCGCCGCCGTTCCACCGCGTGTACTCCACCCCGCGCGAGCTGGTGCGCTTCCTGGCCCGCATGCGGGAGCTCGCCGGCGGCAAGCCCGTGGGGTTCAAGCTGTGCGTCGGCTCGCGCCGAGAGTTCCTCGCGGTGTGCAAGGCCATGCGGGAGGCGGACGTCACCCCCGACTTCATCGTCGTCGACGGGGCGGAGGGCGGAACGGGCGCGGCACCCCTGGAGTTCGCCGATCACGTCGGCCTGCCGCTCGGGGACGGCCTGATGACCGTCCACAACGCCCTCGTCGGCTCCGGGCTGCGCGACCGCATCCGGATCGGAGCCTCCGGAAAGATCGCCACGGGAAGCGACCTCGTCAAACGCCTGGTCCAAGGCGCCGACTACACCAACTCGGCCCGCGCCATGATGTTCGCGATCGGCTGCATCCAGGCCCAGCGCTGCCACACCAACACCTGCCCCGTCGGGGTCGCCACCCAGGACGAGCGGCGCGCCCGGGCCCTGGACGTCGGTGACAAGGCGCAGCGCGTACGGCGCTACCAGGAGGCGACCGTCAAGAGCGCGCTGCAGATCATGGCGGCCATGGGCGTCGACGACGCGCGCGGGCTGCGCCCCCACATGCTGCTCCAGCGGGTGGACCCGCACACCGTCCGCTCGTACGCCGAACTGTACGCCTGGCTCGCCCCCGGAGAACTGCTCGCTTCGCCGCCCGAAAGCTGGGCAGCCGACTGGAAGGCGGCCGACCCCGACCGCTTCACCGACTTCACCCACTCCACCCGCTGAACCACCCGCTGAACCGGCAAACGAAGGGCAGGCCCGTGGCACGCACCGTCGCCCACGTCATCGTCGACGCACTCGAGGAACTCGGCGTCCAGCACGTCTTCGGCGTCGTCGGAGACGCCCTGAACCCGCTGACCGACGCCATCCGCACATCCGCCGGCCTGAACTGGGTCGGCTGCCGGCACGAGGAGGCCGCGGCCTTCGCCGCCTCGGCGCAGTCCCAGCTCTCCGGGACCCTCGGGGTGTGCATGGGCACGGTGGGACCTGGATCCGTGCACCTGCTCAACGGCCTCTACGACGCCGCCAAGAGCCGCACGCCCGTCCTGGCCATCTGCGGCCAGGTCCCCCTCGCCGAGATCGGCAGCGACTACTTCCAGGAGGTCGACAACGACCTGCTCTTCCGCGACGTCGCCGTCCACCGGGCCACCGTCACCTCCCCGGACCAGATGCCGCGCCTGCTCGAATCGGCCGTACGCGCCGCCGTGACCCAGGGCGGAGTGGCCGTCCTGACCGTCCCCGGCGACCTGGGCGATCAGGAGCTGAGCGACGACAGGCCCACGCGGTTCGCCCTGGACCGCGCCGTCACCCGGCCCGACGACCCGGCCCTCGCCCGGGCCGCCGAGCTGCTGAACGCCGCGTCCCGGGTGACCCTCCTCGTCGGCCAGGGCGCCCGCGAGGCCCGTACCGAGGTCCTGCGGACCGCCGAACTGCTGGCGGCGCCCATGGTGCTCACACTGAAGGCGAAAGAGGGCTTCGAGGACGACAACGCCTTCCAGGTGGGCCAGACCGGCCTCATCGGCAACCCCGCCGCCGCCCACGCGCTCGACAGCGGGGACGTGCTCTTCATGCTGGGGACCGACTTCCCTTACCGGGAGTGGTACCCGAAGGACGTCAAGGTGATCCAGGTCGACTCCCGCGAGGACCACCTGGGACGCCGCACCCCCGTGGACGTGGGTCTGGCCGGCGACGTCGGCGCCACGCTGCGGGCCCTGCTGCCGCTGTTGAAGGCGGTCCCCGACCGTGCGCACCTCGACGACGCCCGGGAGCGTTTCCTCCAGTGGCAGGAGGGACAGCAGCGGCTGGCCGACCCCGCGCACGAGCATCGCTGGACCGGGAAGCTGCGGGCCGTCCTGGACAACCGCGAGCACGCCATCCGCCCGGAGGCGCTGGCCGCGGCGGTGGACGCCTACGCCGACGCCGACGCCGTCTTCACCTCCGACACCGGCATGGCCACCGTCTGGCTCTCCCGCTTCGTCACCATGCGCGGCGACCGCCGCCTGATCGGCTCGTACAACCTCGGCTCGATGGCCAACGCCATGCCCCAGGCCCTCGGTGCCCAGCTGTGGGCGCCAGACCGGCAGATCGTCGCGCTCTGCGGGGACGGCGGGCTGAGCATGCTGCTAGGCGACCTCATGACCATCAAGACGTACCGGCTGCCGGTGAAGCTCGTCGTCTTCGACAACCGCCGCCTGGGCATGGTCAAGCTGGAACAGGAGCAGGCGGGCCTGCCGGAATTCGGCACGGAACTCGACAATCCCGACTTCGCCGCGGTCGCCACGGCCCTCGGCCTGACGGGGATCCGGGTCACCGACCCGGCCGAGCTCCACGAGGGCGTGCGCCGGGCCTTCGAGACGCCGGGGCCGGTCCTGCTGGACGTCCTCACCAACCCGGAGGAAGTGGCCGTGCCCGGCAAACCGACCGTGGCGCAGGGTTGGGGTTTCGCCGTGGCCAAGGCCAAGGAGCTCCTGCCGGGCCGTGAAGGCTGACGGCCACAGCAGGACGCCGGCCGACCACGGAACGCCCGCGATCCGCGAGCAGCTGGCCCTCTACTACGGCCCCGTCGGCCCGTTCGGCGGCCCGTTCGCCTGACGCGCCATGCGGGACGGGCCCGACTCGACGAGTCCGGGCCGCTCCCCGTGCCCGGCGACCAGGAGTCCCGTGCCTGTCAGCAGGCTCGGACCCTGAGCGCCGCACCGTCTGAGTACGAACACCTAAGCCGGTCTGAGTACGCGAGCGGTTGGCCGCCGCGCATGGCGCCGGAAGGGTGGACGCATGCGCCGACTGCTGCTGCTCGCCCCGCTGTTGCTGTTCACCGTTGGCTGCGCAGTGGTGCCGTCCGCCGAAGGCGAGGCGACGGACGCCGCACGGGAGGTGGCCAGGAAGGCGGGCCAGCGGCTCTACGGGCAGCGTCCGCGCACGGCGGAGGAGGTCGGGCTCTCCGCTTCCCGCATCGACGGGGTGGAAGTGATGCGGGTGACGGGTACCTCGACACACGACGGGGACGGCGTCGACGTGGTCGTCCGCACGTCCGGCCCGGGGCGCAAGGGATGGCTCGCCCCTGAGGAAATCGTCGTGCGGCGCTGTTTCGCGTTGCGGGTCTCGCCCGAGTCGGAGTGGAGTGAGGATCCCCGTGACGTGGACTGCCCGGATGGTCCTCCGCTGACCTTCGTCCCGCCACCCGAACCGCCCCGGCTGCCGTACGAGGAGCTCCGCGCGGAACTTCCCCGGGTGCCGGAGGGCGGCCGGGTGGACGAGGCCGACGTACGCAGTGCGCTCGCCTCCCTGGACCTGGATCCGGCGATCCGTACCGAGGTGAAGGCGGACGGCGGCCGGGTCGGCGTTCTCCTGTCGGTGAAGGGCAACGGCTTCGATGCGCAGGATTGCCTTTTGGCCCGAGTGCGTCCCGGCGCGACCGATGTGTGGGTGCCGCCCCGGATCCACCGGATGCCCGGGGAAGGCGGCTGCACCGTCGGCAACGCCCTGGACCCGAAACCGTCACCGCACTGAACGGGGTGCCCGGCTCCGGCGGACAACCGCCCGCACCTTCCCCGCCGCGTCCGCCCGCCGGGTGCGTCACGGGCGGGTCGCCCGGATGATCCAGGCTGCCGAGGCGTACAGGACGCCGTCGTCGGTCTCGTGGGCGGTGAGGGTGGTTCTCAGGTCGTCGACAGCACGACGCCGGCCTTCGGCATCGAGGCCGTCGAGCATCCAGCCGTGCAGCCCGAGCACGAACCGCTCCGCGTCGGCCGCGTCCTGGCCGAACCACATCGCCTCGCCGTGCGGCTCCAGCAGGATCTCCGTGAAACCCGCGGCGCCGAGAACGGTCCGTACGCGTGCGGGATCGGCCAGCGAGAACGGCCCGGGCGCGTCGGGCGGGGGAGCGGGCAACGGCCGTCCGGCGGCCAGGGCCCGAGCGAAGGAGAGGAGCCACTCGTTGCCCGTCGGCGGTTGCCAGACCAGCTGCACGAGGCGTCCGCCCGGGCGCAGCGCCCCGCCGATGTTGCGGAACGCGGCGACCGGGTCGGCGAAGAACATGGTCCCCGTGCGGCTGACGGCCACGTCGAACGTTGCGGGGGAGAACGCATGGACCTGGGCGTCCGCCTGCATGAAGTCGGCGTGGTGCAGCCCCTCGTCCGCCGCTCGCTGCCGGGCGACCCGCAGCATCGCGGCCGACAGGTCCACGCCCAGTGCGAGGCCGTTGCTCGCCTGCCGCGCGACGTCGCGGGTGATCTCGCCGGTGCCGCAGCCGATGTCCATCACATGGTCGGCGGCGGATACGCCGGCCGCGGCGAGGAGGTGTGTGCGGTAGGGGCCCAGCGCGCACACGTCCGGGGCCCGCCGTTCAGTCGTCCCCCTCTCCGGCACGGGTGAGCGAGGCGACGAGGAGACCTGCGACTACTGCCCAGACCGCAGCGGTGGGGCCCGCTGTGGCCCACCCGAAGATGCCGAGCGCCGCGGCTGTTCCGGTTCCGATCGCCCATGCGCGCCGGTCGGTCAGGAAGGCCCACTGCCTTCGTCCGCTCCCGGGTACGCGGAGCTCCGCGACCGCGGTCCTGATCACCAAGGCGGCCACGACGATCGAGAGGGTGAGCAGGGTGACCGTCATGCCGCCTCCGGGTTTCGCTCGGTCGCCGTTCGCACCGGCGGGTACCGGCCGAGTGCGCGCTGGTGGATGCCGGGGATGCCGTAGGCGTCCGCATCCATGGTCTCTTCCTCGTGCGACGCCCGCAGAGGATGTTGCGCCGGCGCGGATCCCACCGGATGGCCTTCCGCCTGCCCGGCCGGGGGCCCCGAGGAGCCGGGCCGCCGGCGAGCATCCCCGTGTCAGCTCTTCGTACGCCTTCGGAGGCGCCCCCGGGAGTCGAGGCGGGACAGCCGTCGTTGCTCCCGCCCCGCCCACCGACGGACGCGCTCGGGGTCCAGCGCAGTGCCGTGGCCGACATGGAGGCGGCTGGGGCCGAGTTCGAGCATGGCGCGCAGACTCGTGAGGTTGCCCAGGGGGTCGTCATGGAAGGGCGGGTTCGCCGGCTTGCCGGGGATGAGGCCCATGAACGAGTTGGCCACGAGGTCACCGGCGACGAGGTCCCCGTCATCGGTGAGAACGGAGACGGAACCCGCGGTGTGGCCCGGGGTGGGCATGATCCGTCCCGCCAGCCCGAAGTCCGACAGATCGGTTTCGCCGCTGATCAGGATCCCGGGTTCGAACGGGTCCGCCGCGACGTGGAGCTTCCTGTTCCTGTTCATCAGGCGACCCATGGGCCCCGTCGGGAGGTACGGCATCAGAGGCCGGCCGGTACGGAAGGGTTCGAGGTCGGCGATGTGCCCGGCGACGGGTGCGCCCGTGAGGCGGTGCAGTTCCGCTGCGGAGCCGAAGTGGTCGATGTGGCCATGGGTGATGACGATCAGGGCGAGGTCGGCGGGGTCCACTCCGTGAGCGGCGATCCGGTCGTGAACGAGGCGTCCGCTGCCCGGCGTACCGGCGTCGACGAGGACGGGGCGTCGGCCCAGCAGCAGGTAGGCGTTGACCGCGTGCTTGCCGAGCACCGGAATCGGAATGATCTTCGTGCCGGACATGATGGCCTTTCGTGTACGGGCCGGGCGCGGGCATGCCCCGGCTTCCGCCGGCCGCGGACAGGGCCGGCGGGCAGTGAGGGTGGGCGGTAAGGGGCGCGCCGGCTTCAGCGGAAGCGGCGGCGGTATGCGGCGGGGGTTGTCCCCAGGTGCCGTTGGAAGCACCGGTGGAGGGTCTGCAGGGAGCCGAGGCCGCTGGCGGCGGCCACCTGCGGCAGACCGGCGTCGCTCTCCTCGAGGAGGCGCCGCGCGGCCTCCAGCCGGGCCGACTCCACGTAGGCGGCGGGCGTGGTGCCGGTGCGCTGCGCGAAGAGCCGTGAGAAGTGCCGCGTGCTGAGGCTGAGGCGCTGGGCGAGAGCCTCGGCGGAGAGGTCCGCGCCGGGGTGTTCGGTGATCCACTGACGGAGCTCGCCGATGCGGTCGTCAGTGGGCGCCGGGACGGAGAGGGGCACGCTGAACTGGCTCTGGCCGCCTGAGCGTTTGACGTACATGACCATCATGCGCGCGGTGGCGAGCGCGAGGGCCTGACCGTGGTCCTCGGCCACCATCGCCAGTGCCATGTCCATCCCCGAGGTGATCCCGGCACAGGTCCACACCGAACCGGACCGGATGAAGATCGGATCGGGGTCCACGTCGACCTCGGGATGCGCGGCGGCCAGTTGCGCCGCCGTGAGCCAGTGGGTGGTGGCGGTCCGGCCGTCCAGCAGGCCGGCCGCGGCCAGCAGATGGGCGCCGGCGCACACCGATCCGGTACGCCCCGCCCGCGGTGCCGCCGTACGGAGCCAGCCGGTGACCACCGGATCGACGACGGCCCGGACTCCACCCCCCTCGGGGTGGGCGACCGCCCCGGACACCAGGAGGGTGTCGACGCGGCCGGTCACCTCGTCCAGCCGCAGGTCGGAGTGGACCCGCAGGCCGCTGGAGGTGGCCACCGGACCGCCGTCCTCCGTGGCGACCTGGACGGAGTAGCCGGGGAACCCTCCCTGGGAGACCCGGGACGCGACCGAGAACACCTCGGCGGGACCTGTGATGTCCAGGAGCTCCACGCCGGGGAAGGCGACGATGACGACGCGGTGGGGTGCGGGCATGCACCGATCCTCGCGCCCCTGCCCTGGCGTCCGCAATGACGAGGTTGTCTCAGATCCGGCCATCGGGCCGTCCGGGCGCGGGGGCGCCACGAGCCGGCCTCAACTCCTGCCAGCCGATACCGGCCGCCCCCCGGACCACCTGCACCACTGCCCCGCCCTGCGGTGCGTGCTCGGTGAAGCGGTCGCGGTCGTCGAAGAGGGCGTCGTGGCACTCGGCCCAGTTCTGTGCGAAGGCGGCGGCAACGCCGTCCACGGCGGGGCCGCGCAGCCGGACGTGGGCGGTCGCGCCACTCGTTCTCGTTGCGGGCGTTGCCGCACCATTCCTCGGTCCATCAGATCGAGCAGGTCCTGCTCGACGAGCCGGCTGCCGAAGCCGTCCAGAGGCAGCCGCACCCGGACGCCCGCGCGGAGCCCGGTCCGCCAACGCCTGGGCGAACTGGCGTCCCTGACGGCGCGGGTGCCGTAGGAGGTGCCCGTTCGGGAGGTGTGACCGGAGGCCAACGTCATGGAGAGGATTTCGGCGGGTGCCCGGCAACCTTTCGGGCTCCGGTGGCAACTGAGGGGTGAACAGTGCACCTCACCCCAAGGAGCCACCGCCCATGTCCGCTTCCCCACACCGCCGCCCCACCGGACGTCGAAGGCTCGCCCTGGCCGGAGCGGCCACCCTGGTCGCCGCCGGTCTCGGCGCCGTGCCGCTCGTCGTGAAGGCCGACGCCGTGGCACCCGCCGACCTCGCCCACGGCGTGCTGCCCGCCCGGGACGGCTGGGCCGCGAGCGGCTCGGGCACCACCGGCGGCCGTGCCGCGGACGCAGCTCACGTCTTCACCGTCTCCACCCGCGCCGAACTGGTGAGAGCCCTGGCCGCGGGCCCGGCCGACGCCCCGCGGATCGTCCGGGTCAAGGGCCTGATCGACGCCGACACCGACGACAGCGGGAAGCCGCAGAGCTGCGCCGACCACGCCGCGGGCACCGGCTATTCGCTCGACTCCTACCTCAAGGCCTACGATCCCGCCGTCTGGGGCCGTGCCAAGGTGCCGTCCGGCGCCCAGGAGGACGCCCGCCGCGCGGCCCAGGCCAGGCAGGCCGCCCGCATGGTGTTCACCGTGCCGGCGCGGACCACGGTCATAGGCGTGCCCGGCACCGGAGCGGGCATCACCGGCGGCAGCCTCGTGGTGAAGAACGCCGACAACGTGATCATCCGCAACCTGTCGCTCACCGACGTCCGGGACTGCTTCCCGCAGTGGGACCCGACCGACGGCTCCACCGGCAACTGGAACTCCGCCTACGACGCCGTCAGCCTGCGCGGCGCCACCCATGTCTGGGTCGACCACAACAGCTTCTCCGACGCCCCGCACCCGGACTCCGCCAACCCGGTCCGCTTCGGCCGCGAGTACCAGGTCCATGACGGCGCCCTCGACATCACCAACGCCTCCGACCTGGTCACCGTCGGATACAACACGTTCAGCAACCACGACAAGACGATGCTGATCGGCAGCAGCGACAAGGACACCAAACTGCGGGTGACGCTCCACCACAACGTCTTCCGGGGCATCGTCCAGCGCGCCCCCCTCGCCCGCGTGGGCCAGATCCACCTGTACGACAACTACTACGACACCACGGCCTCGGAGGGCTACGCGCACAGCTACAGCGTCAACTCCCGTGCCGGCGCCCAGGTCGTCGCGCAGAACAACTACTGGAAGCTCTCCTCCGACCGGAAGACCTCCCAGCTGCTCAGCGGCGACGGCACCGGAGCCATCGCGGGCAGCGGCAACCTCGTCGGCGGCGCCCCCGTGGACCTGGTCGCCGCCCACAACTCGGCCAATCCCGGGAAGAAGATCAAGGCCACCGTCGGCTGGCGGCCCACCCTCACCGCCGGACTGGAACCCGCCGCCGGACTGCCGGCGAAGCTGACGGGGACGGCGGGGAAAGCGGGGAAAGCGGGGAAAGCGGGCGCCGGAGTCCTCACCGAGACCGGTGGCAAGGGTCCCGCCCCGTCCGCTCCCACCCCGTCCGGTCCGGCCGGCGGCCGTACGCTGACGGTCGCCGCCGACGGCTCCGCGGCCCACCGCTCCGTGCAGGCCGCCGTCGACGCCGCCACCGCGGGCGACACCGTCCTCGTCGCCCGCGGCACCTACCGGGAGATGGTGAACGTTCCCGCCTCCAAGCACGGACTGACCCTCAAGGGTGTCACCGGCAACGCCGAGGACGTCGTCATCACCTACGACAACGCCTCCGGCACGCCCAAGCCCGGAGGCGGTACGTACGGAACCGCGGGCAGTGCCACCGCGACCTTCTCGGCGAACGACATCACCGTCACAGGCGTGACGGTCGAGAACACGTGGGAGAGGTCGGCCCACCCGGACGTCAGGGACACGCAGGCCGTGGCGGTCAACGCGGCCGGCGACCGCCAGAGGTACCTCAACTCGCGCTTCATCGGCCACCAGGACACCGTTCTCAACTGGGCTCCCTCCGCCACCGGCCAGTACAGGCAGTACTTCCGTCACTGCTTCGTCGCGGGGGACGTCGACTTCGTCTTCGGCAACGCCACCGCCGTCTACGACCACGTCAACTTCACCCTGCGCGACCGGGGCGCCGCGGCCGGCGGACCGGGCGGATACCTCGCCGCGCCGAACACCGATGCGGCCAAGCCGTACGGCATCCTCATCACCGACAGCACGATCAGCAGCCCCGCCCGGCCCGGGACCTACTACCTCGGCCGCCCCTGGCACCCGGGCGCGAGCGCGGTCGGCCAGCTGGTCATCCGCAACACGAGCCTGCCCGCAGCCGTGAAGACCGAGGGGCCGTGGACCGACATGGGGGGCTTCTCCTGGAAGTCCGCCCGGTTCGCCGAGTACGCCAACACCGGCCCCGGCGCCGGAACCGGAGCGAACCGGCCCCAGCTCGGCCCGGACCGGGCCGCAGCCCACACCGCCCGCACCTACCTGGCCGGCACCGACGGCTGGAACCCGACGGACTGATGGGCGTCACCGTGCGGACCAGGCCCGGGCGAACCGAAGCGTCCGAACGAACGCTCGAACGGACTGCTACGCTCCGGCACCTGCCTGAGAACGCCGCCGTCGCACCGAGAGGCCGTACCGAGGCCATGACCCAAGATGAGGCGGCCGCGGAGTTCCACGCATTCTTCGAACGCCATCACGCCGAACTCTCCCGCCTGGCGTACCTGCTGACCGGGGAGGCGGACGCCGCCGACGACCTTGCCGCGGACGCGATGGTCGCGCTCTGGCACCGCTGGGACAGGGCTCGCCGTGCCGACTCCGCGGCTGCCTACGCCCGCGGAATCGTCGCCAACCTTGCCCGCAGCCGGATCCGGAGCACGGTACGCGAGCGGCGGCGCGTCCTGCTGTTCTGGTCGCACCGCCCGGAGCGGACCGACGGCCCGGACCTGGCCGCCGTCATGGACGTACGGGCCGCGCTGGACACCCTGCCGTTCCGCAAACGCGCCTGCGTGGTACTGCGGTACGCCTTCGACCTCTCGGAGAAGGACACCGCGGCGGCGCTCGGGATATCGGTGGGTACGGTGAAGAGCCAGACCTCGAAGGGGACGGCGGAACTGCAGCGGTTGCTCGGTACGCGGGCGGCCGGCGAGCTGGTGGGAAGGGGAAGCCGGTGACCGACGAACTGCGCGGCCTGCTGCGCGAGAGCACCGAAGCCCACCTGCCCGACCGGGCCCGCATGCTGGCCCGGGTCGAGCGCGGCATGGCACGTCCCGGCACCGCCCGCCGATCGCGGGACCGCGAGCGCATCCGCGCCCTGTCCTGGCCGAAGATCGTCCTCGCGACCCTGGCCACCGCGGGAACCCTGACGGCGAGCGCCCTCATGGTGGTGGCCGCCGTGCAATACCCGGACCCGCCTCGGAACCCGTCCGCCGCCGCCCCGTCAGCCGGCCCGTCAGCCGGCCCGTCCGCCGTCGGCCGCGCGGTGCCACCGACGGCCGCGGGCAGCCGGACCGAGGACGGTCCACTGTGGGCCGACGGCTCCGTCGACCCCCACAGCAACGCCTACTGGGCACAGAGCAACGTCACCCTCAAGGCGGGGACACCGCTCACCGCGCTCGTCGTCGAGCTGCGCATCGCCCTCACCGAGGGGGTGAAGGACACCGGTAGCTGGCGGACCCGCCCCGCCGCGGACTTCGACCTCTCCACCCGCCGGGAAGGTGGCTTCCTCGTCTACCGGTGGACCCTCAAACCCGGCAGGACCGTCCCGCCCGGCGAGCACGTCTTCGCCGGCCAGTACGACCACGCCACCGGCGGACGCGATGCGAAGGACGACAGGTACCGGATCGACGCCACTGCCGGTGCCGCGCAGAGCGGCGCCGCCGTATGGGGCGGGTTCGCGTAGGCCGCGTCCACGCCCCGCCGTTGCGGGCAGGTGGGGGTGCGGGCGGGCGCCGAGCAGCAGCGGACGATCACCGCTGAGCCTGCCCGCTCCACACCCGGCTGGTTTCGCCCGGCCTGCCCTGCGGAGGTACCGATGCGGATCCCGCCGCTTGGCCGGGTGCCGGCCGCCACACCCCTGTACGCCGTGCTGCGCGTCGCCACAGGCGAGGCAGGAGGGAGTAGAAGCGGTCGGGAAGGAACACGGCGTCCGCAACGATCATCGCGCCGGAGAAGAGAGGCAGTCCCAGGAGCACTGCGATGCCGATGTGCATGCCCAGCAGCACGGTCAGAACGGGGTACTTGAGCCTGCCGAAGAGCACGAACGGGAAGGCGACCTGCAAGAGCACCGTCACGTAGCCGGCGATCGCGATCACCATCGGGTACTCGTCCACGAGGTGGGAGAGCGCGGGCCAGGGCTGGAAGAGTTCGAGGTTCAGCGCGTAGTGGAGAGCGGTGCCGCCGCCCCAGGTCGGGCCCTGGACCTTGTACAGGCCGGCCGATCCGTAGAGGAAGCAGACCTGTGCCGCGATGACGAGGATGCCGCAGTTGTGCACCACCGTCGTCAAGGTGGTGCGGGCATCGTGGAACTGCTGTGCGGAGAAGCTCCTCACCGGCTCCGGCGCGTCCCCCGTACGGGCTGCCTTGAGCCGGTTCCTGCGTGCGTCCAGGGACCAGCGCCGACCGCACGCGGTGAGGACGAGGTAGAGGGCCATCAGCAGGATCAGATTGTCGCCCCCGTCCGTCATGAAGATCGATCTGGCATGGAACGAGCTCACTACGACGGCGAAGAGGACGGACACGGCGCGGGTCCGCCAGCCCAGCATGAACAGCGCGGACGTGACGAGGGCCATCACGTAGCAGAGTTCGAAGTAGGCGCGGCTGTCGGACAGGATCAGGATGCTGTTCCAGCCCGTCTGGTCGAAGAGCTGCTGTGCCAGCGCCGGTGTCCAGGGGGAGCCGGGGCCCCAGATCTCGTCACGGTGCGGGAACTCGCGCAGCAGGAAGACCAGGTAGAGCAGCCCGTAGCCGATGCGCAGAACCGACGCGGCGTACAGGGAGACGGGCCGGTCGGTGAGAAGCGCCCACAGCGCGCCGATCCGGTCGAGGAGCCACCGGTGGGCCGTGCCGGCGACCGAAGTCTCCTGGGCCGCAGGCCGGTGCGGCGTGGCTGCCGTGGAAGGGGGCTGGGGAATCTGTTCATTTCCCATGGGAGGTCACCTTCCACCAGGGCAGGAGCCGGTCCTCGGTGGGTGCCGGCGGGCGGTTCCCGGCCGCTGTGCCGGGCGCAGCGACGGGCAGTGTGACGACCCGGAGCTGAATGAAGTCGAAAGTGCCGCCGTCGTTGTGGGCGCCGACGCGGTCCGCGGCGATGTTGCGCAGGTACGTCTGCAGCATCACGGCGCGTTCCGAGCGTGCCGTGTCGCTTCCTCCATGTGTCTCGACATAAGAGGTCCAGGCGCGGCGCAGAAGGTTCTGGGACGTATGGCTCGGAAATACATTGTGGTCGACTGCGGAATGGTCCACGGCAGCCAGGTCGAACCAGGGGGTCACCTGCACCGATCCTTTGGAGTCGGTGTGTGCGGTTCTCGCCAGGATTTTCCGGTTGCAGGAGTCGGGGTCCGGGGCGAAGAGCCGCCAGTTCTGTTCGAAGAGCGGGTATACCCACCCGTTGACCTGCGAGCCGTAGCGCTTCGATACAGGGTTGGCGGGGGCCACATGAAGGAACACCAGGACGACATGGACCAGTGTCGTCACCAGGCAGAGGGCTACGGCGGTGCGCAGCCCTGCTTTCATTGCGCGCACTCTTATGGGCGGCTTGCCCGGCGTGGCGGCTTCGTCATGATGTTGTTGGGGGACCGGACCGGAATCGGACTGATGAAGTTCCTTCACGCCCGTACATTCAATTCCGCTCGACACCGCGGCCCACCCGGTCTTTCTCGTGTCTGCTGTTCGCCTGAGGTCTCTGCGACTCTCACCTACGGCGCGCGGCGGATTCGATGAGGATCCCGCCGCGCGCCGTCATCCGATGAACGGGCTTCGTGCAGCCTGCTGCCTAGCCCTCGTGGCCTTGGTGCCCCTCGTGCCCCTCGTGACTCTCGTGGCCCGCAGGCTTGTCGCCGTAGCCGTAGTGGTCGCCGGGCTTCCCGCCGTGGTCGTGGCCGTGGCCGTGGTCCGGCTTACCGGGTCCCTCGTCGTGCCCGTTGCCCGGCCCGCCGTGCTCCGGCCCGTGGTGCTCCAGGCCGCCGTGGTCCGGTCCGCCCGGTCCGCCGTGTTCCGGTCCGCCGGGCTGACCGCCGTGCCCGCCGGTGACGTTCCCGCCGGTCGTGTTGCCGCCGGTCGTGTTCCCGGCCGTGTTGCCCGCGGTGTTTCCGGAGGTGTTGCCGGCGATGTTCCCCGAGGTGCCGCCGGATACGAGTTCGACGATCGGTCCGCCCAGGAGGCCGCCACTGATCAGACCCACGGTCGTACCGGTCGTCGATCCGGGGGTCGGCGTTCCGGCGGTCGTGCCGGTGGTCGTGCCGGTGGTCGTGCCGGTCGTCGTGCCGGTGGTGGTCCCGGTCGTCGTTCCGGTGGTCGTTCCGGTGGTCGTGCCGCCGGTGGAGCACCCGCCCAGGAAGATCCTGTTGCTGTCCATCGTCACCTCGCCGTTACGCGCCAGCGCCCGGCCCTCGATGTTCGTTCCCGTTCGCAGGAAGATCGAGGTCAGCGCCATGATGGTGCCCACGAAGGTGGTGTTGGTGTTGAGCTCCGCCGAACTCCCGATCTGCCAGAACACGTTGCACGGCGAAGCGCCGTTCGTGAGGAGGATGCGACTGGAGGTCGCCGTCGTCAGGGCTGCAGGAATCTGGAACACCCAGACCGCGTTGGGGTTCCCCCCGGCATTCAGGACCAGGTCGCCGGTGAGTCCGACACTGCCGGCGGGGTCTCTCGTGTAGACGCCCGGAATCAGCTCTGTGGGGCCGGACGTTCCCGAGCCGATGGCCGCCGGAAGGTCGAAGTCCTCGGCCTGGCCGGCCGCGTTGTTGTACGCGATGATCAGATCGCTCTTGGCCTGGAGGGCCTGGGCATCCGCAGGGTGCACGGCACCGAGCACGAGGCCGGGCGGGAACCCGGTGATGGCCGGGTTCGGGTGCGTCCCGAGGTCGTGGTCGATCACCGTGGGACCGGTGTTGGTGACTCCCTGACCTGCCAGAACAGAATAGCTGGCGGTGGTACCCAGCGGCACGGCTGTCGCGATGGCCAGGGCCTGCGTCGGCAAGCCGGCAACCATGACACCGGCAACCGTTGCGGCGACGGCCGAGGCCAGCCAGCCGGAAAAGGGGCGGCGCTGAGCCGCACGGATTTTCAGCTTCATCGAGGGGGCCACTTCCTATGGGGGCCGTGGCATACCGGGCTCCTACCGATCGCCCGGGAAGCCTTTTCGTTGTCGCCGCATATTACGCAGCAACAATCACCTGTCAAAAACAGGCAAGGGGAAGGGGGGGAATTACAAACATATTCAGCACCGTGAAGCGCGATGAAAATATCAGAACTCGCCGCGTCTATCATGTGATAGTTCCCCTGCCGCATGGGTCCGAATTAACTCACACGAGGCGGAGTCGCTCATATGGAAATGCATTCAAACCCGCCACGCGTGAGAGGTGCCGCCAGGAGGGTGATTTCACGAGCTTGCCGGAGGGTGGGCGCGCCGATCGATCTTCCGTCATTCCAAATGGCTCTGATCGGGAGCGTTTACGCTCCCTTTCTTGCGCGGGCCCGAACACCGGCCTTGTCGAATCGGTGAGCGATGTCGGTTTCCGTCGGATCGAGTGCGAGTTCATCCGCAGGTGACTTCCGACGGCTTTTCATCCCCGGCACACCCGGTGGTCCAGCTCGCGCACCGCCCGACGCGGCATCCAAGCCCTCACCCCATACGTCGAGAGGGAGAAGAGGACCATCGTCCCCGCCGCCCCGCCGCTGCCCGGCAGAGGCCGGTACCCGAATCCCCGGAGGGCTCTCAGCGGAGCGTGCGGTGGTGCCGGCCGGAACGCCGGATGTGCAGGACCAGGTACACCAGGGCGCCGATGAACACCACGATGCCGATGATCAGCAGATAGAACAGCCCTTCGGCGACGGCGCCGATGAGGCCCAGCACGATCGCGACGATGACGAGAATCAGGAAGAGCGTCATGACGCAGGGCACCTCCTCGAAGAGCCGGTCAGCGGCGGGCGAGCTGCCGCTCGCCGTTCACGCCGGGCTGATAGGGCAGGCCGTAGTGCGCGAAGACCGCAGCCTCGTCCTCGGCAGGCAGGACGTCGTCCGTCCCGATCGCCGGGCACTTCTTCACCAGCGACCTGTCGTGATCGACCTTGACGTAGCCGGGCCCTACGACCGCGCCGGCCAGCGGGACGAAGACCAGGTGGCGGCGGGTGGGCAGCCCGACCAGGACGGTGGCCATGGCCGGCTCGTCGGTGCTGGTGTCCACGTAGACCGCCTCCAGCACTCCGATCTTGTGGCCTGCGGCATCGACAACATCGTGGGTACGCCACTCCCGGATATCCGCGATCCCGATCATCCCGAGCGCCCCTTTCCCGCAACGATGCGCCGGCAGACGTTGTACTTGTCAGCCTGCCCTGCAAAGCCCGCCCGCACCAGCCCGGACACCCCGCAACGTCATACGGCGAGGACGACCGCGTGAGCCGCACGGCCGCCGGACCCCTGGCGACGTCCCCACGCACGGTATTTGGCAGATAAGCACTCGATTCCGGCGGATGGGTGGAGGGCCGTGGTATTCGGGTGAATTCTGCTCGGGCTGTGCACGCGGCTGCGCTCGCGCCGCGTGACACTCGACAGCGGGGCCCGTTGATCATCATTCCGCGGCGCATGCGTTCACCCGGGCCCGGCCGCGGCAAGTTCTGTGGCTGGTAGTCAGTCCCGAGCCGGAGGTAGACCGCCCGTGGATGTGAGCGGAAACCCGACCGTCAGACGACGCCGGCTGGGCGCGGAGCTGCGCCGGCTCCGTCTGGCGCGTGGCCTGACCAGTACGCAGGTGGCCGAGCACCTGTTGATCTCCCAGCCCAAGGTCAGCCACTTGGAGACCGGCCGGCGCGGGATCAGCCCGCGCGATGTGCGGGACCTGTGCGGCCTCTACGGGGTCACAGACCAGCAAGTCGTCGACGCCTTGATGGAGATGGCCAGGGAGTCGAACCGGCAGGGCTGGTGGGTCGCCTGCGGGGAAGTCCCGTACGCCGTCTACATCGGCCTGGAGACGGCAGCCGCGTCCGTCCGCTCCTACGAACCCCTGGTGATCCCCGGCCTGCTGCAGACACCCGGCTACGTGGCGGCAGTCACCGCGGAAACGATCCCTCTGGCCACGGAGGAACAGATCGCCGTGCGCCTTGAGGTGCGGCTGCGCCGTCAGTCGCGCGCCCACCACCCGGCCCGGCCCTTCCTCTTAAGGGTCGTGCTGGACGAATCGGCACTGCGCCGTGTGGTCGGCAGCCCCGAGATCATGCGCGAACAACTCGAGTACCTGAACCTCCTCGGCGAGCAGCCGCACATCACCGTGCAGGTCCTCCCGCACAGCGCGGGAGCCCATCCCGGAATCTCTGGACAGTTCTCCATCCTCGACTTCCCGGACACCGCCACGGGGACGGTGTATCTGGAGCGGTTCACCAGCGACCTCTACCTGGAGAAACGATCCGACGTGCGGCACTACAGCGCCATGTTCGACCACCTTCAGACTCAGGCCCTGAACCCGGAGGACACCCGCCGCTTCATCACCCGCGCCGCCGAGGCGCTGCCGCCCGCCGCAGCGCTGCCCGCCCGGCCGTGATCGCCGCACCGGCCGCAGACTCAGAACCCCACACACGAGACGGTTCCGGTGCTCCGGAGAATCGAGACCCCTGTGACTCAGCGAGCCCGCACCCCCGTCCGGGGGTGCGGGCTCGCTCGGATTCGGGCCGCCGGGATCAGGCGGGGCGGCCGCCGAAGGGGGCGCCGGCACCGTAGTAGGTGCCCAGCTCTTCCCGGTAGCCGGCGTCGCCGAGGTGCTTGTCCCGGTGGAACTCGGGGGCGGCCTTGATCTGTTCCCTGGTGCCGGCGACGAAGACCTTCCTGTCCTCGGGGTCGATCCTGACGACCGTGCTCGCCGGCAGCAGGACCTCCTTGCCGAAGATCCATACGCCGGTGTCCACGACCAGGTAGGCGTCACCGACCTCGTCGGAGTGCTTGTCGACCTTGCCGATGTTCCCGTCGGTCGCCTCGACCTTGTAGCCGGTCAGGTCCGTACCGGCCAGGTGGCCCGCGGTCGGCTGGTAACTCCACACATGTTCAGTCACGCGAAAACAACTCCTCCGGTCAATGGGGGACGGCGGGGAAATGCTTCTCCGCCGATCCTCCTTGTTCCGTACGTCGAGCTCGGCGGATGTACTGCGTGCCGCCTGGACTTCGCCTGCCCTGCTTTCACCGCTTCACGCACCCGGATCGAATGCGGGACCGGGACGGTCACCGCCATGCAGTGCCTGGGCTGCGCGGTCGTCGACCGGCTACCAGCGATACCGGCGGCCGCCACCGCCGTCGGGCGGGAGCCCGGGGGCAGGGGGCGGCCCCGCCCCCTGGGCGCAGCTGCCGCCCCGGGGCTCATGGGCGCAGGGCCGGAGCCGGTCGTGCGCGCACGGCCGGTGTCACTCACGTTGCCGGGTACCCCCCGACCGTCCGGCGATGGGCCACGTGCCCGCCCAGGGCGCCGGTGACCGCGACGGCGGCCAGCCCGCCGAGGGACCACAGCCGGCCCTTCGCCGGGCGGCCGCGCAGCCGCGACGTCAGGGACACGGCGTAGCAGGCCACCGCGGCCGCGTTCGAGGCCGCGTGGGCCAGGCCGACCCGGGCCTGTTCGGGAGGCAGGTCCGCCCAGTCGACCCAGCCGGCCACCGCTGCCGGGGCGATCCCGGCCAGTCCGACGGCGGTGAGGGTCTTGCTCGCACGCTGCGTCCCGGGTACGACGTCCAGCACGGCGGACGAGAGCCAGCATCCGATGGGTACCTGCACCAGTACGGGATGCAGAGGGTGCCCGAGCGGCCTGCCGCGCAGCAGATCACGCATCCCGCCCAGGGGTAGCGCGCGGATGCCCCGCTGGAGCACCCTGATCGCCGGATCGGCCACCGTGGTCCGTTCGAGCCGGTCCAGCGCGGTCAGCCACCGGGTCGAGGCAGTGCCGGGTACTGCGGTCCGCCCGGTCACGGCCGAGGCGTCGTGGGTGTGTGAGTTCATACTCGACCCCTACCCGGTGTCACGCCGGGATCTCGGCCCGGTCCCCACTGGCACCCGAACGACCAGCCTCCCGCCGGGGCGGTCGCGCGGGCGTGTCCATGTCCTCGGATCCCGGCTGTCCGGACGGCTGGAGAGGTCATGCGCTGGGGACGGCCAAGGGATCGGACGGGGCGGTCTTCTTCGCCGCTTCCATCTGTTCGCCGAGTTCGGTGAGGCGGTTGCGGCCCATCGCCTTGCGGACCTCGGGGAACCACTCCTTCTCCTCTTCCTCGACGTGGTGGCGGACGTTTTCCATGAGGACCGTCATCTTGGCGTCGAACCGCTCGTCGCTCGCGTCGAGACCCTTGAGTTCGGAGAGCATCCACAGCACGACGTGGTGCTCCTCGATGCTTTCGAGGACGTGGTCCTTGGTGTCGGGGTCGGCCTCGCGGGCAGCGGGGTAGAAGATCTTCTCCTCGATCCAGGTGTGCGTGGTGAGTTCCTCGATCACCTGGTCGGCGATCTTCCGCTTCGTGGCGTGCGCGTTGTCGCCGGCCTTCTCGAACTGCTTGAACAGCTTCTCGACCGTCTTGTGGTCTTCCTTGAGCAGTACGATCCCGTCCACCAGGTCTCCTTCGATCGTCCATCGGGGGCGCGGCCGACCGCCCTGACCCCGTGTACCCGGTGGGGTGGTGGTGACACTGTTCGCCGGGCGGGATGCCCCGTACAGGCGACCTTCCCTACGCCGAACGCTGACGCCTCTCCAGGCTGCCGGGGGACCCTCGGGAGACCCCGGCCCCGGCACGGGGCAGAGGGCGGCGGGGAACCGGTCCCAGGCCCGGTGCTCGCCCAGCGCCGTCGCGGGGGCGGCCACGACCGCGCTGCCGCTGTCGGCGACGGCGATGCCCGGTTCGCCTGCCGTGATGCCGACGGTTTCGAGGAGCCGCTCCGCGCCGTTCCAGCCGCCGATGGCGTTGCCGTGCCGGTACGCCTCGGTGAGGAGCAGCAGGACGCGCTTCGGGGGTCTGGGCAGTGCCGGCCTCGGCGTCGCGGGCCCCGTACGCGTCCGCGTCGGCCTGGGGCACTCCGGCCAGTAGGGCGACGCCGGTCTCATCCCGCCTGCAGCATCCACCGGAGGCATGACCGCCAGCGGTCCGTGGCCGCGCATGAAATCAGGGTTCCGGCGCATGGAATGCGTGGTGTACGAGGAGCGGTCGGGCCGGTCGGAGACCGTCGAGTGCGGCCTGGCCGACGAGGCCTGCCGACGGGTGCTGAAGCGGTTGCGCGGGCTGGGCGACGGCGAGTTCGGCTGGGTACGACTGGTCGACCCGGCCGAGGGCGAGCTCGGGCAGCCGGCCGAGCAACTGGGCCTGCACCGCCTGGCGATCGAGGACGCGGTCCAGGCGCGCCGGCGGCCGAAGAGGGAGCAGCGAGGCCGCAGAGACGGTGCGCGCCGCGTTCAACCGGCTGGACCGCCGCCGCATGGAGCGGTGATCGCACAACCGCGCCGCCTGCGCAGAAGCAACTGCTCGTGGCGTGGGTGCTCGTTCGTTTACCGGGTAGGCGCGCCATGACAACGGCGTACGCATCGTAAGAGGGGTCCCCGAGGCCGGGGCACCCCTTCCCGGAGCAGACCATCGACAGCGTCAAGGCCGATCCGGCCGAGATCAAGGAGAAAGCGTTCCGATGACGAACGAACCCCGAACCGATATCGGCACACCCACCCCCGACGAGCTGCGCGAGCAGGTCGAGCGCACCCGCGACGGACTCGGGCAGACCATCGAGGCGCCGGCGGACAAGGCCGGCATCACAGCGCAGGCGAAAGAGAAGACGGCCGCCATGAAGGAACAGGCCGCCGAAAAGGCCGGCGTGGTCGCCGACCGGATCCGTACGAAGACCCAGCATGCGGCGCAGCTGGTCAAGGACACGACGCCCGAGCCGGTTCTGGACAAGGCGGGCCGGGCCGCGAGCGTGGCACGCGCCAACCGCAAGCCGCTGCTCGTGGCCGGCGCGGCTCTGGTCGTCCTCCTGCTGGTGCGGCGCGGCCGCCGAAGCCGATGAAAGCGTCCGAGGTCGCTTACAGGCCGGTGGGTCTGGCCCTGGGAGCTGTCAGCGGCATGATCGCGGGGGCGGCGTTCAAACAGGTCTGGAAGATCGTCGAAGGAGAAGGCGACGCTCCCAGCGCCACCGACGAATACCGCTCCTGGAAGCAGATCCTGATCGCCGCCGCCATCCAGGGCGCGATCTTCGCCGTAGTCAAGGCCGCTGTCGACCGCTCGGGCGCCGTGGCCACACGACGAGTGACGGGCACCTGGCCGGGCTGACCCCCGCGCCGACCTGCACGTCCACACCACCGGGCAGGGCCGTGCGGCGCCTCGGTGACGGGGAGGCGCAGCTTCCGATGAGGGGCGCGCCCGCTCCGACGACCGCCGCCCGTTCCCTGCCGGGAATTCCGGGAGGGATTCCGGGAGAGAGCCGGTCAGGGAGATTTCCCGTATGCCCGCCGATTGTGGGTAGGCGCGAGCCATGATGCCTACCGGAATTTCGGTCGGCGTTCTGGTACGGCAGCCGACGCAGCGCGCGGCGCCGGGCCCCTGTCCGGCCGGCCGAGCAGAATCCCGTGGCGCGGCGGGGGCGCGAGGATTCGTGGCAGACGCCGGGCGGCAACGCCGGCGACCAGGGGCCCCGCGTGTGAGCCGGCCCGGTGCGCCCGGGACGCGAAGCACCGAGTGACCGCCCGTGGAAATAACGGGAAAGGCCGATATCCGTCTGAACCTCTGAAGATCGACGAGAATTCGGATGGGCCGCTCAGTTCGGGGCAGCCGCAGGATGTCGGTCAAATTCCGCGGTCCGCTCCGCGGGCCGCATTCGAATCCGGGAGGTACGCGGTGCCCGCCACGGCTCTGTCCTTGCCCCCGCTCCCGGTCGCCCTGATGGCCCTTCCGGGCGTCTACCCGCCGCAGGCGGACACCCTTCTCCTCGCGGAGGCGCTCGCCCAGGAGGAACTCGGGCCGAGAACCGACGCGCTGGAGATCGGAACGGGCACCGGTGCACTGGCACTGCACGCAGCGGGCAGGGGAGCCCGGGTCACGGCGGTCGACGTCTCCTGGCCCGCCGTGCTGACGGCGCGGCTGAACTCCTTGCGCCGACGGCTGCCGCTGCGCGTCCTGCACGGTGACTTCGCGGCGCGCACCGCGGGGTGTCGCTTCGACCTGGTGGTCACCAATCCGCCGTACGTCCCGGCCCCGGGGGTCCGGCTGCCGTCGCGCGGGCCGGAGCGGGCCTGGGACGCCGGTCCCGACGGGCGCGGCGTCATCGACCGGATCTGCGCCGGCGCCCCGGCCCTGCTGCGTTCCGGGGGTGTCCTGCTCATGGTGCACTCGGCGATGTGCGGGGCCGAGGAGACCCTCGACCGCCTGACCGGGGTGGGGCTGGCCGCGGAGGTCACTGCGAGTGCCTCGGTGCCGTGGGGCCCCGTACTGCGTTCACGACGGGCCTGGCTGGAGCAGCGGGGTCTGGCGGCAGCAACCGACGAGTGGGAAGAGCTGGTGATCATCCGTGCCCAGTCCCTCTGACAGCTCCCCGGCTCCCGTCCGGGCCCCCGTACGGACACCGGCTCGCAGGGTATCGGTGGAACCGCAGGGCCCGGTCCTGATCGAGGGGCCGGTCGAGATCGTCCTGGACGACGGGACGGTCGCCCGGTCCGACCGCTTCATGGTCGCGGTGTGCACCTGCCGTCGCAGCCGTACCCACCCCTGGTGCGACACCAGCCACCGCTGTCGTGCGCGGGGCGGCCCGCCTCCTGAGGACAGGAATCCGCGATGACCCCTCCGAGCCTGAGCCTGAGTTTGAGCACAGCGCCGCCGGCCGCCGTCCCTCGTCTGGTCGAAGGGCGGGGCGGGCTGTCCCGTGCCGTGACGCAGGCCTTGCGATCCGGCGGCCCGCCGGTGTACGCCACGGCGGCCGTGCTGAAGGCGGACCCCTGGGGTGAGGACCTCCAGCTCGCCCTCTACCTGCTGTACGAGCTGCACTACCGCGGCTTCTCCGGTGTGGACGACGAGCGCGAATGGGACCCGGAGCTGCTGCGGCTGCGCCGGTCGATGGAGACCCGCGTCCTGCACGCCCTGCGCACCGAGCTGTCCGACGCGCCCCGAACGGTCGAGGAAGCCTTCGCCCCGCTCCTCGTCGAGCCCGTGGACCTCTCCGGCAGTCTCAGCCACCACCTGGAAACCGGGGGCGAGCTCTGGCAGTTGCGCGAGTACGCGGCCCTTCGCTCCCTGTACCACCTCAAAGAGGCGGACCCGCACGCCTGGGTCATCCCGCGGCTCACCGGACGGGCCAAGGCCGCCATGGTGGCCATCGAGTACGACGAGTTCGGCGCCGGCCGCGCCGACCGCATCCACGCCCGGCTCTTCGCGGACCTCATGGCCGACCTGGGACTGGATTCCGCCTACGGCAGTTACGTGGACCGCGCGCCGGCGCCGCTGCTTGCGACCGTGAACCTGATGTCCCTCTTCGGGCTCCACCGCGCCTTGCGCGGCGCACTCGTCGGCCACTTTGCCTGCGTCGAGGTCACCTCGTCGCCAGGGTCCAGGCGCCTGGCCAAGGCCATGCGGCGCTGCGGAGCGGGACCTTCGGCCGAACACTTCTATGCGGAGCACGTCGAAGCCGACGCCGTCCACGAACAGGTGGTGCGCCACGAGGTGATCGGAGGTCTGCTGGCCGACGAGCCGGACCTGGAGGCGGACATCGCGTTCGGGTGCGCGGCGACCGTCCTGCTGGAGGACCGCCTCGCGGCCCACCTCCGCAAGGCCTGGGACCAGGGGCGCAGCGCTCTGCGTTCGCCCTTGCCGGGGCCGTGAGGGCGGGCTCTCCACCATGGGGGCGGCGCGTCGGTCGCGCTGCTTGATCAGATCGTAGCGCTCGCTGGATCCAGGGAGCGGCCGGTTCACGCCGTCAGGGAACGCGCAGCGCCAGTACGACGACGTCGTCTCCGGGAGCGGGGTCCGCCGGCCTGTCGCTGATCCGGTGGAGCAGTTCGGGCAGCGGACGGTCACCGTGGCGCGCGAGCAGGACGACGAGCTGTGCGAGGGACGCATCGATGTCGTGGCCGCGGCGTTCG
Source organism: Streptomyces sp. NPDC030021 (assembly GCF_055574035.1). Lineage (NCBI taxonomy): Bacteria > Bacillati > Actinomycetota > Actinomycetes > Kitasatosporales > Streptomycetaceae > Streptomyces > Streptomyces sp. NPDC030021. The sequence continues at coordinate 134,683 of NZ_JBVIAH010000022.1, forward strand.
ATGAGTCCGTCGGTGTAGAACAACAGCGTCGAGCCAGGGGGAAGGCTGCGCCGGGCCTCGGTGCGGTGGAACGGCCCGAGGTCCCTGTGGAGGAGGACGTCGTGCTCCTCCAGAAGGGTTACCCGGCCGTCGGGGGTGCGGAGCAGGGGCGGCGGGTGGCCGGCGTTCGACCAGGTCAGCATCCAGTCGGGGCCGCCGTCGGCGAGGTCGAGGCGTGCATGGACCAGCGTGCCCCCGGCCTCGATGGGCAGGACCGAACAAGCGGCATCGAGGGCGGTCAGCGCCGTGGCCGGGCTGTACGGCGGGTGGTCGAGGGTGGCCTGCCGCAGCATGCTGCGGATCTGGCCCATGATCGTGGCTGCGTGCATGTCGTGGCCAGTGATGTCACCCACCGTCACCATGAGGGCTCCGGGCTCGCCGCCGGGTGAGGCGGGCGGCAGGTGGTAGGCGTCGTACCAGTCCCCACCGATCATGTCGCCGACCGCAGCCGGCTCGTACAGGGCGCTGATCTCGACGGGGTCCGCAACGGGAAGATCGGTGAGCATGGCTTCCTGGAGCTGCCGGGCCACGGAGATGCGTTCGTCGAGGTGCAGGGCGCGCTCCACCGCCTGCGCGATGTAACCGGAAGCGGCCGTGAGCATGGCCCGCTCCGTGACGCCCACCTCGTGCCGCTTGGCCCAGCAGACGGCGAGTACACCCAGCAGGGCGCGGCTGCCCCAGAGCGGCAGGCACAGCACGGTGGTGAAGCCCATGCGGTCGAAGTAGCCGACCGCCTCGGGGCTGTAGCCGGCGACGAGCGCCTCACGGTCGGGTACGAAAACCGGCCGCCGTTCCCGCATGGCCCGGGTGCTCGGGAACGCCGCGCTCACGGGCAGCGTGAGAACCTCCCGTTCCACCGAGTGCTCGATGTCCGGGTCGGCAATCCGGTGCAGCTCATCCTGTTCGGAGACCAGCAGGCCGACGTAGGTGGGCTTGCCGGCACCGACGAAAAGGTCCCGCAGCCGGCGCCGCACGTCTTCCAGCCCGGACGTCTGGGCCAGTTCCTCCGATGCCCTCAGCAGCAGCTCGGCATGGTCCATGCCGGCCTGGGCCTCCTGTTCCAGGCGCTCCGCGTGGCTCCGGGCCCGCTCGGCGGCGGCCCGAGCGGTCTCCAGTACCTTCTGTGCGGACCGCCGCTGGGCCGACAGGATGCGCAGGCGCAGCTCGGCGGAGCAGGCCGCGGCCAGATCCTTCAGGTCGGCCAGCTCGCCGTCACTCCACGTCCGCGACTCGTGGTCGATGGCGCACAAGGAGCCCAGGACCAGCCCGTCGGTGTCGGTCAGCGGCATCCCTGCGTACGCGATGAGCCCGAGATCCCCGATGGCCGGGTCGGTACGGAGCCGGTCGTCGGCGCGGGCATCGGGCACGACCAGGGGCTGCCCGGAGGCCATCACGTACCGGCAGGGCGCATGCGACAGCGGGAGCGCGCGTCTCCCCGCCCAGGGCTCCGGCAGACCGAACAGTCCGGGCAGGATCTGCCGATCCTCCTCGACCAGCGAAACGAAGGCCACCGGCACGCGGAGCAGTCGTGAGACCAGGCGAGCGAACCGGTCCATCCCGGTATCGGAGGCTGCCGAAAGGCCGGCCAGCCTCACGGCCCGCCGCTGTGCGCTGCCCGGGTCCGCTCCGGATTCCTGGCCCTGTTTCGGCATCTGTCCTCCGGCCGCGCTGTTCCCGAAGCCCTCATAGGCATGGTAGGCCAGCGGAGGGCCGCTTCGCCGGTCTACGGCGGCAAGGGCGCGTGCGTCGAAGGCGCGGCTCCCGGCAGCGACTGCGGCCGGGCGGCGGGGCAGGCCCGAGGTGCTGCGGGAGAGCCGGCTCCGGCTCCCACCCGTCGGACGTCCGCGTGCGGTGAATGCCGCGACCGCGCTCCTGGGTGAACAGGTCCAGGCGGAGTCTTTCGGCGCGCAGGTCCAGGCGTGCACCCGCCGACGGCGGATCTGGCGGAGCCGACGTCCGAACTGGCCCTGCCGCCCACGGTCATGGGCGACGTAGCAGCCGGCGAGGGATGCCCGATCCCACCAGGGAGTCCGCCGACCGTGACCCCGGGAGAGCGATGCGCGCGGATGGCCGCCCGGTGGCCCTCCCCGGCTGCCGCACCCCGTCGGGGTGAACGGGCGCGGTCAAGTCCTCGCGTCGGCCGACCACATGCGCCCCTGGCTACGGACGCCTCAGGCCCCCGCCGCCAACTCGCCCTTCTCCCCGACGAAGTCGGCTACGAGCGCCTCGCAGACCACCTGGTGATCCCGGTTCCGCTTCCCCTGCCGTACTCCTGCTCGGTCTTCGCCCGATGCGCATGACCCTGGCCCTCAGCCGCCGGCACTCCGCCGGATTCCAAGGCCGTGCCCCGGTCCGAGGAGTGAGCTGAGCCCTCCGGAGCCGATGCGACCACTTCGGCGAACGGTGCGACGATGGCAAGACAGCGGCAGAGGCGCTTGTACCCGTGCGCCCATCCCGAGACGGACAGCAGGCCAGGCCGACGGCGAAGCAGCCGAAGCCGTCCCAGCCCGCCCACGGCAAGGGTCTAAGTCGTCCCGAGGGCCCGGCCGGCGCCTGGGCGGCGAAAGGGTTGGTGTGCGGGGCCGGCGGAACCGGGTACCGTCTTTGTCATGTTCTTCCAGAGGCCGATTTACGAGTGAGGGCGTGATGGGCCACTGCTGACGTCCTTCGACGTCGCCGCCCGTCCCCCACCGATGAATCCGTAGATCACTTCACATCATTACCGGGAGAACCCGTGACCGTGAGCAAGAACATCAACAACCCCGTGGGCCAGGGTGGCGGCCAGCGCAAGAGGCTGTCCCGCGCCGAACGGCAGAACAACGGTCCGCACCGCAACCTCGACCGCCGGGGCGCGGCCGACCAGAAGGCGGAGCTGGTGCGGAAGATGCGCGAGAAGGCAGGCGCAGCCGAGGGCGTAGGACAGGCGGGCGACGACACCGCACAGAGCTGACGCACCGCCGCCGCAAGGCGGCACCGCACGGGGCAGGGCCGGACCGCGACGCGCGGTCCGGCCCTGCGGCTCGATCCGCGCGACACGGCAATGCATTGATCAGCCGGGCCTCCCGCTGCCGGTCCTCGATCAGCTCGACCGGTCAGACCTCGGTGGCCGGCGTCGGTCCACCAGCGTTCGACGCGCCACCACGTCTTCCGGCAACCGCTCCTGCCGCACGCCCGCCCCTGGGCCACCAGCACCGGGAAACCGCAGCGGCAAGCCCCGAAGCGGCAGCATGAGCGGCCGCCGGGGGCCTGGACGAACTCCGCGGACGGCTCGTCCGGACCCGCGACCAGGATCCCGAATCGCGGGGTTACTTGGCGCCGAGGCCGGCGTCGGAGACCTCGGGCTTGCCGGCGGCCTTGAGGACCTTGTTCAGGAGCGTGAGGTCGTAGATGCCGG
>NZ_JBVIAH010000023.1:0-138087 GCF_055574035.1 Streptomyces sp. NPDC030021
CCTCCCTCGTCCGCCTTGCGATCCTTCCCCTCGGCCCTGGCGGGCCTGGGGAGACCCCATGGCACCGGCCACCGCTCCCTGATCCGCCCTGACCGGCAAGACGCCCCCTGGAAGGGTGCGCGGACCGAACCCCTAAGGTGTGCCCATGCCCAGCGTCCTGGTCGTGGAAGACGACCCCAGCATCCGCCAGTCACTCATCGAGGTCCTGGCGGAGCACGGGTATGCCGTACGGAGCGTGGGCGACGGATTCGGCGCCCTGCGCGAGGTCACCCAGACTCCCGTCGACGCCGTCGTCCTCGACCTCGGCCTGCCCGATCTGGACGGGGGAGACGCACTGCGCATGATCCGGGGCATATCCTCCGTCCCCGTCCTGGTGGCCACCGCCCGCGACGACGAGACCGAAATCATCAAGCTCCTCAACGCCGGCGCCGACGACTACCTGGTCAAACCCTTCTCCGGTGGACAGCTCATAGCCCGCCTCTCCGCCGTCCTGCGGCGCACCAGCCACGTGCCCCCCGCGGGCGCCGCCCACACCGGGCCGGGGGCACGGCCGGCGCCGGCCGCCGACCCGCTGGGCGCCACCACCGTGGGCGAGCTGGCGGTGGACCCCGGCGCGCGTACCGCCTACCTGGCCGGCCGGGAGCTCCACCTCACCCGGCGGGAGTTCGACCTGCTGGCCTTCCTCGCCCACCACACCGGCCAGGTCGTCTCCAAACGCCGGCTGCTGACCGAGGTCTGGCGCGAGCCGTACGTCGACGACCAGACCGTCGACGTGCACCTGTCGTCACTGCGCCGCAAGCTCGGCGAACGCGCGGCGGCCCCGCGCTACCTGCTGACGGTCCGCGGCGTCGGCATCAAACTGGTGGCCCCGCGGTGAGACGCTCACTGGCGGGAGTCGCGCTCGCCGTGACGTCCATGGTCGCCCTCTCCTTCCTCATACCCCTGGGCGCACTGGTGATGTCACTGGTCAAGGAGCAGAGCGTCACCGCGGCCGAGCAGCGTGCCGCAGCCCTCGCACCCGTCCTCACCCTCACCACGGATCCGTCCGCGCTGCGGGAATCCGCCGCCGGACTCGACGCGGCCGAGCACCTCGTCATCCATCTCCCCGACGCCCAGAGCCTCGGTGACTCCCAGGCCCCCGTGAAGCTGCTCGAACGGGCCCAGCAGGGACGCGAGTCCATCTCCCAGAAGACTCCCGGCGGATGGATCTGCCTGCAGCCCGTGGTGCTCCCCGGTGACCGGGTCGCCGTCATCGAGAACTTCGTCCCCGAAGAGGAACTGACCCGAGGGGTCAAAGCCTCCTGGGCGGTCATGCTCCTGCTCGCGGTCGGCCTGGTCGGCGGCTCGGTGCTGGTCGCCGACCGGCTCGGAGCCAAGGTCGTCCGGTCCTCCAAGAAGCTCGCCCAGGCCTCGCACACCCTCGGTCAGGGCAATCTGGACACCCGGGTGGAGCCCATGGGCCCCAAGGAACTGCGCGACGCGGGCGACGCCTTCAACGCCATGGCCCACCGCATGACAGAACTGCTCGCCATCGAGCGCGAACTGGTCGCCGACTTGTCCCACCGGCTGCGCACCCCGCTGACCGCCCTGCACCTGGCATCGGAGCGGATGGCCGGCACGCCGGAGTCGGCCAGGGTCGAGGCGGCGGTGCACGCGCTGGAGTCGGAACTCCAGGCCATCATCACCGCGGCGCGGACACCCCTCGCCGTGGGCCCGATGGGCCACGGCATGCGCAGCGCGGAAACGAGTACGGGCCGGCAGGCGACCGGGACGGGGCCGGCGTCCGATTGCCCCCGGTGCGAGGCCGCCGATGTCGTGCGGCGCCGGACCGCCTTCTGGGCGGTCCTGGCGGAGCAGCAGAACCGCCCCTGCTCCCTCGACCTCACCCAGGAGCCCACGGCTGTCAGCCTCAGCGACGACGACATCGCCGCGGTGGTGGACGCGCTCATCGGCAACGTCTTCAGCCACACCCCGCCCGGCACCGCGTTCGGTGTCCGCGTCGCCCGTACCGCCCAGGCCGTGGAACTGGTGGTGGAGGACTCCGGACCGGGCATCCCGGAACCGGACCGGGCCCTCTCCCGAGGGAGCAGCACGGGCTCCTCCGGGCTCGGCCTCGACATCGCCCGCAGGGCCGCGGCCGTCACCGGCGGCACGATGCGGATCGCGCACGGCCCGCAGGGAGGCGCGCACATCACCGTGGTCTTCGCCCTGGCACCGCCCCTGCGGCCCGAGCGCGGGCCGCGCGGCTCGCGCAGGCGTGCGCGATGGTGGCCGCACAAGCGGTGACCGCGCACGGTCCGCCGGGTCGATGGTGCGGGGGACGAGCCGCGCGAGCTGTGGCAGGATGCCGCGATGATCTCCAGCTCGCCGATACCGCATGTCGTTCCCGCAGGGCGGATGGCCCGGTCCGAACAGCCCGTACTCGCGCTGCCCGGCGGGTGGGAGCTGCGCCCCTGGCACCCGGACGACGCCGAAGTCTTGTACGCCGCCGGCCAGGACCAGGCCATTCGCCTCTGGAACCGCCTGCCGGTGAACTCCCCGGAGGAGGCGCGTCAAAGGATCGAGCGCATGCGCCGGCGGTGGCAGGCCGGGCTCGCCGCGATCTGGGCCGTCGCCCGGCCGGGCGACGAGGCCACGGGCCTGATCGGCTGGAACGACGTCGACCTGCAGGGCGGCAGCGCCGAGATCGTCTACTGGCTGCTGCCCGCGGCACGTGGTGGGGGCGTCGCGGTCGAGGCGACACGGCGGGTCAGCCGGTGGGCACTGGACGATCTCGGCCTGCACCGGCTGCGGTTGTGTCATTCGGTGGCGAACCCGGCGTCGTGCCGCGTGGCGGACCAGGCCGGATACTCCCTCGAAGGCACCATGCGCAGCGCACTGCTCCACGCGGACGGATGGCATGACCAGCACCTGCACGCCCTGGTCCGGGGCGATGTCTGATCCTGCGACGGCAGCCACCGCAGGGGGTGCCGTCGGCGGCCCGGCACGTCGGCCCGCAGATCACGCCTCCGGCGCTACTGCACCCCACCGACAGCGCCCTGCCCGGGCCGCGGCTCCTGTACGGGGCGAAGGACGGGATCGATCTCCGCCAGGGCCTCGTGCAGCTGACGGGCTCCCAGGGCGGTGCGATCGTCGCCGTCCTGCGCCAGCTCTGCGCAGAGCCGTAGCGCCTCGTCCAGGTCCGCGGAGAAGATGCTGAACACGTCGATGACCGCGGTGTGGATCCAGTCGCCGTGATTCGGGTCGGCCACCGCCAGCGCGGACGCGACGATCGACAGCCCCGCCCTGTCCTTGCGCCGGAGCAGGCACTGTGCGGTGCGCCGGGTGACGAAGGTGCCGCCCGTGTCGAGCACCAGCTCCAGCAGGGGTCCGCGTGCCTCCGGCATCTCGGCGAACCCTGCCAGGCCGGCGCCGGCATCCGCCCGGTCGCTCCAGTCGTCGCTCCGTCCGAGTTCGACGAGTGCCGTCACCGCCGCACGCCGCAGGTCACTGCCCACTCGCCCCCACCCACCTCTCCCATGACCCCGGGCCGGAACAGCACCGAGGTCGCTTGCCCGATGATCGCCAGGACAGAACCTAGTCGGCGGCGGCCAGCGGCAGCAGTGCGGGGCGCTTCGCGGTGCGGCCGTCGCCGGAGGAGTGGCCGCGCAGGCGGCGGCCCAGCCAGGGGCCGAGGAACGCGGCCGCCCAGCGCAGTTCGGCCGCCACGGACGAGCCGCCCGGGGCGGCCGGCCGCGGTGGCAGCGGGTGCGTCCAGGTGTCGTCGCTGCCGGGCAGGCCGACGGCGTGGGCGAGGGCCGCGGCGATCCGCTCGTGGCCGACGGGGCTGGCGTGGAGACGGTCCGTGGTCCACATCCGCGGGTCGGTCACGGCGGTCGGCCGGGCGGTCTCGGCGACGGCGACCCCGTGGCGGGCGGCCGCCGCGCGGATGCGGTCGTTGAGGTCGGCTATGCGCGGTGCGACGGGTCGGGCGAGGGGCACGAGCACGCTGAGGTCGGGGAAGGTCACCGTCGCCACGCGGGCCCCGGCGGCCGTGAGCGCGGCGAACATCTCCTCCAGGTGCCCGGCGACCTCCGCGGCGTCGAACCGGGGCCGGAGGATGTCGTTGACCCCCGCGACGACGGTGGCCAGGTCGGGGCGCAGGGCCAGGGCGGGGCCCAGCTGTTCGGCGCGGACCTGCCCGGCGAGACGTCCCCGGACGGCCAGGTTGGCGTACTGGAGGCCGGGGTTGACGGCGGTGAGGTGTTCGGCGAACCGGTCGGCGAAGCCGCGCAGGCCCACGGTGTCGTCCCCGTCGCCGAGGCCTTCGGTCTGACTGTCGCCCAGGGCGACGTAGCGCAGGTACTCACCGTTCGGCACGGGCCGGCCTCTCCTTCAGGATCGCCGCGCTCCGGCGGCACCAGTCGCGGTGTCCCTGCTCGAAGGCGAGGCCGCGCAGACCGGTCAGGTACCCGCCGATCCGCTCGCCGTGGAGCAGGAACTCCTCCTCGTCCAGGTCGCCGCGCATCTTGCGCAGCACCCTGCCGAGCAGCTCGATCTTGGCGTCGGCGGCCACCGCGCGCGCTTCGAGCTGCGCGATCACCGGTTCGATGCCGATCCGGTCGGCGGTCTGGACCTTGACGAGCAGGTCGTCACGGATGACGGAGGACTTCAGCGGGGCCGCGGCGAACTCCTCCAGTTCGGTGCGGCCGGCCTCGGTGACCTGGAAGAGGCGCTTGTTGGGCCGGGTCTCCTGGACCACCTCGCGGCCCTCGACCAGCCCTTCCTTCTCCAGCTTGGCCAGCTCGGCGTACAGCTGCTGGGGCAGGGCGTGCCAGAAGTTCGCCACGCCGATGTCGAAGGACTTCGCCAGCTCGTAGCCGCTGAACTCGCCGTCCAGCAGCGCCGCCAGTACGGCATGTCGCAAAGCCATCGCGGTCGCCCCTTCCCCTTCTTCGCCGACCCCTGCATCATACTCATGAAAGTGACTAGTCAGATTCATGAGTATGAGGAGGGGTCATGGAGACTGCCGAACGCTTCCGCGCCGCCGTGGAGAAGCGGGATCTCGCCGGGCTGGAGGGCCTGTTCACCGAGGACGTCCGGTTCTACAGCCCGGTGAAGTTCACGCCCTTCGAGGGCCGGCCCGTGGTCCTGGGACTCTTCGGGGTCCTGATGCGCGTCTTCGAGGACTTCCGCTACGTCGGCGACTTCGAGGGTGCGGCCGGGACCAGCGCCGACGGCGCGGAGGCCCCGGCCGAGGTCCTGCTCTTCCGGGCCGCGGTGGACGGCCGGGAGATCCACGGGATCGACCTGCTCCACTTCGACGAGGCGGGCCGGATCAAGGAGTTCACCGTGATGGTCCGCCCGCAGTCCGCCGTGCAGGCCCTGGGGCAGGCGGTCCTCGCCGGCCTGGTCGCCGACGGCCTCGCGTAGGCGGTCGGGACGGTCGCCCAGGCGGTCGGACAGCGCCGCTCTCGGCGTCGGTCCTGTGGACGCCGGTGCCGGAGTGCGGACGGCCGCCGTCGCCCGCACTCCCTCGTCGTCACATCAGGACAGTGTTGCTACGGCAGGTGCCGGCCGGGGACCGGACGCAGGACCAGGGTGACGAAGCCGAAGCTGTCCCGGTAGCCCCGCAGCCATTCCGCACGCCGTGCGTGGGCGGTCTGCAGCACCTCGGCGGCGTCCGGATCGTCAGGGTGGTCGAGCGCCCACGAGGCCAGCGAGCCCAGGCAGGACCACTCGTAGTCGTCCAGCTCCGCGCGCGTGCTGACATGGGCGTGCACGGGAGCCCAGCCGTCGGCGACGACGAGGTCCACGGTGGTCGCCAGGTCGTGGAGCTCGCCGAAGATCTCGACGGCCTCCGGGGAGGGCGCGCGGTCCCAGAAGCTCTCACCGAGCAGCACGCGGCCGCCGGGAGCCAGGTGCTCCCGGGCCGCCGCGAGGGTCGGCAGCAGGCCGCCGAAGGCGTGGGTGGACCCGACGCTGAGCACCAGGTCGAAGGGCTGGCCGGAGACGAAATCCTCGGCCTTCTGCTGGTGCACGACGAGACGTTCCCGGACGCCGAGCAGGTCCGCCGACCGGCGGGCCTGCGTCACGGACTCCTCGGAGGTGTCCACGCCCTCGGCGTGCAGACGGGGGTGCGTGGCCAGAGCGCGCAGCAGCCATTCCGCGGTACCGCACCCCAGGTCGAGCGCCCGCGCGCCGTCGCGCGGTGCGCCGTGTTCGAGCAGCCGGCGTACCGATGCGTCGTCGAGCGGGGCCTTTATGGGGTGGTCGGCGTGGGCGATCCTGGAGATCTGTTCATGATTCACCGGGGCAGCTTGTCAACGCCGGAGCCCGCGCGCACCCCATTTGCGTCCGAGTGCCGAACGTCTTTCAGCGACCGGCGGACCTCCGCTCCCAGGCCCGCGCGAACATCTCGTGCAGGGGCGCCGTCGGCAGCACCCGGCCGAAGGGGGAATGGACCGAGTTGCTCCACAGCGGGCGCACCCGGTGGGTCGCCAGCTTCACCGTCTCCAGCGGCAGGTTCGGGGCCTTCAGCTCGGTCCATTCCCCGGGCAGGAACACGGTCCGGCCCGCCCGTGCCCGCTTGGCCTCCATGACCGCGCCGGTGGCGAGGAGTTCCGCCTGGACCTCCTTGTGCCGCTTGGCGGACCAGCCGTTCCACCGCCGTACGTTCCGGTCGGTGGGGGTGGCCAGCGCCGCCACCTGGAGGTACAGCGCCGCCGCGTCCGCGCCGACGCCGAGCTCACCCGCCACCAGCGTGACCAGCTCCGGGCAGGACTGCCGCGGATCCGCCTCGTACGCACCGGCCGGCACCGGTCCGGAGCGGGCCCGCAGCATCATCCGCTCCAGCCCGCCACCGGCCACCAGTGGCGCCACCCGGTCCAACTCCTCCGTGAGGTCGGTGACCTCGCGGACCCGCCGCCACACCTCGGGGTCGGCGACCGCCGCGGGCCGCAGGAACGAGGCGCCGCCGGGCGCACACACCACCAGGGGGCCGGAGTCTACGCGGTCACCGGGACCGGGCCCTCCTCCTTGCGGTCGTCCATCGCCACCGGCAGCAGCCCGGGCCCGAACCGCTCCGCGATCCGCGCCGAGGTGTCCTGGACCCGGCCGCCGGGCAGCGCCAGCAGCAGCTCCGGACGCGCCAGTTCGGCTCGCAGCCGCTCGTACACGTCCATCGCGCCGGCCACCGCCGGATCCCCGACGGGCCGGTCCGTCCAGGCCCACACGAGCGCGCTCGCCATCCCGCGGAGGTCGAGGCCCACCGGGGTGCGGTACGGCAGTTCGGGCCCGGCCGGGGGCACGGCACGGACCTCCACCCCGATGCCGTACCGGGTCGCCGCCAGCTCCCAGCCGGCCGCCTCCACGGGCGCGTTCACGGTCGTGTCCGCGGCGGCCTCCCAGCCGCCCGCCAGCCGCCGGGCCCACACCTCCCCGAGTCCCAGGTCCGTCTCCAGGGCGTCCGCCGCCTCGTCGTGCACGGCGGGCAGCGCCCCGAGCAGCTCCCGCCACACGCCGGCCATCCGCTCCACGGCCGCGTCGACCCCGCCCGGCCGCCACAGCTCGGCCGGGTCATCGGGCAGAGCCGCGGCCAGGACGGCCCGCCGTCCGGCGCCGCCGAGCCGCGCGCGCAGTTCCTCGTACGCACCGGCCGTCATCACGGTCGCCCGGTACGGGGCCTTGCACGCCAGGGCGCGGTCCTCGTCCCGGTGGGCCCGGCCGACCAGACCGGCCACCACGAGCCGGGCCACGGCCCGCCGGACACCGGTCAGTTCCGCGAAGCGTGCGGCCGCCGACTCGGGCACCGGGACCGGCCCGTGCGCCTCGACCGCCGCCACCAGGGACCGGAGCCGGGCGGCGTCGTCCCGCCGCACCCGGACCGGTCGGGCCTGTGCGAGGGCCGCCCGTACCGGGTCGCCGTCCGGGTCCCCGGCGGCGGGCGCCACGAACCAGCACGCCGACCCGCCGGTCCGCAGCGCGGCTGACGCCACGGCGGTCCCGCCCGCCCGCAGCCCGTCCAGGGCCGCGGAGTCGGAGGTCCGGCCCACCCACCACCGGCTGCCCGCACGGGCGAACGGCTGGTCGGCCCAGGTGTCGAGCAGTGCGAGCAGGGCGGTCCGGTCCGTGTCCGGGGTCGGTGCCACCGCCGCCCGCCATGCCACTGCGTCGATCGAGCCCAGCAGGTGCGACCAGTCGTGCGGCGGCGCGGGCGGCGAGAGCCGCCGCACTTCCTCCCCGATCGTCCCGGCCAGGCAGGCGCCGTCGGCGGCCAGCGCGGTCAGCGTCGCCGGCAGGGCCACGTCCTGGGTCCGCCGATGCGCGTCGTCCTCCCCGTTCGAGACCAGCCCGAACAGCGCGGGCAGCAGCTCGGTGTCCCGTGCGGACCGGCGCAGCACGACCGGCGGGGCCTCGGCGAGCAGGGACACGCGCCGGTGCAGGGCCCGCCGCCGCTCCTCCACCCGGGCCGCCCGCCCGGCCACCATCACGACCGCCTCGACCAGTACCGGGTCGGTGACCTCAGGCAACTCCCGGGCCACGGCGGCGCGCAGCGCCTCCTCGCCGGTGAGGGCGGCCGCCAGCAGCGTCTGCGCCGTCTCCCCGCCCACACTCCGCAGCGCCCGGGACCCGGCCGCGTCCCGCGTGCGCAGCAGGTACCAGAAGGCGGGCGGCAGGGCCACGCCCGCCGACACGGTGACCTGCCGGGCCGGCCGCACCCGCGGGTGCTTGGGCGAGCGGTGCCCGTCCAGCTCCCACAGCAGGACCCCGTCGGCGGTGTACGCGCGCACGCCTGTACGGGTCTGTGCCTCGGCCAGGACCACGTCCTCCACCGCGCCCTCCGGCGCGGCCCACAGCCCCCACGGCTCCTGCCCCGGCCGGTCGATGTCGAAGCGCGCCGTCCGTCCGTCCACGCTCTCCACCAGGTAGTGGTCGGGTGCGTGGTCGCGGTGCCGGGTACGGAACAGCACCCGGGTCCCGACCAGCCCGTCCCGGCTGCCCAGCGGGGAGCCGGCCAGCCCGGCGGGCAGCGGTGCCAGCTGCAGCGCCTCCGAGTCCAGGCTCATCCCCACCTCGGACGGCTCCGCGGCGGCATCGGCGCCCGGTGCGCGGCCGGGGAAGTCCGGCAGCGGCACGGGCCCCCGCCGCTCTCCGGTGGCCGGGTCCACCACCTCCCACGGCTGCTTCCCGTAGATCCTGTTGGTCCAGATCCGCGAGCCGTCGCCGAGCAGCAGTTCCTCGCTGTCGATGCCCTCGGTGCCACCCGGACGCAGCACGCGCAGGCCGCTGTGGCGCCCGCCCCCGTCGGCGGACTCGAACTGGAAGCCGTACGCCCCGTCCAGGCTGCCGCCGAACGGCACGAGCCCGCCGACCTCCGCGGGCTCGAACGGCTCCTCGGGCCGGTCGGCCCAGACGGCGGTGTCGCAGTAATAGGGGTTCGGCTTGAGGGTCCAGCTCACCAGGAAGGAGCCGCCCACGTAGTGCACGGCGAACAGGGTCGCGTCCCCGGGAACCGTGAACCGGCAGGACCCCCGCTCCCCGTCCGGGGCGACGGCGACCGCCCGGTCGCGCCCGAAGACCGTCAGCACGGGCCAGGTGCAGGTCACCCCGGCCACGCCCGGCAGGGCTCCGTCGGCCGCTCCCTCCTGCGCGTCGGCCCCGGCGGACTCCGCGAACCCCGCATACACCGACTCGAGGGCCGGCCAGGCCAGTTCCTCCGGCAGACCGGCCGCCAGCGAGCGCCGCAGCGTGCCTGCCGCGCCCGCCCCGGCGAGGGCGTCGGCGATCCCGCCGAGGGCCGTCACCGTCGGCCGGTCCAGCAGGGTCTCCAGCTCGGCCACAGCCTCCTCGGCCCCCGCCATGCCGCCGCCCCCGACCGTGCCGACGAGCTTGCCGACCCGGCCGGCCACCTCGTGGGCGATGCCCTCGTTGCCCGGCAGCAGTGTCACCGCGGACCCGGCGCGGCGCCCGCGCGCGGTCCAGTGGTCGGGGAGCAGATCGGCATGGACCGTCCCCTCCAGCCGGGGGCCGAACACCGGGTCCGCGGCCAGTGCGACGAGGTCCCGCCGGGACCGCTCCCCCCAGAACCGCATCCGGACCTCCGCGCCCGGGTCGGCCACCGCGGCCCCGGCCGCCAGACAGGCGTCCAGCACGTCCGCGTCGAAGCCCTGGTAGTGGTACCGGGTGGTGTGGACCGCGACCGGGGTGCCCGCCGCCCGCAGCCGCGGCCCCAACCGGCCGACCAGGTCGAGGAATTCCGCCGGCAGCGGCTGCCGGGAGACCCCGCCGCCGGACTGCAGCGCGTACTGGTACATGCGGACGAACTGTCCGACCCAGTGCGGCAGCCCGCCCTCCGGCACCACCCGCCCGGCCGCCATCGCCTCCGTCGCGCCACAGCCGATCAGCATCCGCAGCCAGGCCCCGCCGTCGGTGACCCCGGCCGGAAAGACCTCGACCAGTCCGGCCATGACGGCGTCCGTCGGCGGATGGGCCGTCAGGACCGGCTCCGCGGCGGTCAGCAGCGCTTCGGGCACCGATTTCCCGCGGGTGACCGACAGGATCGCGCCCACCATCCGCGCGGCTTCGCCGTCCCCGTGCCCGGCCGCTTTCGCCGACGCCCGTACCCGGCGCACCAGATCCGCCGGCAGGTCCGCCCGCGAGCCCGCCCAGGCGGTCAGGAACGCCTCCAGGGCCGTGTGCGCCGCCGCCGGATCGAGCGTCTCGGCGAGGAAGCGCTGATGGGCCCCGAACTCCTTGGCCGGCATGGCTCCGCCCGCCGCGAACAGCAGGGCGTTGGCCCGGCGGTAGCCGGGATCGACCGGCAGCCCGTGCTCGGCCTCGGCCGCGCGCGCCGCCGCGTAGGCCCGCCCGCCCGCGCGGCTCCCGTACCCGATCAGGCGATGGCCCACCGTGTCCCAGAACCAGGGCAGGTGGGCCGGCGGCAGCCGCCGTGCCCGCGCCGTCATCGTGTCGACGAACCGGCCGGGCTTCTCCCGGGACCGGCCGAGCTCGGTGTACATGTCCTCGGTCAGGTCCCGCGCGATCGTGGCCGCCCCCGGGTCGTGGGCGGCGACCCAGTCGGCGTACGTGGTCGAGGCGTGCGGACGGGAGGCGGGCACCAGGGCATCGAGCGAGACGATCATGCTTCGCATCGTCGCACGGGCCACTGACACCACCGGGCCACGGCCTCCCGGCCTTCCTCTAGAGTGCTTCCGTCCCGTACACGTGACTGTGACCCCGGCCGGGCGGCGCGTGCCGACCCGCGCACGGGCCCGAGCGAGGAGCAACCGTGACCGACCTGGCGTCCATATCCCTGCAGCAGGAGATCGCCCGCGATCTCCAGGTGACCGCGTCCTTCGACGCACGGCAGGAGATCGAGCGCCGAGTGGCCTTCCTCGCCGAGCGGCTGACCTCCACGGGCCTGCGCGCACTGGTCCTGGGCATCAGCGGCGGCGTGGACTCCACGACCGCGGGCCGACTGTGCCAGCTCGCCGTCGACCGGGTGCGCGCCGCCGGGCACGAGGCGACGTTCTTCGCGATGCGGCTGCCCTACGGAACCCAGGCCGACGAGAAGGACGCGCAGCTGGCGCTGGACTTCATCCGGGCCGACCGGGTCCTGACCGTGGACGTGAAGCCCGCGAGCGACGCCGCCCTGGAAGCAGCGCTGGCCGGCGGCACGGTCTTCCGCGACGCGCGCCACCAGGACTTCGTGCACGGCAACGTCAAGGCCCGGCAGCGCATGATCGCCCAGTACACGGTGGCGGGCGCGCACGACGGCCTCGTGGTCGGCACCGACCACGCCGCCGAGGCGGTCTCCGGCTTCTTCACCAAGTTCGGCGACGGCGCGGCCGACGTCGTCCCGCTCACCGGCCTCACCAAGCGCCGGGTACGCGCCCTCGCGGAGGAGCTGGGCGCGCCCGCCGAGCTGGTCCACAAGACCCCGACCGCGGACCTGGAGACGCTCGACCCGGGCAAGCCCGACGAGGACGCGCTCGGCGTCACCTACGACGACATCGACGACCTCCTGGAGGGCAAGCCCGTCGAGGGGCCCGCCTTCGCGGCCATCGTCGCCCGCTACCGCCTCACCGAGCACAAGCGACAGCTGCCGATCGCCCCCTGAGCAGCCCCGCGCCGGCCCCGGCACTGAGCCGAACGGCTCAATGCCGGGGCGACGACGGGCCCGCCCCGCACGGTCGCACCTATCGTGGAAGTGACCTCACGAGCAGGCGGTGGCGCGCGAAGAGGTGGATGTGGACGCATCAGGGATCGACTACCACGCGGTCTTCCACGCCCTTCCGGGCGCGGTCGCCCTGCTGACCCCTGACCTGGTGTACCTGGACGTCAACGAGTCGTTCCTGGAGACGTCCGGCCGCACCCGCGAGCAGATCATCGACCGCTACCTCTTCGACGTCTTCCCCGACAACCCCAACGATCCGGCGGCGAACGGCGTGCGCAACCTGCGCGCCTCCCTGGAACGGGTCGCGGCCACCGGGGAGCCCGACAGCATGGCCGTCCAGCGCTACGACGTCGAATACCCCGACGGGTCCGGGGTCTGGCACGAGCGCTACTGGAGCCCCGTCAACGTGGCAGTCCCCGCCCCCGACGGCACCGTGGCGCTGCTCCTGCACCGCGTGGAAGAGGTCACCGAGCTCATCCGGGCCGGCGCGCGCAGCGGCGGCGACCACGCCCAGGTGCTGGAGGCCGAGATCTACACCCGTGGCCGGGAGCTCCAGGAGGTCAACGAGCGTCTGCGCCGGGCCCACGCCCACGAGCGCGAGGTGGCCCTCCACCTCCAGGAGACCCTGCTGCCCGCGCCGCGCCCGCTCGGCCACCACCAGGCCGCCGTCCGCTACCGGCCCGCCACCGTGGCCCTGAACGTGTGCGGCGACTGGTACGACCTCGTCGACCGGCCCGGCCGCACCGCCGTGGCCGTCGGCGACGTCGTCGGCCACGGACTCCGCGCGGCCGGCGTCATGGGCCAGCTGCGCAGCGCCCTGTCGGCAGCCTCCCACGTCGCCGAGGGCCCGGCCCAGGCCCTGGAGGTCCTCGGCCTGTACGCCCGCTCCATCGACGGCGCCGAGTCCACCACCGCCGTGTCCGTCTTCATCGACTGGAACAGCCGAACCCTCACCTACAGCAGCGCCGGTCACCCCCCGCCCCTGCTCTGCCACCCCGACGGCACGGTCACCTTCCTCGACCGGGCCACCGACCCCCCGCTCGGCGCCCGGCCCGAACACGCCCGCCGTCCCGAGGCCCGGCTCGCCTTCACCGAAGGCTCCACCCTCGTCCTCTACACCGACGGACTCATCGAACGCCGCCGCGAGGACATCGACGCAGGCCTGGGCAGGCTCGCCGACGCCCTCGCGCGACACCGCGCCGCCGACCCCGAGGCCCTCGCCGACGCACTGCTGGCCGAGCTCATCCCCGCGGTCGGCATCACCGACGACACCGCGCTCGTCGTACTCCGCCTGTGACCGCCGTCAGCCAGGGGAAATCGGAGGCGTCCACAGCCCCGGCTGCATAGGCTCGGCCCATGCCGAGCCCAGCACTCCAGCGCGTCAACGCCTTCCTGTCGGACTTCGCCCGCCGCCAGGCCGCGCGCACCGCCGCCGTTCCCGGAGGGTTCGCCGTGTACGACGACGCGTTCGCGCAGTCCTACTCGAACAACCAGGTCGTCATCGACGCGGCCGTCGACCCCGAGGCGCTGCCCGCCCTCGCGGAGGAAGCCCTGGGGCATCTGCCGCACCGGCTGATCTCCGTACTCGACGACGACACCGGCACGGCGTGCGCGGAGCCGCTGATCCGGGCCGGATACACCCATTCCACCTACCTGGTCATGCTGCACACGGGCCCGGTGCCGGACGCCGGACCCGCGCAGGAGGTGGACCTCGACGCGATGCGCGTTCCGCTGACCCGGCGCTGGCGGGGATTCCTCCCGGACGCCGACGACGAGGTCCTGCGCCAGCTCGTCGACCGGCGCGAGGCCCGCCGGCGCGGGGCGGACATCGTCCGGTTCATCGGTGCCCGCACCCAGGCGGGCGAGGTCGCCTCATGGGCCGATCTCTACGTCGACCGGGCGACCGGCACGGCCCAGATCGAGGACCTGATCACCTCGGAGGCCCACGTCGGGCGCGGCTACGCCGACGCCGTCCTGGCGGGCGCCCTGCACGCGGCGGCCGCCCACGGCAGCGACTTCCGCTTCCTGACCGCCGATGCCATGGACTGGCCGCGCCACTGGTACGAGCGCCGCGGCTTCGCCGTCATCGGCCGGTCGCACGCCTTCGAACGCGGCTGACGCCGTACGTGCTGCGCGCCGTCCGTGCCCGGCCGTCACGGGCGGGGGTGGAGGGGGACCGGGACGCGGGGCAGGTCGATGCCGAAGTGGGTGCGGTACGCCGCCAGGACCTCGGCGTCGTCGGCCAGGGTCCGCTCGGTGCGCGCCCCGTCCGCCGTGACCGTCAGCACGCGGTCGCTGAGAGTGATCCGGCCGGACTCCGTCAGAAGCGAGCACACCGGCTTGCGGGTGAAACCGGACGCGGGCGAGGTGCTGTGCCACCAGGCGCCGGTCACGAAGTCGGACAGGACCCGGGGGCGCGTCTCCATCCGGTACCGGGGCACGCCGTCCCGAAGGACGTCGAGGTCCCCCTCCGGGCCACCGGCCGGCACGATCCGGAACACCCCGCCGGGGTCGGTCTGCTCGCCGAGCCCGTCGAAGGCCAGCGGGAAGTGGCTGTGGTCGCCGAAGCCCACGTCCACCAGCCACGGGCGGCCGTTTTCGCCCTCCACGCGCAGCGCCAGGTGGTCGTAGGGAACGCCCTGCCCGCCGTCGGCCGAGTGCACCCGGGCCTGCAGGAGCTCCACCCGGTAGCCCAGGGACCGCAGCAGCAGCGCGAACGCACCGTTCAGCTCGTAACAGAACCCGCCGCGGCCGTCGAGCAGCAGCTTGTCGAGCAGTGCCTCCCCCTCAAGCACGATCTCCTGTCCCAGATGGATGGACAGGCTCTCGAAGGGCACGGTCCGCAGATGCCGCAGGTGCAGGTCCCGCAGGGCCGCCGCACTCGCCGACCCGGGCCGCGCCGCCCTGATCCGCCGCAGGTAGGCGTCAGCACGTGTCACGGGAAGCTCTTCCATCCCGGCAGTCTCGCAACCCGCCCCCGCCCCCGCCATACGCGCTCGGACCCAGGTCCACCGGTCCGCCTACGGCCTGCCGGCTTCAGCGGCGCGCCGGGGCGCGTCATGGGTGGCTGTGGGAAGCAGGAGCGGGGTGGCCAGGATGAGCAGTCCCGCGACCGCGAGAGCGGTGCGTGGGCCGGTGACGCCGGCGAGCACCCCGGCGAGCGCGGTGAGGACGGCGATGGACGCCTGCTGGCCGATCGACCAGGCCGTCAGGGTGCGGGCGACGAGATGCTCGGGGGTGTGTTCGAGCCGGTAGGTGGCGAGCACCGGCGTGTACAGGCTCATGTTGATGATGATCGCCAGCTCGACAGCCATCACGGTGACGAGGCCGACGACGCCGGGACGGACGAAGACCAGGCCGATCAGCCAGACGGCGCGCAGGGTGCCGACGGTCCGGAGGACCCGGTGCCGGCCGTGGCGGGCCACGACACGGCGGGCCAGCCGCGAGCCGATGAGTCCGCCGAGGCAGGGAGCGGCGAAGACGAGAGCGTACTGCCAGGGCGGGAACCCGAGTTGGCGCAGCAGGAGTACGGCCAGCAGCGGCTCGGTGGCCATGATCAGGCCGGACACGAGCATGGTGTTGAGGTAGAGCGCCCGCAGATCGGGACGGCCCATGATGTGGCGCCAGCCGTCGAGCAGTGCGCCGGCCCGGACCGTGCTCCCGCCGGCGGGATGCGGCGCTTCTTCCCGGCCGCGCATCGCGGTGAGGCACAGCGCGGAGATCAGGTAGCCGAGTGCGTCGGCCACCACGGTGGTGACCGGCCCGAACAGGCCGATCGCCGCCCCGCCCAGCGGCGGCCCGACCGCGATGGAGCTCCAGTTCGTGGACTCGAACCGCGCGTTGGCCACGAGCAGGTCGTCCGGCCGGACGAGGGCCTTGAGGTAGGCGCCACCGGCCGCGCTGAAGGCGATCCTGGCCGCCGCGACCACGGCCGAGACCACCAGCAGCTGGACGAAGCCGAGCCACCCGGAGAAGTAGGCGACCGGGATCGTCGCCAGGACCGCGAACCGCGTCAGGTCCATCGCGATCATGACCGGACGCTTGCGCCGGAACTCCACCCACGGCGCGAGCGGCACCGCGATCAGCGCGCCCATCGCGGGCCCCACCGCGGACAGCGCGGACACCTCGGCGGGACCGGCGTGCAACGCCAGCACGGCGATCAGCGGCAATGCACCGAACCCCAGCCCGGACCCGTAGGCGCTCACCGCGTACGCCGTCCACAGCAGGCCGAACTGCCGCCCCGAAGGTCCCCTGCCCACCATGCTCAGCGCTCCCACCCGAACAAACCGAAGTTGACCCATGTGAGCTAACCGAGCAGCACACCCACAGGTCAAACAACTGCACGGCCGGCTGTCCACAACCATCCGTTGTTCACTAAGGTGGATCGACGTGGATCTCGAAGCAGTACGCACCTTCGTCGTCATCACGGAAGCGGGCCAGTTCCAGAAAGCCGCTGCCGACCTGTCGATCACCCAGCAGGCTGTCTCCAAGCGCATCGCCGCGCTGGAGCGCGGCCTCGGCGTGCGGCTGTTCACCCGCGCGCCCCGTGGCGCCGAGCTCACCATCGACGGGCAGGCGTTCCTGCCCCATGCGCGGGAGCTGTTGCGCGTCGCCGAGCGCGCGGTCACGTCCGTGCGCCCCGGTCACCGTCCGCTACGCGTCGACGTGATCGCTTCGCGCGGCGCGCAGTCCGGCCTGATGCGCGGCTTCCACCGCGCGTACCCGGAGGTCGACCTCGACGTGGTGATGCTGTTCGAGATCGAGACGGCCGTCGCCGCGATCCGGTCCGGTGCGATCGACGCGTCTTTCCGCGCCGTCGCCGCGCCCGGCCGGCCCCTTCCCGAGGACATCGAGTCCGTCCGGGTGCTCGACGAGCCGCTCCAGCTCCTCACCGGCCCGGCCCACGCGCTGGCGGGTGCCCGGTCGGTGAGCGTCGCTCAGCTCGCCGGGCACCGGATCTGGATGCCCGGCATCGTCCCCGGTACCGAGTGGGGCGCCTACTACGACGACCTCGTCGCGGAGTTCGGGCTCACGATCGAGGCGACCGGCCCCAACTTCGGCTCCGACGCGCTCCTCGACACCATCGCCGACAGCCCGGCCCTGGCCACCTTCATGGGCGAGCACACCCGCCTGATCTGGCCCGCCGGCCACGGCCTGCGCCGCATCCCGGTGACCGATCCGACGCCCGTCTACCCGCACTCGCTCCTGTGGCACCGCGACAACCCCCACCCGGCCCTGGTCACCCTCCGCGCCCACCTCGCCGCCACAGCGGCCGGCCACGCCACCGCGGGGACCTGGGCGCCGGGCTGGGTGATTCCGCGCTGAACGACCCCGCCCGCGTGGTGATGCTCAGGGGAGTGCGCTGGTCACGCCTTCGACGATCATCATCCACATGGGCTGGGCGCCCGTGCCGAACGCCGAGGCCAGGGCGTACCCGATCGCCGCGTCCGCCGGCCGGATCTCGCGGTCCTCCCGCCATTCGGCGATGACCGTCTCGTCGCCGTCCGAGGAGAAGTCGCCCAGGTGCACGCCGTCCCGGGTCAGCCGGCTGCTGGGGACGGAGTCCGGGACCAGGCGGTAGTCCGCTCCGTCGTACGTCACGTCCACCCGGTACGAGTGCCTGCTCAGGCGGCCCTTCGCCGGCAGCAGCCCGACCACCGCGCCGTCGACCCGCATCGTGAGGTGCTCCGGGGCGCGGGTGCCGATGGCGATCTGCGGGTCCGCCTCGCTCGCCGGGTCGCGCTCCAGGCTCACACGGGGGATCGCCTCGCCGTCGACCTGGAGGCGGTCCTGGCCCTCCTGGCGGACGGTGATCGCCCCGAAGTGGGTGTCCTCGATGGGTGCCGGGTCTGTCTCGTTCACGGGTGTGCGTCGCTTCGTTGAGTGGGGTGGGCTGGGGTGGGGCGGGCGTGCGTGGGGTGCGGTGAACCACCGTGAGGCATAAGGGATTTTCCGTATCACCCTACCGGTAGTGATCATGGTGCGGGCGGAAGCGGATCAATCGCGCTCCCACACCTTGGCGACGGCCTCCAGGTAGTCGTCCTGGCCGTCCTCGATGTGGGTGACCTCCAGCACGAGCAGCAGGTCGGAGGAGACGCGGACGCAGATCATGTCGTCGGTGTCCCACTCGGCGTCCTTCGCCTCCGTGAGGTCGGCGGCGTCGATGCCGTGGCCGGTGGGCAGTTGGACCTCCGTCTCGTCCGACAGGGACCAGCCGTCGAGCGGGTCGGTGCTCTCCGGCGCCGGATCCGTGGGAGTGCCGCCGTCGTCGTCCTGGGAGACGTAGTGCCCGGCCGCGTCCTTCCCGTTCTGCGCGGCCGTGTACGCGAGGGCGCCGATCGCCGCGGCCACCACCACGGCGGCGGCCGCGACGAAGGGTGCCGTACGGAACCGGGCGCGGGCCCCGGCCGGGCGCGGCCCGTATCCGGGCGGGGTGGCGGGCGGCCCGGCCGCCGCTACGGCGGGGTCCACCCGCGTCGGCGCGTACGGCGGGGGCGCGGTGGCCGTCAGTGCGGGGTCGGAGTCCGCCTCCAGCGCCGAGGAGGCGCGCGCGAGCAGGCTGTGCGCCACGGGGGTCGGCAGCCAGCCGGAACCGACCGGGCGGGCGTCGTCCGTCCCGTCCGAGAGTTCGTTGAACAGGGCGGCCAGGGTGGGCCGCGCGGCGGGGTCCTTGGCGAGGCAGCGCCGTACGAGGTCCAGCGCGAGCCCCGAGAGGGCGTCCAGCCGCGGCTCGGAGTGCACGACCCGGTAGAGCAGCGCAGGGGTGGCGCCCGACCCGAAGGGGCTCTCGCCGCTCAGGGTGAAGGCCAGCACCGCCCCGAAGGAGAACACGTCGGAGGCCGTCCCCACGGGGCCCCCGGAGGCCTGCTCCGGCGACATGAAGCCGGGGGATCCGACGGTCAATCCGGTGCGGGTCAGCGCGCTCGCCTCGGTGGCCCGCGAGATCCCGAAGTCGATCACCCGGGGTCCGTCGGGGCCCAGCAGCACGTTGGACGGTTTCAGGTCACGGTGCACCAGCCCGGCGGCGTGCACGGCCGCGAGTGCCGCCGCCAGCCCGCGCGCCAGGGCGAGCGCCGAGGCCTCGGGGAACGGCCCGTGTTCGGCCACCGCCTCGGCGAGCGACATCCCGGGCACGAAGACCGTGCTCAGCCAGGGGGTCGGGTCGTCCACGCCGGCGGCGAGCACCTGCGCGGTGTACCTCCCGTCCACGGCCCGCGCGGCGGCGACCTCACGGGCGAAGCGGCGCCGGAACTCCGGATCCCGGGCCAGTTCCGGATGCACCACCTTGACGGCGACGCTGCGTCCGCCGGGCGTACGGGCCAGGTAGACCCGGCCCATGCCGCCGCTGCCGAGCCGTGCGACGACGTGGTAGGGCCCGACCCGCACGGGGTCACCCGGTATCAATGCGTCCACTCGGCCCCCCGGATCGCGCCTGGTGCGGCCGGATTCTAGTGGCTTGAACCATGGTCATGCGGGCGTTCGGAGGCGTTCGCGGACGTTGTCCAGGTCGCCGCCCGGGCGCCGGGGGCTTGCCCTGCGCCCGGGTCGACGCCGTGGCTCAGCGGCTGGTCAGGTACCCGCCCATGGTGGTGAAGTAGTCGGTGGCGGGCATCTCTTCGCCTTCCTCGGTCCGTACCCGGGTGATGGCGAGGCCGTGGTTGCGCCCGGTGCGGGCGTCGGATCCGGCCACGATCACGACGCCTTCGCCCTCGCGGTAGAACACGCGGCCGGGCGTGCCCCCGTAGCGGCCCTCGGAGACGACTGCGGCCAGTACCTCCAGACGCTTGCCGCGGTGGTGGGTGAAGGCGGCCGGATAGGGGGCCGACTGGGCGCGGACGAGTCGATGGAGGTCCTCGGCCGGCCAGTTCCAGTCGATGCGGATGTCCTCGGCCGACCGCTTGTGGAAGAAGCTGGCCTGCGAGCGGTCCTGGCGGGTGAAGTCGGTCTCGCCGGCCGCGATCCGGCCCAGGGCGCCCACGGTGACCGGTGCGATCAGGTCGACCGTCTTGTGGAACAGGTCGGTGGCGGTGTCCGTCGGGCCGACCGGTACGGCGCGCTGGACCACGATGTCGCCCGCGTCGAGCTCGTCGTTCATCAGGTGGGCGGTGACGCCCACTTCGGGCTCGTCGTTGATCAGCGCCCAGATCAGCGGCGAGAACCCGGCGTACTTCGGCAGCAGGGAGTCGTGCACGTTGAGCGTGCCGTGGCGGGGCAGGTTGAAGATGCGCGGGGGGATCCACGTGCGCCAGTTGTTGGCCACGATGATGTCCGGTTCCGCCTCCTTGAGCCGGGTGAACAGCTCCTCGTCGTCGGGGCGGTTGCGGATGAGCACCGGGACGCCGTGGTCGTCGGCGAGGTCGGCGACCGAGTCGCTCCAGATCTTCTCGTACGCGTGCTCGCTCTTCGGGTGCGTCACGACCAGAAGGACATCGTGTTCGGACTCCAGCAGGGCCTGCAGGGTGCGGTGCCCCCACGTCTGATAGCCGAACATGACGACCCGCATGGGGTTCCTCCTTGGAGCGGCGACAGATTCAAAATGAGTAAAGCAAGGCTTACCTAACTGTGCAACATCCCTTTCTTTGAGGAGAGTTCAGCGGCGCATCGATGAAGGCTCGATCTGATTTGCCCATCGACAGGTCCATGATGTCAGGTTAGCTTTCCCTAAGTTCACCTCGGGTTCCGCTCCTTCGGCGTGCCCTGCCCCCGGTTCCCCCACGCATGGCGATCGGCTGCCCCCGCACGATTGGGAGTGACATGTCACAGGATCTGTCCGATGTGCGCCACTGATCCACGACCTCATCGGCATCGGCTTCGGCCCCTCGAACGTGGCCATGGCGATCGCGCTCAGCGAGCACAACGCCGGCGTCGGACCTCAGGAGGCGGTCACCGCCCACTTCTTCGAGCAGCAGCCCCGCTTCGGCTGGCACCGCGGCATGCTCATCGACGACGCCACGATGCAGGTGTCCTTCCTCAAGGACCTGGTGACACTGCGCAATCCGGCGAGCGAGTACAGCTTCCTCTGCTACCTCCAGAGCCGGGGCCGCCTGATCGACTTCGTCAACCACAAGAACCTGTTCCCGCTGCGCGTGGAGTTCCACGACTACTTCGAGTGGGCCGCGGCCAAGGTCGACGACATGGTCTCCTACGGGTCCGAGGTCGTCGCCGTACGTCCCGTCCTGCGCGACGGGGCGATCGAGTACGTGGACGTGACCGCCCGCTCCGGCTCCGAGCTCGTGGTCCACCGGGCGCGCAACCTGGTGATCGGCACCGGCCTGCGGCCGCAGATGCCGGAGGGCGTGGAACGCACCGAGCGCATCTGGCACACCTCGGAACTCCTCACGCGGGTAACCGCGTTGGCAGACGCGGACCCCGCCCGGTTCATCGTCGTCGGCGCCGGCCAGAGCGCCGCCGAGAACGTGGCCTTCCTGCACCGCACCTTCCCCCGGGCCGAGGTGTGCGCCGTCTTCTCCCGCTACGGCTACAGCCCCGCCGACGACAGCGGCTTCGCCAACCGGATCTTCGACCCCTCGGCGGTCGACGAGTACTTCACCGCCCCCGAGGAGATCAAGCGCAAGCTGATCGAATACCACGCCAACACCAACTACTCCGTGGTGGACATCGACCTCATCGACGACCTCTACCGGCAGGAGTACCAGGAGAAGGTCCTCGGCACCGAGCGGCTGCGCTTCCTGAAGGTGTCACGGCTCGCGGACGTCACCGAGACCCCCGACCACGTGCGCGTCACCGTCGAATCGCTGGTCACGGGGGAGAAGGAGCCCCTGGCGGCCGACGCGCTGGTCTACGCGACCGGATACCGCTCGGCGGACGGGCTTGGACTGCTCGGGGACGTCGAGAGGTACTGCCGGCGCGACGGCCTCGGCCGCGTCCGCGTGGCACGCGACTACCGTGTCGAGAGCGAGCCCGAACTGTGCTGCGGCATCTACCTCCAGGGAGGAACGGAGCACACGCACGGCATCACGTCCTCCCTGCTGTCGAACACCGCCGTCAGGGTCGGCGAGATCCTCCGGTCCATCGTCGCCCACGGCCGCGTACCCGTACCGGCCTCCCGTACGGCGCCCACCCCCTGAGGACCAGCACCCATGCTCTGCACCAGGCTGACGAACGCCACCTTCCTCACCATGGACCCCGGCCACCCCGTCGCCCACGACCTGGGTATCTGGCACGGCCGGATCGCCGGCCTGGACGAGGCCGTCACCGCACTGCCCGCCCGTGAGGTCGTCGACCTCCAGGGCGCCACCGTGCTGCCCGGATTCATCGACTCCCACGTGCACCTGGCCTGGACCGGACTCAAGGCGACCACCCCCGGCGTGGCGCCCTGCGAACGCGTCGACGACGTGCTCGCCGTCGTCGCGGAGGCGGTCGCCCGGAAACCGCGCGGCGCGTGGGTGGACATCGTGGGCTACGACCAGCGGGCCCTCGGCCGGCACCTCACCGCGGCCGAACTGGACAAGGCCAGCGACGGCCGCAAGGTGTTCATACTGCACGACTCGGGACACGGCTGCGTCGTCAACACCACCGTCCTCGACCTGCTCCCCGGCGAACTCGCCCACGGCGAGGGCTTCCTCGCCGAGAGCGCCATGACCACCGCCCGCAGGCTGCGCCTGCCCTACTCGCAGGAGGAGATCGCCGACGCCGTCGAGCACGCCGGCCGCACCTGCCTCGCCGAAGGCGTCACCGCCTGCGCCGAGGCGGGCATCGGCGGCGGCCTGCTCGGCAACAGCCCGGTCGAGCTCGGCGCCTACCAACTCCTGCGCGACCAGGGCCGGCTGCCCCTGCGGGTCCAGCTCATGGCGGCCGCCGACACCCTGCGGCCCGTCGCCGCGCACGCCTCGGACGGGATCCCCCGCGCCCTCGACCTCGGCCTGCGCACCGGCTTCGGCGACGACTGGCTCTCCCTCGGCGCGCTCAAGGTCTACACCGACGGCGGCATGATGGCCCGTACGGCCGCCCTCACCCGCCCCTACGAAGGGACCCACCACGCGGGGGAGTTCCAGGACAGCCCCGAGCGGATCACCGACACCATCGTCGACGGTCACCTGGCCGGCTGGCAGCTCGCCGTGCACGCCATCGGGGACCGCGCCGCCGACCTGGCCCTGGACGCCCTGGAACGCGCCCAGCGGCTACGGCCCCGGCCCACCGCCCGGCACCGGATCGAACACGCCGGCCTGATCCGGCCCGACCAGCTGGCGCGCTTCGCCCGCCTCGGCGTGAGCGCGGTGGTCCAGCCGCACTTCCTGCGCTCCTTCGGCGACGACTACGCGGCCGTGATGGGCCCGGAGCGGGCCCCCTGGATGTACCGGGGCCGGGGTTTCCTGGACCACGGGGTCACCCTGGTGGGCAGCTCCGACCGCCCCGTCACCGACGGATCACCGCTGAAGGCCGTCCAGTTCATGGTGGAACGGGCCTCCGCCTCCGGCGCCCTCATCGGTCCCGGCGAGGGCATCACCGTGGACGAGGCCCTGCACGCCTACACCGTGGCGGGCGCCTACGCCTCCCACTGGGACGACACCGCGGGCACCCTGGCCCCGGGCCGGCGCGCGGACCTGGCCGTACTGGGCGACGACCCGAGGCGGGTCGACCCCGGGCGGATCGGAGCCATCGAGGTCGTCGCCACGTACGTCGACGGCAGGCCCGCCCGACCCGTCAGGCGGGCTGCGGCGTGAGCCGCTTGAGGCCCTTGCGGTCGTAGTAGGCGGTCATGGCGAAGCCGAACAGCAGGGCCAGCACCGTACCGACCGCGATCATGATCCAGGAGCGGGTGAGCCCCGCGTCGCCGCGGGCGTCGAAGTAGAGGATCGCGCGCACGCCGTCGCTGAGCTGACGCATCGGTTCGAAGTGGGAGAGGAAGCGGTAGAAGCCGGGGACCGCCTGCAGCGGGACCGTCGCACCCGACGACGGCAGACCCAGCACGATGAACACGAACATCGACACGAGCTGGCCGATCCCGCCGAACGCCGCGTTGATGGCCTGCACGCCCAGGCCGACGGCGAGGGCCGCGCAGTAGGAGTAGATCCACAGGAGCGGCAGGTGGGACGCGTCCATCCCCAGGATGCCGATGCAGGCCAGCATCACCAGGGAAACGCTGACCAGCGTGATGCCCGCGGTCATCAGCATCTTGAGGAGCAGCGTCTGGGTACGGTTGACCGGCACCGTCGGGCGGCGGGTGTGCCAGGGGCCGATCTCGTTGTCGGCGTAGCCGAGGGCGGTGTCGACGCCGTTGCTGATGACGTTGCCGCCCATGAATCCGGCCAGCACCAGCAGCAGGGTGTAGTAGAAGGCCGTCAGACCGAGGCCGCTGTGCGCGCCGATCGGGTGACCGACCCGCGTGACGACGTCGACCGGGTCGGCCAGCAGCAGTTTCGCGGTGGCGCTCGCCTGGCCGCCGGCGGCGGCCGTGAGCTGTTCGCCGACGGAGCGGGACGCGCCGTGGGCGGCCCGCGTCGTGATCTGACTCGCCAGCGAGGACCCGAGGCTGCCCTTGCCGGGGTTGGTGAGCACCGTGATGGCCGGCCGCTTCGTGGCGCCGGACGTGGGGAGCGCCGTGACGGATTCCGTGAATCCGGCCGGGACCACCAGCGCCCCGTAGACCTTGCCGGAGTCGAGCTGGTCCTGGGCCTGGGCGAGGCTCAGTTCGCGCCAGTCCGCCTTGCTGCCCGCGGGGTCGGCGGCGATGGCGGCGGTGACCTGCGTACCCAGGTTCTGCCGCTGCCCCGGCGGCGGCTCGCCCGTGTCCTCGTTGACCAGGGCGATGGGCAGGTCGCGCAGTTCCGCGTTGGGATCGACGATGCCGCCCATGTAGAGCAGCGACAGCAGCAGGGCGAGCAGCCCCGTCAGGATCGTGGGGACCAGCCACAGCCGGGGGCGGCGCACCAGGGCCGCGGCAGTGGCTTCGGGGGCGACGGTCGGGGACATCGGTCTCCGTAGCTTCCCGGCGGGCCGGGATCGGGGGGTGGTGGCAGCGGCGGCGGCCGCACGGCACCCTCAGGATGGTCTCCGCACCCGGGAAGGCCGCCGTACCCCTCGCGCTCCGGCCGCGAACCCGCGTACGGGACCACCGGAACGGCCCACCGAGGGGCCGGGCTACCAGGTCCAGCGGAAGCCGGCGGCCGCGTGTTCCAGTGCCGGGACGAACCGGTGGACCGAGCCGTCCGGGGCGAGGACGACCGGGGTCTCGCTCAGGAGCGTGCCGTCGCGGTGGTGGTCCCAGGTCGCCCACCAGACGCGGGCCGGGCGCGGTGACGGCGGGAACTCGACGACCAGGTCGACGTTGTCGGCCCGGGCGTGCGCGACCCTCCGGTACTCGGTCACCTGCTCCCGGAGCGGGGCGTAGAGGACCTCGTACTCCAGCGAGGCGATCTGGCCCGCCTCCAGCGGGGCCGGGAAGGCGAGTTCCACGACCGGCGTGCTGCCCGGGAACTCCCGGCGGGCGCCGACACGGGCGCCGCGCAGCACAGCGACGTCGACGGCGCCGGGCGGCAGCCGGCAGGGGAAGGAGCGGACGCCGTCCTCGCACGCCATCACCGCACGGGTGGTGCGGTGGCGTTCCGGAGCACCGTAACGGCCGATGACATGCCGTTCGAACACCGAGACGGTGCGGTTCTGGGACGTCTCCGCCCAGGCCAACTCGGCGGACGCGCAGCCCCTCACGCGCTACGAGACGGCCGCGTTCGCCCCGCGCACGTCGGTCCTGGCCGTGACCCAGCTCGTCGAAGGCACCAGGAAGGGCGAGCTGGAGACCGTACTCCTCGACACCGCGGCCGCCCCGCCCTACCGGCGGCTCGGCGCCCTGGAGACCCCCGCCGACCTGCTGGGGATCGACCCGGACGCCACCCGCATGGCCGCGCTCCAGGACGGCGAGCTGTCGCTGTGGGACGTGCGCGACCGGGCCCACCCGCGCCGGCTGGAGGCTGCGTTCCCGCTGCCCGCGGACATCGCGGCGGGCAGCGGCGGCCCGAGCGGGGACGGAACGGGACGCGCCACCGGCGGGATCACCGAACTGCTGGTCGGCCCGGAGGGGAGGACCGTGGTGGCGGTGCGTGCCGGCTCCGGCGAGGCGCTGGTCTGGCGGGTGGAAGCCGACGGCGGCCAGGCCGGGACGTTCCAGCGGCTCATGTCCGGCACGTCGACGCCCACGGTGGACGAGCCGGGGGTGCCGGGGACGGGCACCCCGGAGCCGGGTGCGATCCCGGGCGACGGAGCCGGCCCGGAGGAGTACGGCCTCGACTCCGGCTCCGACTCCGGCCTGGAGTCCGAGTCGGGCACGGAGGCCGGCTCCGACACCGAATCCGGGCGTGGCGCGGTGCTGTCCCCCGACGGGCGGACGCTGGTCGTGGACGGCGGCCGGACGGGACTGGCCGTGTGGGACCTGTCCGGCGCGGGGCAGGCCCGCCGGACGCAGACCATTCCCACTGCGTCCGGCGACGGCCGGCTCCTGTTCAGCGAGGACGGCGGCATCCTGCGGACCGGGGCCCACGGCTGGCGGTTGGCCGGCTCCGGCAAGGCCAAGGCGGAGGCCGTCCCGGACCTCCCCCTGCCCAAGGGGGCGCACAGCATGGACGTGTTGGCGGCGGGGACCTGGGGCGCACTCGCGACCACCTCCGGATTCCGTGACTTCACCACCTGGTTCGTGCGACCGGGGATGGAGCCGGTGCCCCTCGGGAAGGACGGCTTCGCCGAGCACCCG
The DNA here is from genome assembly GCF_055574035.1 of Streptomyces sp. NPDC030021. Classification (NCBI taxonomy): domain Bacteria; kingdom Bacillati; phylum Actinomycetota; class Actinomycetes; order Kitasatosporales; family Streptomycetaceae; genus Streptomyces; species Streptomyces sp. NPDC030021. The sequence continues at coordinate 26,862 of NZ_JBVIAH010000023.1, forward strand.
CGGGCGTTCCCCCTCCCGCCGGGCCGCCTCCTGCTCGGCTACTACGAACTCGTCGTACGGGACGCCACCGAGGCGGTGGCTGCCGCCACCGACCCCCGGGCCGCCGCCTGTGCGGCAGTCGGCGGCGGCCTCACCCGCAAGGAACTCGACACCTCCGCCAAGGGCGCCACCTGGGAGCCGGCCTGCCCGGCCACCTGACCGCCTGGCCGCCGAGGGAGCCTGCGTCGGGGGTGGTGTGTAGCGTCATGATCATGAAACCGTTGACCGGTACCACCACCACCGACCAGGCGCCGGCCGACCCGGCCGCCACCGACGACATGCTGGCGACCCAGCCCATCGGCTACTGGAGCGGCCTGGCCTACGCGGCGGTCACCCGGCAGTTGCGGGACGCCATGGCCAGGATCGACGTGACACAGCCGCAGTACTGGGTCCTCAACCGGGTGAACAGCGGGCTTCCCGCGCCCGCCCGGGAGGAAGTGGTCGCCCAGCTGACCCCGCTCGCGGAAGGACCGCACGAGATCGCCCGGGTCGTGGACCAGATGCTCCACCGCGGCTGGCTCTCGACCGACGGCACACAGCGGCTGCACCTCACCGAGGCCGGGGAAGCCGCCAGGGCACGGCTGCGGCAGCTGGTGACCGAGCAGCGTGCCGTGGTCCACCAGGGCATCGGCGACGAGGAGTACGTGGCGGCCCTCAAGGTGCTGCGCAGGATGGTCGCCAACGTCGAGGCGGCGGAGCGCCAGGCACCTTGACGGCCCTCTTGACGGCCCCGCCCGCCCCCGCCCGCCGTCGGCCGGACCCGTGCGGGGCTCAGCGGGTGCAGGTGATCGAGAAGGGGACCGGGTTGGAGGTGGCGCGGGTGGGGCTCTGGAGTTCCACGGCCATCCCGGTCGTCAGGGTGCCCGTCTTCGCGTCGGCCGACACGCGCACGGTGTCGCGTCCCGTCGGGTTGGCCTTGTCCCCGATCGACAGGGTGCGCCAGTGCGGATCCACCACCGAGCCGTCGCCGGACACCCATCGGTAGGAGATCAGCGTCGGCTCGGACGCGGTGAAGGTCGCGGTGAACGCCGGGGCCCGGCCCTCGGGGATCGGGCAGCTGCCGGTGTAGGCCGTGTTCGTGCCCGTCACCGACATCCGTACGCCCGAACCGGGCGCGGTGACCCCGTCGTTGCCGGTGAGTGCGTAGGCGATCCCGCCACCGATCAGTACGCAGGCGGCCGTGCCGGCGGCGACGAAGGTCATCGTACGGCGCTTGCGGGGCGGGGCCGCGACCGCGGCGGCCTCGGCGGCCGTCCCGGTCGCGGGTTCCGCCGCGGGGCCCTGGGCCATGGCCGTGGCGGCTTCCGTCGCGGTCGGCAGGATGCGGGCCGTCGCCGTGGTGGCACCCGGTTCGTGCGCGATGTCCCGCAGGGCTTCAGCGACTTCGGCGGCGGGCGTCCGCTGCGCGGGCTCCTTGCGGAGCAGCCCCGCGATCACCGGGGCGAGCGGGCCGGCGCACGTCGGTACCGGCGGTTCCTCGTCCACGACGGCCCGCAGGGTGCTGAGCGCGGTGTCCTGCCGGAACGGGGAGATCCCCTCCACGGCCGCGTACAGCATCACGCCGAGGGACCACAGGTCCGACTCGGGGCCGGAGGGGCGGCCCAGCGCGCGCTCCGGCGGCAGGTACTCGGGGGAGCCGACCACCTCGCCGGTCATGGTCAGTGCGGTGCTGCCCTCGACCATCGCGATGCCGAAGTCGCTGAGCACCACCCGCCCGTCGTCCGCGAGCAGCACGTTCGCCGGCTTGACGTCCCGGTGCTCCACCCCGACGGCATGGGCGGCCCGCAGCGCGTTCAGCACCTCCGCGCCGATGTACGCGGCGTACCGGGGGGTGAGCGGTCCCTCGGTACGCAGCAGCTCGGCCAGCGACTGCCCCCGGATCAGCTCCATCACGATCCAGGGCCGGTCGTCCGCCATGACCACGTCGTGGACCGTGACCACATTGCGGTCGGGTATCCGGGCCGCCGCCCAGGCCTCCCGCTCCAGCCGGCTGTACATCCGGGCGATGTCGTCGCCCCCCAGGCCGGCCGGGACCCGTACCTCCTTGACGGCGACCTCCCGGTGCAGGGTTTCGTCGCGGGCCCGCCACACGGTGCCCATTCCGCCTTCGCCGAGCCGGGACAGCAGCCGGTAGCGCCCCGCGATCAACGGTTCCCCACCCGCCGGACCCGGTGCGGGGGTGGCAGCGAACGCGGTCTCCGTCACGGTCTCGGATTCGTCGTTGTACATGGGGTGGTTCTCCTCTATCGGCGGCCGACGCGAGCATCACGTACGGACCGGGTCCCGGGTTCAGGGAGACTCAAAAGATTCCAAGAAATGGTTGAACCGAACACGTTCTCGATGACGTGTTTCTGTCGTACGAGTCATCAGCGGCATCGTTTTCCAAGGGGTGTGGAGTGCCATCCGTCATCGTCGGGCGCACGGGTCCGTTCACCGGACAGAGCGTGGTTCTGGGCAGCGAGCCCCTCAGCTTCGGGCGCAAGAGCGACAACGGCGTCGTGATCGTCAGTCCCAGCGCCTCCCGGCTGCATGCCGAGATCCTCACGGAGGACCCCGGCTTCGTCCTCTACGACCGGGACAGCCGGAACGGCACGTTCGTCAACGACCAGCGCGTCACCCGGCATGTGCTGCGCCCGAACGACTGCATCCGGATCGGTGACGAAACGTTCCTCTACGAGGCGCAGGACGCCATGGAAACGGTCATGGACCTCTCCCTCCTGGACGTTCCCCGGGTCAGTACCGCGGACCCCGGCATGCTGCGGGTCACCATCACCGGCGGCGGCCCGGTCGGCCTCGCCTTCGCCCTGGCGCTCGACGAGATGCTGCCCGGCCGGACCGTCATCACCCTCTACGACGGGCGCTGGACCAGGAAGGGCTCCGCGGTCGTCTGGAAGGACGAGACCCAGGGCAACTTCCGCCGCCAGCAGGTGGTGACCGTCCAGAGCCGGCAGTACCTCGCCCTGTCCGAGGAGGTCCTCGGCGCGCTGTTCGACGACGGCGCCGCCTACTCCGAGATGTGGCCCGTCGGCCCGGACTCGGTCGACGGCCACCCGCCCCGCAACATCCGGATCGCCCACATCGAGGACCGGCTGCTGGACCTGGCCAACCGGCGGCCGGCCATCCGCCTCGTCCCCAGGCGCTTCGACGTGACGGAGCAGCAGAACCGGCTCACCCAGGAACACGTCCTCGTGGTCTGCGAGGGCGGCCGCTCCCGCACCCGCGAGCACTACGCCGACCGCTTCGGTGCGGCGGACGCCTCGATCTACTCCCTGGACGGCGAGCACCTTCAGGACGTCGTGCTGGGGCTGCGGGTCAAGTCGAAGCTGCCGGACCCGATGAGCGTGCTGCTCACGGTGTCGCAGAACCGCTTCCTGCTCAACTCGCTGCGCGGCGAGGGCTTCCTGAACATGCGGCTCACCCGGGAGGAGGCCAAGAGCGTCATCGGTATCGACCCGGTCCGCCACGTCTTCGAGGAGTGCATCGCCGCCCGTCCCTGCCTGATGAGCCGGCAGGAGGAGGACAACGAGTTCCGCTGCCCCACCCACGGCACCCTCTTCCTGCCCGCCCTGCTGCGCAGTTCCCCGCTGTGGAAGGAGATCCGGCAGGGCCTCAGCCTCTTCGGCGTGGCCGAGGAGGACCTGTCGGCGATCACCTCGTTCCGGCTGGACATGGTGCAGCGCCCGCGGTTCACGGCGCAGCTGCACCGGCCGACGGCGACCAGCCCCGGCACCTTCGGCTTCCTGCTGGGCGACGCGGCCAACGCCATCCACTTCTGGCCGGGCCGCGGCCTCAACAGCGGCCTGGCCTCGGCCACTTCACTGGCCCGTTCGCTCAGCCGCGCGTGGCAGGGCAAGCCGCTGCGGGATGCCGACTTCATCCGGCACGAGGCCGCCATGTCCATGCTCCAGTACCGGCACAAGAGCCGGGCCTGGAACGCCATGGTGACCACCGACGACCAGGGCGTCACCCGCGCCATCAGGGACATCATCGCGGGCAGCGCGGAGGCCGGCGGCGCTGCCGGTGCCCGTGCCGGGGCGGGGGCGGCGGACGGGAGCGACCTGGACGCGCTGCTCGACCGGATGGCCGGTATCCGTGACCGCCTGGCATCCCGGCTGCCCGGCCTGCCCACGGACGGGGAACTCCGCTCCCACCTCGCCTCGATCGCCCCCGCCACCCTGCGCATCCTGCGGGAGAGCGGTGCCTGGGACACCCTGATCGTCGGAGGCGAGGAGGCCGACATCGACCTCTTCTACCAGTCGGACTCCCCGGTCTTCGTACCCCGCCCGGCCGACCCACGGAGGGCACCGGCCCCGGTTGCCGGGTGACCTGAGCCGGGCGTCAGGCTCGGCGGATGACTCCTGAGCAGCCTCCGACCTGGTGTGGGCCTCGGCCTTCGAGCCGCACTCCGATGTGCGCCACGGCCACGGCCCGGCTGTTCGGTGTCCCTGGAGGGCCGCACCGTGTGGGTCCACCGGCCGGACGCCGGCGAGGTCCTCGCCGGCCGGGAGCCGGAGACCGCCGGGCACGGCGGTCTCCACTGCGTGTACCCGGTGGACGGCAGCGTGCACCTCGACATCGGTGAGGGCCAGGACGGGTCCGTCGTCCTCAGGGGTGTGACCGGCGCCGACGGCGCACCGCAGTCCACCCCGTCCGCCGGTCGCGCGGGAGGACGCCGCGGGGTCAGTCCTCGTCCGAGCGGGACAAGGCTTCGGTGACCATGCGGGTGGCGAAGTCGCGGTCTCCGGTGAGCCGGTTGATGTGCTCCGCGAGCAGCAAGGCCGTGGCTTCCAGGGAGTTCATCTCGTCCCCGGTCCAGTCCCCGTACTGCTTGCGCCACAGGTTGGGGCTCAGGCCGGTGGCGGCCGCGACGACCAGGCCGACCATGGTGGGGATGACCTCGGGGCGGACGCTCTTGGGCATCATGCGCAGCGAGGCCACGAAGCTGGGCACCACGTACTCGATGACGTCGCTGCCCTGGTCCTCGTGGGCCATCCGCAGCCACTGCACGAACATGTAGATGAGCGTGCACGCGCCGTCCACCAGGTCTTCGGCCTCCTCGGGGCCCAGTGACGCGGTGAACTGCTCGATCAGCTGCTGCTGTTCGGGGTCGGTCCCGGCCTTGCCGGAGTAGACGGCCTTGAGCCGTGAGTCGATCATCATGAGTGCCGCACCCACATCACCGACGGCAGCATGCTGGGAGTCACAGGGCGATGGCACAGGATTCCTCCTCGGGTGACCGTGCGCAACTCGGTGTGCTCGTACAGTAGCCCCCCGACGGGAGGGCGGTCAGCGGAATCCCGTGCGTCCGCGCAAGCCGGTGACATGGTCCGGTCCGGGATGGAGAATCGGACGCAGTGACGTGGGGCCGAGGGGCGGGGGCGCTGAATGGGTCGGGCACTGCGCGTGGGGATCGTGGTTCTGCCGGTGGGGTTCGTGCTCTGGTACGCCTCGTACTACACGACGATCGCGGTCTGGGAGTTGCGCAAGCTCTTCGCCTGGTTCGCCCTGCCCCTGCTCGCCGCGGCGGCCACCGCGGTGGGCGTGCTGCTGGTGGGACGGCTGCGGCGGCGCGCGGGGCGCGGTGCGGGCACCGGGAACGCGGCCGTCGCCCTCGGCTGCCTGGGCGCCGTCGTCGGGCTGGGCCTCACCGTCGGCTGGCTGGTGTACGGCTCGTACCTGCAGGACCGTGCGTACATGGCCACCTCCCAGGTCGTGACCGAGCCCGTACCCGCTCTGGTGGCCCGGGTGCCGTACGTGGCCGGCAAGGCGCAGGCCGCCCCGCACCTGGGCGATGTCACCGGCGAGATCTCCGACATCACCTACCTGCCGGACTCGGACCGGTTCGCCACCCTGGTCGAGCGGCGCGGCTGGCTGGCCGGGTACGAGGTCGGCCTCGTGCAGGACGTCCCCCTCGGCGGCGAGAGCCGTAGCCAGGAGCGCTGCCCGTTCGACGTGTCCCGGGCGGACGCGAGGATCAGCGGCTGGTTCACCCACAACCTCGGCAGGAAGATCTCGGCCGAGAAGCGCTGGGTCCGGTTCGAGGCCGACGACGCGTACGTGACCTGCCTGGGCGGCACCCCGGTCGTGGTCGTCCCGCTCAAGCGGCAGACCGGGGTCTTCGTCGTGACCGAGCGCCCCGCCGGTGTCGCGCTCTACGACGGGCGGACCGGAAAGCTCACCGTCACCACCGACACCTCCGCCGTTCCCGGGCCGTCCTATCCGATCAGCCTGGCGGCCCGCCAGCGGGAGGGAACGGCCGCGGTGGGCGGCTTCAGCGACTGGTGGTTCGAGCGCAGCGGATGGGATGCCTCCGAGGACGGCGCCAACGAGGGCAACGAGTCCGAGTTCACCATGCGGTACGCCGAAGAGGCCGGGCGCAGTGCGTACGTCACCCCGCTCACCCCGCAGGGGGAGGCCAGTTCGGTCGTGGCCGTCTCGACGGTGCCCACCCGACACCAGGGCGGCGGGCTCGCGCCGATGACCGTCCATCGCCTCGATCCGGCGTGGTCGTCCCCGAAGGCGCTCGTCGCCCTGATCAAGGCGGAGTACCGGGACGTCTGCTGCTACAACGACGACCAGGTGTTCGAGGTCGTGCCCACCGGGGGCGGAACGTGGACGGCCACCGTCGGCAGCGAACAGAACGTCCGCTACCGGGTGGAGGGGAAGGGCCAGGTGGGCGGCCGTGAGGCGACCTGTCTGAAGGCTGCCGACGGAGCGCTCATCCGGTGCGCGTACGTGGTGCCCGGATCGCCCGAGGAGCAGGAGCTCAAACGCCGGGAGCAGCAGAAACAGCAGCAGGAGGGCGCGAAGAACCCGGGGGACCCAGGCGATCTGACGGCGTATACGAATGAGCAGCTGGCCGAACTCCAGCGACGGATGACCGAGGAGATCGGCCGCCGCCTGAAGGCCGGGTGACCGGGTGACCGGATGTCCGGACCGATCACGCGAAGGCCGCCTCGCCGTCCGGCGAGGCGGCTTTCGCGTGTGAGCGACATGGTCCGAGGAGCGTCGGAGCGGGTGTGCGGGCTCTTCACCGCATCGATCCGGTCACCCTGGAGGGACATTCGGTGAACCGTGCGTGACCGCCACCTGGGCGGCAGGTGCGGGAGATCGCGTCACGCCGGTCGCCGCGCCGCGCTTCTTGCGTGGTGCGGACCTGCGGGCACCCGGCGGGAGCTGCGCGAACACCCCCCGGGTCACCGGCATTCGAACGGACTGTCCGTAAATCGATCGCACGTGTGCGATGGGCCTGCACACCTGGCAGGCTCAGCCCCACTTGAGCGCTGCATGAAAGTTCCGGCGCGCCAAACAACCTTCGAATCGAAAGTGGGCTTTGTCATGCGTCACCGCTTAGCCACCGTCTCCGCCGCCACTCTCCTCTGCCTCGCCGGCACCGCGGGCCTGGCGGAGGCGAGCCCCGCGAGCATGCACGGACCCTCCGCGATGGTCCTCACCGTCGCCCAAGGGGGCGACGCCGCCACGGGTACGGTCCTGCGGGCGGCCGTCCTCAGCTGTGGCTACACCGCCGAGGGCACGCACCCCGCGCCCCGGGCCGCGTGCGACGCCCTCAACGCCACCGGCGGCGAGCTCGACCGCCTGCTGGACGCCCGGGATACGGGCCGGGCGTGCCCGAGGCGCCACGACCCCGTGACCGTCACCGCGGACGGTGTGTGGAACGGTGGCCGCGTCGCGTGGAAGCACACCTTCCGCAACTCGTGCGTGATGTCCGCGACCCTGAACGGCAACGCGCTCTACGCGTTCTGACGCACCTGCTTCCCTCGGCGAGCGCCCGCCGAACGCGCGGGCGGCCCGGACGGTGCCGATCGGCGTCGGCAGACCTGACACGGGGCCGGCGGCCACCTCGGGTGGCCGCCGGCCGCGGCGGGCCGGGGGTCGGGCATGGGGGGTGGGGGGGGCTGCCGTACCAGGGACACCCCCGTCACGGGCGTACCGTTCTCTCCCTGGGATCGGCGGGCGGCCCGCCGGGGGCGCGCGGGTCAGTTCTGCCAGGGGGTCCAGCTGCCGCTGTTCAGGCGGTGCCGGGACCAGCGCTCACCGTCCATGCCGACGATCGAGATGGTCGGGTTCCAGGTGTTGTTGCCTTCGATGCGGACCCCACTGCGCACGGTGCCGCCCATGGAGGTCCACTCGCTCCACGAGCCCCCGGCGTACTGCCAGCGGGTCCACACCGCGAAGTCGGTGCCGACGATGAAGACCTGACGGTTTCCGGCCGGGTACGTCATCCAGGCCTCGCCGTACTCACAGATGTAGTCACCGCCGAGACCGGACACGTGACAGAACCCGGCAGCGGCGGCGGGCGCCGCCGCCTGCGCCGGGGCGGCGGTCACACCGGCGAGAGCGGCCCCGGAGAGCGCGAGGGTGGTGACCGCGAGGGCGGAGCGGCGGAGGATGGCCGAGGTCATGTGGGTACTCCCCAATCGGGATGACGGAACGACTTGACGCTCCGAACATTCCACCGGCCGCCAACGATGCTCTAACGGCCTGCTAACGCTCCGCCGGCGCCGCACCGACCATCCGCGCGTTCGGGAGTGGAATACGCGTTCCATGATTGGCCGAGGCCGTACTCATGCCGCCGGAACAATCCGACTTATCCTCGGTCAGGGGCCGTCATTACCTGAACAGAACGGCACGAAGCAGTACGGATCGACAAGGGTGGGGTCTGTGCAGTTCCGCGTGTTGGGGCCGGTCTCCGTAACGACGTCGAACGGAGGTCCGCTCCCGCTCGGCCCTGCCAAACGCCGGAGCCTGCTGGCCATGCTGCTGGCCCACCCGAACACACCCGTCGGTGTCGAGCGGCTCACCGAGGCGTTGTGGGACGAGGAGCCGCCGAGGCACGCGCGCACCGTCCTGCAGGGACACGTCTCCCGGCTCCGGGCGGTCTTCGCACAGCACGACGCGGCCGCACACGGCGTGGAACTCCTCACCCAGGGAGCGGCTTACCGGTTGCGCCTGCCCGAGGTGCTCGTGGACGCCCACCGTTTCGAGGAGTCGCTCCGGCTCGTCCGGCGGAGCGCGGACCCGGTCCAGGCCGTGGCGGTCCTCCGTGAGGCGCTGGGGCTGTGGCAGGGGCCGGCGTTCGCCGGGACCGTGCACAGTGCACCGCTGGAGGCCCCCGCGCAGGCGCTGGAGGAGCTGCGCCTGACGGCGGTGGAGGCGCTGGCACGCGCGTACGGACAACTGGGCGACCACGGAGCGGCCGCATCCGTGCTGCGCGCCGAGGCCGCCGCACAGCCCTTGCGCGAGCCGCTCGTGGCGCACCTGATGCTGGCCCTGGCCCGGGCGGGCCGGCAGGCGGACGCGCTGGACTGGTTCCACCGCACGCGCAAGCTGCTCGCCGACGAGATCGGCGTCGACCCCGCACCGGTGCTCACCGACGCGTACCACACCCTCCTGCGCACGGACGCCCACACCCGTGCCGACGCCCACGCCGATACCCACGGCCACAGCCACGCCCCCGCCCCCGCCCACGGCCACGGCCACGGCCACGCCCACGCGGACGCCGACCACGCGACGGTCCGGCCGCCCGCCGCCGTGCAGCGCGAGGCCGCCGCGGAGTCCGTCGTCACACCCCAACTGCTGCCCCGCCGGCCACGGGGCTTCATCGCGCGGCAGGACGAACTCGCCACCCTCGACCGCATCACGACCGCGACGCCGGGCCCCATCGTCACCCTCACGGGCAGCGCCGGCGTCGGCAAGACCGCGCTCGCCGTGCACTGGTCGCACCGGCGCCGCGCCGATTTCCCCGACGGCACGCTCTTCGCCGACCTGTGTGGCTTCAGCCCCACCCCGGCCCGCGACACCCGCGCCGTGCTCCGCGAGTTCCTGCTCGCGCTCGGGGTCCCGGTCGAGCGGATGCCGGGCTCGCCCTCCGCCCTCGGGGCCCGCTACCGCGAACTGACCGCCGGGCGCCGACTGCTGGTCGTACTGGACAACGCCGTCGACTCCGAGCAGATCCGGCCGTTGCTGCCCGGCGGGGACGAGTGCGTCACCCTCGTCACCAGCCGCGACCGGCTCGACGGCCTGGTGGCCACCGACGCCGCCCGCCCGGTGACGGTCGGCGCGTTACCCGCCGCCGACTCGACGGCGCTGCTGGCCGCCGTACTGGGCCCGGAACCGGTGGCGGCCGAACCGGAAGCCGCCGCGCGACTGGCGGGTCTGTGCGACGGACTGCCCCTCGCGCTGCGCGTCGCCGCCGCCCGGCTCGCCACCCGTCCGCACCGGGGTCTGGCCTCCTTCGCCGGTGAACTCGCCGACGAGCAGCACCGGCTGGACCTGCTCGCGGCGGAGGACACCGGCGTCGCCGCGGCGCTCGGCCTCAGCCTTCGGCATCTGCCCGAACCGGCGCGACGGTTGTTCCACCACCTCGGCCCGCACACCGGTGCCACGCTCGACACCTGCACCGCGGCCGCGCTCGCCGACTGCCCGCCGCCCCAGGCCGCCCTGGCGCTGGACCAGTTGGCCGCAGCCCAGCTGGTCGTCGAGACGGGCCCGCAGTCCTACGTGCTGCACGATCTGGTGCGCCTCTTCGCCCGCAGCCTGGCACCCGATCACGAACCCGCCGGGCTGCTCCGCCTGCTCGACCACTGGGTGCAGACCCTGCTCGCGGCGTGCGCGGCCGCGGAGCCCGGCGGCGAGCCGTGCTGCGCCCTCCCGCGCGGGGCCCGGCGCTCGGCCGAGATCCGCCGGTTCGCCGACCGGACGGGCGCGCTCGCCTGGTACTCCGCCGAACGCGGCACCCTGCGGGCAACGGTCGAGGCCGCCGTCGCGGCGGGCCACCACGACCGGGCCTGGCGGCTCGTCCTGCTCCAGTGGCCGCTCATCGTGTGGCAGGTCCGCGACGGCTGGGTGCCGCTGCTCGAACGGGGCCTGGCGTCCGCGGAACTCGACGGTGACCCGGCGGCCCAGTCCCGGGCGTCGGCGCTGCTCGGCTGGGTGCTGTCCGAGGAGGGCAGGCCCGAGGAGGCCCTGACGCGGTTGGAGCGGGCCCCCGATCTCGCCGTCCGGGCGGGGGACTTCGCCGGGGAGGCGGTCGCCCGGATCAACCTGGCCGTCGCACTCATGCGGTACGGAGACCGCGAGCGGCCCGGCGGTCTGTTGGCCGAGGCCCTCGCCCTCGCCGAGCGGGAGGGTCTCACCGCGACCGTCACCCTGGCGCACCAACACCTCGCCCAGCACCTGCTGTCGGTCGGCGCCGCGGCCGAAGCCGTGGAACACGCGGCCCGCGGGCTGGCTCTCGCCGCGCCTCCACTGGCGGCCCCGCGCCGGGTGGTCCTGCGCACCCTGCACGGTGAGGCGCTGGCCGCCGTGGGACGGACCGGCGAGGCTGTACGACAGCTCCACGAGGCCATCCGGGAGGCCCGGGCCAACGCCTACGAGGAGGGCGAGGTCGCCGCGCGGGTGGCACTGGACGGGCTGTCGGAGCGCGGGCCGGACCGGGGGCCGGACCGGGGGCCGGACCGGGGGCCGGACCGGGGGCCGGCGTGGAGCGTGGTCACGCGGGGGCGTTCCACCCTCAGCGGGCACCGCCCCGGACCACGATCAGGCGGATCACCGCGATCGTGAGGTCCGGCCCGTACATCCGCGCGTAGGGCCTTCGGCCGGGCGCCCGCCGGCGACGGTCCGACGGCCTGGCACGCGCCGGAGCGTGCGGGAGAGTGCGCCCGCCTTCGCACGCCCGGAGCGCACCACCGACCTGTTGCGGAAACGGGTCCCTGCCCCGCCGCGACCCGGCAGGAATACCCAGGGTGATTATCACTCTATTCCCGCCTAGGGATGATTCACGTAGGTGTGTCGATTTTCGCATGCTTATGCTTCACCCGCTATGACGGAAAGTCAGACCTCTCGCACGTCAGAGGAATCAGCCGATGTGGTCGTCCTCGGTGCCGGCCCCGCCGGCCTCGTTCTCGGAATCCTGCTGCACACCGCCGGCATCGACTGCGTCATCCTGGAGCGTGCCTCCCGCACCCATGTTCAGACCCGGGCCCGTGCGGGGTTCCTCGCCCCGAACACCGTGCGGATCCTGGACCGCCACGGCCTCGCCGACGGCCTGCACCGGCACGGCCACCGCCACGGCACGTGCGAGTTCCGCACGGAGGACGGCCGGTTCCGCCTCGACTACGGAGCCCTCGGCCAGGGCGGGCAGCATCACGTCTACCCGCAGCAGAACCTGGTCACGGACCTCCTGAACCACTACCTCGGCCGCGGCGGACGCATCCGGTTCCGCACCGAGGCGCACGGCGTGCGGGACACCGACGGCACCCGGCCGTCCGTCACGACGCGCGAGCCCGACGGCCGTCCCACCCGGTGGACCGCCCGGTACGTCGCCGGCTGCGACGGCCGGTACGGAGCGGCCCGCCGCTCACTGCCGCCGGGCGCCGTCCGCCACCACCGGTACGACCACGGGGTGACCTGGCTCGGCCTGCTCGCCGAGACCCCCGCGAGTCTCGACGCCGTCGGCTACGCCATCCACGACCACGGCTTCGCCGGACACATGGCCCGCACCTCGGACGTCACCCGCTACTACCTCCAGTGGCAGCGCGGCACGCCCGCCGACGCCTGGTCCGAGCAGCGGATCTGGGACGAGCTCGACGTCCGGATGCGCGCCGCGGACCACGGTCCGCTGCGCCGGGGCGGACTCCTGGAACGCGGGGTCTTCGACCTCACCTGCGACGTCGTCGAACCACTGCGCCACGGCCCGCTCTTCCTGGCGGGCGACGCGGCGAGTCTGCTCGCCCCGGCCGCCGCGAAGGGCGCCAACCTCGCGGTCCTGGAGGCCGAGATCCTGGCCGAAGCACTCGCCGACGCCCTCACCCGGGGCGACACCGCAGGACTCGACAGCTACTCGGACCGGTGCCTGGCGCACATCTGGCGGGCGCAGGAGTTCACCGGGTGGATGACCCGGCTCCTGCACGCGACTCCCGACGGGGACCAGGACGCCGGATCCAACTTCCACGCCGCTCTGCAGCGTTCCCGGCTCGCTTCGCTGCGCACCTCGCGCATCCACCAGGACTGGTTCGCCGAGAACTACGTCGGCGTGTGACCGCCGCGGCGGCCCGCCCCCGTACCGCTCACCCCTTCCCACCCCTTCCCACCCCTCCCACCGCTTCGCCCTGCCCTGCCCAGCCCCGTACCGGCCCGAGGACACCCCCACGATGACGACGACCCTCCCCGACGAAACGTTGCTCCTGGACGACACCGCCTGCCTGCGCGCGGCGGCCCGGTTCGTCCGTGAGCACGACAGTGCCGCCCTGCTTCCCCTCCTGCTGCCCGGCCTCGGCGGCCCGGACCTGCAGGCGCTGGCCGGGCACTGCCGGTTCGCCCACGCCGGGCTGCTGCTCTTCCCACCGGACGCGGACGGCCTGCGGACCCAACTCGCCGACAGCGGACTGGCGGTGGACACTCCCTCCCACCCCAGCGTGGTGGTCCGCGAACGCCTCGCCCGGCGACACCGGCGCGACCCGGCCGAGCTCGACGTCCAGATCCTGCGCCCGCACGTGCTCGGCTCCGCCGGTGAACGGCGCGCGGTCGAGGTGTTCGCCCTGACCGTGCCCCCGCGCTCCGACCTGGAACCGATCGCCGCCTACGAACGCACCCGCCGGCACGAGGCGCACCTCGCCTTCGAGGTCGAGCACCCCGAGCCGCTGGCCCTGCGCGGTCTGTGCGCCATCCTCGCCCGTCACGGCGCGCGGCCCGACGGCGGCGGCTACAACCCGCACGAGGACGGCACGGTCCTCTACTTCACCCTCCCCGACGCGGCCTGCGACTACGAGCGCCTGGAACTCTACGCACGGGGCGACCACCGGGACACCCTCGCCGCCCACCTGGACCGGCCCCGCCATGTCGTGCGGCAGCCCGCCGAAACGCTCCTCCACCTCCTCACCGGCGCGTGGACGACACAAGCACTCGCCACGTTCGCCCGGCTGGGCCTGCCCGACGTCATGGACCCCCGCACCGCCCGCCGCACCGAGGACCTCGCCCGGCTGACCGGCAGCCACCCGCGGAGTCTGGCCGTACTCCTGCGCTACCTCGCCATGGTCGGCGCCGTCACCCAGGACCCCGGCCCGGAGAACAAGGAGGAGGAGGGATTCCGCCTGACCGAACTCGGCGCCCTGCTGCGCGCGGACACGCCCGGGTCGATGCGACCGCTGGCCCTGATGTACGGAGGCCCGTTCTACCGCTCCTTCGGCGGCCTCGACCACGCCGTGCGGACCGGGCAGCCGGCGTTCGACCACCTCTTCGGCGAGAACCACTTCGACCACTTCGCCCGCGATGCCGAACTCGCCGCCCTCTTCGACCGGTCCATGGCCGCGAGTTCACGTATGTTCCGGCCGCTGCCCGCCCACCCGGTCATCACCGCCGCGGCCCAGGCACCCGCGGCCGCGACCGTCGTGGACGTCGCCGGAGGGAACGGGGAGCTCCTCGGCCGCATCCTCACCGCACACCCGCGCCTGCACGGTGTCCTCCTCGAACGCCCGCACGCCGTCGAAGCCGCCCGCCGGCTGCTCGACGACGCGGGCTGCGGTGCGCGCTGCGACTACCGCACGGGCGACTTCGCCGACGTGCCGCCCGGCGGCGACGTCTATGTCCTGTCCCGCGTCCTGCACGACTGGGACGACGACCGCTGCCGCGAGATCCTGCGCCACTGCGTCCGCGCGATGCCCGCCCACGCGGACCTGCTCGTCGTGGAACGTCTTCTGCCCGCAGACGGTTCCCCCTCCCTGGCCACCGCCTGGGACCTGCACATGCTGTGCAACGTCGGAGGCCGCGAACGCCGCGCAGACCATTACGCGAGCCTGTTCGCCGAGGCGGGCCTCCGGCTCGTCGGCCACAGGCCCCTGCCGCTGGACGCGCATGTGCTGCACGCCCGCCGGGCGGGCGCACCGGACCCCGCCGCCCGGCGGAGCTGAACCGGCGACGCCTCCCCGGGGCGGGAGCAGGCGGCCCGCCCGGGACGAGGTGCGCAGGACCGGCAGGAGTTCCGGCCGGACGACCGTCATCGGTAGGGGGTGCGCCGTTCCGGCGGGAGCGCCCGGTGGATCACGCGCAGGACGAAGGAGTCCGGGGGCCGCCACACGTACCGGTCGGCGAACGGCCATGCGTAGACCGGGGATCCGTCGCGTACGCAGTCGAGCAGGCCGGGCGTTTCGAGCTCGTGGGCCGACCACTCGTAGAGCTGCTGCAGTCTCGGCGCGATCACCCCGAAGTCGAGGAGGCGGCCGAATCCGATCTCCCTGTCGAGGTGGGACCGCACCGTGTCGTGGAGCGGGTACTCGTCGGGGAGCACCCGGGACAGCTGCAAGAAGATCCCGGTCATCTCCACCCTCGGATCGCCGAGGAACGGGGCGAGCGGACGCAGCCGGCCGAGGGCGATGCGCGGCGCCGCGACCAGGGTGTGCGCGTAGAGGACGCGGCAGAGGACGACGTTCATGAAGAACCGCTCGGTCTCGTTCTCCGCCTCCGCGAGGCCGCGGTGCTCAAGGTAGGCGGCGACCACGCTCCCGTTGTGCGCCCGGTACCAGGCCCGGGCCGTGGGGTGGTCGGCGAAGGACAGCCAGTGGTCGGCCGTGCGCGAGGAGGCGGGCCCGGGAAGCCCGCCACTCAGGCCCACCGCCTCGCAGCCGTCACGAAGGATGCGTTCGTTCACCGCCCGCCACCACGGACTGCCGGGCCGGTCGGCGAACGCCGGCTGCAGCACGCCCCGCCGCACCTGCCAGCGCATGAACGACATCGCCGCCCGGCGGAACGGCAGGTGCCGGGGCGCCTTGCCGAACGGACCGTAGTAGCAGCGCTCCATCAAGGCCATCCGCCCGGCGGGGTCGTCGCGGACCGCGGCGACCTGCTGCCCGGCCCAGGCCGCGGCCGTGATCTCGGACATCATGACCACAGCGTCGCACAAACCGGTCACATCGATGCCGTGCCCGGCCGGGCGGCACGCCGCGTCCGGGTCAGCGGAATTGCGGCTCAATTTAGGGAAGGCTAACTGAGGTCTTCACCGCGACCACGGGTGGCACGGCCTTCTTCCGCCGGCACGGCTTCGTACCGGCCGGCCCGGGACGGGCGCCCGCGGCCTGGGCGGGGGCGCTGGACCCCGCACGCGGCTCGGAGGTGCTCTCCCGGAGGCCGTGAGCCGTACGCTCCGCTCACGACCGGGGCCGGATCGGAGGGCGTGCTCCGATCCGGCCCCGCGCGCGGGACCGCGGGGGCCGGGCGGCCCCCGGGATCAGCTCCGGGCGACCAGGCTGGCGGGCCGCATGTCGGTCCAGTGCGTCTCCGTGTACGCGGCGCAGCCCTCCCGGCTGTCCTCGCCGTGCACGACGGTCCAGCCCGCGGGCACCTCCGCGAAGGCGGGCCAGAGCGAGTGCTGGTTCTCGGCGTTCACGAGCACGAAGTACCGGGCGTCGTCGTCCTCGAAGGGGTTGGTGGCCATGGTGTCTCTCCTTGGGTGCTGACCGGGACGGTCGGTTCGGGTAGGGGACCGGGGGTGGACGGGGAGGCCTGCAGGGTGGCGACCGGTACGTCGGGGGCGCGGCAGAGCGCCGCCAGGTCCTCGGTGAACAGGCCTGCGAACCGGGCCGGTTCGGCCTCCTCGTAGAGCGCAGGGTTCACGTCGAAGTCCAGGCGCAGCGGCCCGTCGGGGGCCGCCGCGGCGGACACCGACGGGTCGTCGACCGGACCCGAGGCAAGGCTGACGACCCGGCCGCGGATTCCGCCGAAGTCCAGCTCCGTCTCGAACGGCCGTAGGTCGACCAGCGGCCCGGGGACACGGCCGCCAGGATGTGAGCCTGCGCCGCAGTGAGTCCGGCCGCCCCGGCCGCCGCCGGGGGATGCGCGCGCGGCACGGCCGCTCAGCCCCGGTGGGCGGGGACGCCCTCGGCGGCGGCCGCCGCCCTGGTCGCCCGCGCGGCCCGCATCTCGCGCTCGGCGACGCGCAGCAGCAGGGAGTCGCAGATCTCGCCCGAGCGCACGGCCAGCGTGGACAGCAGGGAGGCGGTGATGCCGTGGGTGTGCTCGGCGGCGGCGCCCTGGACGTAGATGCCGGCCCGGACGCGGTCCGTGGTCTCCACCCGGTGGTCGCGGCCCACGCGCAGCCTGCCCTGCCCGTCCGTGAGGCACTCCCCGGCCAGGTCGCCGAGCAGCTCGGCCGGCTCGGTGGGCCGGTATCCGGTGGCCAGCACCACCGCGTCGCAGTCGAGGGTGAGGGTCTCTCCCGTGGTGAGGGAGCGCACCACGGCCCGTGCCCCGTCGGGGAGTTCCTCCACGGTGGTCAGGGCGGTCGCGTTCAGGATGCGCAGCCGTTCGGTGCCGGCGACCTTCTCCCGGTAGACGGTCCGGTACAGCTGCTCGATCAGATCACCGTCCACCACCGCGTAGTTGGTGTTGGCGTGGTAGCCGATGAGCTGCTGCTTGACCTCCTCCGGGGCGCCGAAGAACTCGTCGACGGCGGCCGGGTCGAAGATCCGGTTGGCGAACGGGCTGTCGTCGGCCGGGCTGTACCCGTACCGGGTGAACACGGCGCAGACCTCGGCGTCCGGGAAGGTGCGGTGCAGGTGGTCGGCGGTCTCGGCGGCGGACTGTCCGGCCCCGACGACGACGAACCGGCGATGCGGACGGGCCGTCAGTCCCGGTGCGCGGTGCAGCAGGTCGCGGTTGTGCCAGATGTGCGGGCCGGTCCTGATCCCGTCCGGGACGCGGGGGCGCAGCCCGGTCCCGAGTACGAGGTTGCGGGTGCGGGTGGCGTGCTGCGGCCCCGTCCCGGAGGCGGGCCGGGTGATGACGTCCAGCTGGTCCGCGGCGCCTGCCGGACCTGCCGGGCGTACCTCGACGGCCTCGGTGGCGTAGTCGACCAGCCCGCCGAAGGAAGCGGCGCACCAGCGGAAGTAGTCGTGGAATTCGAGGCGGGTGGGGAAGAAGGACTTCTGGTTGATGAAGTCGGCCAGCCGGTCCCGGTCCTGCAGGTAGTGCAGGAAGCTGAAGGAGCTCCCGGGATTGCGCATCGTCACCAGGTCCTTCAGGAAGGAGACCTGCATGGTGGCCCCTTCGAGGAGCATGCCCTGGTGCCATCCGAAGTCGTCCTGGCGCTCGATGAACGAGGCCCGGATCGCCTCGCCGGGGGCGCGTCGGCCGTTGTGCTCCCGGATCGCTATCGCCAGGGCCAGGTTGGCCGGCCCGAAGCCGATGCCCACCAGGTCCCTGATGTCCGGGAGAGCGTCCCCGGGTGTGGAGCTCGCGTGCGGTGCGGACATGCCCATCCTTCCTCGGTCCTACCCTGTGCGTTTAGGTAAGGCTGGCCTAACATCTCTGACGGGTCGGAAGCTGTCAAGTTGGACCCGCGACTGTCTCGAACCGCACCAACCCGGCTCGTGGTGACCGGAGTTGGGCACACGGAAGGCCCCGGGGCCGTAGCGGCTCCGGGGTGTGGCGGGGGAGGGCCGGGGCAGGTCGGCCCTCCCCCGGTTCAGTGGAGGAGGTGCTCCTCGTCCGGCGGGCCGTCGGGCACCACCGTGGTGCCGGCGAGCACGTCGGCAAAGACCTCCAGGACCAGGGCGTGCGGAACCCTGCCGTCCAGTACGTGCGCCATCCGTACCCCGGAGCGCACCGCACGCAGGCAGCCCTCCATCTTGGGCGCCATGCCGCCTGCCATCGAGGGCAGCAGCTCCGCCAGTTCGCCGGCCGTGAGCCTGCCGATGATCTCCGTGCTGTGCGGCCAGTCCGCGTAGAGGCCCGCGACGTCGGTGAGCATCACCAGCTTCTCGGCGTCCAGCGCCTCGGCGAGGGCGGCGGCCGCGAGGTCCGCGTTGATGTTGTAGACGTTGTCGTCGTGCGCTCCCCGGGCGATGGGGGAGATCACCGGGATGCGGCCGCGCTCCAGCAGCCCCCGTACGGTGTCGGGGTCGACGTGCACGATGTCGCCCACCAGGCCGATGTCCACCTCGGCGCCGTCCACCACGGCCGGCCGCCGGACGGCGGACAGGGTACGGGCGTCCTCGCCGGTCATCCCCACGGCGAAGGCTCCGTGACGGTTGATCAGGCCGACGATGTCCCGTTGGACCTGTCCGGCCAGCACCATGCGGACGACGTCCATCACCGCGGGGGTCGTCACCCGCAGTCCCGCCGCGAACCGGACCTCCAGCGCGAGCTGTTCGAGCATCGCGCTGATCTGGGGGCCGCCGCCGTGCACGACGACCGGCCGGAGCCCCGCGCAGCGCAAGGACACCACGTCCCGGGCGAAGGCCGCCTTGAGCTCCTCGTTCACCATGGCGTTGCCGCCGAACTTGACCACGACCGTGCGTCCTTGGAACCGCTCCAGCCGTGGCAGGGCCTCGATGAACGTGCGCGCCCGCGGCGCCGCCTGTCCGCTCATGGGGTGGGGTGTGCGGTCGTCATTCGGGCTTCCAGTTCGTCGATGAGGGCCGTGGTGGTGTGGACGACGGCGCCCCGCGCGGCCGTCCAGCGCAGGGCGAGCGCGTGCTCCTCCGCGGAGGTGTCCGCCACCGCGTCGGCGACGACGAATGGCTGGATATCGTTCATGAACGCGTCCGCCGCGGTGAGCAGCACGCCGGAGTGGGCGAACACACCGCACAGGATCAACTGGTCCCGGCCCGTGGTGCGCAGGATGCGCTCCAGGTGGCTGCGCAGGAAGGCGTTGTGCCGCGTGTTGGCGATCACGTGCTCTCCCCGGCGCGGGGTCAGCTCCGCGGTGATCGACCCGTCGCGGTCCGCCGCCACCGGTTCGGTCTCCATCTCGGCCGCGAGGCCCCGCTGTTCGGGGCGCTCGCCCGCCGGTACGGTGCTGAAGACGACCGGGAGGCCGAGCCGCCGTGCGGACCTGCGCAGGTCGGTGATGTTGCCGATCAGGTCCACGAGGGGTGAACGATCGCGGGGGAAGGGCCGGAGCAGATGGTTCTGCATGTTGTGGACCAGCAGAGCGGCCCGGTCGGGGTCGACGGACCAAGGCGCCACGGAGTGCGGCGCAAGGTCCTGGGTGGGCATGGGATACGGATCGATGGTCACAGGGCCCACGGCTGGATCTCCTTGTCACCGGCGCTGCGCGGAGCGCCGGTGGTGAACGGGCGCGCGGAGCTCGATGAGGGGCGGAGTGTGCCCCGACCCTCATCTCCAACTTAACTGAGCCTAACCTAACTATCTCGTAGGGGGAGTGAGCGGCGCCCTCCGAATTCGGTCCTCGTGTGAGCGGGTGCTCAGTCCCGGCGCGTGGCGCGGTCGCTCAACCCGCCCGCAGAAGCGTCGGGTTGGCTGTCCGGCGACAGGAGCGGGTCGTCGAGCTGCACGATCCGGTACCCGACCCGGCGGCTCGCCGCCTTGGGGGGTCTGCGTCGCCGGCCCGCGCCGGCCTGTAACGAGCGCGCCCGCTGGGCCGCCGCGATCAGGGCCCCCACCGGCGGCGCCTCGGCGCGCAGGCGGTTGAACCCGCGTACGGAGATGCCCACGAGGGTCGCCGCGGCCGGCCAGGCCGCCCCTTTGCGGATCGCGTTCAGCATCAGCTGTAACGCGGCCGGGGTGGGCGTCGCCCCCGGTCTCAGCCCGTGCGCCTCGGCCAGTGCGTGCGCGGCGCGGAGCGCCGCGGCGAAGCTGGCGTCGATCTCCAGCCACTCGCACAGGATGCGCTCGGGAACGCCGGCCGCCGCCGCGCACCCCGGGATGGTCAGTCCCTGGGCCGCACCGCGGAGGGCGTCCGCCATCCGGGCGATCGTTTCCTCCCGCTGACTGGGCGTGCGGCGCAGTGCGTCGCGCAGTGCCCGGTCCATTTCCTCCTGGGAGCTCATCCAGGCCAGCACTTCGTCGGCCCACTCGTCCTGCTGCGCTCGGTCTCGCGCGTTGTCCTGCATCCCCGAACCCCCATTCTTAGGTAAACCTAACCTAATTGTGAAGTGCAAGGGGAGATATGCGACCGCAGTCGTGGGATTCCCGGGGCATGGTCGGCCGACATCGATCGGGATACCCGCGACGACGCCCGCCGACGCCGTCCGGGTACCTGCCGGCGGGCAACGCCCCGAGCACCGCAACGAGGTGGGCTGCCGTCGGCTGAGGAAAGACGTCACCGAATCGAGTGGCCTCGCGGCAGGCGCCGGTGACCTCGCGGACGGAGCAGCGCGTCCAAGGAGCGGCGGACCGACGCACGCACCGGACGGCCGCAGTGGCTACTCCTTCGAGGGCGGGCTCGTCCTCCTCGACCTCGTGTCGGGGGAGCGCCGGAACCTCTTCGCGGTCGACTGCCGGCGCGAGGTCCGTTGCCGTGGTGTTTTCGTGTGTTTTTTCATCGTGGCAGCGAGGGCCACGGTGATGATGATGGTGATTCCGCAGAGGAGGAGCGCGCCGATCACGCAGGCGAACATGAGGGCTGCTGCCCAGGCCAGTTCTTCGTAGGTCAGCGTCACGGGGCTCCTCTGGAGCGAGGGTGTATTGCGCGGGGACAGTCTGCCGGTGCACTCGTCCTCGGGCATCGTGAATCCGTTGAGTACGCGTTCTCAAGGCGCCGCGCCTCAGCACCGTTCCGGCGGGTGGTGCCGCCGGCGCCGACGCGGCCACAGGGTGGCGGTCGGCCGTGCACTGCGGGTGGATCGGTGAGTGGGCGGCCGCGAAGCGCCGTTGGGGCCCGGCGGTGAACCAGGTCGTCGAGCCCCGGGTTCCAGGGTGGCAGGGGTGACTCCGGAAAGCCCCCCGCTTCCTGAGCACTGTGCCCCGGCGGTCATCCGCCGGGGCACAGGCGCGTCAGGGCCGGGAGCCGGTGTCAGGGGGTGCAGTTCAGGGTGCCGGCGCGCAGCGCGTGGCCACCGTCGTTGCCGTCGTCGGACCACAGGACCGGCTTCTGGCCGGCGGTGCAGGTGGACTGGGGGGCGATGGCGAAGCCCTCGTTGTTGTAGTTGGGCATGCCGGTGGGCCGGTCGTGGACGGCGGTGGCGGTGAACTTGCCCTGGGCGTCGATGTCGAGGGTCGAGGTCTGGCCCTGGCAGGTGTCGTCGCAGGCCGCCCACAGGTGGCCGGTGGCGGGCTCGAACTCCAGGTCCATCACGCCGGTGAAGCCGCTCGCGATGGCGGCGACGCGGGTGTAGCCGCCGCCGGACAGGTTCAGGGCGTAGGCGTAGACGGTGCCGTTGTCCTCGACGCCGGTGAAGAACAGGCCGCTGCCGTGCCCCGGGTAGGAGGCCGGGTCGTACACGGCGCCGGTGTGCTCGTCACGGAAGCCGTGCGCGGTCAGGAACGAGTCGGGCACCCACGAGATGCCCTCGGGTCCGGCATTGGCCGGCAGGGAGGGCAGGTCGGAGGTGAGGTTCCACTCGGCGGTCGCGTTCAGGGAGGAGGAGCTGGAGGCGGTGTCGAAGCGGAGGATCTTCGGCAGGCTGGTGGAGCCGTTGCCGTTGTCGCGTTCGGTGGCGACGAACAGGCCGTCGGGGGTGGCGACGACGCCCTCGGCGTCGGGGTCGCCGCTGCCGTTCGCGTAGTGCAGGGCCTTGCCCGTTGCCCAGCCGCCGGCCGGGTCGGGACGCCATGTCGTGCCGTTGGGTACGAGCCGGTAGAGCTTGCCGGGCCCGTTGTTCACCGCCCAGAGCACGCCGGCGCTCTCGAAGGACAGGCCGCTGAGGTTTTCCCCGAACACGTTGGAGGCGTCCGCAAGGGCGACCGCGGAGTTGCCGGGCCAGGGTCCGTGGGTGGGCTGGCCGCCGCCGGAGGTGCCGCAGGCGTTGGCCGTGCCCTTGGTCGCGGCGGTCGTCGTGGTGAAGGCGCCGGTGCCGTCCGGGCAGCGGCCGTAGGTGGTGGTCGCGTGGTCGGTCCAAGTGGAGGAGTCGACGAGGGTGGTGCCGTCCGCAGTGAACAGCCGCGCGGAGTCGGAGCTGCCCAGGCCGAACGACGTCTCGACGTCCAGCGCGAGGAAGGCACCCGGGGCCAGCGACGTGTTCCTGGCGACCTTGTAGGAGTGGGAGTTGTCGTTGTCCTTGACGACCCACTTCGAGATGTCGACCGCGGTGGTCCCGGTGTTGACGAGCTCGATCCAGTCACCGGGGCTGCCGCCGCTCGACTCGACCTCGTTGATCCGCACCGTCGGCTGCGCCTGCGCCGAGGCCGGCGCACCGGACAGGCCGACGGCCAGCACCGTCAGGGCGACGGCGATGATGTGGGCTTCTCTACGCCAGTTCGTACGCAACGGCCGGTCCTCGTCTCATCCGGTGGGCGGGCGAGTGCGCCCGCGCTCCCGGCGAAGCGTGGGGCACAGCGGCGGCCGCAGGCTGAACACGCCGCGAACAGCGTGGGTAGCTCGTAGAACGGGGTCCCCCCGGACGGTCCCGGAGAGCGGTTCGGGGCCGGTGCGGCGGGCCTTGATCAGGGTGCAGAGGAGGTCCTTGGGTGAATCGGTCCCAGGCTGCGTGGGACGGACGTGGGAGGGCGGCGAGTTTCCGGTGCGCCCGGCACGATCTGCGAGCGGGGCCGGCGCGGACGCACGGACCAGCGGACCGCTCGGGCGCAGGCCGTCGCGCAGGCCATCCTGTGGCCCGCCCTGCAGGCCGCCCCGCAGGCCGAGGACCCGTTCGGGCGGCTTCCGTTGCGGCCGGGGCAGCGCCCCCGAAACCCTCTTTTCGTCCTCTTGACGATATGGACGCGGCTCGTTATCGTCGCATTGACGAAATGAAGGGGGTTCGCCATGGCCGACATCACCCGGCGCTTCGGCTGGCGTCATCTGCGCTCCGCGCCCACCGCTCACATCCGCCACCACAAGCGCGGCCGGCTCGTCCACGACGGGCGGGGGCTCAGTTTCTGGTACCGGTCGCTGTCGGCGGCGCTTTCCGAAGTGCCGGTCGACGACCGGGAGCTGGCCATGGCGTTCCACGCCCGTACGTCCGACTTCCAGGACGTCGCCGTGCAGGCCACCGTCACCTACCGGATCAGCGACCCGGCCGAGGCCGCGGACCGACTCGACTTCTCCGTCGATCCGGACACCGGGAGCTGGCGAGGCGCCCCGTTGGAGCAGATCGCCACCCTCCTCACCGAGACCGCGCAGCAGCACACGCTGGACGTACTGGCCCGGACTCCGCTGGCCGTCGCCCTGGTGGACGGTGTCGCCTCCGTGCGGGGGCGGGTCGCCGCCGGTCTCGCCGCAGAGCCCAGGCTCCCGGCCACCGGCATCGATGTCGTGGCCGTGCGGGTCGTGGCGATCCGCCCCGAGGCCGAGGTGGAACGCGCCCTGCGCACCCCGGCCCGCGAGCAGATCCAGCAGGAGGCGGACCGTGCCACCTATGAACGGCGGGCCGTCGCCGTCGAGCGTGAGCGTGCCATCGCCGAGAACGAGCTGGCCAGTCAGATCGAACTGGCCAGGCGCGAGGCGCAGCTGATCGACCAGCGCGGCATCAACGCCCGCCGCGAAGCGGAGGAGAAGGCGGCGGCGGACGGCGTACGCACCGAGACCGAGGCGGCCCGCAAGGTCCGCCTGGCCCGCGCGGACGCCGAGGCGGCGCGCGAGACCGGCGCGGCGCGCGCCGAGGCTCAGGCTGCCTGGCTGCGCGTGCACGAGGAAGCCGCCCCGGGCACGCTGCACGCCCTGGCGGTGACCCGGCTGGCGGAGAACCTGCCGCGGATCGAGAGCATCACACTCTCTCCCGACGTCCTCACCGGGCTCCTCACCAGGCTCGGACGTCCGGAAAGCGGCGCGGGCGAGTGAGCCTGGCCCCGCGGGCGGTGCTCGTGCACCGCAGGACCGAGTACGAGGAACTGCTCGCCCGGCACGGGACGCACGGGCAGGCCGCGTTCTTCCTCTCCAGCCGCGGCCGGTCGATCGACGAGGTGGTCCGCCGCCACGAGCGCACGCGGCAGGCGCTGCGGGAGGTGGCGGCGGCGGTGCCGCTCACCTGGCGCAGCTCCCGGGTGGAGCGGGCCGACCTGGACCGCTTCCTGTTCGCCCCGGAGGACGTGGTGGTCGTGGTCGGCCAGGACGGCCTGGTCGCCAACACCGCGAAATATCTGCGCGGACAGCCGGTGGTGGGCATCGACACCGACCCGGGGCGCAATCCGGGGGTCCTGGTCCGGCACCGCTGCGCCGACACGGCCGCCCTGCTGCGTGCCGCGACCGCCGCCGGCAGCCGGGCAGAGGAGCTGACCATGGTCGAGGCCGTCGCCGACGACACCCAGCGCCTTCTCGCGCTGAACGAGATCTACCTGGGCTCGCCCGGTCACCAGACGGCCCGCTACCGCCTGGGCTCCGACGGCGACAAGGGCCCGGGCGAGGCCCAGGCGTCCTCCGGGGTGCTGGTGGGCACCGGCACGGGCGCCACCGGCTGGCTGCGTTCCGTGTGGCTGGAGCGCGGCAGCCACGCGGGGCTGCCCACCCCCAGCGACCGGCGGCTCCTGTGGTTCGTGCGCGAGGCCTGGCCGTCCCCAACGACCGGAACGACGAAGGTCGCCGGTGAGCTGGGGCGGGGGCAGGAGCTGCGGCTGACCGTGGAGTCGGACCGGATCGTGGTCTTCGGCGACGGAATGGAGAGCGACGCCCTGGAGCTGACCTGGGGTCAGAGCGTACGGCTGGGCATCGCGGGAACGTCGCTGCGCCTGGTGACGTGAGCGGCCCTGCCCGACCGGCTGTCGCCACCGCAGACCCACAGGGGGACGACGCGCCACGAGGTTCCTGCGGCTGCGGCAACTGTGCCCGGTCCTGCTCCGTGGCGGGCGATCGGGGCCACGGTGCCGGGAACCCCCGTAGGTGCATGAGCGCCGGGCGTATTTCTACTCCAGCAGCTTTCGTCTGGTGCGCTAACTTGCCAACGCCCCCTGGGAACGACCAGCTGCCGCAGTGCAGGACGACCGAGTGCGGGACTACCGAATGCAGGACAGCCGGAGGATCGCCCATGCCCCGAGATGCGCCGTACCTCGCAGTGGCCGACGTGCTGCGCGCACGGATTCTCGTGGGAGAGTGGGAGATCGGGGAGCGCCTGCCGTCCCGGGCACGGCTCGCCGTGGAGTACGGGGTCGGACGCAACGTCATGCAGAGGGCCATGGACCGTTTGATCACCGACGGTCTCCTCGAAGGACGTGCCGGCTCAGGCACCTACGTCCGCATGCCGCGAGAGCGCCTGCGGCTGGTCCGCTCGCGACACCGCGAACGCAGGGAAGGCTCCCGCCCCTGGCCGGACAGGAAGGAGCGGGGCAGGGCCGACGCCTGGGATTCACACAGCCAGGTGCGCGTCCCCGCCCCCGAGGCGATCGCCGAGCGGCTCGCCATCAGCCCCGGGAACCTCTGCGTCACCACGCATTACGAGTTCCTCGCCGACGGGCAACCCGTCCAGCTTTCCGAATCCTGGGAGCCGATGGCCATCACGGATGGAACGCCGATCGTGCTGCCCGAGAGGGGTCCCCTGGCGGGAAAGGGGGTGGCTGAGCGCATGCGCTCCATCGGTGTGGTCATCTCGACCGTGGTCGAGGTGCCACGCCCGGCTCGTGCCACCCAGGTCCAGGCGAACCTTCTGGGGATCAGCGTGGGGGACCTCGTGCTCCAGATCGAGCGGACCATCTTCGACACGGACGGACGTCCGGTGGAAACGGCCGACATGGTCATTCCGGATGTGCGCCGAGAAGTGGTCTACGAGTTCGGAGTCGACCTCCCGTAATCGTTGAAGGCATCAGAGACATCGAGACATCGAGACATCGAGACATCGGAAATGCGACAGTAGGGTATTGGAATGTCGAAATCCTCCCGGTCCGGCCTCTTGCGTGATCGGGACTTCGGGCGATTGTTCGCCGCCACTGCCCTCGGTCAACTCGGCGACCGCATCATCTTTCTGGCCCTGCCTCTGGCCGCCATCGCGGCATTGCGTGCGGACGAGTTCCAGATCGGATTGCTGACTGCGGTGACCACGGCAGGATCGCTCCTGGTCGGGCTGCCGGCAGGCGCCTGGGTGGACCGGATGCGGAAGCGATCGGTGATGGTCGGCACTGATCTCGCCCGCGCGCTGGTTCTTTTGGCGATACCAGTGGCGTGGTGGGCAGGCCTTCTCACCATCTGGTGGCTCTATGCAGTCGCCTTGGTTCATGGAGTGTTGACTGTCTTCTTCGATGTCGCGTACGTCAGCTATCTCCCGCACTTGGTGGGGCGCGGCAATCTCGTGGAAGGGAACTCAAAACTGTCGGCAATACGCTCGGCGGCCAGTATCAGTGGGCCGGCGGTGGCCGGGCCGCTGGTCGGCCTGGTCGGATCCCCTGCGACGTTTTTGATGAGTTCGGCCGGGATGGCTGCGTCGGCGCTGCTCGCGAGCACCATCCGGAAACGCGAACGGAAGCCGGAGCCGAGTGAGCACCCTCAATTGGGTCGGGAGATCAAGGAGGGATTGAAGTTCCTTGTCAAATGCCCCACCTTACGTGCAATCGTGTTGGCGGATGCGATATTCAACCTCTTCCTGGTCATGTATCAAACCATGTTGCTGGTCTTTCTGGAGCGGGAGACGGGTCTCCAGCCCTTCGGCATCGGCCTCATTCTGTCGGGAATGGGTTGCGGTGCCTTGCTGGGTGCACTGTCGGCAACCAGGCTCTCGAAGTGGGTCGGCCAAGGTCCGGTCATCTGGCTCGCGCCACTGGTCACCTGTCCGTTGACCCTCCTCATGCCGTTGGCGCGAACGGGTTGGAGTGTGTACGCGGCTGCGATCGGACTCGCGGCTCTTTCGCTGGGCGGAGTCGTTCGCGTGGTGGCTCAGTCAAGCTTCCAACAGGCCCTGACGCCCGATCGGCTTCTGGGTCGTACGAGCGCAACAGCTCGATTCGTTTCCTGTGGTGGCATCCCTCTCGGTGGGCTTTTGGGTGGAGCCTCGGGCTCTGTGTTCGGAGCAACAGGCACGTTGTGCATCGGTGCAGCCGGTATGACGCTGAGCGCCCTTCCGAACTTCCTGTCACCGCTTCGCACGCTGCGGACACTACCCACGGAGAAGACCCCCGAGTTCGCGCGCTGAGGCACAGGCGCGGTCGCGCCGGGCGCTCGTGCGGCGTACGCCCGACGGCGGGAGACTGGAGTTCTCGGCAGCCTGGAGCAGCGGCTCCGGCCGCCCCCGGCCAGACGGCGGGAGGACCCATGACCGCGCTCGGCGACCTGATCGAGATCGACGACAGGACCGTGCTCGTCCTCGGCCAGGAGCTGGATCTCGCGCACGATCAGCCCGACGTCGCCAACGCCCTGGTGCACCGGGCCGGCGACACCCTGGTGCTCGTCGACACCGGCGTCACCCCGGCCTTCCGCGCGGCGTTGCGGGCGGCAGCGGACCGCGTCGGGCCCTGGTCCCGGGCGCTGCTGCTGACCACGCACGGTCATCCCGACCACGTCGGCAACAACGACCTGGCCGACGAGCTGGGCGTGCCCGTCGAGCACTATGTACCCGCCCCCGACCTGGACCAGATGCGGGACCCGGAGTCCTACTGGGTGCGGTCCTTCGAGCGCATCGCCTGGGCGGCGCCGCTACCGGCGCCCGAACTGGCAGCCGAGGTGGTGTCGCTCTTCGCGCCGATGCGGCCCTTCGCCGCGGCGACCCGGACCTACGAGGAACGGCCGCGGGAGCGGATCCGGATCGGCTCGCTGCGGTTCACCGGCTGGACCTTCGCCGACGACGCGGTCCGGGTGCTGCGCAGCCAGGGCCACTGCGCCGGGCACGTGATCGTGCACCTGAGGGACTGCGGCGTCCTCCACCTCTCCGACGAGGGCAACGGCCCCTGTGGTGCGATGGTCGACGCCGACCAGCTCAAGATCCAGACCGCGCTCGGCGCCGTCGCCGGCCTCTTCGAGCAGGAGGAAGCCGCGGTCCTCACCGACGGGCACACCTTCGCCGTGCGCCGTGGCCCCGAGGCGGTGCGCTATCTGGACGGGCTGCTGGCGCAGGCCACCGCCCTGCAGGAGGCGGTACTCGGGCTGACCGGCGGGAGCGGGCGGATCCGGCCGAGCGTGTTCACCACCCGCTTGGCGCAGGCCATCGCCGAACTCGGGGCGGGCGGCGCGAACCCGAACGAGATGTTCACCGCCATGATGGCGCTCAACCAGCTCCGTGAGCTCGGCCTCCGCCCGGAGCCGGCCGACGACGCCGACGCGCCCTGGTCCCGGCCCACACTCCGGAACCCCACGCCGCCCCGGTAACGGCAGTGCGCGGGGTACGGGTCTCCCGTCGGAGGTGTCCCCACCGGGCGGACCGACTGCCGGGCCGCCTCCTCGACGCCACTTCCACCTCCCGGACCACCCGCCCTCCGCGCCCGCCGCCTCCCGGCCCCGCATCAACCCGGTTCGTCATGCGGCCCGCGCCCGCGTGCGGCCGGTGGGCGCCGTGATGCGGGACGCGGGCGTCAAGGAGTTCTTGACAAGTTGGCCGCGTCAAGGTTTCCTTGACGCATGTTGATCTTGAATTCGAAGGTCCGGCGCCGGGACCCCTTCCCTGCCACCGCGTCGACCGCATCCACCGCACCCATGGCCGCCGTGCTGCCGCTCGCCGTGAGTCTGCCGGCCGTGACGGTGATGTTCGGCGACCGGCTCGGCACCTTCGCCACCGTCGCCCTGATCGTCGTGGGCCTCGCACTCATCGCCTGCACGGCCGGCCTGGCCGCCCGGGCGGCGGCCCACTCCGCCGAGCGGGCGCGCCGCGACGAGGCGGTCCTCGACGCCCTCGAACCCCTTGCCGGACTGCGCCGATGAGCGACGAACCACTGCTCCACCCGGTGGAGATGGACCGGATCCGGGAAGGGATCGCCGCAGCCGTACTCGGAGCCCCCGAAGGGCTGGCCGAGTCGCTCGAACACGACGCCCACGGCTACCTGCGCCTGGTGGACGCCTCGCGCGTCGGTGCCGAGGAGGCGAGCAGGCTGCTGCGCGAGGCCGTCCAGGGCGCCAGGGCCGCTGGCCACAGCTGGGACACGGTGGGCCGGGTCCTGGGGGTGAGCCGCCAGGCCGCCCAGCAGCGCTTCTCGGGCAAGGCCGCGGGCGCGGCCCCGTCGGCACCGTCCACCGGGGCGCCGAACGCCCCGAAGCGCCGCACGCTCAGCGGGTTGACCGCGTTCAACGAGATGGCCGCCCTGGAGGAAGCCGGCCGCGACGGCTGGCACATGGTCGGCTACGGCCCCTTCTTCCACGAGGTGGAGGCGTCCGGCCACCCCTGGGAGCACTGCCGGGTCACGCTCCCCTCCCTCGCGCGGCACCGGCGGATGGAATCAGAAGGATGGATTCCGGTCGGCGCGGGATGGTTCCCGTGGCGGTACTACAAGCGGCCCGTCGACCCCGGCACCAAAGCCGCTACCTAGTGCTGTAAAAGTGGATCTTGCCCCATGAATGATCTTCATTCATGGGGCGGGGTGATCTCACTGATGAACAGTGGGCGGTGTTGGAGCCGTTGTTGCCGATGGGGACGAAGGCGGGGCGGCCGCCTGTCTGGCCCCGGCGGCAGTTGATCGACGGCATACGGTTCCGGGTCCGAACGGGCGTTCCGTGGCGGGACGTGCCCGTCGAGTACGGCCCGTGGGGCAGGATCTACGACTTGTTCCGCCGATGGCAGCGAAACGGCACCTGGCACCGGGTCTTCAGCCGGCTCCAGTCCCTGGCCGATGCGAAGGGCGCGATCGTGTGGGATCTGAGCGCCGATTCCACGGTGTGCCGCGCCCATCAGCACGCGGCTGGAGCCCGGAAGCAGGGTGACCTTCAGAAGGAACCGCCGGGTGGTGTCTTCACCGAGCCCCGTGATCATGGACTGGGACGCTCTCGTGGCGGGTTCACCACCAAGGTGCACCTGACCGTCGAGCAGGGCCAGAAGCCCATGTCGATCGTGGTAACGGCCGGGCAGCGCGGCGACTCGCCGCAGTTCGAACCCGTGCTGAGGAAGGTCCGCGTGCCCCGCATCGGGCCGGGCCGGCCGCGCGTCCGCCCCGATCGGGTGCGTGCTGATAAGGCGTACGCCTCCCGCAAGAACCGCGCTTACCTGCGTCGCCGAGGGATCCGCTGCACCATCCCGGACAAGGTCGACCAGGCGCGCCACCGCAAACAGCGCGGCTCCCGCGGCGGCCGGCCGCCGAAGTTCGACCCGGTCGACTACCGTGAGCGCCACGCGGTCGAGTGTGGGATCAACCGCCTCAAGAGGTACCGCGCCGTCGCCATGCGATACGACAAGCTAGCGGTCCGCTATGAGGCGACCGTCCTCATAGCGGCCATCGGCGAATGGCTGTGACCAGCACACATCAAGCGCGTCCAAAACCAGCCCGCAGGCATGGAGGTGCTCTCACTCCACGGCAGCATTGAGGAGAATCTGCGCCAGCTCGCGCGGCTGGGAGAACATCGGCCAATGGCCGGTGTCCATCTTGACCAGCCGCCAGCGCTTGCTGTTCACCAGCTCAGCCACATCTTCGTCGGGCTCGGCGTCGTCAGGCTCGGCCCCTGGCATCACGCAGAGGATGTATGTCGCCGGAAGTTCACCGAGCGGCCCCGACAGCGCAGCGGGCTCGGTCAGCGTGGCACCTGGGTGGGGCGTCGAGCCACGCACGAGGCGTGCGATCTGCTCATCGGTGAGACCCTCGCCGTCGTAATGAGCAGCTGGCGCGAGCGGCCAAAACCCTCCGCTCTCGGCGATCGATGCCTCCACTGCCGCCCCGCCGTCCGGCCAGGCGGAGACAAACGACTCGCCGTCAGTTGGAACGCTTGAGTCGACGAATACTACGCGGGCCAGTCGGTCACCGATCCGCTCCGCGGCCTGACCTACCGGGATGCCCGAGTAGCTGTGACCCACCAGGACTACGTCACGCAGACTCTGGCGTTCTACCTCGGCAACGATGTCCTGGACGTGAGTCGCTTGCCCCGCCGGTACACCCTGCTTGTCAGCAAGACCGGAGAGCGTCAACGGATAGACGCCGTGGCCAGCCGCGCGCAGATACGGCACCACCTCGCCCCACGCCCACGCCCCGAGCCGTGCACCTGCAACCAGCACGAAGTTCACCATGCCCGCACCGTAGCCGGGCAGCCTGACGATCTCCTAGGAAATACTTTCGATACGCGCCCTAGGCCCGGCCGAGGTCTCCGCTCAAGCGGATCCGGAGGAGATCGGCGCGGTCCGTGCCGCTCGGGCGGAATTGCGGCACGGGTACAGACGGCAGGAGACGGCCTCTCGCGACCGCCCCCTTGCGACGGCCGGCCGGCGCTGTCGTAAGCTCCGCGCGGTGATCAACCACGTATGCGGACGGTTGAACCACGACCGGGAAGGGCACGGCGCCCCAATGCGCCCGGAGACGAACGAGAACCGGGATTGAGGGTGTCAGGGTCATGAGGAACGCACGCGGCAGATGGGGAGTCGCAGGCGCGGTCGCTCTCGTCCTGTCGGGGGCCACGAGCTGTGGGGCGGCCGTGACGGCCGGACATAACGGCCCGCCGCCCGCCGGCATACGCACCGTGGTGCACGACGATGCCGGCGCCGAGAGCGAACGCATCGCGGCCGAGGACCATTGGGCCCGTGGCGGCATGGCAGCCGTGGCCCGCTCGGACGCCAAGGACGATCTGGTCCAGCCCGCGTGGACCGGCGGTGGCTCGATCGCCCGTACGGTCGGCCGGTTGTACGCCTTGGGTGCGGACGGCAACTCCGGTGCCTGCACCGCAACCGTCGTCGGCACTCGCACCGTGATCACTGCGGCGCACTGTGTCAGGACCTCGGTCGAAGGAGCTCCGGCGCGTGCGGCCACCTGGGACAAGGGGCTCTACTTCGTTCCGGGGTATCAGGAGGGGGCGGGGCCTCACGGTGGATTCACGGTGCGCCGGGTGAGGATGGCCGAGGACTGGCAGAAGGACGGCCAGGACGTCGCGATGCTGGAAATGAACCCCGGCGCCGACGGGCGGAACATCTCCGAGGTGACCGGCGCCCAACCCATCTCGTTCACCGCGCAACCGAGCGCGTCGGCGCACTTCTTCGGCTACCCGTACACGGACCGCATCCTGCACTGTTCGGGCGTCACCGGATGGGCGGCCGGCAAGACCCTGTTGCGCGTCCCCTGCGTGATGGGGAGGGGTTCGAGCGGCGGCCCCTACGTCTCGGGCGATGACGCGGGGGAGGGCGTCGTCGCAGCGGTGAACATCAGCAGTGACGAGGACGCGAGCTACGGAACGGCACTCGGCGCCTTCGCGCAGAGCCTCTACGAACAGTCCGAGCACAGCTGACGAAGCCGTGGGCAATAGCCGGGGACGGGGCCCCGGGCGTCGCCGGCAGCCAGTGACAACCCCAAGGGGAGCCTGGGCAAGCCCGGCCGGACATACCCGGCCGCGGCCGGTGGAGGAGGAAGCGGTGCGCAGTTTCGAGCGGGCCGGACGGTCGTACGGCGCGACGTACACCGCTCCGGACGGGTGTGGAGCGAACAGGCGCTGCGGGTCGTCGCCGACACCGACGAGGCGCTGGTGACCGCCTGCACGCCCGGAGCGGAGGGCCGCCGGCCCGCCCTGTACGCGAAGGCCCGCGACGACGGGGACCGTTCGGTGCGCCCGGAGCGGTGGGCGGCCTGGAGGTGGGAACCGGCCTGGCCCCCGCCTCGCCTTCCCCGCCCGACGGCGGCCGCGGAGAGGCTTGCACCGGAGGGAGGCTGAACCGCTCCCGGCCGGAGCAGGCCGACCCCGAGTGGTTCTCACCCTGCCCTTCGAGCCGGTGCTCGCCCAGGCCACCGAGTACCTCCCCGGCTCCGGCGTCCTGGCGAGCGGCTTCGCGGCGGGGCAGAAGTCCGCCGGTTCTCCGGACACTCAGATGTTGTGCGGGGCCCCGTCCTTGGCGACGTAGGCCGGGCGGGTCACGTCGGGCCGGCGGCTCCTGGCTGATCGGGCAGTTCAGGACCTCGATGATCTCGTTCGGCCGCAAGGTTCGGTTTCCCCTGCTCAGCGCAGTTGCTCGGCCAGTCCGACGATGATGCCCTCCGGGCCGCGGACGTAGCAGAGCAGATGGCTGTCGTCGAACCGGGCGATCTCGCCGACGAGTTCGGCGCCGTGAGGGCGCAGGCGGGCAACGGTGTCCTCGATGTCGTCGACGGCGAACATGACGCGGTGCGTGCCCAGAACGTTGTGCGGCCGGTTGCGCGGCCCGGCGCTGATCGCCGTGGGGCTGCGGTACTTCGCCAGCTCGAGCCGGCTGTGACCGTCCGGGGTCCGGACCATCGCGATGTCACAGCGGACGCCGTCGAGTCCGGTGCACTGGTCGGCGAAAGCGCCCTCGACCTCCGCCCTGCCCTCCAGCTCCATGCCGAGTTCCACGAAGAACGCGATGGCGGCATCCATGTCCTCGACGACGATGCCGACGTTGTCCATCCGCTGAATCGCCATGCCGGTATCTCCTTCTTCCTCGTGCGGCCGGTGATGGCCGCAGGTGTCCCTGAGACGAAGCCGGTGGCACGTTCTCGACATCCTCGGACCGCCGAACTCCGAAAGATCTGGATCACCCCTCGGCGCCGCAGCGGCAGGCTCGCGAACCAGGCGCCACCACCGAGGGCGAGTGCGGCGCAGACGGCCGCTCCCATGAAGACGATCAGCCGCAGCGTGCCGTCCCCGCTTCTCCATGCTTCCTCGACGATCCGCAGCATGCGCGCTCAAGCATTGCGCCTCCCCCATATTCACGGTGCCGGACCACCCTTTCGGCGGGTGGAGTTCCACGTGCCGCTCGCGGCCACGCCGCGCGGAGCCCGCGCGAGCCGGGGGCCGCGCTGCCCCGGCGGGGGCGGGGGTCGGCAGGCCGCCTTCCCGGCCGACCGGGGCGCGGATGTGGTCGCTGCGACGGAGACGGACCTGGTGTCCCGCCGGCGCCCGGCGGGTGGACCTGCGACCGGAGCCGGTCATGGGGGCCACGCGGGACCGCGCGGCGGCGACGATCAACGTCCCGCCCGTCCGTCGACGGAGGGGACTCGCTTCTCAGGCGGCGCCGGTCTTCGCCGCCGCCGCCGCGGCCTCGGCGCCGTCGGCCGCCTCGGCAGGGGCCGGTCGTGGCCCCCGGACGAGCGGGACCGTCGCGCACGCGGCGAGCAGGGACGCCACGGCGACCGCGTACCAGCCGTGCCGGAACGCGGCGACAGCGTGTCCGGAGGCCGGAGTGCCGAGGATGCCGACCAGGATCGCGACGCCGAGGACCGCGCCGATCTGGCGGCCCATCGAGGTGATGGCCGAGCCGGTGGCGAAGCGGGCCGGCGGCAGTGCGGCCGCCGACGCCCCGGTCAGGACCGGGAGCGTCATACCGACGCCGAGGCCGGTCAGCATCATGCCGCGCACGACCTCGATCTGACGTCGACGTGCCGGACCTGCGGTGAGGAGGTCGGGCCGGGAAGTCTCACGATCGACGTGCGGGCGCCCGGGTGGGACCGGGCCGGGCCGGTCGAAGGCTCCTGAACTCAGCAGCGATCAGCAGCCATCAGCAGCGAAGACGCGAAAGCCGTCGCCGAAAGTTTCGCAACCGTTCCCTGCGCCCTGCGCCGGTGCCTCCCGTACGGTTCTCTTGATCGTTTTCGGCGTCGGGGGACACGGGACATGGGCAGCTGAGACAGGGAGCGGCTGGCGGTGACGCGCTGCGGCCGGAGGCCGACGGAGCGGCGCCACCCGCCGCCGGACACGCCGGATGAGGCGGCCAAGCGTCGCCGGCCTTGCGCGGTCGGGCATCCAGAGCCCTGGCGTCCATCTGCGGGCAGACGGTTCTGGCTTCGGCCGGATGACCTGGACCTGATGACTGGGAGGACCTCCCGGTCGGAGGCCCGGCCGGGAAACGGCCTTGAGTCTCCAGTGACTGGAGACAGCAGAGTGGGGGACATGGACGCTACGACCCTCTACTCGATCGGGGAGCTCTCCC
Organism: Streptomyces sp. NPDC030021; assembly: GCF_055574035.1. NCBI lineage: Bacteria > Bacillati > Actinomycetota > Actinomycetes > Kitasatosporales > Streptomycetaceae > Streptomyces > Streptomyces sp. NPDC030021. The sequence goes on from NZ_JBVIAH010000023.1 coordinate 62,720, forward strand.
GACGAACCGGCCTGCCCGTGAGGACCATCCGGTTCTACTCCGATTCGGGGGTGGTGGCGCCGACCACACGAAGTCCCGCCGGTTATCGGCTCTACGACGTCGACGCACTGCTTCGTCTGGAACTCCTGCGCACACTGCGTGAGCTGGGCATGGACCTGGCCACGGTTCGGCGGGTGCTGGACCGGGAGCTCTCCGTGGCGGAAGTCGCCGCGGCGCACGCCGACGCTCTGGACGTCCAGATCCGGGTGCTGCACCTGCGCCGGAGCGTCCTGCGAGCCGTGGCCAGAGGCGGGTCCAGCCCCGAGGAGACGAAGCTCATGCACAGGCTCACGCAGTTGTCCGGCGAGGAACGCCGACGGTTGATCGACGATTTCGTGGAGGGCGCCTTCGGCACGGCAGATGCCGTCCCGGCCGCGGTGGCCATGGTTCGTGCTGCCACTCCCGACCTCCCCGATGCTCCCTCCAGTGAGCAGGTCGCGGCGTGGGCGGAACTCGCCGAGCTGGTCGGCGCCGAGGACTTCCGTGCCCGGATGCGCCGCACCGCCGTGTACCAGGCCACCGGGCGGCCACTCGACATCGAGAGCGAGGCCGGCGAGGAACTGATGGATCTCACCCGTCAGAAAGTCGCCGAGGCCTTGGAGTCGGGCATCGACCCGGTCGGCGACAGGGGCACACGCATCATCGACGACCTCGTACACCGTTTCGCCGCGGTGTTCGCCCGCACCCCGGGCCCGGCATTCCGGGACTGGATGGCCGAGCAGTTCGAAGAGGCACACGATCCCCGGGTGGACCGGTACTGGCGGCTGGTGTGGATCGTCAACGGCTGGCAGGTGGTACCGAACCTGGCACCGATCTACCCCTGGCTCGTCCAAGCCCTGCGAAATGGCCGCGAAGCGTAGCCACCGCCCTGGAAACCGCCCCGGCCCGCTGCCTGAGCGCCGCGTCCGCGATGCGGGCCACTCGTCCAGCTGGCGGCAAGGACGTACGAAGGGCTCGGTCGGCCGTTCGGCGAAGTGGGCATTTTCGGCCCCTTCGCCACCGCCCACGCCGACTGCCGGCAGAAATCCGTGACGTGCGGGCTGCATCACCCCGGCCTGCCTGCGCCAGGGCAGGAGCGACTCGGCCAGGTTTTGCAGCCTTGTAGGCTCCTCGAATGCCGCAGTCCAGAGAACCGCACTTGCCAGTGTCGGGGAAACACGTACGCCGGGCCGTCGCCCACTGCCTCGACGCCCTCGAAGGCATTCCCGCTGCCCAATGGCACGACCGGGCCGGAGGCCTGGAGTGGACGCGCCGGGAGACCCTTGAGCACCTCGCGGACGACCTGCTCACCTACGCGCTGCGGTTCGGGCTCGCCGAGCCCATGGGAGTGCCGCGCGTCCCGCTGCGCGTTTCCTGCGATCGACCCGATGGCCCGGCCAACGTCATCTTCGGAGACCGTGACGCAGGGCCGGAGGGACTCCTGACCGTCGTGGAGGCCTGCGGCGGACTGCTCGCAAGCGTCGTGGACACCGCGGCCGCAACCACCTTGGCCCCACACGTCTTCGGAGCCTCCGACCCGGAGGGCTTCGCGGCCATGGGCATCGTCGAGACAGTGGTCCACACCCACGACATCACCCAGGGCCTGGGCCGTGGCTGGGAGCCCCCGCAGGACCTGTGCGAACGGGCCCTCGCGCGTTTGTTCCCCGACGTGCCCGTCACCGGCGACCCGTGGTCGACCTTGCTGTGGGCCACCGGACGCTTCGAAACGCCCGATCGCCCACGCAGGACCGACTGGCGCTGGCACGGCGCGCCGCACAGCCGCAGCTGACTCGAACGACGCGTCAATACAAGGGTGTTGCATCGGGTGCATCCCGGCCGTGCCAGGGCTGCCGGGCTACGGGGCGGGGGTGCAGGTGACGGCGTTCCCGCCGCAGCCACAGCCCCGCGCACCGGGGACGTCGCGGTGGCCGGCTCGCAGGAGTACGAGGACCGGTCCGAGCAGTTGCTCGCGAGCGGCCCTCCGCGAAGCGGCTGGAGCAGGAGGTCAAGGCCCGGATGCCGGAGCGCACCCTGACGGGGATCGGGGCCCGCACCGCGTACTGGGTGGAATGGTGGCGACGCTTCGGCCCACCCTCGGGCAACGACCCGAAACTTGACGAGCCGTTCGGCCGCTAGGTGCTCACCGCCTTCGTCAAGGGCACCAACATGGGCCCGTACGAGGCGGCCAGGCACATCCCCGGGGCGTCCGGGCATGAGCTGTCGAACGTGGCGAACCGGCACTTCGCCACCGCGCTGTTCACACACTTCATCCCGCCGGGTGCGGCCACGGTCGTTGAGGCGGCGAGCAGCCCCGTGCGCGCGGGGCCGGTGTCCTGTACCGCGCCGGGTGCGCCCGCGGCGGCGACGCGGGCGCCGAGTCGTCAGGCGGGCTGGACGGTGATGGTGCAGAGGCGCTTGGTGGCCCGGGTCAGGGCTACGTACAAGTCCCTTTCCCCACCGGGGCGGGCCGTGATGATCTCCTCGGGGTTCATGACGACGACCCCGTCGAATTCCAGGCCGCGTGCTTCGGACGCCGGCACGATGCGTGCGTGGTGAGCGATGCCCTGGGCCGTCAGCTCGCTCACCCTGCTGTCCGCGCAGACCACTCCCAGAAGCTGGCCCGGGTGCGTGGTGCTCTGGGCACGGAGTTCCTGAACGACCGCGGTGACCAACCCGTCCTGAGGTGTGGTCACGGTGCGAGGGCTCTCACCGCTTCGCAGCGACCGTGTGGGCTTCTGGTCCGGAGCGATCCGCGTGAGCAGGTCCCGGACGCTCTCCAGGATCTCCTGCGTGGTGCGGTAGCTGACGGTCAGGTTGTGCAGTTTGAACCGCAGTCCGACGTGGGGGCTCAGTGCTTCCTTCCAGTCGCGTGCTGTCGCGACCGGACCCGCCTGGGCGAAGTCACCCACCAGCGTCATCGCCCTTGCCGGGCAGCGGCGGACGATCATCCGCCACTGCATGGCGGTCAGTTCCTGCGCCTCGTCGACGACGACGTGCCCGTACGTCCGCTCGGGGGGCCCGTCGACCAGGCTCGCCGCCTCGTCCAGCAACGGCACATCGGCATCGGTCCACGGGTCGTCCGGACCGCGCAGCAGAAGGGACCGCTCCTGCGCGGTCAGGCGGGGCAGGCGCTCGGCGAGAGCGCCGGCGTTCGTCAGGAGCGCCCTCACGAGGTCACCGGGTGCCAGCCGCGGCCACAACACCTCGACCGCTCGGTCGACGCCGGCGTCGTCGAGGAGATCGGCTCGGATGGCGTCCAGGTCCAGCTCGTGGACCGGACCCGAGTCGGGTGCGCCTTCGACACGGCGCTGGGCGGCTCCCGTGAACCGGTCGAGGTCGAGGCCCGTCATCCGTTCGGCATCGGCGTCGATCTGTTCCAGGAGGTCGCCCATGTCTCGTTGCATCGCGTCGGTGACGGCGTCGACCAAGAGCTCCTTGAACACCTGGCGCGCGGGGTTGTGCCCCGGTACGGCTGCCACGGCGGCGTCGCGTGCCGTGGCGACCTCCTCGTCGGAGAGGCGAACCAGTTCCTGTCCGACCCGCACGGTGAAGTCACCGGCGGGGGCTTGGCGGACGCGCAGCAGGCCGGCCAGGGCGTCGGCGAGTTCGGAGCCGCCCTTGAGACGCGCCGTGTCGAACGGGTCCACCGTGTCCGTGGACACTCCGGCCAGTTCCCGGCAGGTCGCCAGAACGACGTCGTTCTCTCCGAGCGAGGGAAGGACCTGGGAGATGTAGTCGAGGAACCGGGCGTTCGGGCCCACCACCAGGACACCCTCCTCCGCGGCGCGCGGGAACGCGTACAGGACGTAGGCCGCCCGGTGCAGGGCGACCACCGTCTTGCCGGTGCCGGGCCCGCCCTGTACCACGGTCACCCCGCGGTGGGCGGAGCGGACGATCTCGTCCTGCTCGGCCTGCAGCGTCGCGACGGCCGCGTGCATCCTGCCCGTACGCCGTGCCGACAGGGCTTCGGTCAACGGGCCGTCCCCCACGACGTCCTCGTCGGTCGGGGCGGTCCCGTCCAGCAGTTCGTCGCTCACCGAGATGACCGTGCGCTCCTCGAGGCGCAGGTGCCGGCGCCGCCGCAGGCCCATCGGGTGGACCGGTGTCGCCTCGTAGAAGGGCCGCGCCGCGTTCGCGCGCCAGTCCACGAGCAGAGGCAGGTCGTCCTCCTCCGTGTGCAGTCCGATCCGCCCGATGCGCAGGGCCGTGCCGTCCGTCCAGTCGATGCGCCCGAAGACCAGCCCCTTTTCGGCGCCCTCCAGCCGGCCGATTTCCTTGGCCAGACGCTCGGCGGATATTTCTCTCTCGTATGCCTCACCGGCGCTTTCGGCCGGGGCCTTCAGCACACTCGCTCGGTGTACTCGCGCCTCGGAAAGCCGCTCGGTGAGCAACTCATATAAGGAGGACACGTAATCCCGCTCCGACGCAACCGCACGCACAGCGGGGTCATTCATTTTCGACAACAGGGGGCTCCTTCGATTCGAGTCACACCATATGGTCAAATTCCTCTAAAGGTAAGTCTTGACTTACTTGGTGAGCCGTGGCCCTACGGCTGAATCCATGACGGCTGACCGTATGGCGTGTCATGCGTTCCGCCGTTCCGAATATCGCCCATTGCGCTCCCGGTGCCCGCCTGCCCTATTGCGAGCCCGGCGAGCCCTCCCTTGGCGCCAGGGGCATCTGGTCGCTCCGTCTGGCGACCCGACCGAGGAGAGGAGCACAGAATTTCCGGGGGCCTGATGGCGGCGCCGATCCCATCAGATCCGATGACGGCTGATGACAGGGTTTACCGACAGCTGGGGTCGAATGCCACCACCACAACGGGGAGCGGCATGGCCAACCAGGTCTACAAGCGGGTGTCGACCGACCAGTAGTCGACCGACCGCCGGAACCTGGTGCTGGACGAGGCCGGGATCGAGGCCCGGTTGTCTTCGAGGAGCAGGCCGGGACCTCCAGCCGCCTTCACCCTCTGGAGCGGCCGAAGTTCGGCGAGCTGCTCGCGTACGCGCGCGGCCGGGCGACGCTGTGCACATCTCCGAGACGGTCCGCTTGGTGCGCGGCACCGGGCGCATCCTCGACGTGCTCGACGTCCTGCACCGCGACCGCTTCGCCCTGCGCATCCACGATGGCGCGTTCTCCGCGAGGGACGAAGGCCGACGACGTGCGCACCGGGTGCCTGGAAGGCCGTTCCATCGCCGCCCTCGCCCGCGACCATGACGTCAGCCGCGGCGCCATCCGTACCGCCGTCGCGGACCTCCTGCCCGAGTACACGGCCGTCGATCCGGGCGCCCCGGCCCCGGAACTGGCGGTCGCCCTCGACATGCCGGGCAAGGTCGCCGACTTCCTCCGCGCCGCCGAACTGGAGCCCGGCGAGCGCGCCACACTCGGCCAGAGCTACACCCTGCGCGTCCGGTTGTCTGGCGACAAGGAGTTGTATCAGTGAGCTTCTTCGAGTTGGCCACCGATCGGGTGAATGCGACTGAGCGCTTCAGTGTCGAGTGGGCGGCTGCAGCGTCCGGTGCCAGCAGCTTGGTGAGCCGGGACAAGGGTCCACTCGAGCTTGCCGGCCTGAACGCCGACCCGGCGGCAAGGCCGGTGAGCGACGATCAAGCTGTTGTCAGCCGCTGGCTCTAAGGTCGGCCCTATGACATCAGACCTGGTCCAGGACTCATGGACTCGCATCGACGCGTGGCTGCGCGAGCATGCGCCCCGCACTTTTGCCACGCTTCGGCCGCCCGCAGGAGACGAGGAGATCGCAGCAGCGCAACAGGAACTGGGGGTCTCCTTTCCTCCGGACCTGGTCGCTTCACTCCAACGGCACAACGGGGCGCTGGAGGTACCTGAGGCTTTCCGGTTCAGTACGGGCGACCGGCTGCTCGGAGTGAGCGGAATCCTTGGGGACACCGGCTTCATGCGCGGCATCGACCAGGGCCTCGACGGGGAGACCGAGGGCTACTGGCTTCACGACTACGTGAAGTTCGGTTCTTACGACGTGACGTCGGACGGTCTTCTGATGGATTGCCGTACTGAGCGGGACTCCTTCGGTGCGATCGGACGGTTCTTCGACGAGACCGGCACCAGATTTGGGCAGGCCGACTCGCTGGGTGGGTATCTGGCCGAACTGGCCGACGCGCTTGAGCGCGGCCAGGAGGCTGGTGTCGTCACCTTCAACGGCCGACTGTTCTGGGAGGCGCCTCTGCCTGCCAGGCCGGAGTGCAGTGCCGACGAGCCCCTTCCCGCACCGGATGAGCAGCTGCCAGAGCTGGACCTGTCCCACAGTCCCACCGACCTCCTCCACGTGAGCCACCTGGACGGACATGAGGAACTCGGTGCACTGATCGCAGTCCTGCCGTATGAGCGGGTGGTTGAGGCCGCGCGGAAGCAGCTGCGCAGACTGGCGGTCGAAACGGGGCTGAACAACTACCCGGAGGTCAAGGCAGCCCTGGACGCGTGGGAGCGTGGTGTGGCCCTACCGCGGCCGGACCAAACCGGCCCGCTCGCCTTGCGACTCCGCGCGGTGCTCGCACAGGCCGACACCGGCCGAGACGTCACTCGCAGGTGGGCCGCCGAGAAGATAGCTCTCGGGCTCTGGGGGTCCCCCTACAGATCCGTGTGCGAGAGCGCGGAGACCCGGAGTCACTTCACTCTCGACTGGCGTGCGGATCTGCATGCGGACTTGGGCAATCCGCCACTGCCACCGATACCTGACGACCGATTTTGGGGGGCGCTGCGCAACCCCGCCATCGACTCCAGTTGGTACGCGGCTCAGTACACCCAAGATCAGGACTGACCGCAGGGGCTTCGGTTCCGCGTGAGCGCTTCATGCGGCGGTTATCGCCAGACGAAGCGCTCACTGAGCTTCTTCAGCGCTGCCGCTCCAACGTGAGGATGGCCTTGACGATTGACGTCATGCGGTTGGGGCTGCACCGGGACCTGCGGAAGATCCGCCAGGACTTCAGGATCGCGACACCGCGTTCAACGGGCGCTCGTGCTGCGGCCAGCGCCCGGTTGAGGGTCTTTTCAGTGGGAGTGAGTTCCTGGAGTGGCTTGCGTTTGATGCCGGTCGCCAGCCACGGCCCGCCACCTTGGTAGGCGAGGTCGGCCAGAATGGGAACGCCCTGGCGCTCGCAGATCCGGATGATCCGGTGGGTGCGGGCGGCGGTCAGGTCGTGTGTGCGGCCCGGCAGGGCGGGCGAGAGCCACAGCAGCCGGCCGCAGGGGTCGGTGACGACCTGCACGTTCACGCCGTGGCGCCGGTGTTTGTGGGAGTAGTCGGCCCGGCCGTCGCCGACCCGGTCGCACTCGGCGAGGGTTCCGTCGAGCAGGACGAAGTCGGGATCATGCTCGCGCAGCGTCTTGAGCAGACCCGGCGCACGCGCGGCGAGCAGGTCGACGACCGCGCTGATGTAGGCATGGGCGGTGGACTCGCTGATCCCGAACCCGGCGGCGATCTTCGCCAAAGTGGTGTGCTCTCGTAGGTACACCAGTGCCACCATCGCCCGCTGAGACGGACGGAGCTTGCAGCGCCGGTCGCCCTCACGGGTGACAACCAGCATGGTGACCCACTCCACGAGCGCATGCGGCAGGTCGAGTGCTGCAGGATGGATGACCAACGAGGCTCCCGAGCAACGTGATTAAGACGTCAGACATCTCGATCAACAGCTCGGGGGCCTCGTTCGTTGCGCTTCACGGCCCATCACCCGATCGGTGGCCAACTCGAAGAAGCTCAGTGGTAGCGACACAGAATGTCTCAGCGGGCTGGCGGGCCCCGAGGCGAGGACGCGAAGTGTCAGTCGGCGGTGATACCGAGTTCTGTTTTGGCGGCTTCCATGAATGGTCCGCGCTTCTCGTGAATGAAGTCCCAGACCTTCTGGCCGTCAGGTACGCGGCCGTAGGTAGCGGCCATCAGGCGGTCGGTGAACTTGAAGGCCGTATCGCTCAGGTGGCGGCTGACGACAAGGTCGAGGCACTTCTGGTGGAACCACATCTCGTGGGTGAGTTCGGGAGAGCCGTCAACGAACGTGTTGTTGTTCTGATAGCGGTGCTCGGCCGCGCGCTCCACCCGTTGGCAGATCTCAAGGAAGGTCAGGATCGCTTCCTTGCGTTCGGCACGGACCGATGCCGCCGCCGCTCCAGACGCCTGCCTCTTGGTCTCTCTCGTCGTGAGGTACTGAGCAGCGAAGGAACCTGCGGCCCCCAACGCAACACCTACCAGAGGAAGTGCGGTCGTCAGCAGTACGGATGGCACGATCAGGCTCCCCTGGTTTCGTGGGTGGCCGCCAGGTCCCGCGAGCGGCCGTGCCACTGGTGACGACCGAGAGCGACGACTTGGTTGCGGACCTGTCCGGGCGAGTTGATGCCGGCCGTGCGAGCGGCTGTATCAGTTGTTGGTTGAGCTTGCCGTTCAACCGCGGCGTGAGATGAGTCGGGCGAGTGCCTCTGTGGGCCGACAGAGCCATGCGCTCAGTGTGCTGATCCTCGATGTCGCTTGTCAGCCTGTTTTGCGGTTCGGTGCCGACGTTGTGGTGTGCGGGTCGAGCGTAAGCCTCGCTGGTGGCGCGGACCCGTCCGAAGGACGAGCCACGTCATGCCGTACGTCTTCAGCGTCGTCGACGATGCTTGTGCAGCTTCTGGAGGGCCGGGTTTTGACGGACCGTCGGCCCGGCCGTCCAGTTGAGGCGCGGCGGTCCTGATTGGGGGCTCGCATGCCCGGTAGCGACAGGCCGATGTCGGACGGTTCGCAGGACGACGGCGCGCCGCGTGTCCGGGGTGAGGGTCACAGGAGCGCGCCGAAGATGCCCGGGGCGTGGACTCGGCCGCGGTGCGGGGCGAGAAGGACGGCCTCGTACGGATCGAGGTCGCCCTGAAGGACCCGGCGGACCGTGCGGCGGCGAAGGAGGCGGTGGTCAGGCTCCGCGAGGCGGTGCATCCGCTGCCGGGCGCGGACGCCCTTGTCGGCGGATACACCGCACAGGCCTACGACACGCAGAAGACGGCCGATCGGGACCGCGAGGTCATCGTCCCGGTGGTGCTGGCCGTCATCCTCGTCATCCTGGTGGCCCTGCTGCGCTCGTCGGTGATGCCGCTGTTTCTGGTGGTGACGGTGGCCCTCAACCTCTCCGCCATGCTGGGCGTGTCCGCCCTCGTGTTCCGCCACGTGTTCGGGTTCAGCGGCACCGATGCGTCCGTCCCCCCTGTACGGCTTCGTCTTCCCCGTCGCCCTGGGCGTGGACTACAACAACTTCCTCATGTCGCGGGTGCGCGAGGAGTCGCTGCGCCACGGCGTCCACGAGGGGGTGATCCAGGGTCTGACGGCCACCGGCGGAGTGATCACCTCCGCGGGGGTGATCCTCGCAGCCACGTTTGCCGCGCTGGGTTGTCATCCCGCTCGCGTTCCTCGTGCAGATCGCCTTCATCGTGGCCTTCGGCGTCCTCATGGACACTCTGATCGTGCGCTCGCTCCTGGTCCCCGCCCTGGTCCTGGACAGCGGCCCCGCGGCCTGGTGGCCGGGCCGGGTGAGCCGCCGCCCCAGCTGAATCCACCGGACGGCCGCGCCCCGCGGGCTCGGCGCGGGAGAGGGCGTGCCGGGAGTGCGGGCGTGGATACGTTCGTCCTCTCGGGCGATGGGTATCACCCGCTGAGGTCGAACACGCCCCAGGCGGTGAACGGCTCGGCCTGGACATAGATCCTGCTTCCTCGGCCGATGGCCCGCCGGCGGCCGGGGGGAGCGCCGTCGGGCAGGGTGAGCAGGCCGATCTCCGTCGGCTCGACGGAGGTCTCGGTGAGCTTTCCGTGGGCGAGTCGGTCCCGCTCTTCGCCGTAGCCGCCGTAGAAGGCGACCCGCTCGCCGTGGACGGCCACCGCATTGGCGCCCCGCACGGTGTTCGTCCGCACCTTCAAGGGCCGGTCGGGGCGGTCGGGGCGGATCTCGACGAGCGGGAAGTCGGTGTACGGGCAGGCCCAGGCGACGGTGCCGGACACGTTCAGGGCGTAGCAGTCCATGAGTCCGGGGATGTGGACGTCGTCGGACGTCCAGGCGAGCCGGCCCGTGGCGCTCCAGCGCCGGATTCCCGCCGGGTTCTCGTCGAAGTGCCCGACCCAGACGTGGCCTGCCTCGTCCACGAGCAGGTGCTCGATGGCGTCCCCGACGGTGAAGGACGAGGTCTCGCGGCCGAGCGCGTCGAAGACCTGGACCTGGTCCGCGTCCTGGTGCCGGCGGGCGCGGGACGCGGCGACGACGAACCCGCCGTCGGGCAGGCGGTCCAGGCGCGGCCACCGGGCCCGCACGGCGCTCAGCTCGGTGAGTTCGACGTTGTCGTAGGGATGGACGGAGACGACCAGCGTGTCGAAGGGCTGGACATCGCCGCCGGGCTCCGGAGCCCGTTCGGCGAGCAGCCAGTGGGCGGCGCCGAAGACGTCGACGGTACTCGTCAGGACGTGACGGTCGTGGTGCGCGCGAGGCAGGCGGACGTAGGGGGCGAGGGCGGTGTTCTGCACGGGCGGGCTCTCCTGGGCAGGCGGGCGGTCGCGGACAACGGGCGTTGCGGTGAGCGGCGACCGGTGGCGCGCGAGCGGTGGAGAGCGGAGTCGGCCGCCTAGACGGGATGGCCCTTTCTGGCCGTCATACGGTGATCCTTGCCGACGTAGGACCCTGGTGACAGACCCTTTCGGCGCGCGCATCGACCGAACGCTGCGCGAGCTCGGGCGCCTGACCGCTTCGTTCACCCTCACCTCTACCCTCACCGTCACGCTGCCGACGGCGGCCTGCTCGCGCCACCTTCTTTCCTGTCTGGAAAGAAGGTGGTACTTTCCTCATGAGAAAGTACTCGGAAGATTGATGACCAGGGACGCCACCTATGACCACTTACGACGCCCAGACCGCCCTCGACGCCATACATCACCGTCAGGAGCAGACGCTTGACGCGTACATGCGCCACGCCCACTCCCGTCCCTACCTGATCATTTCGGCGCTGGGCCTGTTCGCCGTGTGCTCGTCCTTCGATCTGCCGAGCCCCTGGAACACCGCCGCGGTCCTGGCAGGGAACGGCCTGGCCCTGGGAGGGCTCTTCGTGTACCAGCGCAGGGCCCCCGTCCGCCGGAAGACCGCCGGCTCGGAGGTGCTGTTCTACGCGGCCATGGGGGTCCTCCTTCTCGGAGTTTTCTGGACGGTGGCCATCGGCGCCTACTTCCTCGGGCTGCCGGCACGGCACACGCTCGCCGCGGCCGTCACCGCCCTTGCGGCCGTGGCCGCCTCGTACGCGCTGCGCCCGGTCGTCGGGAGCATCATCCGCAGGAACGGCCGCGCCTGATGGATCCGGACTTCGACGAGTTCCTGCATGTTCCGGCGCGACTCTCGGTGGTCGCGCTCCTGGCTCCGGCCGACTGGGTGGAGTTCGGATTCGTCCGGGATGCGGTGGGCACCAGCGACTCGGCCCTGTCCAAGCAGGTCGCCGCGTTGGCAGACGCCGGGTATGTCGAGGTCCGAAAGACAAGGAACCGCACGGGACGGCACACCCACCTCCGCCTCACCCCGTACGGACGCCAGGCATTCCAGCGGCACGCCTCGGCGCTGGAGAGGATCGTGGCGGCAGCGCGTAAACCGCTGCAATAGTCGGAAGATCTGCGCCTGGCGACACGGGCCGGACGGAGGCATGGCCAGGCAGGCGGCCTTCCCGTGGCCCGAGGACCAGGAGGAGTTGTGGTGCGGGCCGGGCGGCCCTCCACGATCTCTCGTGCCGCGCATCCTGTTCCATCCCGCGATCAGACAGACCGCGGCCCGGCCGATCAGGGCCTCCAGGGACTGTCGTCGAAGGACCGCGACGTCGGCGAACGCCTCCCTGGGGGAGATGAGGCCGGTGGTCACCGCCACCATGTCGGTGCCCGTATTGCCGTCCAGGGTGGCCGCAGGCGGGCAGACAGGCCATGGTCGATGGACCGGAACAGTGCCGAGGAGTCGGCGATGGTCCGGGGCGCCGGCTTCACGGCCTTGCGCTGCGACAGGTGGTGGTCCATACGGCTGTCGAAGCCGAGCTGGTGGAGCAGGCCCTTGCCCACCGCGCCGGCGTGCGGGGCGTTGCGGAAGTCCACCCACTCCTGGACCCGCGGAGCGGAGGTCCTGTCCGCGCAGTGCGTGATGGACACCTCGCCCGGGGAGCAGGTGTGCTCGGTCTCAGCCGCTGAGGCTGGTGCCCCGGCAAGGTCGTTGTCGGGTGTGGGGGCCATGCTCGGCGCCATGAGTTCTCCTGTGCCGTCGGTCCGTTCGTCGCGGGACCGCATGGATGCCTGGCTGGGCATGTACGCCCCCGCCTCGTACGAGATCCTCGCGGCGCCCGCGCACCCCGACCGGATCGAGGCGGCGCAGGCGCAGATGGGCCTGCGCTTTCCGGCCGACCTGGTCGACTCTCTGCTGTGCCACGACGGCCTGTTGAAGTGGGGCCGGCGGGCTTGAAGACCCCGGAGGCGCCCTTGCGGGTCTTCTCGGATCGATCCGGCTCCGGGACGGCCGCTGGATGCCGAGCTGGGCCCGGCGCTTGCGGCCGTGATGCCGAAGACGGGGGTGGCCGGATTCGACTGCACCTGTCCTCCGGGCCGAAGTCGACCGGAGCGGCGTGGGCCCGTCGAGGACACCCAGGGGATGGGCTGGAGGTGAGCGCCGCGCGGGTCTGCCAGGCAGACTGTCCCCGGGGTGAACTGAGGCCGAGGGGGAGCCGTGTCGCGGAAGGTCTGGTTGTGGGCAGGGGCGGGATGGTTGGCTCTCGTGGTGTTATGCGGTGCATTCACCCTCTACCTGGATGAATCCGAGAATCCTGGTTCGGGGTCGACCCACTGGGAGCGGGCTCCCGTTCCGAGTGGCACTCCTTCGCGCTGTCCCGACCCGACCGCAGAGGCTGCGGGCATCCCATACTCCTGTACCTACTGGGAACGCGGTTGAAGGGTGTGCGCCGCGGTGGTCGCGCCGGATCGCCGCGTACAGCTCGACCTTCGACATCTGTGGCAAGACCAGGCCCTGTGGCGCTGTGAGGGCAGGCGGCAGCGCACGCGTGGCTCGCTGTCCGGGCCCGCGCGCACCAGCCACCATCCGCCCGGTGTTCGGCAGCGGCAGCGGGGAGAGGGGGCGGCGTCCCCGTACGCCTGTGGGGCGTTACCGCTGGCGTTCAGCGTCGGCGCGTTCGGCGGGGCTACATCAAGCGTTCCTCGACCGGCTCCAGGCTCCAGGGAACGGGTTCAGACCAGCGGGGATCCCTGTTCAGGGGCGGGGCCGTGCCGGCGGAAGTCGGCCCACGCCCGGGTCAGCCTCTGGACCGCTTCGGCCAGGACGTCCGGCGGGTAGGTGAAGGGGAGCCGGATGAAGGAGTCGTGGAGGGCCCGGTACCTCGTCGCCCTGGTCTACCTCGGGCTCGCGGCCGCCGCCGTGTTCAGCTGACGGCAGCCGCCGGGTGCCAACACAGCGCCCGGACCCGGCCTCCCCGTCCACTGCACGCTCGCCACCCCCGAGCGCACCACCGTCGCCCCTGACCCGCGAGCCGGCCCGGAGTCCGCAGGCCTGTCCGCCACCCTCGCAACCAAGGAGTACCGCGAGCAGGGGGAGGGCGCCTGGGCCGCACATGCGGAAGGGGACCTGCCCACGGCGCTCGCTCTCGCCTGCAAAGGGTTCACCGGACATCTCGGAGTGTCTCGGCGGCGCGTGAGCCGGAGACGGCGGCACCGTTGCCGGACCGTGCCGACGGGGGCCGTCTGGTCGTGCTGCGAGGTCACGGTGAAGGCGGGTCCGCCCCCTCGGTTCCGGGGGCGTGTTCAACGGGCCAGGTGCAGCCGGGTATGGAAGTACCCCGCCGACTCCTTCCCTGCCGGGTCTTCTCCGGACGCGGTGACGGTGGCCACCGCGCGCTCCTGCTCCCGGGGGTCGGTGAAGCGCCGCTGCGGCTGAGTGGTGGCGGCCCGCTCGACGGTGAGGCCGTACGACTCCAGGCAACCGGAGATCTCCCCGTAGTCGTGGGTGCGCAGGACGAAGGCAGCCACCGGCACGGGGTGGCCGATAGCGGCGAACAGCCGGGCGAAGGTGCGCTCGGTGAGGAAGCTGGTGCCGCCAGTGACGGTGATCAGGCCCGTCCCGTCCAGCGAGCCGCGCAGCCGCTCCCCCGGCTCGGTGCGCTCCAGGTCCACACAGTGCCCCTCGTCGAGCAGCCCGACGGCCACGGCGTAGTCCAGGGCGGGGCGCGAGACGTCGATGCCGATGGCCCGCAGGGCGTCGGGGCGGCGGCGGACCGCGTAGAAGTCACGGTCGCGGTCGGCGAGTTGGGCGGTGGTGAGTTCGGCCGCACGGGCCGAGGTGTAGTGCGCGAAGAGTTCTTCGAGGCTGACGTCGTGGTTGAGGAGGGCAGCGTTGATCCCGTAGGAGCAGCACAGGTCGAGGACCGTACGCCGCCCCGGCCCGAGTTCGGCGGCAAGCGCGCGGAAGACCGGCTGGGCGTGGCCTGGGGTCTGGTACTCGTACGGCCCCAGGGCGGTGAAGTACCCGCGGGGGTCGGGGAGAGCGTAGACGTCGTCGAAGCTGGTCATGCCGACTGGGGTCATCGGGGTGCGCCTCCATGGCGATCGGCGGGAGTGGGGCGGGGCACGGGTGCCCAGTCGTATCCGGCCACACGCCGGCAACGAAAGGCCGCCGATCCGGCCACTGGCGCCGTCCGGCCCGGATGCCGTCCGGCCCGGATGCCGTCCGGCCGACGCATATGCCGAGCCGCCGCGGCGCCCACAGCGCAAGCTGCGCCCGTTCGCAAGCGCGTGGCGCATCCACCCTCAATGCGGAATGCATGGCACCGGCCGACAGAGCCCCTGCATCGGATGCATCCGGTCCGCTGCCGGGGATTTCGGCAGCGGACCGGGGGCGCCGGGCTACGGGGCGGGGGCGTAGGCGACGGTGTTCCCGCCGCAGCCGGCCGCGATGTCCAGCAGCATGTCCCGCTCCGGCTCGCCCACCGCGAGACCCCACCGGAGCTTGGTGGCGGTCCATTCGGAGGCGTACCGGCACAGGGCCGTCTCCGAGGACGGCGGGAGCCATTCGGCCGGGTCCTGGTCGGCCTTCTGCATGTTGGACCGCGCGGTGACGGCGACCAGGCTGGATTCCTGGCCCTGGTCCTGGTCGTTGGCGTACGCCTCGCGGCGCGCGGGCGTCCAGACGCTGGCATCTGCTGGTGGGGAGCGTCATTCATACCGTGCTGTATTCCATTTGAGGGGCTCGCGGAACGAGCTGAGAGTGCCCCGCTGCGCCTGATGGCTCCGATCGCCGCGTTACGGCGGAGCCCGTGTCGCAATGAGGGCACGCGATCTTGGTGCAACTGCGGCGGGGTTGTGACCGCTGCTAGCCTGCCGTCCATGATCAAGGGTGGCCTGGCAGGCCGAATAGGCCGCATGGCAGGGGACAGCAAGCCGGAGCGCGTGCTGATCGCCGCCAGTTTCACCAACCGGGTCGGCAACGGTCTGTTCAACGCGGCGTCGGCGCTCTATTTCACCTTGGTCGTAGGCCTGCCCGCGGTGCAGGTCGGCGCCGCGCTCACCATCGCCGGACTGATCGGCTTGTGCGCGGGGATACCAGGCGGGCATCTCGCCGACCGGCGAGGGGCGCGCACGATCATGATGTTGGCCCTTGCGGTCCAGGCGGTGTCGATGGCGGCCCTCGTCCTCGTCGAGAGCTGGGCCGCACTCACGATCATCGCGACGGTCGACCAGATCGCCGCGGCGGCGGGTGGGGCGGCCTGGGGCGCTCTGGTGGTCCGGGTCGGGGGTGATCGCCCGGCCCTGTTCCGTGCCAAGCTGCGCACGTTCGTCAACCTGGGCGTCGTCCTGGGAACGGTGGGTGCGGGACTGGCGCTGGCCGCAGACACCCGCAGCGCCTATGTCACGCTGATCCTCGGAAACGCGGCGAGCTTCGCCTTGTGCGCGGTGCTTCTGTTTCTGCTGCCCCGCTATCCGGTGCTGCCAGCGCCGCCGCAGCAGCGGCGCTGGCTCGCCTTCACGGATCGTCCCTTCCTGGCGTTCACCGCCCTCTACGGGGCCATGGGACTGCAGTACCCGGTGGTCTCGCTGCTCCTGCCGATCTGGATCTCCCAGCACACCGAAGCGCCGCGCTGGACGGTGGCCGCGCTGTTCGCCGTCAACTCCCTCTTCTGTGTGCTGATGCAGACCAGGATCGGCTCGCGTATCGAGACCCCGTACGACGGCGGCAGGGCGTTTCGCACTGCGGGGCTGCTCTTCCTCGTCAGCTGTCCGATGATGGCGCTGGCGGCGTACGCCCCTGTCTGGGCGGCAGCAGGACTGGTCCTGGCGGCGATCTTCGTCCATAGCCTGGGAGAGGTCTGGGAGTCCTCGGCGTGCTTCGCCCTGGGTTTCGGTCTTGCCCCCGACCATGCCCAGGGCCAGTACCAAGGTGTCCTCGGCCTCGGCTTCAACGCGGGCCAGGCTCTTGCCCCCGCGATTCTCACCACCGTGGTGCTCGGTCTCGGCACGGCGGGCTGGCTGCTGCTGGCGTTGTTCTTCGCGGCACTGGGCGCTGCTGGCCCATCTCTTACCCGCTGGGGCATGCGGACCCGGCCGCAGCAGGGCGTTGCCGCGGAAGTGACAGGGTGACCAGGTAGTACGGTGCCCTCCGGCGGGTTCATCGCGCGGCGCGCGAAATCGACCACCGTGTCCGGAATCTCGTCCAGCTTCGGGAAACACCCTTTAACCTGGTAGGAGCGGGGTTCGCCGCAGCGCGGGCACGCGTGTGGGTCCGTGTGCCCGTTGCACGGCCCGCAGACTCTGCGGCTGTCGGCACGAGCGATCAGCACGCGGCGCTGGCCACAGGCCGGGCCGGCGCCGGGCCTCGCGGTAGCAGGGCGTGCAGACCGGCCCGAGCGGCCAACGGGCACACACCGGTGCGCTGACCCCGCACAGCGCGCACGGCACTGTCGGCCGTGGCCGGCAGTTCGCGCACGGATCCATGAACGAGCGATTCCCACAGGCCGAGCAGGCCCTGCCGGCCGACAGCTGATCCCGGCGGCATGGTCCGCAGGTCTTGTGACTCGGGCGGGGACGGCTCTCTCCGCAGGCAGCGCAAGGGCCGACGTCGGACTGTGCGGCCAGGACGCCCTGGCAGCCGAGGCAGACCCTGCCGCCGGGCACCGCTCGACGCAACGGCCGGACGCGGTCACATCGCAGACAGGCCGGCGCCCGTACCCCAGCGACACCGAGTTCGGCGAGGGTGGTGATGAGGGCCTGGACTGATCGCGGAGCGAGGGACTCCCCGGTGACCAGGGCGTCCGGGGTAGCTGTCAGGTGGGCGCGAATCCGTCCCCGGGCCGACGGGGTCAGCCCGGCCACAACCCGATCCGCCTCGTCGGGCGCGAGGTCGGGCAGGAACCGGGTGATCCGCTCCGCGAGTTCCTCCCAGGCGGCCGGTACGGGCACCGGGCCGCTCACCGATCACCCGGGCGCAGGACGCGAACGCGCCGGGCGGGCGGAGCCTTCGCCGTACCGGCGGTCTCGCCGGTCGCGGCCGGCTTCGCGACCTGCACATGGGTTTCGGCAACCTCGATCAGGTCCGCCGGGGTGACGCCGAGGATGCCGCAGAGGGCGGCGAGGGTGTCCATCGACAGCCGCTGCGGAGGCTGGGTGACCAGCCGGAACACCTGCTCGCGTGAAAGATGCACCCCGTACTCGGCCAGCAGGGGCACCAGGTCGGTGGTCTGGTACATGTCCCGCTCCGCCATCAGCCGGCGCAGGTTCCACGTGAAGCCCATCCGTTTCATCACCGCGGCAACACCCCTCCACCAGTGGGTTCCAGACGTTTGCGGAGCGAGGCCTCGATCAGCCGGTTGCGGTACTCGTCCGACACCCACGTGTACAGGGCGGTCGTTGCCGCGTAGGAGTGGCCGACCTGCTCCTGGACGAATCGCTCCGGGTATCCGAACTCGATCAGGTGCGTGATGTAGGTGTGCCGTAGACAGTGAAGGTCCAGCTCCGCCGGGAGATCGGCGTGCTCGCGGAGGTTGGAGAAGATCTCGTCGAGGCGCCGCCCTCCCAGTCGGCTGCGGCGCTCCGACACCCACAGCGCGGGGTGACGGCCCGGGGAGAAGCCGCTCCGGACCTCCTCGACCCACTCCTGGACGACCGGGACGATCCAGTCGAGCTCCGGCACCGTCAGGACGGTGCGGCGCTTTGGTGGACATCCTCGTGAGGCCTTCCCGTACCGGACTTCCAGGGCCCCGAGCCGCCCGTACTGGGGTGCGCGCGGGTTGTGTCGCAGATCCGGGAGGTCGAGCATCGACGTCTCCCGGCGGCGGGTCCCGTACGCGTACACCTGCTTGACCAGCACCGAGTCCCGCCAAGCGGCTAACACTCCCTTGCGGCCCCGCTTGCGGATCTGCTCGACCCGGTCGTCCGCCGCATCGAAGAGGGTCTGTAGTTCGTCGTAGGTGAACGCGCGCCGACCGGGGCGTCCCTCATAGGCAGCGACGTGTTGAGCGGTGTTCCAGTCGTGGCAGACCTGGACCGGGAACCGGCCGAACTCCTCCAGGCAGCCCGCGGCCCAGCCGTAACGCGGATCGGTGACGAATGCGCAGAACAGTTCCAGGGAGCCCTGCTGCCCCCGCACCGTGGACCAGGCCAGTTCACCTCGAGTGAGCCGGGACGAGAAGTACGCCTCGACGTCCTCCGGGGTCCAGTCCCACGGGTACGTACCCGTGGACTCGGCGAACCGACGCATCAGGCTCAGCCGGTCCGCGATTGTCTTCTTCGCCAGGAGCCGGCTTCGCTGCTGTTGCTCCCACCCGCACAGCATCGCGTCGAACATGGCGGGCTCCGGGTCCAGGGCGCGGACGTTGTCCGCGCGGACCAGCCGGAGCGCGCCCGGCACATCGGCCATACCCACCCCACACTTCCGACGGTTGCACTGAATGCAACATCGTGGCGTCGGCTACACCGCCCCAGGTCCAGAAACTCATGCCATCGCCCAGACGAGCGACACCCCTGCCCCCAGGCCGTATCGCACGGCCAGCGGCGGACGCGGAATGATGCGTCCAACCCAACTCCGCCTACTTGGAATCCCATGCTTGGGCGAGGGGCACCATGTGGTCGATGTCGAGCGAGCCGGCCGGGTGACGTTCTGCTCGTCGTAGTACGAGAACCAGCTGCCCCCGGTCAGCGTGCAGCCGCGTCCGACGGCTGGGGGCTCCACGGCTTCGGCGATCAGGACTTCGGCTCGGGTGTTGCAGCCGTCGGTCGGGTTGTCGCCGGTGTTCCAGTGCCGGAAAGAGGTGCGCTGGCAGCCGGCCCTCGACTTGCCGGCCACCGGCAGCGCGGTGACCGCGACACCGATCGGCAGAATGTCGGACGCGGCAGCGTGAGCGGTGGTGGGCAGGGACAGGGGGAGTACGGCCAGGGCCAGTCCGGCGGCCACACGTTCCTGCTGCCCGCCCTGATACTGAACCATGTGGAGCCGGCACCCAGGCAGGCCCTGTTCCTCGGTGCGGGCATCGCGCACGCCTACCTCTGCGGCCCTCGGCGTGGAGATCACGGCGAGCTCGGGCAACGTCCTGCGCTGCGGCCCGACGTCGAAACACGTGGATGCGGCCGAGCTGCTGGAGACCGTCCGCTTCACCGCGCCACCGGTCCGGGCGCTCGCCCGCACGGCGGGACGCGGCAACCGGGGAGCACGTGTACCCGGCACCTGTGGACGATTCCAGGCTTTCGCGGTCCGACCTCGTACGCTCGTACGCTCGGACGCGCCCCGCACGCTTGCGGCCGGCGCATCCCCGATCGTGCTGTGCGTCAGCGGCGAAACCACTGTCGCCTCGCGAGAACGCTCGGTGGAGCTCGGTCCCGGCCTCGCCGTCTACGCTCCCGCAGGCAGGCGGTACCCTCCGGCGCAGCGGAAAGGGCACGGTGTTTCCGCGCCACCTCGGCCGTACGAATTCGGCCACGTCAGGGAGGTCCCACCGCATGAACCCGTATCTGCGCACCCCCACGGCTCTGACCGCGCTGGCGCTCACCGCCACCCTCGCCGCCTGCGGCACCACCGAGGAGGGCAAGGCGAGCGGTAGCAACAGTGTCAGGATCGGCCTGCTGCTCCCCGAGAACGAGACCGCGCGGTACGAGAAGTTCGACAAGCCGCTGATGGAGAAGAAGGTCGCCCTGCTGACCCTCGGCAAGGGCAAGGTGGTCTACGCCAACGCGATGGGGGACGCGGCCAAGCAGAACGCCCAGGCCGACGCGATGATCGAGAGCAAGGTCGATGTCCTGGTCGTCGACGCGGTGGACTCCAAGGCGATCGCCGGCGCGGTGACGAAGGCCAAGGCGGCGGGCATCCCAGTCGTCGCCTACGACCGCCTGGCCGAGGGCCCGGTCGATGCGTACGTCTCCTTCGACAACGAGGACATCGGCCGCCTCCAGGGCAAGACCCTGCTGGATTCCCTGGGCGACAGAGCCAGAAACGGGAAGATAGTCATGATGCACGGCGCCCTCACCGACCCCAACGCCGCCCGCTACAAGGCCGGCGCCCGCACCGTCCTCGACGGCAAGGTGAACATCGGCAAGGAGTACGACACCGCCGAGTGGAAGCGGGAGAACGCGAGCGCCAACATGACGGCGGCGATCTCCGCACTCGGCAAGGACAAGATCGTTGGCGTCTACTCCGCCAACGACGGCATGGCCGGCGGCATCATCTCCGCCCTCAAGGCCGCCGGAGTCTCCCCCCTGCCGCCGGTCACCGGTCAGGACACCGACCTCCCCGCCGTGCAGCGAATAGTGGCGGGCGAGCAGTTCATGAGCGTCTACAAGCCCTACTCCCGCGAGGCCGAGGCCGCGGCCGAACTCGCCGTCCTCCTCGCCCAGGGCGAGAAGATCGACGGAATCATCAACCAGGTGGTCAGCAGCCCCACCACCAAGCGAGTCCCCGCCGTCCTCATCCTCGGCGTGTCCGTGACCCGCGACAACATCAGGAGCACCCTGGTCCTCGACAACGTCTACACCGTCGAGGAGATCTGCACCGAGGCCCTCAAGCCCACGTGCGACGGGATCGGCCTGGAATAGGGAGGCAGGCGGGCGGGGCTCGTCCGTCCCGGCTGACGGACGAGCCCCGCGCCGTGACCTTCTGCAGTTCCACCACTGCCGGCAGGCTCAGCTCCGGCTCCGGCTCCGCCCGGCGCAGTGCCTTCACCGCGGTGATCCGAGCCGCAAGGCCGCGGCACTCGACTCGCGGGGAGCCCACCTCGGCGCGGCCGCAGGCGGCGCAGCGCCTCGCGGACCGCGCCGACGACCCGCTCGCCGGCCCGCCCCGTCCCCGGGCCGGAGGCGCGGGTCGTGCGGTGGCCGAGGAGCCCCCACAGGCCCTGCTTGCGGTAAGCCAGGCGCATGCGCTGCACCGCGGTGCGCGAGACGCGGCCGAAGCCGAGCAAGCAGCTCCTCGGCCTTGGCCTGCTCTCGCTCGGCCAGCGTGTGCTGCGCGGGGTCGTAATGCTTCTGCACAGTGCCTTCGCTGCCGGGCCCGCCGGCATGGCCGCCTTCGACTTCTCTCACGTGCCGCTGCCAGGCCAACGCCTTCTCGCACGCCGCGGCGGGTGGCGGGCGTCTCCTGACCGCCCCCCATGCCTACTGCGCTGCTCCCGGCGTTCGAACGGACTGGGCTGCGTTGGAGGAGTCGCGCCGGCTGTTCTTCCTCGCCGGACTGTACGAGGTCGGCCAGGTCTGGCAGCCCCGCCTCGCCTCTGCTCCGGCGGTCGACGCGTTCATCGCCTCCAGCCGCGTCCATCGGCGCCGGCGACGCGGCTGTCCTCGGTGTGGGGGCGGTCCGCTCGCGTGGTTTCGGTCAGGACGCGTGTCCGGCAGGCCTGGCGGGTGTCCGCCTGCGAGGATCGTTCGGCGGGAGTCGGGGGATCCGCTGTGAAGTGAGAGCCCTGGCGGCTCCGCCCCGTATGCCCCCGGCCGGCACCCCCCCGCTGGCCGGGGCAGGCCCCGGCCAGCCCACCCCCCCCGGCTGGTCGGGGCTCCCTCATACGGAGGGATGTCCAGGATTGGGCTGCGCCCGCGAGCACGGACGCGAAGCGCTCTTGGGGACCTTTGACCGAGGGCCTGGACGTCCCCCGCGACCTCGACCTCGGTGACCGGGCCCGCGCCTCGGAGCAGCTGGGGGTGTATCCGGCCGCGCACTCCCGGATGGTGTCGATGGTCAGGGACGTCCTGCCGGAGCAGGAGGCAGGTCTCCCGGTCGGCTCACGCCAGTGGCCCCTGCCGCCCGCCCGCAGGCAGTAGATCGGCGAGGGCGACGGCACGCATGTCGTCGCCCGGAACCTGAACCGCCCGACGGCCGGCACCTCCTGGAAGCAGGCCTCGGGTAGTGCCCTGGTGGGCCGCCTCGTCGACGAGGCCCTCCACTACCTGACCGTGCCGCCGTCCGCGCCGCCCGCGCCCGCGTCCCGGCTGTGGGTCTCCCCGGCAGCGACCCGCTCCCGCGCCGCTGCCACTTGACCGCGGGAACTACGAACTGTCTAGGCTGCGGTTTGCGGCGCACGTGGCTTTGTCCCGCGAGAACCGACAGCGCCCTGGTGTGACCCTGGTTTGTGAGAGGGGACCAGGTCCGAGCTCCCGCCTCTGGCCCCTCCAGCCGGCGCCCGGAGTGGTGACGGCGCGGTCCGCCGGGTCAGGAAGGCCGACGGATGAGGTTGCCGGTCGATGTGCGGGCGAGCCAGGTCCGTGTCTCGTCCGCGGTCAGGACGCGAGTCAGCTCGGCCGTGCCCGGGAGGTGCGGGAAGAACCGGTCGGCGTTCCAGCTGCGCTGGTATGCCGGCTCGTCGAGCACGAGCAGGCGGCGTCCCTCCACCACGGGGATGTCGTCGGGCAGCCCCTCGTTCCAGATCCGTTCGCCGTCCGGGGCGAGGAGTTCGAAGGCCCCGGTCGCGATGGCCTGGGTACGTCCCCGGGCGGGCTCGGGGTCCGTGGCCAGGCGGATGCTCTCTGCTGAAGGCCTGGTGCCGGGGACGTGGCCGCCGCCGACGAGGACGTGGGCGAGGAGTGTGTGCAGCTGGAAGTTGTCCCCGATGCCGCCGATGCGTATCTCGAACCCGGTCCCGGTGGGCCTGTGCAGCACCAGGAGGGGCTCGTCGTCCAGCACCGCCAGCGCGTAGGCCAGGCATTTGAGGTCGTGCCGTTCCAGGGCCGCCAGGTCGCGGCAGGCCGGAAGGATCGCGGATGCGTGCCGGCGGCGCACCTCGGCGCTGCGGCACAGCACGGCCAGCGCGGGCGGCTGCCACTCTTCGACCGCGCACCAGGCCAGCGCCAGCTGCGTGGCCTCGTGCACGTCGCCGCCCAAGCGGGCCAGCAGGGCGTCGTCAATGATCTTCTCGTCCGGCTCCGGCAGTTCGCCCTCGGCTGCGCCGGTGGCGGTCCAGCGGCGGGCGAACTCAAGGGCGTCGAGCAGGTCCCGGTGGACGCCGTCGAGGATCGGCTCGGCGCAGGCCACCGGATCGGCCCCGCGCTCGACGCAGAAGCCGGCCGCCATCGCCAGCATCGGCCGCGGACCGGTGGGCGGGAAGTCGGGGAGCAGCGCCGCCAGCCGGGGCCCTGCCAGGACACGTTCAGGGTCCGACGCCGACTGCACACCGTTCATCATGGCGGTGAAGGCACGCTGGGTGCGGTCACCGTCGCGAGCGGCAACCGCCTCCTGCAGTTCGGACACAGCGGCGGTGAGGTCTGAAGCCTTCCGCTTCCTCTTGAAGATCACCGGCATACCTTAGGCCTGAGGTCTGTCAGGCGTCATCAAGCCCGGACTGTTCGAATATCTCGGACTGTCATCTGCAGTCGAAACCGGGTCCTTAAAGCCAGAGCCACGCACGAGATCCACTCGCCTCCACCTTCCACACGGCCCAGTTCTCCGCACGGTCCGCGGCGAGCCGTGTGCGCTCATCCTCCGGTAGCACGCGGACCGCAGCGCCGTCCGCGTCCGCCGGAGTGCGCGACCGGCTTCGGGTGCTGCTGGCAGGCGTCGGAGGGTGACGGGTACAGGCAGGCCCAGGGCGACGGCCGCACAGCGGCACCTTGCGCGGACAGCGGCGAGTCCGGCGTACGTCCGTCCCCGGCCGCTGGTCGGCGGCCACACGCCCTGCTGGCCGCCCCGTTCTGCTCTGTCCGCACGGTCGCGGCGATGGTCCCCATCGTCGTACGTGCGCACCGCCGCGCAGGAAGTCGACCCCGCGCCCGCGGGGATGGTCCGATGGTCTGGATTCGGGTCTGGACGCCTTCGAGATCGACCCCGCGCCGGCGGGGAGGGTCCGAGCACCGTGCCGATCGAGGCCGGCTTCGCCATGTCGACCTTGCGTCCGCAGGGATGGTCTCAAGCCCGAGGCGGGCCTGACAGCGCGGGAGAGCTCGCCTACTGCGCCCAGTGGATGCCGAGGTGGGCGAGGGCGGTGAGCTGTGCCGGGTGGAGTCGGCCGCGGCGCTGCTTCTGATTGGCCAGCCACACCCCAACGCGCCGGATGTCCCCATCGGGCATCTCCTGCGCACCCGCCTACCCCGGCAGGGCGCCCTCCCATACGATGTACTGCGCGAGGGCCTCAAGCTCAAGCGGGCTGAGCTGCGGGTAATCCGGAGGCAAGCCCCGCTGTACAACTCGGGTGGTGCACCGTCCCGTCTGCGCGAGCTCGTGCCGGGCGAGCAGCTCTGCCCTCGGACGAACACCGCCCGGTTTTACGAGGCCACGCGCGGCGGCTTTACCCCGCCTCGGCGGCGCTGGCGCAACATGGATGAAGCCGTGGCGGAGACGATCAGCGAGGAGGCCGAGGCCGGCCGCCTGGCGCGAGGAGATGCGCTGCCGTCCGGTACGGCTCTGGTTAACCAGTTCGGTGTCTCGCTGGGCACGATCCGGCAGGCGGTGAAGCGGATACTGGATCTTGGCGTGGTGGAAGCGCGCGGTACAGGCTCGGCTGTTCGGTACTTCATCGCGGCCGCTGAATAGTCGTGCGAGCCAGGGCCCCGGTCTCGGCGGATCGAGGGCTTCCTGCTGCCTGGCATGCGGGTCCGACACGATTCCGCATCCAGCCGCGGCTCACCTACCCGTCCTACTCTTCAAGCATGGCTCTGTGGATGGCCTGGACAGTGACGTCATTCGCCACGGCGGGTGGAAAAATGGACGACATTGAGGGAGCCGTGGCCGCTCTCGACAGGTCAGTGCAGCGGATTCTGGACCGAGACCCGGCCATGACCGGCAGGCCGGCAACGGCGCTACGCGAGTCGGCGCACGACATCCGCACGCGGATACTCGGTGAGGGGCGGGCGGCCGTTGAGCAGGGAGAGCGCTGGTCAGCCGAGGTGGGAGAGGTGAGGGTGCTACTCATTCCTCGGGACGACGATTCCCTCGCCTGAACCTGCCCGGATGCGCCGGTCCTGCCCGGCGGCAGGGTCCTCAGCAAGAAAGCCCCCTCCTCGAGGGGGCTTCGCGTATCCCCGTGTAGGCCGGGGGAGCTGAGCACAAGATCCACGTCGTGGAACCATCCCCGCGTGCGACAGCACACATGCCGTCCCCAGCACCCGAACCGCCTGACGGCCGGCACCTCCTGGAAGCAGGCCACGGGCACGGCCCCGGCGGGCCGCCTCGTCGACGCGACCCTCCACGCCCTGACCACGCCGCTGACCGCGCGGCCCGCGTCCGCGTCCCGGCTGTGGGTCTCCCCGATGGCGGCCCGCTCCCGCTCGACCACCCCCCGCCGAGGCCCCTGGCCTGCCGGCCCCGGCCGAAGCCGCCATCCCCGCCCACCGGCAACAGGCCGTGCCCACCAGGGGCGCGGCCCGCGGCCGGTAAACGCTGGACGGGGGAGCGGTGGTGATGACCGGCAGGCAGCGACGTACCGGCGCCGGTGTACTGGCGGGGACGGTGCCGGCCACATGCGGCTGATGGGCCGACTGGTCCGGGCACGAGACCGCGGGCCTGTCCCTGAGCCGGTCACGGCGTGACCCCTGACGTTCCTACCCGTGGCCGCCCTGTCGGTCTCCGCAGCTGCTCATGCAGACGAGGAGAGCGATGCGTACGACCACCACCTGACCCTGTCGGACAAGTACAACCTGGAGTTCTACTGGTCGAAGTAGCAGCGCCCCGGCCGGGACACCGCCGCCCTGCGGGAATCCTTCGCCCCTCGGCCCGGCGGACCCGCCACCCGGCCACGGCCACCCGCCGGGTTCGTGATTGCCCGGCAATCACGAACCGGCCCACTGCACGCCGAGTTCGACCGCCGCAGCGCCGAACTCCTCTTCCAGGTCCTGACCGAACGCGAGGAGAAGAACAGCGTCGCCATCGCCTCCAACGAGTCCTTCGGCGGCTGGACCAAGACGTTCACCGGCCCCCGCCTCTGCGCGGCCATCGTGGACCGCCTCACCTTCAACGGCACCATCATCGAGACCGGCACCGACTTCTACCGCCTCGCCAGCACCCGAGCCCGCGCCGAAGCCGCGGCCAGTTGATCTTGCCCTGACTGTCTGCTGGCCCCGTCGCCGCCCAGGGAGGTCCCGGACGAGAATCGGAGCCCAGGACTGTTGACGAAGGAGATGGCCGTGAGGCACACACTGAACTTGTGGCGGCAAGAGCTCGGAGAGGTGTCCGAGTCGGTCTGGCGACAGACCGATCTCCATGTGCTGATCCTCGCGGACAACGGACTTACGGCCCTCCCGCCGGACATCGGGCAGCTCCACCGGCTGAAGACCCTGGACCTGGGCCACAACGCGCTGGCGTCGGTGCCCGAAGAACTCGGCAAGCTGACCGAGCTCAGCGACTGCCTCTACCTGCACGACAACCAGCTGTCTCGGATTCCCGACTCCCTGGGAAACCTGACCCGGTTGCGTTACTTCAACGTTGGTGAGAACTCCCTCACCACCCTGCCAGAGACCATAGGCGGGATGAGCAGCCTCATCGAGCTCAGGGCGCAGCACAACCGGCTCACCGCCCTGCCCGATGCCATCGGCCGGCTCCGCTGCCTGCGTGAGCTGTGGCTCCGAGGGAACGCGATCGAGCACCTGCCGTCGTCGGCAGCCGAGCTGCACGAACTGCGCCACCTGGACCTACGCGAGAACTCCCTGACCGGGGTGCCGGAGTCACTGGCCGGCCTCCCGCGACTGCGTCAGATCGACCTGCGGAGCAACCGCCTCCGCCAGCTGCCCGACTGGCTCGCCCTGATGCCATCGCTGGAGAAGCTGGATCTGCGATGGAACGAGGTCGATCCCTCCCTGCCGCTCCTCAGCGAGCTGGAACGGCGGGGCTGCCTCGTCCTGACCTGACAGCGACGCCCCCCCTCGCGCCACAGTGCCGCAATTTCTCGGGTTCTGGCTCAGCTTCTGTTTGCGCCGTGAGGCGCTGTTGGTTCGAGTGGAGGTGGAAGACCTGCACCAACCCGCTGTCGCAGCAGTCGGGTTGAAGCTGAGGGCAGCCTGATCCGGGTGATGCCGGGGAGGGTGAGAGCGGCCCTGACAAAGCCGGGACGTGTCCAGTACTGCCAGATGGGGCGGGTCCGGCAAGCGTGATGGAGAGGAGTACGCGAGGAACCGGCGTTTACGTCTCTTAAAGTGCCTCCGGCTCGAACCTGGCGGATCAGGGCCGGTAGCGGTGCGTATGCAGGTCATCCTTTCGGGTGGTCTGACAACTCCTGGGCCGGTCTACGAAAGCTGGCCGGGAGGCCCCGAGGAAAGCCTGCGGCGTACTCGTGGCGATGCCGCAGGGACACAGTCGGGCTCCTCCTTCATCGAGCGAACCACAGTGAACACGGGAACCGTCCCGAACCTCGCCCCGTCGTCTGCTGCCAGCAGACTGCCGGGGCTGGGCGCATCGACCGCCGATCGGTTGGGGACGGGGCGGAGCCGCCGTAGTACTCCGAGGCCGGGAGAGCCGGCCGCATGGGGAAGGGCGGCAGCGGTATCGAGAAGGGAAGGATGCTGCAATGCCGGAAGACGCCCCGCCGAATGGCGGAGCTCCTGGCCCTCGGGCCCGGGTACTGGAGATGCAGACCAAGCTTCACCGTTGGACGGTGGCCGATCCCGGCCGCCGGTTCGATGACCTGTTCAACCTCGTGCACGACCCGGCGACGCTGTTGGTGGCGTTCGACCGGGTCGCGGGCAACCGGGGAGCCCGGACTCCCGGCGTCGATGGCCTGACAGCCACCGATGTCGAGGAGTCGATTGGTGTTCCCGGGTTCCTGAACGACCTGCGGGCCGACCTCAAGGACGGCTCGTTCCGTCCCTTGCCGGTGCGGGAACGCAGTATTCCCAAGCCGGGAGGCTCGGGGAAGGTCCGCAAGCTCGGGATTCCGACGATCGCGGACCGGGTCGTTCAGGCGGCGCTGAAGCTGGTGCTGGAACCGATCTTCGAGGCCGACTTCAAGCCGGTCTCCTACGGGTTCCGGCCCCGACGGCGGGCCCAGGATGTGATCGCTGAGATCCACTATTTCGGCACCCGGGGTTATCGCTGGGTGCTGGATGCGGACATCGAGGCGTGCTTCGAATCGATCGACCACACGGCTCTCATGGACCGGGTGCGTCGCCGGGTGAAGGACAAGCGTGTCCTGTCGCTGGTCAAGGCCTTTCTCAAAGCCGGAGTCCTCACGGAACTCGGCGAGAACATGGAAACGCTGACCGGCACCCCGCAAGGCGGCATTCTGTCCCCGTTGCTGGCGAACATCGCCCTGTCGGCGCTCGATGAGCACCTGCACGGGCCCTGGGAGCCAGGTGGGGCAATGGCCACCGAAGGAAAACGCGCCTACCGGCGCCGCAAAGGTCAACCCACGTGGCGGGTCGCCCGCTACGCGGATGACTTTGTCGTCCTGGTGCACGGCACCGAGGCAGACACTGTGGCACTGCGCGAAGAAGTCGCTGGCGTGCTCGAACCTCTGGGATTGCGTCTGTCGCAGGCCAAGACCCAGATCGTGCACATGAGTGACGGGTTCGACTTCCTCGGCTTCCGCATCCAGTGGAAACGCAAAGGAGGCACGAGCAAGTGGCACGTCTACACCTTCATCGCCGACCGGCCCATCCGGTCGCTGAAGGCGAAGGTCCGTGCTCTGACAGGCAGGACATCGCAGCAGGATCTTGCCGCCGTGTTGATCAGACTCGCTCAGATCATGCGCGGCTGGGCCAGCTATTTCAAGCACGCGGTCGCCAAGCATGTCTTCGACAGGCTCGACGCCTTCGTGTGGTGGCGTCTCATCCGCATGCTGCGGGAACGTCACCGATGGAGTTGGGGCGACGTCCGCCGCCGGTTCACCACCCCCACCGGGCGGTGGCGACCCATTGCGGCAGACGGGATCGAGCTGTTCCGGATCGCATCGGTCACGGTCAGCCGATACCGATACCGGGCCAGCACGATCCCCAACCCATGGCAGCCTGCGAACCCCGTCTGACGGCAGAAACCGTGGAGAGCCCGTTGCGTTGAGAGACGCACGGCGGGTTCGGCGAGAGGTCCGGAGAAACGGACCGGGAGCAATCCCGGCACCGCGCTCCGGGCCTACTCAGCGGTGCGGCCACGCGGAGTGAGGGGGAAGGTAGCGGGTGGACCAATACCGGTGGCGAGAATGAACCGGCGGTCAGTCTCCCGCTTCTGCTGCCGACCGCTTGCCGAGGAACTGCTTCGCTGCCTCAACCGCATCCCTGTTGAGTTCCTCGAAAGGGACTCCCCAGCTTTCCTCCCAGCCGTCCAGATTGTGCGCGCAGTGGACAAGGGGTTCCAGCTCTTCGGGGTAGCCGAGGTCATAGGCGATGTCTGCCCAAATGAGGTGGGTGCCGGAGGCGGGATCCAGGGATCCGTCGGCGATCTGACCGGCGACCCAGTAGGCCATCGCCCACTTCGCGGCCCGAGGGTCAGCGGGCGGATGGAAGAGCAGTCCCAACTCCTCCAGCACTTGGTCGAAGAGTGCCGAAGCCTCGGGCTCTTCGCTCCGGAGGAGACCGGCCAGCATAGCGAGGGACTGGCTCTCAACTCCGGCAATCAGCGCGTTCAGCCCTGCCTGAATGAGCTGGTCAGACCCGACGTGCCTACCGAATGCCCTCTCGCGCGCGATGTGGCTGAGCTGTTTGAGAGCGTCGTCGCGGGTCATCACAGTCTTCTCGATCGGCATCTGGGAGAAGGAGGCTCGCACATTCGCAGACGGTGCTGCCATCGAGTTCCTCCGCCTGAGCTGGCCTGCCCGAAACCGTCCTCGCCGCCGCAGCACTCGACGCCTCCCGCGGCAAATCGGTCCCGGCCCGCACCGAGCGGGCGCTGCGGCAGGGCCGTCCACACGGCAACGCTCGAAGGCGGTCTGCCTGTGCCGTCGGGCCGGCGTTCGAGTGCGTACCGGCCCGGTGGGAGCGTCCGCTGCTCGGGGCGCTGCCGGGTCTGGCGCGCTTGGAGCCACGCGGTGAGGGATTGCAGCACGGCGGAGGTGAGGGTGACCATGGCGGCGACGATGCCCAGGTCTCCGTGCGTGCGGCCGTCGTCCGCGCGGTGCAGCCCCTCGCGGATGCTGTCGGGCGGGAGCGCCTCGCAGAGTTCGAGGAACTCGCGAACCACAGCCCTTCGACCTCGATGGCCGGACCTGCGGCCGGGGACGGGCTGTCGGACGGTGAGTCGGTAGGAGACGCCGCCGACCGGACGCGCCCGCCGAAGCGCAAGGACCCGCGATCCCTGCCCGAGCTGTGCGACGGCTGGCGGAAGTCGGGGTCCGGGCCTACGGCGCCGACGTCATCGACCGGCCGGCTGAGCGGGCGCGGACCGCGGCCGCAGGTTCAGGGGGTGTTGGCGGTGAAGGAGTGGCGCACCGCGCAGTACCAGTTGGCGGGGCCGGTGGGGCATCCGGGTTCGTTGACGTCGGCGGAGAGCGCGTATTCCCAGCCTGCTGCGCCGGCGAAAGCGGGGTACTTGGTGGCGAGGGTGCGCAGGGTGGTCTGGAGGATGGGCATGGGGACGTAGCCGGCGCAGTCGAGGTCGGAGTTGGTGATGGCGGCGGCGACGACCTTGGATGCGGGGAAGTTGTTCTGGATGATCGCGTCGTAGTCGCTGGTGTCGGTGAGGCTGCCGTTGTCGCAGTAGAACTGGGCGTTGTACCAGTTGATCTTGGTGCCGACGTTGTTCTCGAGGGTGCGGTAGTCGAGCTGCGGCAGGTTACCGCCGTTGTCGTCCGCCAGGCTGTTGGGGGAGGGGGCGAGGGTGATGAGGAAGCTCGGTCCGAAGTCGGTGCGCAGCTGGTTGATCAGCCGTTCCGCTGTGGCCTCGGTGAAGGGTTCCTCGACGTCGAGGTCGATGCCGTCCAGCTTGTAGGTCCTCAGCGCGTCGCGGATGGGCGGGTAGTACATGCCGAAGTTCTGGTCGAGTCGGGTGTAGGTGCCGGGCGCGGCGCCTCCGAGGAGTGCGGTGGCCTTGAGGCCCTTGGCCTGGAGCGCGGCGACGTCGCGCCACATGGGGGAGTACTTGGCGGCGGAGGGGGCGTCGCTGTTGAGGGTGAGGATGGGGTACTGCGCGGGATCGTTGAGGTGGAACGCGGCGACCTCGATCACGTCGGCCTGCCCTGCGAGAGGGGCGGGGGAGACATAGGGCTGGCCGGGGTCGCCTGTCGTGGTGCCGGTCTGGTAGAACGCGACCACGTGGCGGGTTGCCGACGGGGCCGGGGTCAGCGGCAGGCTGCCCTGCGTGATGGTGTGGCCGGCGCCGACGGTGTTGTTGTTCCCGACGATGAGGTCCCGGCCGGCGATGTTGTTGTTGTCGCCCTTGTTCACGATCAGGACGGAACCGTTGGGGCCCGGGTCGTCTGCTGCCCGGGCGCTGGCGGAGCCGACACCCAGGAGTACAAGCGCTGCCAGTCCAGCCGCAGCACGTCGCCCGATCCGCTTCATCGCTACCAAACCCTTCGGCGAAGATGTTCTCGATTCGGGAGATTCTGTTCGCTGGGGGTGCGCAGGAGCTGCACGACGCGCGTTCGCTCACTTCCGTTCCGGAAAACCGCCGGTATGAGGCGTAATAAGCCGTTCATCACCACACCGTCACGCAGGCTTCGCTCCTGCCTCCCGAGGCCCATTCGCGGCCCCTGCGGCACTAGTTCAGCCACATGCTCGTCCAGCTCCGCCACTCCCTCCGGAACCGGGAGACCTTCGACTCCTCACACCGCCCCCGGACCGGCCGACTTGACGGCTTAACTGCGTGGTGTCTTTCCATGCGACAGCCGAGGGGAGAGGTTTGCTGCGGCTGCGGCTGCGGCTGCGGCTGCGGGGGCCGGCGTTGGCGGTGCACTGCCGATACATCGGTGAGTGGGTGGCGACGAAGCACCGGTGGGGTCTGGCGGTGGACCGGGCCGAGCGGGAGACTGCTGGGGTACGCGGCCGGTTGCCCGGACGCGAACCTCACTTTCGAGCGGGCCGGCCGATAAGCCCCCTGGGCAGGAAACGGCGGCGCCCGTACCTGGGCACCCTCCCCGGCCCCCTCTTCTCTGTGCGGAGCTGACGCGGTTTCTCGGCGCGGAAGGCGTGCGTCAGGAGCTGGCGCCGCTGACGCCAGGTGCGACGAAGCGCCGGTGCAGGGGGTAGAAATTCGGCTCGGGGTCGCTTTGCACGCCCAGTTCGCCCTTGAGCACAGGGGCGATCCTGGCCTCGATGAACCGGTTGAAGTGGTCTTCCGACTCCCAGATGTCCATCACGTTGAGGCCGCCCCGGACGAACCAGGCGGCGTGCAGCACGCACCCGTCCGGTGTGTCCTCTTCCCAGCGGACCTTCTGGCGCACCGCGTCGTACACCTCGGGTGTGATCTCGGGCCAGGAAAAGGTCATCACGACTGCCATGGGAGTGTCCTCTCGACCGCCTGGGCGCGCCGCGGCCGGACGGCACACGGGATCGCACTGCGAAGCTAAGCCGCCGGTATCGCCGGGGCACTTCGGGGCGTCCATCCGAGAAGGGCCAGGTGTGCTCTCGGCACCGTGGGCGTGATCAAGCTCCAGCTTCCTCATCCTCGGCCGCTGCGCGGTGCCTGCCTGGGCACGGGGCTGATCGTCCCGCACCGCAGAAGGGTCGGACGCCCCTCATTCGAGGTCAGGAGGAGGGCCACGCCGAACACCGGCGGGTCCGTGCCAGAGCCGAGCACACCTTCGCCCGCATGAAGAACTGGAAGATCCTGCGCGACTGCCGCCAGAAAGGTGACGCCCTCCACCACACCGTCCAGGCCGTCGCCACCATGCACAAGCTCGCCATGACACGGTGAAACGGCAGGTCTGACACCACTCAGGCCTGCCCGACACGGACCTTCTGCAACACCCTTCAGGAGGCGAACAGGGTGGCTGGGACTCGAGCCCGCCCCGCTGCCAGAGCGGGGATGCAGCCCAGCAGGGTCAGGTAGGCCCACCACTGCCAGGCCGCGCCGTCGACGGAGTAGGCGATGGCGGCCGGGATGATCGGCAGGATGGGGACGGGTGCCAGGTGCCACAGAATCCGGCCGCCGGGCAGCCGCTGGGCCAGGGCATCGCCGATCAAGGCCGTCGGAGTGGCGAACAGCACGGCCTGGACCACTCCCAGGACGGCGCTGAGGAAGGCGAGCCACACCAGCGAGTACAGCCAGTCGCTGCGCTCGATGGGTGGCCCCTCGGTGACCAGGGACAGTGCGATCAGTACGATGCCGATGGCCGCGTACTGGGCTGTTGTGGCGTACCCCGCGACGTACAGGGTCCGCCTGCCCGTCATCTTCCGCACCATGTGCATTCCCCCTGCCCGCTCCGGAGGTGCCGGGCGATCTTGAAATTGAACACGTTCAATTGCTCGCCACACTACACCCCGCCCAGACACGGCGGCCGGGCTGGGTGGAGACGCGCTCGACGAGGTGGCCCACACCGACGGAAGCACCGGCCCCGGCATGCCCTGCCCTCCGCCACCGAGCTCCTGGCCGTCATCGAGCAACTGGCACGCGAAGCACCCGACCCCGTCCGGCATGAACTCCTCGGCCTCGGGGCCCGGGCGGCCGAGTCACCGCCTGGCTCCACCGCGACGCCGGCGACCCACCGCACGTGTCCGCCTTCTTCCACGACCGCGCGGTGGAGTGGGCGACCGTCACCGGCGACGGCCCGGCCCGCATGCTCGACCTCGCCCGGACCGCCGCCCACGGACCCCGGCGGCTGCCGCCCCGCGCCCGCGCCGAAGCCCTCCAGCAGGAAGCCCGCGCCCGCGCCCTCACTGGAGCGCCCCCGGACACCGTCGCCCGCACGCTCGACGAAGCCCATGACGCACGACTGCGGATCGGCCTTCGAGGGGCCGTGGCCCCCAGCGGAGAGCTCCACCGACTGAACCAGCCGCAGAGCAGCAGCCGCCGTCCCGGTCAAACTTCGCTGAGAATGGTCAACCTTCCCTACGTTGTTCTGCGGGACAGGGCGAGCCCTTCGTATGGTTGGCCCACCCAGGGGCGTCGGGTGTGGCTTTCAACCTTCGATGAGACGGGTCACCTGTCTCGGCGAGCCTTGACCGCGCGCGGCCCTGCAGAGTCGCCTCCGGCTGGTCTGGCGGACCCTGGATGAGGGACGCGCAAGCCGTGAGGGAGGCCCCCTGTGACGCTCAGGCCGCCGGTGGAGCCGATGCTGGCGCAGGCTGCGGAAGCCGTGCCGGGCCCGGCCGCTGTGCGGGTGGGGGTGGCGTACGAGCAGAAGCTGGACGGGCACCGGGCGCTCGTCTTCACCGCGTCCGGGCCGGGCGGCACGGTGGTGGTGCAGACCCGTCGCAGGGCGCTGGTGCAGGACCGGTGGCCTGACCTGGTGGCGGCCGCCACCGCTCGGTGTCGCTCCCGTTCGCAGCGCACCGCCAGCCGCCTGCTGGAGGTGGACGCGGCTCAGGGGGCGGCCGGCCACGTGCTGTGAGACCTCATGGCGGCATCGACGCGGCCCTGTGGGCGTCGGACTTGACGGATCCCGCCAACTGAACCGCTCGGTCACACGTAGTCGTCACGGAAGAGCGGTCGGAACCGTCCAGGGCTTGTCCCGTCGATCATGTGACTACTTCGTGTCCCGGTCGTTGATGCAGACGTGGGGCGGGGTGACCTGAGTGACGCCGAGTGGGAACGGTTACGGCCGTTCCTTCCGGTCAGCAACAGGCGTTGCGGCGGGTGGCGGGATCAGCGGCAGGTGATCGACGGGATTTTGCACCGCGTCCGGACCGGCGTTCAGCGCCAGGGGAGCGACTGAAGCGACCGGACTTCAGGCGGCGGTAGCCGCCGTCCGCACGGGCGACCTCCAGCGCCAGGTGCTGTTCCCCGCGTACGCGGGGATGAACCCTGCCAGGTGAGAGACGCCGCCAAGCCGGCGCCCGGGCTGAGCTCCCATGAGTTCGGTCAAGGGTTGTGCCCCGATTCGGGGCCAAGCAGGCCATGAGCGCTACCGGTCCTCCCGCTCGGCACACGGCCCCCCGGACAGCGCAGGATCTGCCCGGCGGCGGTGCCGACGAGGATCGTTCCGTCGGGAGCCGCGGCCAGCGAAAGCGGCCGGTACGGGGGCAGCGGGCGCCGGTGGAGGACTGCCCCGTCGGCTGCGTCGACAGACACAAGGCCGTCGTCTGCGCACAGGACGTGCAGGACCCCGGCGTGCGTGTCGAGGTCGATGACCTCGGATTCCAGCAGCCGGCTCCAGAGGATCTCGCCGGACGGGAAGGCCCGGCGGACGAGCTCTGTCCGCCCGTGCAGCAGAGCGGTGCCAGCGGCATCGGACGCGTACACCACCCGGCCGAGCGGCGCGTCGACGGAGAAGAGCACGGTCTCGGCCGCGCCGTCGGGCGCGAGCGCGATCACGTCCCGCCCCCTTCGCCCATACAGCAGCTCGGGGCACCGGCGGACGTCGAGCGGGACGAGGTCGTACCGGTCCGGCACATGGACCGAGCCGATCCGGCTCCCGCCGGCGAAGATCCGCGTGTTGGGCGGGGCGGGCGGCTCGGCCCCGAAGCTGCGGTTGTACGTGTCCCGGATCGCCCAGACCCCGTCCGTACGGGTGGACATCGCGGCTGAGAACGGCACGGAGTGCCGGTCGAGAACAGTGCCGTCGGCCGTGTCGACGAGCAGGAAGTCGGTCCGGGCGCGGGCGTCGGGACCGGCGACAACCACGCGTACGGTCCGCTCGTCGGCGGCCACCTCGATCCGGGTGCCACCGCTCGCCGACGGGGCGGGGACGCTCCACAACGCCGATCCGTCCGCCGCCCAGCACTCCACCGCCACGTCGCGGCGGGTGGCGAGCACCCGGCCGTCGCCGAGCCCGGCCACGGCCCGGACCCCACCCCGCGGGTCGTATCTCCGGCCGGCGCGCTCGGCGAGCGTGCGCAGCAGCGGCTGCGCGGGCGGTGTGTCGTCGTAGGCTGTCGGGTCCCCGGGGTCGTGCGGTGTCCGGTCGAGGGTGGTCAGGTCGAGGGCGCCGGGGGCGAGGCCGAGCCAGTTCTCGCGTACGACGGTGGCCCGGGCCCTCATGCGCTCGCCGAAGGACGAGCCGTGCTGCTCCGCACCGAAGAAGGGGAGTTCGAGGGTGCGGTCGTCCAGCCAGCGGACCGGCTCGATGCCCCATGCGGGGTCGGTGAAGTCGACGCGGTGGCCCGTGCCGGGCTCAAGAAGGGTGAGGCCGCCTTCGCTGCTGTACTCGTCGCAGTTGTCGAGGCCGACGGCGAGGAGGGGCAGCGTGGGGTGGAACGCGATCGACTCGGCGTCCATCGTGAAGGTCAGCAGGTGGACGCAGGACAGGTCGGCGGCGCGGTAGACGGCGACCCGGCTGTGCCGGTGCATCACCGAACTGGCCGCGATCCACTGCCCATCGGCGCTGATCACTGCCTGGCTCGAGTGTCCGAGCAGTTCGGGAAACGCGTGGTCGTGGAGAGTGGAGTGCGATTCCGACTGGTCAGCCATGGTGCTCCGTCAGGTGGGCGAACGACACCCGGGCGAGGGTACCGAGGGTTTCCGGCGTCGCGTCCGGCACGAGAGCCCGGAACGATGCGGCGAAGGCGTCGGACTGCGTGCGGAGCGTCAGTACCTCCAGCGCCTGGGTCAGGCGGGGGATCACCTCGTAGGAGCAGAAGGGATGCTCGGCTTCGATGAAGGCCAACAGGCTCTCCTCGTACGAGCAGTGCTCCCCGTCGTACGCCCAGGAGTCCAGCGCGAGCAGCAGGGGGTACCGGGCGCGCACCTCCCACTGGGCCAGCGGGACGTCCTCGTATCCGGCAGGCCACTGGCAGTCCGCGAGCCGCAGCAGCATCGCGAGGTCGGTCATGAACTCGGGCACGCTCTTGGTCCCGGCGGCCGCTGTCCATGCCCGGCGGGCGTCTTGCGGGCAGGTCGCGAAGAACTCCTCGCTGAATGCCGTGGCCAGATAGTCCAGCTGGGAGGCGAGCAGCTGGGCGGTGTGCTGCCAGGCCACGTCCCAGTGCTCTGTCCGGGTGACCCGCGTGAGCCGCAGCACCTCCCACTCGAGCGGATCGGTCCCGCCCGCGGCGAGCCCGACGAGGTGCGCGATCGGTCCGCTGGTGAACATGCCCTCAGGATGCAGCGCCATTACTCCCCCTCCGTTGTCCAAGGCCCATCCAATCGCCCCGCGGGCCTGCCTTTCGCGCCGGGTGGTCATCGGCATCGTCGGTGACCCGGCCGGCCCCGCGAGAAGCCAGACAGCGTGACCGCCGACAAGGCCGACAGCCAGGTTGCCCGAGGGCTTCGAGCTGCCGTTGCTGCGCCCAGAGCGCGTCGAGACGCCCCGCTACGAGGCGATCGCCGCCGGGCCGCCCAAGTCGCGGGCGACCGCCAGCGGCAGGGCGCCGATGGAGGCCGGCTGGTCGACCACGACCAGCACGGTTCCGTGCTTGGCCTGGAGCTTCGTGAACAGCTCGCGGAGCTTGGGTTCGGTGTTGGGCAGGCGTTTGTCGAAAGCCTTCTCCCCGGCCGGGGTGACGGCGGTGGCGTGGTGTTCGCCCTTGCCGACGTCCAGGCCGAGGAAGACGCCGATGTCGCCGGTGTCGATCACGTGCAGGCCCCTCCATCACGCTTTCGTCCGGCCTTGCCACGGCACCGAGCTGCCCCACCCACGTTACGGAGAGCTCTTCCAGCCTGGGTGAAACCGGTGCTCAAGCCCCTCATCATCGGTCCGTTGATGCCTCCGGACCCGGTGACACCCCCCCGGATCATGAACAACAAGGGGGGAAGTCATCCGGACCCGAAGGCCGGAGGCCCCATTGCGGAGCCACGAAAAAGGTAACGGGGGGTCAGGACACCATGGGGGCATCGTCGACCTCGGTCAGCCTGACCGTGTAGAGACCGCTGCGCTCGCTCTTGACGTCCGTCACCTTGAGCTGCGTGCCCGGGGTGAGGATGTACTCCTCCTCCCCCGTGAACGCGGAGAACCTCTTGATCCCGACCGCCTTGGCGGGGGTCACCTCGAAGAGCGTGCGCTTGCCGCGGCTGCCCAGGAAGGACCGGGCCACGTGCAGCTGGGAGGTGCACGAGGAGACGCCCCACCAGGTGACCGTGCGGCCCACCGGGTACTGCGCCCGCAGGTCCAGCGACACACCGCGCCACAGCGGCTGCGTGTGCGCGGGCAGCCCCGAGACCGCCGAGAACAGCAGCCGCAGGTACGGGAGGTAGGGCGTGACCCTGGTGCGGTCCGGGGAGCGCAGGACGGCGTTGATCTCGCGATAGAAGGCGGACTCGCAGGTGTAGAGGTGGAGCGCGGCGATCGCGTCGGCGGACAGGCCGGCGGACGTCTCGTCCACCCGCCGCTTGCCGAAGTCGCGTGAGCGGTCGATGTGTCCGGTGAGCCCGGCCAGCGTCCGGGCGACGGGTGCGACGGCTTCCTGGAAATCCATCAGCGGGGTGTCGAACACGCCGGTGATCGCGGGGAGGACCAGGCCCTCGTCCTTGACGCTGGTGAGCCGCTCCAGGTACAGCTGGTGCAGGTTCATCGTCGACTCGATGAAGGCGCCCATGCGTGCCGCGACTCCCCCGTCCGCGCCGGCTGTCCCCTGATCCCACCCCTTGCTCGGCAGCCAGTCGACCGGGTCGGCGCCCAGCGACGCGAGGGCTTCGTTGACCATGGCGAAGTGGTCGCCCTCGCAGAAGATGTCGCCCTGCGCCGCCGGGTTCGCGTGGTCGATGTGCCGGACCTCGACGTCCGGGTACTTCTCCTGGAGTCGCAGGACGACCCTCTTCAGGTTGCGGGCGTGCGCCCCCCACCAGGCGAAGACGATCCCGCGGTCCTCCTCGTCGGCGTCCTGCTTGGCCTTGAGGATCTCCTCGACGATCCGTTCGGCGACGGGCCGCCAGAACGCTGTGTGCTGGTCGGCACCCATCGCTCCGTCGCCGCTGGCGGTGAGGGAGGCGTTCAGCAGCAGCACGCCCTGCGTGAGCATCGCCTGGAACCACTCCGGCGGCTGGACGGTGTCCCGCTCCTTCAACAACGCGCGCACCTCGGCGATGGGCGTCTTCTTGGCTATGCCGTACTTCCACATCGCCGCCGCCTTGATGAGGCAGCGGATGCTGACGACCCTGCCGAACTGGCTGTCCTTCCAGTCACTGAAGGTGTTGTCGAACATGGCTATGCCGGTCGCGCTCTCCGGCCGTGGGTAGGGGTTCTGGCCGAAGGCGACGACCTTCCACTTGTGCGGCGGGTTGGGCTTGAGCGCCTGGAAGGTCAGCTCACGCACCGGGACGACCTCGGGGCTGCGGCCCTTCCCGATGAACCGGGGGGCGTCCGGCAGTGCCTCGATGACCGGCCTCAGGAGCGGGAGCCAGGGCTCGCCGCCGCCGTCGAAGAGTTCGGTGAGAGCCAGGGGGTCGTTCGCGTCGGTCATGGGAGAGGAGCTCTCGTTCGTCGTGGTCGAGGAAGGGAGGTGGCCGGCGGGGACGGGCTCGACGGGCTTCGGCGGCACGATGCGTACCCGCTCCTCGACGGGGGCGTTCTCGACGCCGTTCAGCTGCGTGATGATCGTGGCGCGCAACTCGTCGTCGTCCTGGAACCAGTGGTCGTGGAAGAGGGTGTAACCGGTCCACATGAGGTTGGCGCACACCCGGGCCGGGACCCGGCCCGTCTGCGCGCCCATCCCGACCAGGGCCACGGAGCGGATGCTGCCGGGCGCCTGCCGGTTCTGCCGGTGGACGGCCTGGAACGCGGCGGCGCAGGCAAGTGCCACGTTCAGGGTGGCGCTCACGTTCTGCGAGGACTGCACCATGGTCGGCGTCGATATCAGGTACCGGGGGACGGCCGCGCCCGACGGGACGCAGACCGCGCTGCCCACCGGGAGGACTCCGGCGAACCGGTCTCGGATCGCGCGCTGTACCCGTACCTGGATGCCGGATCCCAGGTGGCGCTTGATGGCGGCGTCGACGCCGCCGTCCATCCGGCCCCGGGAGTTCGTGGGGGTGACCCAGGCGTCGACGTCCTCGTCGAGGATCGAGCCGCTGCGGATCTCGATGCCGGGGGTGTCCGCGAACGCCGCCCGCCACGCCTGCACCACGTGCTCGTTCACGTCGGTCAGCACCACCCTCAGCGTGGGCTGAACACTGCTCTCGGTCATC
Organism: Streptomyces sp. NPDC030021; assembly: GCF_055574035.1. Classification (NCBI taxonomy): domain Bacteria; kingdom Bacillati; phylum Actinomycetota; class Actinomycetes; order Kitasatosporales; family Streptomycetaceae; genus Streptomyces; species Streptomyces sp. NPDC030021. The sequence goes on from NZ_JBVIAH010000023.1 coordinate 103,267, forward strand.
GTCCACTCCTGTCGGGAAACGGCCCCTTGCAACACTGCGAACATAGCCGTCACCACTGACAACGGCGCTCGGCCGCAGGGATGGTGAGCGGCCGTCACAGCTGCGCGCACGGCACAGCGGCCGGGCTGCGGCAGTCCGCTCGGGCGGTGCCAGGTGTGTCGCAGCGGGTGTGTCCGGAGTCCGCGGGCAAGCTGGGACGTGTCCGCCGCCGGGCAGGTCGCGGAGGCGGCGCGGGCATCGTGCTGCGGGGTGGCGCGGCCATGCGGGCAGCCGTCCGCGGCCGCGGCCGCATGTCCGCCCGGTTCGCGGGAACCCGGCAGGGCAAGGGGGCGTTCGAGAAGGAGGAACAGGGAACCATGGCATCCGACTCGTCGCCGGTGCCCGTGCCGGCCACCACGGGCACCGTCACCACGGCCGTGCCGGCCCGCCTCGACCGCCTGCCGTGGTCCCGGTGGCACTGGATGATCGTGATCGGCCTCGGCACCGTCTGGATCCTCGACGGCCTCGAGGTCACCATCGTCGGCAACGTCGCCGGCCGCCTCGCCGAGGAAGGCAGCGGCCTCGACATCACCGCCGCCCAGGTCACCGGCATCGCCGCCGCCCTCTACGTGGCAGGTGCCTGCTCCGGGGCGCTCTTCTTCGGCTGGCCGACGGACCGCTACGGCCGCAAGAGGGTCTTCATGGTGACCCTGGTCGTCTACCTGGGCGCGACCGCGATGACCGCGCTGTCCTTCGAGTCCTGGTGGTTCTTCCGCGTCGTCCGGCACCGCACCTCGCCGCATTGACGGGGCACCGAGTACGTCCAGTACGTGGGCGCGCCGCCAACGCGCCGATGCACGGCACCGGACGGCGCGGCCTTGACCGGCAAGATCCGAAAGAGACGACCTACCGGCCGGCGGTCGGGTCGGGCAGCGGCCTGCCCTCGCACGAGGCATCCTCGGCCGGCATCCGGCCGTCGACGAGGAAGCCCTCGACGTACGCGTCCACGCAGGGGTTGTGCGACTGGTAGACGCCGTGGTCGCCGCCGCCGACGGTGATCAGCCGGGATCCGGCCGTCCCCCGGTGGGCCCGCAGCGCGCCCTCGTAGTAAGTGGCCGGGTCGTGGAGCGAGTTGAGCATCATGATCGGCGGCAGCCCCCGCCCGGTGACCTGCACCCGGGGCGCCTGGGAGCGCGGCCAGGCGGCGCAGACCGAGGCGAAGGTCAGCTCACGGGCCCCGGCCATCGGGTACGCGGCGCCGTCGGCCGCGCTCCGGCGGACCCAGTAGGCGCTGTCGTGGTTCCACGGGGTGTCCTGGCAGATGACGGAGAAGAAGTCCGCCGCGAACTGCGCCCCCAGAGGGTGCTTCAGCTTCTCGGCCAGGGCCTTGCGGGCGGCCGACGGAGCCGCCTCCGGGTGCTCCAGGACACCGAGCAGCATCGCCAGGTCGGGGAAGCGGTCGCCGCTGTAGATGATGGAGGTGGCGGCGGCGTCGAGGTGGTTGGGGGTGACCGTCGTCCCCTCCAAGTCCAGCGGGTGCTCGCCCAGCGCGCGCCGCAGCCGCTCGTACGAGGCCTTGGCCTCCTCGGCGGTCCGGCCCCGGTGGTACGTCGCGTCGTTCGCGGCGAGCCAGGGCAGGAAGTCCTCTTCGAACCGGCGCTGGAAGCTCATCGGCTGGCCCGTCAGGAACTCCTGCCAACTGCCCGTGAAGCCGATGTTGCTGTCGAGCACCACCCGGTCGACCCGGCGCGGGAACTCGGTTGCGTAGTAGGCGCCGAGGAAGGTGGCGTACGAGGGGCCGTAGTAGGACACCTTCGACTCGCCGAGCAGCGCCCGGAACAGGTCCATGTCGTGCACGGCCTGGTCGGTGGTGATGTACGGGAGCAGGTCGCCCGACCGCCGCTCACAGTCCCGTACGAAGTCCCGCGCCCGGTCCACGGTGGCGTCCACGGCCCGGGGAGAGCGGTCGCGCAGGTCGCCGCTGGTGAACAGGGCGTCCACCGCGTCCTGGTCGGAGCAGACCACCTGCGTGCTGGCCCCGACCCCGCGCTGGTCGAAGCCGACGACGTCGTACGCGGCCGCCAGCTTGGGCGAGTACGCCGCCAGCCCCGCCGGCCGGCCCAGCCCCGAGGCGCCCGGCCCGCCGGCCGCCATCATCAGCACGCCCCGCCGCGCGGCGGGGTCCGCGGCCCGGTGCCGGGACACCGCGACGGTCAGGTCCGCCCCCGTGCCCGGGCGGTACCAGTCGCGCGGCACCGTCATGGAGGCGCACTCCAGCGCACCGGACTGGCACGGCTGCCAGTCGAGGCGCTGCTGCGCGAACCGCGCGGGCACGGCCGGCGCGCCGCCCTTCGCCCCGGCGGCGCTCGCCGGCGACGCGGGCAGGGCGGCGAGGGCGAGCAGCCCGCACGCGGCGGCCGTGGCCCACCGCGCGGGCTTCTTGAAGAGGTGCATGTGGGTGGTTCCCCCTGGTCGGAGCGATTCGGTACACCCCAATCCTCAGAGAACCCGGCCCACCAGGCGATCCCCCCAATGCCCGTATCCGGGGTGGTGCCAGCACCACCCCGGCCTGGCTAGTGCTGTGACCGGCAAGGTTCACCGGGTTGCGACGCCCGGCACGGCACCTCATCCCCCAGACTCCGTCCGGGGGGACCCCCAGGTTGTCGGACCGCGCAAGTACGTCCAGTACGAGCCGCGGCCCTCCGCCTTGCGATGCTTCCCCTAGGCCCTGCGGGCCTGGGGAGACCCCATGCACCTGACGCCGCAACCCGGCAAACCTTTCCGGCCACAGCACTAGGCCGCCTCGACCCCGTCGAGGCCGGACGCGGCCTCGGAAGTCGGAACTCCCGGGCTGCCCTGCCTGGCCGTGTGCCAGGCCCCTCTAACCAGTCCCCATGCGCTGAGATACGCGCGGTGAGCAGGACGGGTGCACGCGAAAGCTGTCCCGGCCCGTCCGCCGAGGTCAGTAGCCCGTACTGCCAGTCCCACGGGCAACCCGGCCGTGCGATGCGGCTGGCTTGATGGCGATCTGGTTCGGTTCGAACCCCTGATGATCCATCAATTTCTGCCAGTGCTCGCTGCTACACCAATCTGAGGTGACGGCCGCAATCGCGGCTCGCCGACAGGAGGAGACGCCATGCCGAAGGTGCCGGACGGGTTTCACCGAGTACGCGCACACATTCGCCGCAATCCGACGCAGCGGAGCGCGCAGCGGATGAGCGGCTGGATGATCGCCGGTCTTGCGGCCGGCGTCTGGTTATGGGGGCAGGTGTTCGGGTTCGGCGAGGCGGCCACCACAGTGCCGCCCCCGCGCAACCGCAGCCGACCGCCTCCACCCCGGTCGCCCGCTGATGGGACGCAAGCGGTCATGCCTTCGACGCCCACGCGGCGCGCCCGAGGTCCTTTCGGCCGCGGTCGTGGCGCTGGCCGTCCTGGTCCTGGCCGTACGGATGGCTGCCGCAGCCGTCAAAGCGCTCCAGGACGCGTGGCCGTTGTGCTGGCTCTCGTCTTGCTGGCGGGTGCCAGCGGGGTATGGCGGGGCGCGCGAACCGTGCGCGGTCGGCGGCGTGAGGCCGAGCGGCTGGCCACGCTGCGGATCACCCTGGCCGAGGTCGACGCCATGGACGACCGGGAGTTCGAGTACGCCTTACGGGACTTGCCGGTCCGCGATGGCTGGCCACGCCGCGTGGGCGGTGGTGGCGATCAGGCGGCCGACGTCAATCGCCGTCCGGACCGCCGGCCGCCTCGCGGCCCGCGGCCGGGTCCTCGTGCTCGTCCCGACACTGGACCTGCTGTCCCAGACGGCCAGATCCTGGCACGCCGCGGGACGCCGAGGCCGGACGGTCGCGGTCTGCTCGGCACGCCAGGCCATCGACCACCCGTCGGCCGGCGACCTCCCCAGGACCACCTCCCCGGCCGAACTCACCGCCCTCACCCCCGCCGCCGACGGACCGGTCCCTGGACGCCCTGGGCATGCGCTGGCAGTCCTGATCGTCGGCCGGACCCGGTATACCTGGCAAGGTTCCATGGCCAGGCCACAGGAGTACGACCGGGAGTTCTGTCACGGGCAGAGGAGAGGCCTCGGGCATACGCCTGCTGACTGTGGCTTCGCTCACCTGCTGTGGATGGGCTATCTGTTGCTGTGCTGAGATTCGCCCCGAAGGGCTCGGAGCCGGCACCACCGGGCGACGGGACACGCCCGGCGCCGGACCGGACAGCCGAGCTTGTCCGCCGCGGCGGCGCCGCACTACGGTGCCGCTGTGGACCTCTTCACCCGTTCCTGGACGGCGTTGCGCACGGCGGTCGCCGAGATCCCGGACCCGGACTTCGCACGGCCGTCGGGCTGCGCCGGCTGGCTCGTACGGGACCTCGTGTGCCACCTGGTCATCGATGCCCAGGACGTACTGATCACCCTCGCCACCCCCGCCGCGACGGAGCCGACCGTCGACGCGGTGACCTACTGGCACGTCGAGGACCGGCCGCCGACCGGCGAGGACCCGCTCGACGCCCTCACCGTCCGGCTGGCCGCCGCGTACGGGGACCCGCACCTGCTCCGGTTCCACCTCGACGACGTCGGCTCCGCCGCCGGCCGCGCCGCCGAACTCGCCGACCCGAGGGCCCGGGTGGGCACCCGCGACGAGGTCCTCACCGTGGGCGACTACCTCGGCGCGTACGTCCTGGAGTGGACGCTGCACCACCTCGACCTGATCGCCCACCTCCCCGACGCGCGGACCCGGCCGCCCGAGGAGAGCCTGGCCCGCTCCCGCGCCATGCTGGAGCGGATCGCCGGGGCGGCGTTCCCCACGTCGTTCACCGACCGGGACGCGCTCCTGGTCGGCACCGGCCGCAGCGCGCCCACCCACGCGCAGCGGGCCGAGCTGCGCGACGCGGCGGTGAGGTTCCCGCTCGTCCTGGGCTGACCTGACCCACCCCCGCCGCAAAGAGGAGCCGCTCCGGGCCCGGTCAGGGGATACTGAGCGCCCTGCAGGCGGTCGAGGCGCTCGTTCCGCCGAACGGATGCAGTCGTCGAGCAGCAGGGCATCCTCAGGGATCACAGCGGCCCCATCCCGCGTTGAACCTTCAAACGGTGCGCTCCGCGGCAGCGCAGCGCACCGCCGACCCATGGGATGAGGAGATCCGATGCATGCCGCCGAGGAGAACCGGCACGAGCTGGACTCGGTCAGCGTCCTGAACGCGAAGAGGACGCTGCTCCAGCTGCTCGGCCGGGCGGGGGTCTCCGCCGACGATGCGGAGGGCCTGATCGCCCTGGTCGAGGCGGGCGCCTTGGCCGGCGCGTGCGAGGAGGTCGGCGCGCTCGGGGGGTCCGTACCGGGGGACAAGGGCGAGCCGTACGAGTCGGGCTGGCTGGACGGTGCCCGTGCCGTCACCGACGAGCTCGGCGGGATCGCCGAACGGGCACTGCGGCAGACCGTCGACCCCGACGGACCGAGCGCCGCCCCGGCCGCCCGGCCGCCGGTCGGGCGCATGGAGGTGGAGCAGGCGAAGGCGGCCGTCACCCCCCTCTACCTCACCTTCACCGCCGTCTCCGACCTCGACCCCGAGGTCACCGAGGAGGTACTGCGTGCCGTCCTCGCCACGATGACCCCCCGGCAGAGGGCCGGGTACGCCGGCCGGCTGGCGGAATTCGTCGCAGCGCACCGGGCCCGTCTGGAGCGGTTGTACGTGGAGTACGGGCCCGGCAGTCCCACCGCCATCCACGGCCGCTACTCCCTTCTGCACTCCGCCACCAGCGTCGCCGTGCTGGAGCGGCTCGCCACGCCGGCGGCCGCCGCACTGCGGGAGGAGTGGGACGCCGCCGAGCTGCCACCCGCCTGGCTGGACGGTCCGACGAGGGCCTGGGACGCGGTGGGCTGACCCCGCGGCGCCATCCTCGGCGCCTTGTGACGGTCAGGTGGGGGAGACGGCCCCACCGGACCGGAGCAGCCTCCGGTCCGGTGCACGGCCGGGCCGCCGCGGCAGGTAGTGGGATCACCCGCCGCAGCCGGGCGAGGGATCGGGAGAAACCGGATGAGGGCGGCGTACGGTCCGCCGGGCCGGTGAGGTCTACCCGGCCGCGCGGAGTCGGGCGGCGGCCGTCTCCGCCTCCCGTACGACGCGGTTCGTGTCGATGCCGACGAGCCGGCCGTCGAACTTCAGCGGCCGTCCGTCCACGAACACGGCCTCGACGTTCTCGGGCCGCCCGTTGAAGACGGTCTGGCCGACCCAGTCGAAGCGCGGCGCGAAGTTCAGGGCGGCCGGGTCGACGACCACGACGTCGGCCCGCTTTCCGGGGGTCAGGGAGCCCGTCCGGTCGCTGATCCCGAGGGCCTCGGCGCCGCCCAGCGTGGCCATCCGCAGGACGTCGTGCACCTGCGGGAAGATTCCGGCCTCCGTCGCGCGGGCGCGCTGCAGGCCGATGGCCGTCTTCATCAGCGCGTGAAAGTCCGAGCTGTCGTTGGTCCCGCCGTCCAGGCCGAGGCCGACCTTGACGCCCCGCCGCCCGAACTCGGACAGCCGCATGATGCCGGAGGCCAGCCGCATGTTGCTGAGCGGGCAGTGAGCCGCACGCACGTCGTGCGCGGCGACGGCGGCGATCTCGTCGTCGGTCAGGTGGATCGCGTGGTTGATCAGGAGCCGCGGACCGAGGGCGCCGATGTCGGCGAGGACCCCGATGGGGTCGTCGGCACGCTGCTCGGGGCGTTCCAGGACATGGGAGTTGAGCATGACTCCGAGGTCCTGGGCGGCTTCCCAGTGCGCGTGGTTGAGGTGTTGGACGGCTCGCGCCGCGTGCGTGGCGACCTGGAAGCCGCCGAGCGGAACGGGGTCGACGAGTTCCTTCTTCACCTTCGTGACCAGCGTCGGGTCGGCTTCGGAGGGGAACATCGCGTAGGTGAACCGCACTCCGGTTCCGGCCAGGGCCCGTACGTAACTCTCGATGAGGTCGTACGAGAAGATGTCCACCCAGTCCACGAGGGTGGTCACCCCCGACTGGACGGCGTCGAGGGCGGCGAGGCGTACGAAGCTGTGCAGGGCCTCGGGGGTGAGCCGGCCCCGCTGGGGGTCGGTACATCGTGTGAACCAGCCGAACAGGTCCCCGTCGGTACAGCCCCCGCGGATCACCGCCTGCCAGAGGTGGGTGTGGGTGTCGACGAACCCCGGCATGACCAGCTTGCCCGAAGCGTCCACGATCCAGGTGCCGGGCGGGGGCCGCAGGCCCGTGCCGACGGAGGCGATGGTGCCGTTCCGCATCAGGACGTCGGCGTTCTCAAGGGCGCCGAGGGCGCTGCTGCCGAGGGCCGGGTCCATGGTGAGTATGAGGGAGGCGCCGCGCAGCAGGACCGTCGGGCCGACCGGGACGGGTGGGCGTTCGGGGCGGGTGGTGATGCCGAGGACGAGCGGGGTGGCAGCGGCCAGGCCGAGGCCGGTGAGGATGTCGCGGCGGCTGGGAGCCGGCGACGGCGTGGGGGACGAGCGCATGGCGTGGTACCTCCCGAGGGCTCAGAACGGAAGGCCCGCCCGGGCGACGCCGTGTGGGGGCGTCGGGCAGGGCGGGAGATTACACGCAGCATTCCCAGCGAACGGCCATTCGATAGACGTTTTCGGAAAACATTTTCCGTTCCGGCCATCTGTCGGCGCTCGATCCAGCGGCAGCTGGGCATGACCTGCCGCAAGGTCCACCGTTTCGCCGACGCCGCACGGCCGGAAGACCTCTTCACCGGCCAGTGGCGGAACCGGCCCTCCGCCCTGTACCGCATGCCTGCCCGCCGGCTCCCGCGGCATCCCCGGGGGCGGCACCTGTGGCGGGGAGATGCCGACGAGTCCGGAACCCGCCCCGGAACCGGACACGCAATCCGACGCTCAGCGCCCAGCCCTGTGTCGGCGCACACGTCTGCACGGGCAACCCGGTGCAGCGATACGTCCCCACACGGAGAGTGGCCGTGCGCGAGCCGGATGGCCGGATGGCCGGAGCCGCTGTGTCGCCCGGAGGGCGGGAGGCGGGAGGCGGCGCCGGGTTGACTTGGAGTGTGCTCCAACACCTAACGTCCTGATCATGATTCCGAGTTCAGGAGGCAGCAGCATGACCGACGTTCCCACCCGGCACCTGGGCAGTCTGGCGGTTTCCGCGCAAGGCCTGGGATGCATGGGCATGAGCCACGGCTACGGCGCCACGGACGACGCGCAGTCCATCGCCACCGTGCACCATGCTCTCGATCTGGGGGTGACCCTTCTGGACACCGCCGACTTCTACGGCGCCGGGCACAACGAGGAACTGATCGGACGGGCCGTGGCCGGGCGCCGCGACGAGGTGGTGCTGGCCACGAAGTTCGGCTTCGCCAACCGCCTGGGTGAGCCCACCCGTGTCCGCGGCGACGCCGCGTACGTGCGGCAGGCGTGCGAGGCGTCGCTGCGTAGGCTCGGGGTCGATCACATCGACCTCTACTACCAGCACCGGGTCGATCCGCAGGTGCCGATCGAGGAGACCGTCGGCGCGATGGCCGAACTCGTGCAGGCCGGAAAGGTCCGCCACCTCGGGTTGTCCGAGGCCGGCGAGCACACCCTCCGACGGGCGCACGCGGTGCACCCGATCGCCGCGCTGCAGAGTGAGTGGTCGCTGTGGACCCGCGACCTCGAAGCGGAGATCAGCCCGGTCTGCCGCGAACTCGGCATCGGGCTCGTCCCGTTCTCCCCACTCGGGCGCGGCTTCCTGACCGGCCGGTACAGCTCGGTCGAAGGTCTGGCCGAGAACGACGTGCGGCGCAGCCAGCCGCGTTTCGCCGACGGCAACCTCGAGCGGAACCTGTTGATCGTCGAGAAGCTGAACGAGCTCGCTGAGGCGAAGGGAGTCACCGCCGGCCAGCTCGCCCTGGCCTGGGTGCAGCACCGGGGCGACGACGTGGTGCCGATCCCCGGCACCCGGCGACAGCGCTACCTGGAGGAGAACCTCGCGGCCCTGGCCGTCGAGCTGTCCGCCGAAGACCTCGCCGCCATCGAGGCCGCCGCCCCACCCGAGCAGGTCGCGGGCACCCGCTACGACGCGACCAGCCTCACCTTCGTCGACAACTGAGTCCGACCGGCGGGACCGACGCCGGATCCGCCGACTGGCTCACCGCCGCCGCGGCCGGACAGATCCGACCCGAAGCCGGGCACGCCACGGGCCCCGGGGACCAGCCACGGTCCCCGGGACCGGCTGCTGTGCGGACCCTGCCTCACTGGTTCCGCTGTTTGCCGTCGCCCCCGAACGCCGTCCCCTCCGGAGGTTCTGAGGGGACATCAAGGGCTGCTGTGCTCTCGCGGCACCGGAACGGAGCCACGGGGTGGCCTCCGGATGCCGTACGGGTCGGCCCGCCGCACTGTGGACGTATGGCGGACCAGACGGAGATCGTGATCCACCCCGTGTCGCCGCAGGGCGGGCGCAAGGTCACTGCGCACGCGCTCGGCGTGGACGCGGACCTCGGCCGGGCGTTCACGCCCGCGGACGTGTCGGAGTTCCTGCGGCGGGCCGGGCTGGAGGATGTGGATCTGTCCGAGGACGGGCCGATCCGGTGGGAGGGGGGCGGCCCCGAGGTGTGGACCAGCGACATCTGACGCCACCGTGCCCAGGCAGCAGGTGCTACCGGAGAGCGCTCCAGTGCTGACGGGAGCCCGCCGGGCCGACGCCCTCGTGGTCCTGCGGTCTCGACCCTCGGATCACTCGTACGGGCCTGCGATAGGCTGGCCGTCATGACCAGACTCGGAGCTGACACCTGGCCACCTGCCCCGATCAGGACCGAACGCCTCGTACTGCGCCAGTCCGAGGCCCGGGACCGTGCGGCGTTCGTCGAGCTGTTCGCATCGCCGGAGGTGGGCACCTACGTCGGCGGCCCTCGACCGCGTGCCGAGCTGGAACGCGCGGTACCCGAGGTGCCCGGGCGGCGCCCTGGCTTCTTCGTGATCGATGCCGGCGGAGCGATGATCGGCATGATCACGCTCGATCGGCGCGACGCAGAGCGCCCGGGTCACGTCCGCCCAGAGGCCGGAGAGGCCGAACTCGGCTACATGTTCCTCCCGGAGGCGTGGGGACACGGGTACGCCGCCGAGGCGTGCGCGGCGGCACTCGACTGGTTCGCCGCCGCGCTTCCGGGCGAGCCGGTGGTCCTCTGCACCCAGACCGCGAACGACCGCGCGATGCGCCTCGCGGCGAAGCTGGGATTCACCGAGGTGGAGAGGTTCGAGGAGTACGGCGCCGAGCAGTGGTTCGGCGTGCACTCCCCGCTCACGCCGGCCGGCCCTACCGGCCGGTCCGGTGGGCTCGACGGGTAGGCCGGACGATCTTAAGTCGCACCGCACGCGTGCGGGGCGCCCCGGAACCGGGGGCGCGCCGCACGCGTCCGAGCGGCGACCGTCGTCCACCGAGGAGCCCCGATCCCCCGCAGGATCGCGTCCCGGCCGGATCAGGCGACGGCGGTGCCCTCGAGCTCGACCAGCTGGCCGGGGATCGCCAGTCGGGTCACCCCGAGCATCGTGGTGGTCGGCGCGACCCTGGCGGCGCCCAACCGCGCCGCCAGCCCGCCGTAGTGCCGGAAGAGCAGATCGACGTCGGTCGTGTAGACGTTGAGCCGCACGAGGTTCGCGAGAGCCATGCCGGCCTCACCGAGCACGGCCTCCAGGTTGTCGATGCTCAGCTTCAACTGCGCCGCCATGTCACCGTCATGCCGGGGCTTGCCGTCTCCGCTCATCGCGGTCTGCCCCGAGATGTACAGGGTCCGGGTGTGCCCGGAGACGACCTCACCCTGGTTGAACCCCATCTCCACCGACCACGTCGCCGGGTTGACCGCCGTTCGTTCCATCGCCACGTCAGCTCCATTCGATTCATCGGGAGTACGTACGTCCACCGGCTCGGCACCCGCCGGCCTCGACGTCGTGTGGACGAGCCTCCCAACAAATCACGACACCCTTGGTCAGGTATTTCGTTAGGGTTCCCGCATGCGCGCCGACCGGCTGGTCTCACTGGTGCTGCTGCTGCGCCGGCGCGGTCGGTTGACCGCGGACACGCTGGCCCGTGAGCTGCAGGTATCCACCCGTACCGTGCTGCGCGACATCGAGGCACTGTCGGCGGCCGGCGTTCCCGTCTACGCCGAACGCGGCCGGCACGGCGGTTTCGAGTTGTTGCCCGGTTTCCGGACCGAGCTCACCGGACTGAACCACGACGAGGCCCTGGCCCTGCTGGCCGCCGGATCGGGGCGCGGCGAGCAGGTGTTCGGCCTCGGCCCGGCGCTCGCCTCGGCGATGCGCAAGGTGGTCGACGCGCTGCCCGAGAGGCACCGGTCCACCGCGAGCGACGCGGCCCAGCGTTTTCTCGTCGAGCCGGAGACCGACCTGCTCTCACGCCGGCCGGTCACCGACGAGGTACCCGGCACCACGATGATCCAGGTCCGGCGCGCGGTGCTCGCCGGACACAAGCTGCGCATCCACTACGCGGCCGCCGGCCGGCCACCGCAGTGGCGCACGGTGGACCCGATCGGCCTGGTGACCGTACGCGACCGGGTCTACCTGCTGGCCACGCGATCCGGTGCGGACCGTACCTACCGGCTGTCACGGGTGCTGGCCGCCGAGGAACTCCCCGAAGCGGCACAGCGCCCGAACCGGGTCGATCTGGACCGGATCTGGCGGGAACGCTCCGCGCGGTTCCTCAGCGACGGCCACCTCACCGTGCTGGTACGGGTCGACCCGGCGCGGCGGGAGGACCTGCTGGACACCGCGGTCGCCGTCCGCGCCGAAGAACCCGACCCGGACGGCCGGCTGCGGCTGGAGCTGACCTTCCAGGATTCACGACATGCCGAATGGGCACTGTGGCAGCTCGGGACGGACGCGGAAGCCCTGACCCCGCCGTCGCTGCGCACCGCCCTGCGCGACCGTGCCGCCGCGCTGGCCGCCCGCTACGCGGACCCGTCCTGAGCCCTGCCGCGAGGCGCGCAGCCGAGCCGCGGAGCACGCCGGAGCGGCGCTGGGATCCGCCCCGGCCTCAGGGAGAACGGGGTGGCCACGGGGGCACCCGCCGGGACGGGCGGGTGCCCCCGTGCACGGCGTCAGCTGCGGTGGAACACGACCTCGGGGTCGGCCGCCGTCGGACCGTCCAGGCGCGGCGCCGGCTTCCCGCGCAGGTGCAGGTCGAAGAAGTCGCCGACGTACGCCCGGGTGATCTGCTGGGAGCGGGTGCCCGACAGCGGTGTCTCCGGGTGCGGGTACCCGACCTGGTCGCCCAGTACGGGCCAGTCGGTGAAACCGGGATGCCCCGCCCCCGTGACGGTCAGCCAGCGCTTCCAGCCGTCCAGCCGGGGCCAGCCGTCCTCCCAGGAGGTGTCGGGGAAGTCGGGCGGCAGCAGCGCGGGGTCACCGGCGAGCATCAGGAAGGGCCGTCCGCCGAGACCGGCCTGGGGTACGGGCGTGAAGAAGGTGCCGTCCATGTTGACCCCGGCGTCCACGCGCGGGTCCACGGCCATGGTGGCCGATGCGGCCGCACCGCCGATCGAATGCCCGGCCATGCCGATGTGCCGGGGGTCGATCAGCCAGGAGTACCGCCACGCCGGGCGCGGGCCGGTCAGCCGGTCGAGGACGAACGGGATGTCACGGGCCCGGCCGTCGGAGACCCGGTGCAGCGACCCGTCGGGGAACACCTGCTCGCACGCCTTGCAGGTCAGCATCCGGCCGCCGGGGAAGACGGTGCCGTCCGACTCGTACGCGTGGTCCACCGCCGCGACGACGTACCCGCGGCCGGCGAGGTCCTCCGCCAGGGTGGTCAGCGAGGAGCGGGGCATGGTGAAGCCGGGGGAGAGCACGATCAGCGGGTAGCGGCTCGCGGCGGGCCGGGGCAGCGCGCCCGTCCGTGCGTTCATCCGGGTGGCCGCAACGCGTTCGGGAGTGACGTACTCGCCGAGCTGCCCCCGGTCGGTCAGCAGCGCCTTGGCCTCGGGAACGCTCATGTAGGGAGCGGGAGTTCCGGTGTGTGCGAGCGCAGGGTAGTAGAGCGACAGGAGTAATTCCCGGTCGGCCGTGGGCACCCAGGGGTCCTTGCGCTCCCGGTCCACCAGGTGGAGGGTGTCGCGGCCCACGGCGAAGTCGCCGGTGGGCCTCGGGAGTTCGAGTCTGGAGACGCCGGCCGGGGTGGACGCGGCCACGGCGGGCGTGGCGAGCGTGCCGGGCGCGGCGAGGACCAGACCGGTCGCCACAGCCGTCAGCACGCGGATGATCTTCTTCATGCCGGCATCGTAGGGCATTTTTAGGCAAGGCTTGCCTAACTTCAATGAGATGTCGTGGAGTTGGGCCGGCCGGGTGCGGCGCTGGGGGGGTCCGGACATCCGTATTCGGTCAAGCTGAGTGGCCGTCGGGTGAACCGTGTGCGGCCGGCGGCAGGTCAGGGAGGGGTGGGGCCGCACGTCGCGGGCCGTGTGACCGGCATCGGGGTGCGGCGACGGGGTGGGGGCGCCCCCTGTGAGCTGCCCGAACGACCATTCGTTCGCCGGTATGCGGATGCTCTGTCCGTAAATCGGTCCTGAGTGTGCGACTTGTCTTTGTGTCAGACAGTCTGATCCCGCAACGGCGCGATATCGAAACCAAATATCGCGTTCAACCTTTGAATCGAAAGAGAGTTCCGTCGTGCGTCACCGCATCGCAGCTGCCTCCGCCGCCACGCTCCTCTGTCTGGTGGGTGCCACCGGCATGGCAGCCGCCCAGCCCTCCAGCCTGTACGCCCCGTCCGCCCTGGTGTTCACCGTCGCACAGGGCGACGACGTCGCCACCTCCACCGCCGTCCGGGCCGTCACCCTCAGCTGCGCCCCGACGGCGCTGGGCACCCACCCTGACCCGCAGGCCGCCTGCACCACCCTCAACTCCACCGACGGAGCGCTGGACCGCCTGCTGGCCTCGCCGAACCCGGACCGCGCCTGCCCCATGCACTACGCCCCGGTCACCGTCACCGCCGACGGTGTGTGGAAGGGCAGCCGCGTCGCCTGGAAGCACACCTTCTCCAACACCTGCGTGATGTCCGTGACCCTCAACGGGAACGCCCTCTTCGCGTTCTGATCCCGCGTCGGATCCGCGTCGGACCCGCGTCGGACCTGTGCCGGATTTGGGCCGGACCTGTGCCGGGCGTGCTCCGGGCGTGCTCAGGGCACCCCGTGGAGCGCGCCCCGCTTCCGGACCGTTCCCGGCCCGGAAGCGAGGCGCCCCCTTCCTTCACAGGTCTGTACCTCTACACCGCTACGTGTTCCGCTCCCGGGCCGAGACGGTGACGTGGTCCACCCGCATCGCATGGCCCGGCTCGGTGGCCGGACCCGCGCTCGCGCCGTCGGCGAGCGGCAGACTGCCACCGACCGCCACGTTGAGGATCAGGAACAGCCCGTGGTCGACGGCCGCCTTCCACGTCCCCGGGTCCATCCGGTCGGCGGTCACCCGGTGGTACACGCGCCCGTCCAGATACCAGCGGACCTCCTGCGCGCCGGGCGCGAGGTCGACCTCGACCGCGTACGAGTGGAACGCCGTACGGCAGCCTTCGCACGGCTGCGGACCGGAGGTCAGGCCGGCGGGTTCCCGGCACGGGCCGCCTTCCAGTACACCGCAGTGCATCGTCCCGAAGACGGTGTCCCGCCCGTTCACGGACTCCATGACGTCGAGCTCCCCGACCCCCGGCCACCCCGTGTACCCGTCGCGCAGCGGTGCCCCCAGGGTCCAGAAGGCCGGCCAGTATCCCGCCGCCTTCTCCCCGGTCACGTCCGGCAGGGCGATCGACGCCTCGATCCGCAGGACCCCACCGGGCGGCGGCGCGAAGTCGGAGCGCCGCGTCTCGATCCGCCCCGAACTCCACTGCCCGTCCTTGCGGGTGGGCACGATCTCCAGCGCACCCTTCCCGTCGAGGCGGACGTTGTCGGTCGAGTCGGTCATGGTCTCGACCTCGCCGGTGCCCCACCGCGGCGCGGGGCAGCCCGGGTAGCAGGTGCCGATGTCGTGGATCCAGTCGGTGGCCGACGGACGGGCGCCCGCCGGGCCGTCGAAGTCGTCGCGCAGCAGCCGCGTCCACCCGTCCGCCCCCGGCGCCCCCGTGGCCGTCCCCGGTGCCGCTCCACCCGCGGCGGGCAGCAGACCGGCTTCCGTGAACAGCCGCTCCAGCCGGTCGGTCAGGACCACGGCCGCCGCGTTGGTCAGGTGGGCGTCGTCCCGGTAGAGCAGGATCCGGTCGAGCACGGCCGGGCAGGTCGGCCCGTCGCCCGGGCACAGGACCTGGTTCACGCCGACGCTCCGTACGCCGGGCAGGGTGCCGGACGCGATCCGCCGCGCCAGCGGATCCGGCAGCTGGGCGTCCGTGCGGCTGAACGCGCAGTCGGCCGGGGATCCGGGACTGCCGGACACGCACGCCGGGATGTCCCTGCCGGGTACGGGCGTGTCCTCGACGTAGACGATCGGTGCCCCCAGGGCCCGGAGCGGCGTCAGGGTCTTCTCCCAGGCCTCGGCCAGCAGCTTCGCGTCGTCGGTGTACCGGTTGAGCGAGGCGATCACGATGAGGCGGGGCTTCGGCTGCTGCCGCAGCCGCTCCAGGGAGTCCGCCCGCCAGGTGTCGCACTCCCGGTAGGCGCGGCCGAGCTGCGGGCTGTCCACCGCGAGCTCCGGCAGCGGGCAGCCCTGCTTCACCAGCTCCTGCAGCGCCCAGCCCCGTTGCGAGGCCAGCGCCAGCATCGGGGAGAACCACTGCCCGGCGTGCGAGTCCCCGAGCAGCACGATCCGGTCCGGGCTGTCCACCGCGCCGAACAGGCAGTCCGGGCTGCGCGTCTCGGCCGGGGCGACCTCGCAGGCCCCGTCCGGCGGGAAGTCCCCCCGGGCCTGCGCGGGACTCGGCACCACCGGCCCGTCGACGAGCGGCGTACCGGCCGTCCGGGCGAGCAGGGTGGGACCCGAGGCTGCGCCCGGGGGCAGCCCCTGCGTGTCCACCGGGCCGGCCGGGCCCAGCACGCGCAGCGTCGTCGTACCCACCACCAGCGCGAGGACCACCGGCAGCACGATCGACGACACGCCCACCGACAGTCCGCGGCGGGGGAGTTCGGAGACCGTACGGCTGCGGCGCAGCGGCTGCTCCACCCAGCGCATGGTGGCCAGGGCCGGCAGTACGGCCGCCAGGGTCAGTGCGGTCTTCGCAGGCCAGCCGAGCGTGCCGAGCCGGGCCTCGGCGAGGACGAGCACCGGCCAGTGCCACAGGTACAGGGTGTAGGAGAGCCGCCCGACGGCCCGGGGCGCCCGCCCCGCCAGCAGCCGCCCCACGTCCCACGTGCCCGGGGTGTGCCGCTCGCCCCGGCCGGGTATCGCGGCGAGGATCACGGCGGCGGTGGCCAGGGTCGGCACGAGCGCCGCGTATCCGGGGTACGGGGTCCCGGCGTCGTACGACACGACGCACCAGCCGATCGCCGCGGCCCCGGCCCAGCCGCACAGCAGCCGCAGGGGTCGCGGACCGCGCATCAGGTGCCAGGGCAGCAGGGCGAGCAGCGCCCCGACGCCGAACTGCCAGACCCGTGAGGGAGTTCCGAGGTACGCGAGGGAGACGGAGTGCCCGGTCCAGTACACCGCCAGCGCGAACGAGGCCAGGGCGAGCGGGGCGGCGGCCAGCATCACGACGAGCCGTACGGCCCGGCCCCGGCGGACCGCCCGGGCCGCGCACAGCACCAGCACCGCCAGCAGCGGGGCCCAGAACAGGTAGAACTGCTCCTCGACGGCGAGGGACCAGAAGTGCAGCAGCGGGCTCTGGTCGTGCCCGGCGGCGAGGTAGTCGGTCCGCTGCGACACGAACCGCCAGTTGGCGAAGGACAGGGCCGCAGCGACGACGTCGTACTCCATGTCGGCGCGCCGCAGCGGTACGGTCAGCCAGGCCCCGGCGACGGCCACCGCGGCGAGCACCACGGCGGCGGAGGGCAGCAGCCGCCGGGCCCGCCGGGAGAAGAAGTCACCGAGCCGGATCCGGCCGGTGGTGATCGCCTCCCGGACCAGCAGGCCGGTGATGAGGTAGCCGGAGATGACGAAGAAGACGTCCACGCCGACGAAACCGCCGCTCGTCCAGGGAAGGCCGGCGTGGAAGGCGAGCACCGCGAGGACGGCGACCGCGCGCAGCCCCTCGATGTCGGGCCGGAAGGCGGACCGGTGCGGGCTCGGCCCGGACTCATGGCCGGAACGGGAGCCGGACGGCAGCTCTCCGGCCCTCGGGGCGGAGCCCCCGCGGGGCCGGCGCCGGCCGGGTGTGACGAGGAAGGACATGCGGATGGTGCCTTTCAGCTCAGCCAGGGAAGCATCGGGTCGACCCACCCCGATGCCAGCAGGCCGGTCAGCAGGAGGACCGCGGAAGCGGCGACGGTCTCGGGCCAGCGGCGCGGCAGCACGCCACCGCGCGGGCGCAGCGCGGCCCGTACCCGGGCGCGCACCGGCCCGGCGGCCGGGTGCAGTTCGGCCACCAGGTCACGGATCAGCGGGACGTTGATCTGGCACTGCACCAGCAGGTAGAGGAGCAGCCCCCAGTTGGGCTCCCAGCCGTTGCGGGCCACGGCCAGGGCGAGACCGGTGGCCGCGGCGCCGTTGGAGAGGACGAGCCAGCCGAGCGAGACGGCGATCACCCGGCGGGCCATCCCGCCCGGAGCCCCCGCACTTCGCGCGCCGGTGGGCACCCAGGCGGCGCTGCGCCCCCGCAGCGTGTGCGCGAACGCGGTCGCGGCGGCCACGCTGGTCAGGACGTTCGCCCGGATGACCTCCACCCGCCAGCGGGTGCGGCTGATCCGCGGCAGCAGCACGTGCCACAGCCACAGCGGCGCGAGCAGGGGCAGTACGTGCCAGGGCCGGATGTGGTCCGGGAACCAGAACATCATCACCAGCGGCGGCAGCGGCGCCGCGAAGGTGTTCACCGCAGTGGTCAGATAGCCGACGATGCCCTCGTAGAAGCACAGCCGCATCCGCCAGGGCGCGCGCATCCGCCGCAGCACGGGCGTGCCGATCAGGTGGAGGTTGCCCATCGCCCACCGGTACTGCTGGTTGACGAAGGAGGTGACCCGGTCGGGCGAGGTGCCCTTGGCGACCAGTACCGGCACGTACTGGGTGCGGAACCCCTGCTCGTGCAGGGCGAGCCCGGTGTACAGGTCCTCGCTGTGGTCGAGCCGGGCGAAGCCGCCGGCCAGGTCGATCGCGCTGCGCCGGTACACGGCGTTGCTGCCGCAGCAGATGGCGGCGTCGCTCGCGTCCCGGGACGGCTGGATCCAGCGGAAGAACCATTCCTGCGCGGAGCCGGCGGCCCGCTGGATCCACCCCATGGTCTCGTCGGTGTCGAAGCACTGCGGGCTCTGCACGATGCCGACGGCCGGGTCGGCCAGGTAGGGCACGAGGTGGCGCAGGAAGTCCGGCCGCGGGGCGAAGTCCGCGTCCAGGATCGCGATGAACTCGGCGCTGCTCAGGGTGAGCGCGTGGTTGAGGTTGCCGGCCTTCTTCAGGTGCCCCCGGTCGGGTCGTACGACGTACTCGTAGCCGTACGAGGCGGCCAGCGCGGCGACCTCGGGCCGGTCGGCGTCGTCCAGGATCCAGACGGTCAGCGCGCCGGGCCAGTCGACGGCCGTAACCGCGCGGTAGGCGTTGGCCAGGACGTCGAGCGGCTCACCGCAGGTGGGCAGGTACAGATCGACGTCCGGCAGGGCGGCGGGCCGCCAGGCGTGGACGAGCACCTCGTGCGACTGCCGGGTGAGCCGGCGCTGGCGCAGGCTGTTGACGGAGGAGAGGGCGAGGGCGACGAGGTTGAGCCCGAGGACGGCGAGGAATGCCCACAGGGCCGGTGTCCGCAGGGCGAAGGTGAACATGGTCGCCGCCGTGAACACGAAGGCGAGCGAGGTACTGACGAGGACCCAGCGGCGCTGCGGTCCGAAGTACCAGTAGAGCTCTTCGTCGGATGGTGGTTGCGGAAGATGATGAAAGGTCATAAAGCCCCCCACGGCTGTGCATGTACCCGTTTCAGGTGGCCCATCCTAGTAGTAAAGGTATAGACCAATTGTTGCGAGAGTGTGGCACCGGAGCCAATGCGCCACGGATTGGCGCGACTTCAATGGTCCAGACCTCTTGGTCGCCATTCGACCGGCCGCGCCGGGCGGGTCCGGGGAGGCGCGGGTCACGTGGGGGTGAACAGTCCTGGAACTCGCCGGGGCGGCCGGGTCCGTGCCAGCCGGGTGCGGGGTCCCGGAGGGTCAGGCGGTGGTGAAGATCCGGTCGAGGTGGTGGTGGAGCACCGCGACGGCCGACTCGGGCTTCCGCTGGCCCACCAGGATGCTGGTGCCCATGGTCGCGGTCATGGCCAGCAGGCTGATCGCCTCCGTGCGCGCGTCGGCGTCCGGGTCGGCCAGGCCGCTCTCCTGTGCCTGTCGGAGCAGGCCGGCGACGGCGTTCTCCGCGGCGTCGGGGTTGTCGATGAACGGCTGGGCGGCGAGGGCCTCGTCGGTGACGGACAGGATCGAGTACGAGCTGTAGAGGAGGTGGAAGGTGCGGCCCTCCTCGTCGGTGGGGAGGGAGGCCAGCAGCAGCGCCTCGATGGTCGCGCGCGGGCCGGGGTTCGGGCCGACGGCGCGCAGGCGCTCGCCCACGCGCGCGGTGAAGCGGTCGGTGAGGTGCTGGAGTCCGTAGAAGAGCAGCTTCTCCTTGGTCTCGAAGTAGTACTGCACCAGTCGCAGCGACACCCCCGCCTCCGCCGCGACGTCGCGCATGCCCACGGCGTGCAGTCCGCGCCGCCCGGCCACCTGGATGAGCGCCTCGGCGATCTGGGCGCGCCGCTCCTCATGGTCCACGCGCTTCGGCATGTGTCGTCTCTCCGCCCGTCGGTGGTGCGCTCGCGTCCGTGGTCCGGACCCCCGGACTCTTTCATGGTACCGCCGTACCATCGTTATGGTACGTTCGTATTACGAAGAATGGATCTTCGAAGACCGGAGGTGCCCCGTGCCCGAGAACACCAGCCGAACCCGTCCGCGCCGCGACGTCGGCCGCTATGTGAACGATGAGCTGCGCGACCGGTACTTCGCCGCGGGCGACGCGCTCTACGCGATGGGCGCACCCGCCCGCTGCGAGACGGACGTCGAGACCAGCTTCGGCACCACGCACGTCTACCGCTACGGACCCGACGACCCGGCCGCCGAGTCCCGCACCCCGGTCGTCCTGATCCACGGCGCGGGGTACTGCTCGGCCATGTGGTACCCCAACACCCCCGCACTCAGCGCCGAACGCCCCGTCTACGCGCTCGACACCCCCGGCGACGCCGGCCGCAGCGTCCACCGCGAACCCATGTGGCAGCCCGAGCGCGCGGCCCAGTGGCTCGACGAGGCGCTGGAGGAACTGGGCCTCGACCGGGTCCACCTCGTCGGCTCCTCCTACGGAGGCTGGCTCGTGCTCAACCAGGCGCACCGCCGGCCCGGCCGGCTCGCCTCCGTCACGCTCCTCGACCCCGGCGGCCTGGAGAAGGTGGGCCTGCGCTTCTTCGCCTGGGTCTTCGTCAGCCTCTTCGCCAGCTTCGCCCCCAAGGCGCTGCGCCCGCGCCTCGCCGCCTGGCTGGAGCAGCCGGTCATCGTCGTGCCCGAGCTGCGCAAGTGGGTCCAGCTGGGTGCCCGGGCCTTCCGGATCCGACGCCCCGCACCCCTGCCGCTGGCCGAGGACGCGCTGCGCTCCATCCGCACCCCGCTCTACCTCGTCCTGGGCAAGCGCAGCCTGCTCGTACACCCGAAGCGCCAGCTGGAACGCGTGCCGCGCCTGATACCCGGCGCCCGCGCCGAGATCGTCGCCGCGACCGGCCACGGCCCGCAGATCGACCACCCCGACCTGGTCAACGCGCGGATGCTGAGCTTCATGGAGGACGTCGACTCCCTCGCTCCCGCCGGTGCCTGAGCCCGGCCGGTGCCTGAGCCCGGCCGGTGCCTCCGGATTCCGTGGGCAGGACCGGAAGTGATGTGTCGATCGTCCGGATCGTCGCTGTTCATCCCGGTCCGGTGGGGCAAGGATGTCCCCCTGCGATTCGGCTTCCACGTGACGTGATCCGGGGGGATTCATGACAACGAGAACACGACGCACCAGAAACACGAGGCGTGCAGGACGTACGGGGCGTACGAGGCGCACGGGCTTCGCGGTGGCGGGCAGTTTCCTCGCCGCCCTCGGTATGACGGCTCCCGCGCAGGCGGCCGCGGGGGGAACCGCCGCACCCTGCAAGCCGTCCATCCAGGTCCTTCAGGCGCTGCCCGGCACCGACGATCCGCATCCGAGCCCCTGGGTGCGCCGCACCCAGGTCACGGCCATCGCACCGGGGCACTCGCACCTGGCGGTCGGTATGTCCGGCATGAAGCCGGCGTACTGGATCGGGGAACGGGTGTACGCGGTGCCGGTCCCCGCGGGCTCCGGTACGGGCCGCGTCGTGGACGTCAACCGGTCCGGCCTCATGGTCGGGCAGGTGACCACCCGCGAGGGCAGCAAGGCGTTCAGCTACCGGCACGGCGATCCCGCCATCACCGTACTGCCCGGCGGGGACGAGGCGAGCGGGGTCAACGACCGGGGCGTCATCGTCGGCAGTCTCTGGGACGCCGCCCAGAACCGGACCATCGGCGTGGAATGGTCGGGGGACAGGCTCCGCCGCGAACTGCCCCCGCCCGCCGGATACAAGCTCCACGAGACGTCCGGCCTCAACAACGCCGGGCAGGTTTCGGGCAACGGGCGGGCGCAGGAACCCCGCCCCGGCGCCCAGTTCCTCGTCGTCCCGGGGTTCTACTGGCCCGCGTACCCGGACTCGGCGCCCTCGGTGCTGGGGCCCGTCGACGACACGGGGGACACCTACGTCACCCGGGCGATCGACGATTCGGGCCGGATCGTCGGCTACGCGCGGCGGTGGACGGGGCCCGGCAGCGCGGAGTTCGCCGTGGTGTGGAACCGACCCGACGCCCTTCCGGTGTACGCACCCTGGGCACGCGGCGCGATCGGCGGAACGTTCGACTCGATCAGCCCGAACACCGGCGTCGCGGTCGGCCTGGCCGAGTTCACCTACGCGTCGCCGCGCCCGCCGGACAGCCCGGGAGCCCGGGCGCAGTACTGGACCGGCCGGGGGCCGGTGCGCGTCCTGCCCGGGCTGGGCCCGTCCCTGTTCACCGCCGCCTTCGCCGTCACGGACGACGACCGGGTCGGCGGAGCCGCGCTGGACGCGCAGAACCGGGTCCGGCCGGTGATCTGGACCTGTGCGTCCAAGCAGGCTTACGTCCTGGAGAGCCCCCGGCCGTAGGGCCGGTGCGGTTCGTTTCGTTCGGGGCAGGGCGGTCTCGGGCACGCCGTGGCGAGCACCCCCGTGGTTCGCCACGGCGTGTGCGAGGCCGTCCTGCGTCAGCGGGTGGGGGAGGGCGGGGCCGCCTCGGGCGTGCCCGTGGCGTGGAAGCGGGTGATGCGCTGCGGGGGGACGATCGCGGGGAGGAGGAAGTTCCACAGGTCGGTGACGCGCGTGTGGAGGTCTTCGCGGCGGGTGCGGACGTGCGAGGTGACCTGGATGCCGGTGAAGGCTCCGACGAGCAGGGCCGAGAGGTCCTGGACGTCGAGCGACGGGTGTATGTCGCCGCGCTGCTGAGCGGGGGTCAGGCAGCTGCGGCAGGTGTCGATCCAGGCGTCGTAGGGGGTCGGGTCGGGATGGGTGAAGGAGCCGAACTCGATGACCAGGCGGATGCCGGCGCGGATGCGGACGTCGGTGCGCAGGCCGTGGGCCATCCGGTGGGTGAGGTCGATGACGGTCTGCAGGCCCGGGTTCTCGACGGCGGGGAGGTGTTCGGAGACCTGGAACTGCTCGTCCATCAGGGTGCGGGCGAGGGCTTCCTTGGACGGGAAGTGGAAGTAGAGGGCGCCCTTGGTGACTCCGGCGTGCTTGACGACGTCGCTGAGGCTGGTGCCCTCGAACCCGCCGTGATCGAAGGCGGTCGCCGCGCCGTCGAGTATGGCTTGGCGGGTGATCTCGGCCCGCTCCTGTCTGGCCCTCGCCACGTTTTGCTCGTCCCTTTGGTCACTGCCCGAGCGGTGTTCGCCGCGGTGTGCCGTCAATGTAGTCGGGCAATGCGAAACGAAACCAGTCGGCAGGTACTTTTTTGCTGAGACGGTGAGCGGTTCGGGGAGTTGTGTGGTTCTTTGCGTGATTCTTTTTCGGCGGCGAACGCTTCTGGACGTCAATGGACCGGCGTCGAAGGCGAGTTGGCCGGGCGGTCGGGGTAGTCGGGGAGCGCGAGTGCGGTGGCGTCCTTCGCCGCCTTGAGCATCCAGGTGAGGATGCGTCGTCTGCTGAGCAGGGTGTTGCGCAGGCGCAGGCCCGGTTTCGACGAGGGGGCGAGGAAGCGGCCCGTCCGGTCTCCGCCCTTCTGGCGGTCCTGGGCGTAGGCACGCAGCAGGGACTCGTAGCGGGTGAAGGCGGCCCGGTGGTCCCCGGGCGAGCGGGAGAGTTCACCGGCCAGGACGTACGCGCCGAGGACCGCGGTGCCGGTGCCCATCCCGCCGATGGTCGCGCCGCAGGCGGCGTCACCGAGGAGGGCGATGCGGCCGGCGGACCAGACGGGGGAGTCGGCGCGGCTGATCGAGTCGAAGTAGAGGTCGTCGGCGGTGCCGAGGGAGTCGAGGAGGCGGTCCACCTTCCAGGGCAGGCCCGCGAACGCCCCGCGCAGGAGGCGTTTGTGGGCCGCGGCGTCATGGCGGTCGTACGCGAGCTCGGGGGAGGCGAAGACGAGGAAGGCGCGGGCCCGGGCGGGGTCGGTGTGGTCTGCAGCGACGCTGGCGAGGCGCCCGGGGGTGTTGTGGCCGATGGAGCCGGTGCCCGGGCGCAGGTCCAGGTCCAGGTCCGGGTGGTTGGGCAGGCTCCAGGTGGCGGCGTAGTGGCCGAGGTGGGTGACATGGTCGGCATCCGGGCCGAAGGCGAGGCGCCGGACGTTCGAATGGAGGCCGTCGGCGCCGATGACGAGGTCGAAGGTGCGGGGCGGCGCGTGGCGGAAGGTGACGTCGACGCCAGTGGCCGTCTCGGTGAGGGAGGTGATGCAGTCCCCGAAGACGTACTCGGCGCCGGCGGCGAGCGAGGCCTCGTAGAGGATCCGGGAGAGGTCGCCGCGCAGGACCTCGATGTCGCCGCCCGCGAACTCGGCGGGCAGGTGCAGGAGTTCGCGGCCACCGGCATCGACGAAGGTCATGGGACTGCCGCCGGTGCGGACGCGGTGGAGGGCGTCGAGGATCCCCATCCGCCGAAGGACGTGGAGCTGGGTCCCGCCGCGGAAGTCGACGGCCTGGCCGCCCGGGCGCAGGGCGGGGGCTACCTCGACGACGGTGGGGCGCAGGCCGTGGCGGCCGAGCCGGTGGGCGAGGGCGGGGCCCGCGACGCCGGCGCCCGAGATGAGGACGGTACGGGCCGCGGGGCGCGGGCCGCCGGTCTGGTCGGGCAGTGCGGTCATGGGGGACTCCCGGCCTGAGATTTAATTGTGTCCTACGGATACTGATTCGATACCGTGTACGGTAGACGCAGTTTCCGTGCGAGCGCAAGGGGAAAGCGATGGCGAGCGATCAGTGGGGCCCGGCCGTGCGGTTGCTGTGGGGGCCGCCCCCTGCCGGGCCCGCGCGCGGACCGAAGCGGGGGCTCACGCTGGAGGGGATCGCCCGGGCGGGTATCGGGATCGCCGACGCGGAGGGCCTGGGCGGCGCGTCGATGCAGCGGGTGGCCGCGGAGCTGGCCGTCACCAAGATGGCCCTGTACCGGTACGTGCCGGGGAAGGCCGAACTGGTCGCGCTGATGGTGGAGGGCGCCATGCCCGCGGTGGCGCAGCCGACGGGCGGCCCCTGGCGGGAGCGGCTTGAGGAGTGGGCGCGGGGGCTGCTGGAGGGCCTTCGGCTCCACCCGTGGCTGTTGGAGGCGACCGTCGGCGTACGGGTCATGGGCCCGCGGGAGCTGGAGTGGATGGAGCGGGCGCTCGCCGCGCTCGACGGGTGTGGGCTGACCGGGGCGGAGGCGATGGACGCGGTGGTGCTGCTCGCCGGGCATGTACGCGGCATCGCGGAGCAGGAGCGGGCCGCCGGCGCGGGAGCCGGGTCCGGGGCCGCGGGGGAGGGCCCGGATGCCCAACTCGCGGCGATGCTGGGCGAGATGATGCACGCGCACGGGGAGCGGTTCCCCGCACTCGGGGCGGCACTGGCCTCGGCGGCGGAACACGGCGGGCGGGACCAGGCCCTGGAGTTCGGGCTGGATCGCATCCTGGACGGGCTCGAACTGCTGATGACCCGCCGCGCGGGAGGGAACTGACGTCACGCACGCCACAGGCCGGGACGGTGCGGCAGGGCGTCCATACCTTCCTCACCCTGCGAAAGGCCCCTCGCTGACCACCGCCGAGACACCGGTCCCGGCTCCGGCTTCCGTCTCCGGGCCTGTTTCCGGGCCTGTTTCCGGCCGGCCCTGGGCCCGGTAGCGGCCGGGTGTGGTGCCGAACTCGCGGCTGAAGGCGTGCGAGAGGGCGTACGGGCTGCCGTAGCCGACCCGCCGCGCCACCGCGGCCAGCGGCTCCTCGGACTCGCGCAGGGCCGCCGCGGCCAGACTCAGCCGCCACCACGTCAGGTATGCCATCGGAGGCCGGCCCACCAGGGAGGTGAAACGCCGGGCCAGGGTGGGCCGGGACACCCCGACCTGCGCCGCCAGACGCTCGTTGGTCCACGGCGCGGCCGGGTCCGCGTGCAGGGCCCGCAGCGCGCCGGCCGCCACCGGATCGCCCAGCACCGCCGGCCACGTCCCGCTCCCGCCCTCGGCCACCCAGGAGCGGATCATGTAGACGAGCAGCAGGTCGAGCAGGCCGGGCACCGCGATGCCGGAACCGGGCCGCTGCTCGCCCAGCTCACGGCCCAGCAGGTCGATGGCGGACCGTAGTTCGGGCCGCGCCCCCACCCGGGACGGCAGGTGCACGATCTGCGGCAGCTCCGCCATCAGCGGATGCGCCCGGCTGCGGTCGAGCCGGTACTTGCCGCACAGCATCTCCACCACACCGCCACCGGCCCCCGCTCCAGCCGCCACACCCACCCCGTCCGGCGCGCCCCCGAGCCCGCCAGGCCCGCCAGGTCCTCCACCCCCGGCTCCCGGCCCCCCGCGCGGGCCCGCTCCAGCTGCCGCACCCGGTACGCCTGTCGTGCGTACCGCGTCCCACTGTCCGAACGGCACCGCCCGCTCGATCTCCCGCGCACCGGCCGGACGGTCGGCGATCACATGGCCCGCCCCGTGCGGCAGCAGCACCGCGTCCCCCACGCCCAGTGACAGGGGCGCACCGCCTCCGTCGGGCAGCAGCCAGCAGCTGCCCTCCAGCACGATGTGGAACCCGGCGCCGTCGTACGGGTCGAGACGGGCGCACCAACTCCCGTTCACCCGAACCCGCTGCGAGGAGGGCCGCCCGATCCGTACGGTCGAGATCGCATCGCTCACCACGTCCATCCCGTCACGCTACCGGACCGCCGCCTGGTATGAGACGCCTGCGTATTGCTGTGAGCCGGGCGGGCATTGAGGGGCTCACCGGCTTCTTTCTAGGGTCGTGGCATGACGAATGAGAACAAGCAGTCGATCTGGCTGGGCGATGTCGAGGTCATCCGGGTCCGCGAGTGGCAGGGCTTCTTCACCTCCCCCCGCGACCTGGTGCCGGACTCCGCCGCGGTGTGGCAGGACAACAGGCACTGGCTGGCACCGGACCACTGGCAGCCGGAGCAGGACCAGGCGGTGATGGCCCTGCAGTCCTGGGTCCTGCGCAGTGCCGGCCAGACCGTCCTGATCGACACCGGGGTCGGCAACGGCCGCGAACGCCCCCACACCCCCCATTTCCACCACTGGCAGACCGACTTCCTGGGAGCCCTGGCCGACGTCGGCGTCCACCCGGAGGACGTCGACGTCGTGGTCAACACCCACCTCCACGCCGACCACGTCGGCTGGAACACCCACGACGTGGGCGGAGAATGGGTCCCGACGTTCCCCCGCGCCCGCTACCTCATCCCTGCGGCGGACGACTTCCACTTCGGGCCGGGCAACTCCTCGGGAAAGGGCCGAGGCCCGGACGACGGCCTGGTCCACGAGGACAGCGTCGCGCCCATCCACCGGGCCGGACAGGCCGTGCTGTGGGACGGTGCCCACCGCATCGACGAACACCTCACCCTGGAGGCGGCTCCCGGCCATACTCCCGGCTCGTCCGTCCTGCGTCTGGACTCCCAAGGTGAGCGGGCCGTGTTCGTCGGCGATCTCATGCACAGCCCGGTGCAGATCGTCCAGCCCTCCTGCAACAGCTGTTTCTGCCTGGACCCGGTACAGGCGGCGGCCAGCCGCCGCCGCGTCCTGCAACGGGCGGCGGACGAGCGGGAACTGGTCGTCCCGGCCCACTTCGCCGGCCCGGGCGCCCTGAACATCCGCGCTACCGCCGGCACCTTCGCCCCCGCCCGCTGGGCCTCCTGGCCCCCCTCCGACGACACGGCCGCCCCGCAGCACTCCTGACCTCCCGAGGTGAGCTCGTGCTCGGTTGCCGTGCCCCCGAGGCGCGGGCGCGATTCTGGCGCGAGGCCCTGGACTTCGTGGTGCTCGGTCGCGAAGGGGACGATTTCAAGGCCCGCCCCGACCCGTTCTGACCGCCAACACACCCCCTAGCATGCGGGGCATGAGTGATCTTGACGGGCGGTTGCGCGGGTTCCGGCTCGATGTGGGTCAGGGGGAGCTGGACGACCTGCAGGAGCGGCTGGGCCGGGTGCGGTGGCCCGACGAGCTGCCCGGGGTCGGCTGGGCGTACGGGATGCCGCTCGCCCGGATGCGGGAGCTCGTCGGCTACTGGCGCGAGGGCTACGACTGGCGGGCGGCCGAGGCCCGGCTGAACGAGTGGCCGCAGTTCACCACGGTCATCGACGGCGCGCGGGTGCACTTCGCACACGTCCGCTCGCCCGAGCCGGACGCGACCCCACTGCTGATGACCCATGGCTGGCCGGGCTCGCCGGTGGAGTTCCAGCGCGTCGCGGGCCCGCTCACGGACCCCCGGGCGCACGGCGGCGACCCGGCGGACGCCTTCCACCTGGTGCTGCCGAGCATCCCCGGCTTCGGCCTCTCGGGGCCCACGACCGAGACGGGCTGGGAGTTCAAGCGGGTGGCCCGGGCCTTCGGCGTGCTGATGGACCGCCTCGGCCACCGGTCGTACGGGGTGCAGGGCGGCGACTGGGGGGCCGCGATCTCGCGCGAACTCGGGCTGATCCGGCCGGACCACGTGATCGGGGTGCACCTGAACCTGCTGCCCGGAGGCGGGGCCACCGCCGAACCCCGGCCGGAGGAACTGGCCGCGCTGTCCCCCGCCGAACAGGAGCGGACGCTGGCCTCCTGGGAGCGGTACCGGATCTGGGCGCGCGAGCGGCAGGGGTACGCCGACATCCAGGCGACCCGGCCGCAGACCCTCGCGTACGGGCTCAACGATTCGCCGGTCGGGCTGCTCGCCTGGATCGCGGAGAAGTTCACCGAGTGGAGCGACCCCGCGTGCCCGGTGGACCGGGACCAGATGCTGACCAATGTGATGCTGTACTGGCTCACCGGAACGGCCGGCAGCGCGGCCCGCATCTACTACGAGCGGGCCCACGCCGCGTACGCCGGCCGGCCGCCCGAGGTGTCGCGGACCCCGACCGCACTGGCCGACTTCCCCCGGGACAACTTCATCCCGCTGCGCCACATCGCCGCGCGCACCGACACCATCGTGCGCTGGACCTCGTACGACCGGGGCGGCCACTTCCCCGCCATGGAGGTGCCCGAGCTGCTGGTGGGGGACATCCGCGCCTTCTTCCGGCAACTGCGCTGACCGGCATGTGAAAACGGGTGGGCCGGGGCGCGGACCGGATGTGATGATCGCCCGGTGATCGATGAACAGCGGACCCGGCCCGTGCTGACCGGCGACGAACGCGCCACCTTGACCAGTGTCCTGCAGTGGCAGCGGGACACCCTGATGATGAAGTGCGCGGGGCTGAGCGACCACCAGTTGCGCATGCGGGCGGTGGCCCCGTCCGGGCTGAGCCTGCTCGGGCTGGTGCGTCACCTCGCGGAGGTCGAGCGCGGATGGTTCCGCAACGTCCTGGCCGGGGAGGACGTACGGGGCTACTTCCCGAAGAACGAGGCGGGGGAGTGGACGGAGTTCCACGTCGAGGACGCGGACGTGGCCGGCTCGTTCCGGATCTGGGAGGAGACGTGCAAGCGGTCGCGCGCGATCGTGGACGCGGCCGAGTCCCTCGACGTGACGGGGAACTTCGGCGACCAGCCGTACTCGCTGCACTACATCCTGACCCACATGATCGAGGAGTACGCCCGCCACAACGGGCACGCGGACCTGCTGCGCGAGGCGATCGACGGGACGACCGGGGAATGACCCGGGCATGACCCCGGAACGACCCGAAAATGACCCCGGAACGACCCGGAAATGACCGTGCCGCGGCAGGTCCCGGCACGGTACGGTCCGAAGCCATGCTGATCACGAAGTACACCCATGCATGTGTCCGGATCGAGCAGGACGGCCGGGTTCTCGTCATCGATCCCGGCACGTGGAGCGAACCAGCGGCCCTGGCCGGCGCGGACGCCGTGCTGGTGACCCACGAGCACACCGACCACGTCGACGTGCTGCGCCTGGCGGCGCTCGGCGTACCGGTCTACGCCCCCGCCGAGGCGGACATCCCGCAGCTGGACGTCATCGGGGTGTCCTCCGGTACGGAGTTCACCGCCGCGGGCTTCCGCATACGGGCGGTCGGCGGCCGCCATGCCTTCATCTACGGCGGCCAACCCGACTGCGCGAACCTCGGTTACGTCGTCGAGGACGCGGTCTACCACCCGGGTGACTCGCTGCACGTGCCCGGGCAGGAGATCGAGACGCTGCTCGTGCCGGCACAGGGGTCGTGGCTGAAAGTGGTGGAGGCCATCGATTTCGTCAAGGCCGTGAACCCACGGCGGGCGTTCGCCATTCACGACGCGCAGATCAACGACCGCGGTCTCAGCAGCGTCAACGGCTGGCTCGGTGAGGAGACTTCGCACGGCTACCGCTACCTGAGGCCCGGCGAATCGCTCTGAGGCGCCGGACCCCTTCCTGGCCCCGCCACCTGCGGCGGAGCAGGATAGTCTCCGTCGAATGGTTCGACAGGGATCCCTCTCCACGCTGCGGCACAAGCCGTTCAGATTATTCCTCCTGGCACGTCTGATCTCGATGAGCGGCACGGCGATGGCCCCCGTGGCCCTGGCCTTCGCCGTCTTCGGATTCGACAGCAGCCCGGCGTCCCTGGCGGTCGTCCTCGCCGCCAACACCGCCCCGCAGGTCGTCCTGCTCCTCGTCGGAGGAGTGATCGCGGACCGGTTCTCCCGCCGACGGGTCATCGTCATCGGCAATGTGCTGCCGGCCGTCACCCAGGGCTGCGTCGCACTGCTCGTGGCGACGGGAACGGCCACCACCGGCCGGATCGCCCTGTTCGCGGCGCTGGCGGGCTGTGCGTCGGCGCTGACCCAGCCCGCCATGAACAGCCTGCTGCCGCAGCTCGTCGATCCCGGCGAGCTGCAGCAGGCGAACGCGCTGATGAGGTTGCCTGGCAACCTCATCCGCATTCTCGCGCCGACGGTCGGCGGCGCCCTCGTCGCCCTCGTCGGCCCGGAACTGACCCTGGGCTGGGACGCCGCCAGTTTCGCGGTCGCGGCCCTCCTCTGCAGCCGTCTCGACGTGTCCGGACCCGTCAAGACCACGGCTTCAGTCTTCCGCGACTTCAAGGATGGCTGGAAAGAGTTCTCCCGTCTCTTCTGGATCTGGTCCTACACGCTGTCCGGCACCGTGGTCGTCGCCCTCTGGCTCGGCGGCTATCAGCTCCTCGGCCCCGTCATGGCCCGGAACAGTCATCTGGGTGCTCCTTCATGGGGAATCGTCCAGGGGGCATTCGCGGCGGGCCTGTTGCTGGGTGGAATCGTTTCACTCAAATGGAAGCCATCCAGGATCATGGTCGTCTGCGTATGCGCCAACCTGCCTCTCGCGCTGCCCTTCCTCGCACTCGCCTGGGGCGCGCCGCTCGCCGTGCTGGCCGGGGCGGCTGTCATGGCGGGCATCGGCCTCGACATCGCGATCGTGTGCTGGAACACCGCCGTGCAGGAGCAGCTCCCGTCCGAGGTGCTCGGGCGGGTCAGCTCCTTCAGCTCGGCCGGTGAGCTCATGTCCGTGCCGCTGGGCTACCTCGTCGTGGGCGCCGCGGCGACCTCCCTCGGTACGGAGTCCGTCCTTCTCTGGAGTGCCGTACTGATCACCTTGGCGAGCCTGGTGCTGCTGCTCGCCCCGAGCGTGTGGGCGGTACGCAGGATGCCCGCGGACCCGGGTCCGGCCGCCGCGGCGGCGGCGGCGGGAGACCAGGACCGGAGGAGCCGGACCGGCCGGTCGCCCGATCAGGTGGCGCGCCCGTAGCGGACCGCTGTGCTCCAGATCCGCTCCAGGCGCACCCGGGTGCCTGGGCGTGGGGCATGCCAGATCCGGTCGTCGCCGGCGTAGATCCCCACGTGGGTCATGGTCGCACCGCTGGGGAAGAAGACCAGGTCCCCGGCCGCGCGATCGGCCTCGGGGATGTGGCGGGTGTGCTCGTACTGCTGCTCGGCGGTCCGTGGAAGCCGTTTGCCCGCCTTCTTGAAGGCGTAGAGGGTGAGGCCCGAGCAGTCGAAGCGTTTGGGGCCGGTGGCGCCGTAGGCGTACGGCGAGCCCTGTTTGGAGGCGGCCACCGCGACGGCTCTGGCGCCATACGGGGCGGCGGCGTGCGCCGGGGCTGCGGGGCCGGTCGTTACGGCGGCCGTCAGGAGCAGCAGCGAGAGAATGGCGCGGGCTCTGGGGCAACAACACGTGGGGAGGAGGCCCTTGGGGGCCCCTCGGAAGTCGGTCCTGAAGCAGGGCATCGTGACACCTCCGCAATCGGTTGGCAGATACCGAGTCAGATCAGTGGTCGGGGTCCTGTTCTCGGTCGGATACGTCATGGCTCTGACGGCGGACCAGTTTTCTCCGACGGGATCCGCCGAACAACGCGGGACACAGTCTCATTTGTCTCGATTTTGCATTCGATTCGAGATCATAGGGCTGAATGATCGCCATATGGGCGCGCCCGACACGCCGGTCCGCGGCGCCGGTGCGGGCTCGCCCCGGATAATCGACGCGAGGCCGGATCCGCCGACTTCTATGATCATCGGATGGAGAATCCCCGCTACCCCGTGAAGCCCCGCCCCGGAGACCAGATCGCCGTACTTTCGCCCTCGTCCGGCCTTCCCGGTCTGTTCCCGCTGCCCTACGAGTTGGGGCTGAGCAGACTCCAGGACGACTTCGGGCTGAAGGCGGTGGAATACCCGACGACCCGGACGATGGGTGCGACGGCGGAGGCGCGGGCCGCCGACATCCACGCGGCCTTCGCGGACCCCGACATCAAGGCGGTGATCGCCAGCATCGGCGGCGACGACCAGATCACCGTCCTTCCCCACCTCGACCGCGACCTGCTGCGCGCCCACCCCAAGCCGTTCCTCGGCTACAGCGACAACACCAACCTGCTGCTGTTCCTGCGGGACTTGGGCATCGTCGGCTACCACGGCGGATCGGTCATGGTCGAGTTCGGACGGCCCGGCGCGATGCACCCGTCGACCGCCGCCTCCCTGCGGGCCGCGCTGTTCACCTCGGGCGAGTACGAGCTCACCGCGGCAAGCGCCTACGGGGACGTCAACAGCCCCTGGGAGGACCCGCAGACCTTCGCATCCGAGCCGTACATGGAACCTGCCGACGGCTGGTCCTGGCACAACGCCGACCGGGTCGTCGAAGGCATCAGCTGGGGCGGCAACCTGGAGATCATCTCCTGGCTGCTGATGGCCGACCGCGTGGCGCGACCGGTCGAGGCCTACGCCGGCAACGTGCTGTTCCTGGAGACCTCCGAGGAGATGCCCCCCGCCGAAGAGGTCTACCGGATCCTGCGCGGCATGGGCGAACGCGGGCTGCTGCGGCAGTTCCCCGCGCTGCTCATGGGCAGGGCGAAGAGCTGGTCGTTCGAGAACCGGCTCGACGCCGACGCCAAGGCGGACTTCCGCCGGCAACAGCGCGAGGCCGTCCTACGGGCCCTCCGCCGGTACGCCCCCGACACGATGGTGGTGTTCGACGTCGACCTCGGCCACACCGACCCGCAGCTCGTGATCCCCGTCGGCGGCCACATCCGCGTGGACGGCCCGGCACGCCGGATCGTCGTCACGTACTGAGCCCGGGCTCAGCGGCTGTCGGAGCGGTAGGCCCGCATCGCCGGCGGCATGAAGACCGCGGTGATGCCCGCCGCCCAGAGCAGCGACCAGAGGATCGGCCCGCCCGCCGGCGTACCGAGCAGCAGCCCCCGGAACGCGTCCGACAGATACGTCACGGGGTTGACCTCGACCCAGGCCTGGAGCCACCCGGGCATGGTGTCGACCTCGACGAACGCTGTGCTCGTGAAGGTGAGCGGGAAGATGAAGGTGAAGGCGAAGACCTGCACCTCCTCCGCGTCCGCGGCCTTCATCCCGATCAGTACCGCCGCCCACGAAACGGCCGCCGCGAACGTCAGGAGCAGCAGGGTCGCGCCGAGGAAGCCCGCAGGACCGCCGGTGATCTCGAAGCCCAGCACCGTGCCAAGCGCGATCATCAGGAGCATGGCCCACAGCTGTTTGGCCAGGTCGGCCCCGATCCGGCCGAACAGCGGAGCCGAACGGGCGATCGGCAGGCTGCGAAGCCGGTCGAACACGCCCTTGGTCGTGATGTTGTAGTCGACGAGCTCCAGCGGATTGTGCTTCACCGAGACCAGGCTGCGCCAGGCCATGGTGGCGGTCTGCCGCAGGGCCGCCGGAGGCCTCACCCGGCCGCCGCGGCCCAGGCTGTCCGTGAGGGTCGTGCCGGTCATGACGGACTCCCTGCTTCCGCGTACGGGCCGTCGGCGTCGTCACCGGAGCCGGCATCGGCCCCTGCCTCGACGTCGTCCTGCGGAGCGGCCCGCTCGTCGGGCGTCCCCCCGGCAATCACCCGCCCGTTGTCGATCACCACGATGCTGTCGGCGAGCCGGTCGGCCTCGTCCAGATACTGCGTGGTCAGCAGCTCCGCCACCAGCAAGCGCAGCATGTCCCACACCTCACCGCGGCTGCGCGGATCGAGCCCGGTGGTCGGCTCGTCCAGGAAGAGGATCCGCGGCCGCCCGACCAGACTGGCCGCGCGGAAATCGGCACCCCTTCCACTCTGACGCCCACCACCGACAGCCGCCCCGGCGGGCGGATGCCGGTCGACCGGCGGAGGGTGGTCCTACGAGGTTCCGCAGGCGGCCGGAACGGCGGCCCCGGGAGCGACCCGTATCCGGTCCCGCGCGTACACCACGGTCTCGCCCGGCAGGATCAGCAGCCCGGGCTCCCCGTCCTGACCCGCCCCGCCGATCGGCTGCACCTGCACGGCCGGGCCGAGTCCGCCGGCCATGAACACCGTCGGATCGACCTCCCAGCCGTGCACGGCGAGCCACAGCTCCAGCGCCGCCGTGTCCCGTGCCTGCGCGTCGCGCGGCCACTCGAACGTCGTGCTCCCCATCCCTGCCCCCTGTAGGTGGTCGGATCACCGCCGATGATCCTGCCACCCCGCTCTGACAGTCGCAGCCCGATATCGGCGCGGGGGGGGGGGGGGGGGGGGGGGGGGGGGGGGGGGGGGGGGGGGGGGGGGGGGGGGGGGGGGGGGGGGGGGGGGGGGGGGGGGGGGGGGGGGGGGGGGGGGGGGGGGGGGGGGGGGGGGGGGGGGGGGGGAGGGGGTCTCGAGACAA
>NZ_JBVIAH010000024.1:0-133313 GCF_055574035.1 Streptomyces sp. NPDC030021
CACCACCTTTTCGATCATCTCGACTGGGGGCTCAAGTCATACCGGGGCCGAAGGCCGGGAGCCTCATTGCGAGGCCACGAAGACGGTAACGGGGCTCCGCAGCCCGGCCCTCGGCCGGTCCAGGGGCGGGCTGACCAGCAAGATCCACCTGGCCTGCGACGGATCCGAACGCCCGCTCGCGTTCGCGCTGACCGGCGGCAACACCAACGACTGCACCCAGTTCACCACCGCAGGACGGCCCCGAACCGTCCGACCGCTCCGAGTGGCCCTGGTGACGAACCCGGGCCGCTCGGCTGCCCCTGGCCTGGCGGAGGGTGACCCCGAGGCCCCTTGTTCAGTCGATGACGGCTGTGGCTTCGACCTCGACGAGGAGGCCGGGGGCAGCCAGGGCGGCGACACCGATCCCGGTGAGCGGCGGAGCCGGGGTGGCCCCGAGCTTCGCAGCCGCCCGCGCAACGCCTTCGACGAACAGGGGCATCTTGTCGGGAGCCCAGTCGACGAGGTAGACGGTCAGCTTGGCCACCTGGTCGAAAGAGGCACCGACCTCGGCGAGGGCGGCGGCGACGTTGAGATAGCACTGCTCGACCTGGGCGACGAGGTCGCCTTCGCCGACGATGACCCCGTCGGCGTCCCAGGCGACTTGCCCGGCGATGAAGACCAGCTTCGACCCCGTGGCGACCGACATCTGCCGGTAGAGGTCCACCTTCGCCAGCCCTGCGGGGTCTACCAGGTTGATGGGCATGTCTGCTCCCTGCCGTGAGGAATCGCGGGAACGGTGCCACCGAAGCAGACGGCACGCGGTCCCCTGTGGTTACTGGGTAACCGTAGGAGACTGAACGTTGACCTGGAAGGACGCACTTTTCGGTGACTGGGGAACCTCATGGTGACCAAGCAGCTCAACGACTCATCCGACGATGCGGACCTCAGGCGTGCGGACTCGCCGGCACGGGAGATCTCTCGGACGTCGCCAACAAGTGGGCGCTCCTGATCATCGTGGCCCTCGGTGAGCGCACCCTGCGCTTCACGGAATTGCGGAACGAAGTCGAAGGCATCAGCCACAAGATGCTCACCCAGAACCTGCGCATGCTGGAGCGCAACGGCCTCGTCGTACGCGATGTGCACCCCACCGTGCCACCACGGGTCGAGTACTGCCTCACCGGGCCGGGCCGAGCCCTCCAGAAGACCGTCGACGTCATGTGCGACTGGCCCCACCGGCACTTCGGTCACATCGAGGCATCCCGCCGCTTCGACGCCTGACTACCGCTCTCGCCCGGACAGTTCACCGGGGCACCGCGACCAACAAAGCGGAGATCAAGCCGGAGCGAACCGAGTTGAAGGCCATCAGCGAGAGGCGTAGCGGATCCAGGAGTCCGTGAGGTTCTCCAGTGCCGTTCGGGTGGCGCCGCTGCCCTCCAAGTGGTCGGCGAAGGTCGCCTCCGGCCGTTCCAGCTGTGGCAGGCGGCCCGCCTCGGGGATGGCCTCCACAGCCGGCCCCTGCCGAAGGCTTCGTCGTACACGGCTCCGTGGACGGGTGACGATACGGTCGCTCTCGCCCCACAGCAGGAGGGCGGGAACGTCGACGCGCCGGAGACGGCGGAGCAGGGGCACGCTTCCCGGTCAGCCGGTGAAGGAGTCCACCTCACCCGGCTCCGTCTCCATGGCCTGGCGGTCGAACCTCAGCATGGCGAGGAAGAACAGGCCACCCAGGAGGAGGAGACCCACCACGATCACGACGGAGACGAGCGCCTCGTTCGGAGTCACCAGCACGAACAACGCGATGAGCGTC
The DNA here is from genome assembly GCF_055574035.1 of Streptomyces sp. NPDC030021. NCBI lineage: Bacteria > Bacillati > Actinomycetota > Actinomycetes > Kitasatosporales > Streptomycetaceae > Streptomyces > Streptomyces sp. NPDC030021. Next base: position 1,787 of record NZ_JBVIAH010000024.1, read on the forward strand.
CACACCAGGGCGCAGATCGAGACCGGCAGTTCGAAGCGTCCGAGGTCGAAGGCACCCTTCTTGCGGCTCAGGCGTCCGCGTACCGTCAGGTAGAGCACGATGGTCGAGCCGTACGTGACCGCGGGGAAGATGGTCGAGGCCGTGACCAGCTCCAGCAGCGCGGCGCCCGGCAGCGCGACCATCAGGACGACGCCCAGGGCGAAGACCAGCACGGTCGCCGGGATCGGCGTCCTCGTGCGGGGGTTCACCCGCCGCATCAGCCGGTGGGCGGGGAAGCGCCCGTCGCGCGACATCGCGAAGACGAGGCGCGAGCACGCGACCATCACCACGATCCCGGCCCCGAAGAACGCGATGGTGATCGCGACCAGCAGCGTCCTCTCCATCGCCGGACCGAGCTGGTCACGCATGATCGCCGCGACCGGTGAGCCGTTGGCGCTGATGCGGGGGATGTCGTCGATCGCGACGGTGAGCGTGATCAGGAACAGCATGCCCAGGACACCTGCCGCCACGACCGATCCCACGATCGCGCGCGGGACGGTGCGGAACGGATCCTTGGCCTCCTCGGCCAGGTTCGCCGCCGAGTCGAAGCCGACGAGGGTCGCGAGCCCCATGATCATCGCAAGCATCAGCCCGCCGCCGACCGCGAATTAGTCGGGGGCGTGCTCGACGACGCCGCGCGAGGTGAGGTTGCCGACCGCGCCGTCGCCCGTGACCGCGACAGCGATGACGAGCGCGACCGCGACCACCACGACGAGCGCCAGTTCGAGCCCCACCGCGACCGTGTTGATCAGGCTGACCAGGCGGGTGGTGGCCACGGCCAGCACGGTCTGGACGAGCAGTACCACGAGCGTGATCAGACGTGCGGTGTCCTCGTTCGGTGTGATGCCGGCGAGCGGCATGAACGCCTGGCTGGCCAGCGCGTTGTCGACCGCCACCACGCCGATCGCCAGGTAACAGAAGGTCAGCCAGCCGAACCACCAGCCGATCTTCGGATTGGCCAGCCGCGAAGCCCACTGGTAGGAGGAACCGCTGAGCGGGATGCGGGCCGCGAACTGCGCGACCACCAACGCCACCAGGGTCTGTCCCACCGCCGCGACGATCCACAACCAGATCCCGACCGGCCCGGCGGTCACCAGGACTTCGTCGAAGGTCGCGAAGATGCCGACGGCCACCGAGATAAACGCGAACGAGATCACGAACACCTGGAAGGGGCCGAGCGTCCGCTTCAGCTCCTGCCGGTAGCCTCCGGCCTCGACGGCCCCCGCATCGCCCGGGGCATCGGACGAGGACTCCACCACCGCGGCCACCTCACCTTCCAGGGCCCCTCCAGCGCCCGAGGCACACAGCAGGCAGGGGCCAATCAGTGCACTATTTTCACCGTCTTCCGCCCCTATCTCCCGTTCGACTCACGCGACCGGCCGTACGGATGCCAGCCAGTCCCCGCCCCGCCCGCCCCGCCGGGCCGGCCCCGCGCCGGCGCGGCCCGGGCCGGCCCGGTCAGACGCCAGCTGCTGGTGGGACGCCCTCCGCGCGATCAGCCGAGCACCCCGGGCACCGGCCGGCTCATCGAGCACCACCTCACCCCACTCCAGCGAGGAGGTCCTGAGCGCAGGACACAGGATCGCCGACGAGGTCCTCGCCGCGTGCTGTCCAAACCTGTCCCCCGCCGAGCACACCGCGCTGCTCGGCCTGCTCGACCGCACCGACGTCGGCGCAGGCGCGTAGCCCGGCCGGTCACCCCGGCGAGCGCCCACTCGACACATCAGGCACACCAGGTTCCAGCCGGTGGATACTGCCGACAGCGGCGAAAGATCGACTTCCGGGCCGACGGCCGCTCCGCGAAAATGAGGAAGGGCTCCCCAAGGAAGACTGAGGTACACCATGACGGAATCCGAGGATGCCCTCGCCATCCGCCACGTCGCCGAGCGGCTGGTGAAGGCGCATTCTCACCTGGACGCCGCCCTGGTGCACAGTTCGGTGCGGACGGCGTACGAAGAGCTCAGGTACGCACGGGTACGCACCTACCTGCCCGTTCTGATGGAGCGCCGGGCGAAGGATCTGCTGCCCTCCGACGAGCAGGCGGAACCCGGTACCTGAGCCTGCGCATGGTGTGCCAGCGGTAGCCGGTGCGGTCAGTCAAGGGAGTGCTCCTGTACGGGATGACCTGCGTCGCCGGATACGGCCTGAGGAGGGTGGTTCGGTGCCCGCCGACCAGGCGTGACGGGGCGGTCGGCGGGCGCGGTGAGGAGGCTTGCGCGGTGAGGAGGCTTGCGCGGTGTTCAGGCGCGGGCAGCCTGCCTGATCAGGTCGGCGACGGCGTCGGGCTGGGAGACGTACACGGAGTGGCTGCCTGCCACTTCGACGACCTGGGCGCCGATCCGCTCGGACATCGCGTGCTGAGCCGGGGGCGGGATCATGCGGTCGTCGGTGGCGATCAGGTACCAGGCGCGCTTGGTGCGCCAGGCGGGCTGGGAGACCGCGCCGCCCAGGGCGTCCAGGCCCCAGGGCACCTGCGAGTCGGCCATGAATTCGGCTTGGGCGATGGGCAGGTCACCGGCGAAGGATTCGGCGAACTTGTCGCGGTCCAGGAACAGGAACCCCTGGTTCGGGGGCAGAATCGGCGGGACGGGGGCGCCGGGGGGCGGGTCGGCGATGAGGGTGCTCACCGACTCGCCCTTGTCGGGAGCGAACGCGGCGATGTAGACGAGGGCGTTCACCTTCGGGTGGTTGCCCGCCTCGGTGATCACGACGCCGCCGTAGGAGTGGCCGACCAGGGTCACCGGTCCGGGCATCCCGTCGATGACCTGCTGGGTGGCGGCCACGTCGCCCTCCAGTGAGAGCGTGGGGTTCTGCACGACGGCCACGTTGTAGCCGTCGGCTTTCAGTGCGTGGTACACGCCCTGCCAGCCGGAGCCGTCCACGAAGCCTCCGTGAACGAGCACGACGTTGCCGCGGGGTGCGGTGTCGTTCATTCATTCCTCCCGTGTCCGTCGGGATGCCCTGCCTGGGCGTCCCTTGCTGCGAACGCTACGAATGCGGGCGATTTCGCCGCTTCCGTCATATGACGTAGGTGACGCCCCCGGAGGGACGCAGGCGGCGTGTCAGTGCTGGTTGAGCTGTTTCAGCGCGTCCCGGAGCGCGGCCCTGGAGGTGACGCCGAGTTTCGGGAAGACCTGGTAGAGGTGGGTGGAGACGGTGCGCGGAGACAGGGAGAGTTGTTCGGCTATCCGTTTGTTGGTCAGGCCGGCGGCGGCCAGGTGGGCGATTTCCCGCTGCTGCGGTGTCAGGGCCGCCGTACCGGGCCGGTGAGCCGTGCGCGCAGCGGTGCCGCAGGCTCGCAGTTCCTGGTGGGCCCGGTCGGCCCACGGGGTCGCGCCGAGCTGCCGGAAGGTCTCGGCCGCGGCGGCCAGGTGGTGGCGGGCTCGTGCACGTGATCTGCCGCGCCGGAGCCGTTCACCGTAGGAGAGGCGGATGCGGGCCAGGTCGAACGGCCAGCGCTCGGCTCCGTCGACGGCAACGGCGGCCTCGAAGCCCTCGAAGCCCGCGTGCTGATCGTCGTCGCCGGCGAGGGCTCCAGCGGCGTGCACCAGCATCCGCAGCCGCGGGGAGACCGCGTCCAGGCCGGCGCTCCGGGCGGCTGCGGCGTGGTCCCGGGCCTGGCCGCGACGGCCGGTCCGCACGGCCGCGTCCACCAGGTCCATGACCGTCCACAGTGCTTGCGGGGCGAATTCCGGCAGCGACCCGGGGGGTGTGATCAGCGTCGCCTGCCGGTACGCCTCCTCGAAGTCCCCCCGGCCCAGAGCCGACAAGGTCCGGGCGTGGGCGGCGTAGGCGCGCACGGCGTCCGCGCGCCGCGGCCGGGCCCACTGGTCCATCTGGTCGGTCAGCGCCATGGTCTGCGGGTGGTCGCCGCAGGCCGCGGCCGCGCAGGCGAGGAGGTACTTCCCGACCCAGGCCTGCATCGGATAGTGGTACTGGTCGCACAGGTCCAGCCCCTCGCGGGCCACCTGCCGCAGCTCGGGCCACTGCCCGCTCAGCCAGGCGTGGTTGCCCAGCAGGAACAGGGCGTCGATGGCGGGCGTGACGTGCTCGCCCCGGCGGCTGCCCGCCACGACGCGGTGCAGGCCTTCCACGCATCCGTCCAACCGGTCCACGTACGCTCCGGCGATGGCCACCCGGACGATACGCAGCGGGTCCGACTCGTACGCCAGCTCCGCGATGGCAGCATCCAGCACTGCCAGGTCGGACGGGGCGGTGCGCGCGGGATCGGCGAACGTGCTGCGCGCCGTGGCCAGCACCGAGGGAGCGACCGGGTACTTGGCCAATGCGGCGTCGAACGGTGACCACAGCTCGGGCCGGCCGCCGAAGAAGCACACCAGCAGCAGGGTGTGCAGCGCCTCGGCCAGCGTGGCGTCGCCGGGGTCGTAGGGTTCGGGCCGCATGGTGAGGGCCCCGCACAGCAGCCGGTGTGCGGTGTCGATGTCTCCGGAGCCGTTGAGGAGGTAGGCCGCCCCGGCCACCGCCATGGCCAGCGGCGCCTCCCCGGGCGCGGTGCGGCGGGCGTCGTCCAGCAGGTGGGGTACGTCGCGCAGGTCGCCGGTGATGTTCGCGCCGGTGTAGGCCGCCTCGGCGAGGCGCCTGGCCCGTCCGGGACCCGCAGGGGTGAGCTCGGCGGCGCGCAGCAGCGCCGCGACCGCGGCGGGCCCGTCGCCTCGGCGGGCGATGACTGCGGCCGCCCGTTCCAGGAGTGCGGCGACCCGCTCGTCGGGGCCCTCCGCCGCCTGGGCGAGATGCCATGCCTGGCGTTCCGGAGCCTCCTGCCAGGCGCGGGCCAGCGCACGATGGGCGCTACGACGCTGGTCGCTGGTCGCCAGCTCCACGACCGCCGACCGCGTCAGCGCATGCCGGAACCGCAGGCCGGACGGTTCGTCCACGCGGATCAGCTGGGCCCGTTCGGCGGAGCCCAGGTGCCCCAGAGCGCACCGTCCGGCAGTGGCGCGCCGCAGGACCTGCAGGTCGCCGGTCCCGTCCAGCGCGGCCAGCAACAGCAGGTACCGCGTGGCCGGGGGCAGGCCGGCGATGCGGGAGGCGAACGCCGACTGCAGCCTGCGGCTCAGCGGTAACCGCGCGGGCAGGGCCTCGGAGGCCGCCCGCTGCGGGCCGCTGAGGGTGACCGGCAGCTCCAGAAGTGCGAGCGGGTTGCCCTGTGCTTCGGCCATCAGGCGCCGCCGTACCCGCCGGGCGAGCGCCGGGAACCGCTGGACCAGCAGGTCCTCGGCCGCGTCCTCGTCGAGAGGGCCCACGTCGCGGACCGGAAGTCCGCTGTGGTCGAAGAAGCCGTCCGCTCCCTCCCGGGCCGCGCACAGCATCCCGGCTCCGCGGCCCGCCAGCCGGAGCGCGACCTCGCCCAGGACCGTGGCACTGGCCGGGTCCAGCCACTGCACGTCGTCCACGACCAGCAGCGTCGGCCCGTGACTTGCGAACCGTCCGAGCACCGACAGCACGTCGCTCACGACCGCCTCGGGTTCGGGTGCCGGGCCGTCCCGGCGACCCAGCACCACGGCCAGCGCCTCCCCCGGGTCGACGGACGGCTGTCCGCCGCCCGCCGTCTCGATCAGCTGCCCGAGCCCGCTGAAGCTCAGCCGCGCCCGGTACTCCGCGCCGGCGGCCGTCAGGACGTGCATACCGCGGCTTCGGGCCCGGGACGCGGCGGCGGTCAGCAGCGCGGTCTTGCCGACGCCCGGCTCGCCGAGCAGCAACAGCGGACCGCCTCCGCCCGCCCGCGCGATCCCGTCCAGGAACAGGTCGATCCGGGTCATCTCCACCGTGCGCCCGATGAGCGGGCCGTCCGCGTCCGACACCGGCGGAGCGGCCTGGTCCGCCGGACGGCCGTGTTCGCCGCGGCCGGGGCCGGCGCCGTCGCCGGCACCCCCGTACGAAGTGGGTGGCATCGAGGGCGTCCTAGGAGTTTCCGGTGAGCACGAACCCGGCGACCTCGCGGGCGAAGAGTTCCGGCTCCTCCAGGTGGCCGAAGTGTCCGCTGCGCTCCAGGATCAGCAGCCGCGAGGCGGGAACCAGCTTGTGCAGTTCCTCCGCCCACCGCACCCCGCACACGACGTCGTGGCGTCCGGCCACGACCAGTACGGGCAGCCTCAAGGCACCGAGTGCCTCGCGGTCGTCGATCAGGTCGGGTTCGCCGCTCTCGTCCCGCCCGGAGATGTACGTGGCCCGCAGCGCGTCCTGCAGCTCGCCCCACCGCTGCGCATCAGACCAGTAGTCCGCGACGTAGGCCGGCACGATCCCCTTGGCCGCCGCCACCATGGCCTCGTCGTCGGCGATCGCCGGGATCGCCGCGAAGGCCTCCATCACCGCCTGCAACTCCGGGCGGCCGGCGTGGCGGGCTGCGAACTCCCCCACCTTGCGCATCATTTCCTCCCCGAACTCGGGCCCGGTGACCGGAGCGCTCTCGTACAGCACCATTCCGGCGAGCTGGTCGGGCCGGTGAAGCGCGTGGAACTGGGCGACGAATCCACCGTACGAGTGACCCAGGAGATGCGCCCGGTGAACGGGCAAGTGGTCGATCAGCGCGGCCAGATGACTGCTGTAGCGGGCTCGGGTGTAACCGTCGGGGTGGACGCCGAGCCGGTCCGAGCCGCCCGTACCGGCCGGCTCCAGGTACACCATGGTCAGGCTCTTCTCCAGCTCCGGTGCGCGCAGGTATCCCCACTCGATGCCGGGTCCACCGGGATGCGCCACGCACAACGGCCCCCTTCCGTGGACGTGGTACCGCAAGGTGACGCCCTCCACCACGAGGGTGTGGACGCCTTCGGCCAGCGGGCCGGTCAGAGGTGGCACCATCAGTGCTCCCGATCTCGAGGGCGGTCGATGACACCGGCAAGATGCCCGGATGGAGGGAAAGTTCGACCGCGCCGACGTGACGTGCGTCACGACGACCGGAATGGAGCGAGCGCCCTCTCCGCGGCCGCGACCAGAGCCGCTCCACCCCTCTCGGTTCCGGCCCAGGCGATGTGCCCGTCCGGGCGGATCAGCGCGGCCCGCACCTCGGCCCAGGCGGCCGGGGGCCGGCGGAGGGTCGCGATGCGTACGGCGAGTCCGGGCCGCTCCAGGACAGAGAGCCCGCCATCGGCCGCCAGGTCGAGCAAGACGTGCGCGTCGGCGCGCAGCAGGGAGAACAGGCCACCCTCGGAGCCGATGAAGCCCAGGTCCGGGGCGCGGGTGCCGGTGAGGGGGTGGGCCGCCGGATCTGCCGAGGGATAGCTGACGGAGAGCGCGGTGAGGCGTTCGGACAGGGACCGGTTGAACTCCGGCTCACGGGCGACCATTGCGCTGAGCAGTGAGCGCAGGGCCAGGTTCTCGGGCGTGAAGCCGGTCATCAGGGCGGTCTGGGCGCGACTGTGTTCCATCAACTGGGCGCCGACGGGGTGGCGCTCGTCGTGGTAGGTGTCCAGCAGGCCCTCCGGCGCCCGGCCGTTCAGTGTCGCGGTGAGCTTCCAGCCGAGGTTGTGCGCGTCCTGGATACCGACGTTCATGCCGACTCCGCCGGCGGGGAAGTGCTGGTGGGCGGCGTCGCCCACGAGGAACACCCGCCCGCGCCGGTACTGCGCGGCCAGCCGGGTGGCGTTGCCGAACCGGGAGAGCCACTCGGGATCGCGCATGCCGAAGTCCTCTCCGGCGATGGCGACGGCCTTGGCCCGCAGCTCCTCCAGGGTGAGGTCGCCCGGCCATGTGCTGGTGAGGCTGTCGGGGCTGACGCCGACCACGCGGTAGCGCCCGCCGGGCAGCGGCGCGACCATCAGGCCGCCGTGGGGGCCGAGGGTGCTGAAGCCGGGCCGCGGCGGGTTGTCGAGGGCGACGTCGCCGAGCCAGCCCGCCTCTTGAACCCGTTAAGCCCCTTACGACTTGGTACGCGACTGAGGTCGGGACGTGCCGGCCTGGTGGACTGTCTGGTGGTGATCAGCACGCCGTGCGGTGGACGGGAACCAGTTCGGCGCTCGGCCGGCGCCGCGTGCGGCAGCTGCAGCCTCAGGCAGACCAGGGTGATCAGCACCCGGTCGACGAAGACCAGCTGGTGATGGGGCCCGGCACCGGCCGCCCGCCGACGGTCGTGGCCGCGCCGTTCCTGGAGCGCAGACTCGCGCTGTGCCGCCCACGGCCCGGCCACTTCCTCGATCAAGTCGCCGAGATGTGCACGATCAAGGCCGCAGAGGCAGGACGGGACAAGGCCGCGCGGGCCGAGAAGGACGTCACAATCCACTCAACCGGCGCGGCCGTCGTCATGTCACTGCCGACCCCGCGCTACCGCGTACCGAGTCGTTACTGCGCCGGCCGGGGGAAGACCACCCGGAGCTTCTCGACTCGTCCGTCGCGACGGAACATGAGCCAGGCGAGCGACGGCGGGCAGACGTGGTCGGCGCCGTGGTGGGTGACGTCCATCTCCCAGATGGCGATGTCCCGACCGGCCACGACGTGGCGCAGGTGCTGGCGCACCCCGCCTTCCAGGTAGCTGCGCATGACCGGGACGGGATGGACGCGCTCGCCCGGCCTGCCGAGCCTGCCGACCATTTCGGTCTCCGCCGGCCACAGCTCGGAGATCTCCCGGGGCAAACCACCGGTCTCCCACGCCTGCAGGGTCGCCAGCGCCTCGCGCCTGCTCCCGTCGGTCACTGTGGAAGCGTCGTCGTGCGCCTGCTCGGCGGTCGACATGAGCACCTGGGCCATCTTCGTGCGGGCCTGGCTGAGCCTGCTGCGCACGGTGCCGACCGGCACCTCGCAGGCGTCGGCGATCTCCTGGTAGGAGGTGATACCGCTGAAGTGGCGCAGCATCAGCACCAGCCGCAGCTGCTGCGGCAGTTCCTCCACCGCGTCCCAGATCCAGTCGCGCATCGCGTGCCGCTCGATGCGCCGCTCGGGGTCCGAAGCCTCGCGGTCGCTCAGGTGCAGTCGGTCGAGGCCGTCCAGGCCCGGCACCTCCCGTGTGCTGCGCAGGCGCATGCGGCAGGCGTTGCGTACGATCGCACGCAGCCACGCTCCCGCGGCCGCTGGATCCCGCACGTCACCGATGCGCCGCAGCGCGGTCAATGCGGCTTCCTGGACCACGTCTTCCGCGTCGGGGCCGTATCCGAGCAGGCTCAGCGCCACTGCGCGCATCGATGCCTGATGGCGGGCCAGCAGCAGCCCGAGGGCTCCGGTCTCGCCGACCTGAGCCCTGCGGGTGAGTTCCTCGTCCGTGGGTCCCGCAGACGGGTCGAGGGGTGCCATGTCTCCGTACGCCTCCATGGCGATCCGTCACGAGCCGTGATGCACAGGGGAGATGAAGCTCCGACTATCCCATTCGGCGACGCAAACAGTGCAGTCCTCGCGCGTCCGGTCCAGGTGTGTGCTGCCGACGATTCAGGATCGGTGGACCGGCTCGGTTCCTCCGGCAGCCAACTCCCGGGGAAACCGGCCGGGACGGGAGCGGGCAGTTCCACCACCGCATGGACGCATCTGCGCTGTTCGGTGCACGGATCCAAGCGGCCGGCCGCTCGCCCCTGCCGGCCGGACCCGGCCACTGGATGCCCGGCCCGCCATCCTGCTCGGCCGCCATGCCGGGCAGCCGGGCAGCCGGGCAGCCGGGCAGCCGGGCAGCCGGGGCTCAAACGGTCCAGCTCCTGCCCCGTCGTGGGGCGGGTCTCGGGTCGTCCCTCGGCCCCGGTCCGCTGCTGCCCGTGGCGTTCCGGCCACCCGACAGTTGATCTCGATGCGCGTCGCGGTCCCGCTGTCGCAGCGCGGGTACCAAGCGCGCTGCGACAGGCGGACCCATGTCTCGGGAGGGGTCAGAGGCGGTTGATGAAGAGGCCGGCGTCGATGGTGTGGTCGACGGTGCCCGGTACGCCGGTGGTCACTTCGGCGGTGGCGTACTGGCCGGTGGCCACAGTCTCGGGGACGGCGTCGGAGTCGATGTCCGTGGAGCCCGGGCCGGCGCTCTGCACGGGGGACCACACGAGGCCGCTCGCGGCGGGCGGGCGGCGGGAGTTGATCACGCTGGTGTCGGCGGTGGACTTGTCGAAGCGGATCTTGTACTTGGTGTTCGGACGGACACCGTGCTCGGGGCCGAAGTAGTAGGCGCCGTCCGCGCCGGTGCGGACGGTGGCCATCAGGGTGCCGTCCTCGGCCAGGAGCTGGACGGTGACGCCGGGGATGCCCGGTTCGTCGTCGTCGACGCTCTGCGCGCCGCCCTTGTTGCGGTCGTACCAGACGCGGCTGCCGATCTGGACGGCCGGCTCGTCGCAGAGCGTCTCCAGGTCACCGAGGCCGTTGGCCTTGCCGAAGCCGCCGTCGAGCGGGTCGTTGAGCTTCTGGATGCTGAAGCCGTGCTCGAAGGTGTTGGTGCCGCGGCTTCCGGTGTTGCGGTCGAAGAAGCCGATGCCGCCGGTCCAGGCCTGGTTGGTCGGGTCCAGGGCGGTGCCGGCGAGGCGGCCCTCGCGCAGCGAGAGGCCGATGGCGCCCTGGGCGACCTCCTGGTGGACGTTGGGCCAGTTCTCACCCGGGTAGAACTCGATGACGTTGGCGGCCTGGCCGCCATTGGGCCGGGTGGCGGCGTTGTTCGGGCAGTTACCGGTGCCCTCCCACTCGAAGGAGCCGTCCGCCTTGCGGCAGGCCCGGTTCAGGTCGCCGCCGGAAATGGTGGAGTACAGGCCGCTGTAGGCGGTATTGGGATGCTCCATCTGGAAGCCGGTCATGTCGGCGAAGCGGTCCCGGAAGCCGAGGACCATGTCGCCGTTGCCCTCGATGGCGATGTCACTCAGGATCGGCTCGGGGTGGGCGACCATCTGGCTCGGTTGCGGGAAGGTGGCGACGCCCGTCGTCCACGGGTACCAGCGGTTGGACGAGGGGGTGCCGACGGAGGCCTCGCCGCGTGGGAAGTTGAGGGTCTTGGTGAGGAGCGGCGTCGCGCCGAACGTCGCGGTGACCGGGTTGTAGGCCCACACGGCCGCTCTGAGGTCGCCCGCGCTCTGGGTGGACTCGGCCGAACAGGTACCGCCGACGTACACGACGCCGTCGCGCACGCCGAGTCCGAAGGGCCTCCAGTCGCTCCCGGCCCGGCAGCCCGGGTCGGGGATGGCCACGGAGGTCACCGGCGCGGCGGCGGTCGGCTGCCCGGCGTCGTACGTGTACAGGCGGCGGTCGTTGAGGTTGACGGCGTAGAGCTGCCGGTTGTTCTCGGAGATGTCGATGTCGCCGAGGGACTCCTTGCCGACGGTGCCGACGAAGGGGCCGTCGAAGCGGACGGAGTCCTGGTGCGCGGTGGTGCCGGCGTTGGGGACGGTGGTGAACAGCGTGGTGGCTCCGCCGGCGCGGGGGGTGACGTAGATGGCGCCCTGCCCCGAGGGACCGTAGACGGTGTGCCGCTTGGCGTGGGCGCCGGTGAAGATGCGGCGCTGCGCCTTGTGGTAGGCGACGCCGTAGGTGTTGCCCGTGTCGTTGCGCGTGGCGAGGGTGGTGGTGTTGCCGCTGTTGCTGTCGCCGCGTTCGTTGAAGTCGAAGGTCACCGTGGTGCGCACGCCGCCGGACTTGGTGGCCGCGACCTGGCAGACGGTGCTCAGCCGGGGGTTGTCCTCGCACCAGTCGGCCGGGTTGCGCACGCCCATGGTGAGCTCGGCGTCCCCGTCGATCACGTCGATGACGGTGGCGTTCGACGCGAGGCCACCAGCGGCACCGAAGGTGGGCTGGAGGAAGGAGCCGTTGGGCATCTTCATCCGGACGTAGTACTTGCCGCCGGTAAGGGTGGTGTTCGGCGGAAAGACCGCGTATCCGTCGGGACCGGTCACTGCGGTGACCTGGTTGCCGTCGACGTCTGTCAGCTCGACGGTGATGCCGGCTGCCGGGGGTTCGGTCGCGCTGTCGTGGCGGCCGTCGGTGTTGGAGTCTCGGATGACTTTGATGCGGACGGTGCCGTCGCTGGGATCGACGCCGAGGGCGGGCTGCTGGAGCACGCCGGTGGTCAGGGCGAGGCCGGCGGCGACTGCCACCAGGGCCTTCCTCAGGGCTCTCAAGACTCTCCTCGATGTCACGCAAAGTGCGGATGAATACGTTGAGTGACCATCGTTTCGCGTTGCCGATCTTCCCTGAAAGGCTGCGGCGTCCAGTTCGCACCATTGAGTGACCCTCCCCACCAAGGGGTTGGGCCCTGAAGAACGGATTCAGCCCCGCTCCCCCAAGAGGCCTCCGCCAAGGGGCCGTTCGGGTGTGAACGCGGGCGGTACGAAGAAGGCTCCGGAGGCGGTGGCGGTCACAAACCGCATCAGGTCGTCGCCGTCGTCCAGGCGTCGCTGCGTGGCGATGAAGGTCCGGAGCCGGCGCTGGAAGCTGACGAAGAGCAGCCCCTGGTCATCGGGGCCGTTGCGGTAGCCGTATCCCCGGCGGAGCATCCTGCCGCTGCCCGTGGCGTTCGGATTGGCCCGCCGGGCATGCGCCATGGCCGGCACCAGGTAGCGGCCGCGCGGCGTCTTCGCCGACAGGTCGAGCCGGCCCAGCGCCTCCCCGCCGCTGAGCGGTGCGCCGTCCGCCTTGCGGCGGCCGATCGCCTCCTCCTGCCGGACGACGGACTGGTCGAGGAAACCGGCGACGTCGATGCGCAGCCGCCGCACGACGGCGATCGTCCCGTCGGCGAACGGGCCGGGACCGTCCAGCCACACCTCCCGGTCCAGTTCGGGGCGCGTGCGGGGGTTCTCGATCCCGTCGGGGAACCCCAGCAGATTACGGACAGGCCCGCCACCCGGCGGCCGGAAGCCCGCCTGCGACCACCGGCCCGACGCACCCCCGGCGGTGAGGATCTCGGCAAGACGCGTGTCGGCGAGGGCGACGGCGACCGGGTCGTTCGCGCACACCTGCACCAGCAGGTCACCGCCCCACGTCCGAGCCGTCCGTTCCTCACGGGCGAAGGCCGGCAGTTCCAGCCCGCCCGACAGTCCCTGTCCGGCGGATCCGACCGGACGCGGCCCCAACCCCACGGTCACGGTCAGGCCTCCGGCATCCACGCCCAGCGCCTTACCCGTACCGGGTTTCCCGGTCAGCTCCAGGACGGCCTCTCCCAGCCGGGCGGCCACCCGCGCGGGACCGGCTTCCAAGGGGAGGTCGTACACCGACACCACCGCGTGGGTCTGCGGTTGCGCCGGGCGGTCGACCCCCGCCTGGTGCGCGTCGGCCGGTTCGGCCCCGCCGTGCACAGGGGATCCGTCTCCCGCCGCGCGTGGTCGCGGCAGGGTGACCGAGTGGATGTCGGGCCGACAGGCACCCAGGGCCGCCGCGATGGGCAGCAGACCGAGCAGGGACCGGCGAACCGTCGAAGAGTTGTCACGCTGTGTATTCATGCGAGTACTCTATGCAGTAATGATCGACGGCCGACTGTCGCGGCCCGCTCCGCACGCTCCCGGACGAGGACGTCACACCGTGTCCGTTTCCCGCTCCCCACACCGACTCCGACTTGCCGCAGCGCTGTTGACCTGCGTGGCGGCGACCGCCTGCGCCGCCGGAACCACTGGCCCGGGCGACGACGCCCCGCGCGGTCCGGTCACCATCCGCGTACCCGCCGAAGCCCCGACCATCACCGCAGCACTCGGACGGGCCCGCCCCCACGACCTGGTACTGGTCTCACCCGGCCGCTACCGAGAGACCGTTCGGCTCCGCACGCGCCAGGTAACCCTGCGCGGCACCGACCGCAATCGGGTGGTCATCGACGGCGAGGGCCGACGCGGCAACGGCATCGTGGTCACCGCGCCCGGCGTCACCGTCGAGAACCTCACCGTCCGAAGCCATCTGCAGAACGGCGTCCTGGTGACGGGGCTGAAGAACGGCGACGAGGGCGTCGGGCGCGGCAGCGACGGCTACCACCGCCTCGACCCGGCGACCGACCCTCCGCTCGACGGCTTTCGCATCCGCTACGTCACCGCGGCGAACAACGGCCTCTACGGTATCTACGCCTTCAACGCCCGCCACGGGACCATCGAGCACAACTACGCGTCCGGCAGCGCCGATTCGGGCATCTACGTAGGTCAGTGCAAGCCGTGCGGGATCCTCGTGCGCGGCAACACCGCGGAGCGCAACGCGGTGGGCTACGAGAACACCAACGCCAGCGGCCCCTTGTGGATCGTCGGGAACCGCTTCACCGGCAACCGGGTCGGGATGACCATCGGCTCCGATTACCTCGAGGCCCTCACTCCCCAGACCGGAGCCACCATCGCCGGCAACCTCATCGCCGGCAACGCCGCCCCCGGCACCCCCGAACAGGCCGATGGCGGCTACGGGATCGGCCTCGGCATCGCCGGCGGCCGCGACAACACCATCACGCGCAACCGCATCACCGGCCACCCCCGGGCCGGACTGGTCCTCACCTCCACCGAGGACCTTCCGCCCGTCGGCAACCGGGTGACCGGCAACGTCTTCGCCGCCAACGCCTTCGACGCCGCCCACCTCGCCTCGGCCCTTGCTCCCGGCACCGGCAACTGCTTCACCGGGCCGGTCGGGCGCACGGTGCCCGCGGACCTGGCTACGGCCATGGCCTGCCCGGGTCGCACCACCCCTGCGCCTGGGGGCCACACACTGCCCGCCACCCCGCCGGCACCTCCTGGGCTCCCGTTCCTCGACGTCCCGCTGCCCCCCGCGCAGCCCCAGCTCCCCCGAGCCGCCACCGCACCGGCCACACCCGTCACAGCGCCCGCACCGGTCGATCCGGCAGACGTCCCCGTGCCCTCACCGACGTTGCTCGCGGACCACAGCCGGGACCGCCGATGAACCGCCGCACCTTCCTGTCCGCTGTGCCGGCGTCCCTGCTCGCACTCACCGCCTGCTCCGCCCCGGCCCGCGACACCGAGGCCGCCGCACCCCGGCGCCTCACTTCCGCGGAAGCCGACCGCATGGCGCTGGCCCGGTTCGCCACCTACCGTCGGGGCACCGGCGACGTCACCGCCACCATCCCGTCCCACGGCCGGACCCTCACCCTCACCGGGCGCATCGACTGGCGCGGCCACCACGGCTACGCGGAGATCCGCGACGACGCCACACCTCCCACCCACGAGCTGGTGCACTGGAGCCCGCACGGGGTCGCCACCCGCCCCCGGTGGACCGGGGGGCTCCCGGACCGGCCACCCGCCTCCGGGTGGGAGTTCCATCCACTCCGGCCGCACTCGACAGCGCTGGACTCCCTGTTGCTCCTCCTCCTGCACCTCGGCTCCGACAGGCCCGACAACGCACAACTCCTGGCCCGCAGCGACGCACGCTGGCTGCGCGACGACCGGATCGACGACGTCCCCGTCATCGTCGCGGCCGGCCCGGGAGCCCCGGGCGCCCCCGCGGGACGCGGCCGGCTCGGCAACACCCGCTACTGGATCGACGCCGACGGCCGGCTGCTGCGCTTCCAGGCCCGCCTCGGCGGCGAGGTCCGGTGGGCCACCGCCGAACTCCACCTGACCCGCCCGGCCAAGCCCCTTCCCGACCCGCCGGCCCAACTCGCGCAGGCAACCGCTCCGCGTTGATCAGGGGCACGGCCGCGGCCAACACCGCCTCGACGCGCTGCCGGGCTCAGTGGACGATCGCCATCTGTTGTGGGGCGTTCGTCTGCTGGGTGGGCGACCACATCGACCAGCAGGGCCTGGGGCCGGATCCGGACGAGCCGCCAATCGCATCGTCAGCCGCTGGAGTAGGCCGCCCTCGCCGGCTGAGGCTCGGCCTCGGCCACGTTCTCGGCGGCGCGGGCCTGCAGCCGGGCCATCCGCTGGGAGCGGCTGTCGGCGGCCCAGCGCACGGGTGGCCGCACGCCGGGGGCCGTAGCCGGACTCGGGTGACGGCGGCCATGAATCGGCGGGCCGCTGTCATGGGGTTCGGCAGGTCGTCCGGCTGCGCCCGCCTCCACCGCGTCCCGTGGAGGAGCACCGAACGCGCGATGCCCAGTCCGCGGAGCGGGTGCCAGAGGCGCGGTGGCGGCGGCGCTGACGGCCTGAGTCGGACGGAGTCCGCGGGCGTACCGGGCTCGCCGCCGCTCACCTTCTCTGCCAACTCCGGTGCGCTGCATGGGAACGGTCTCGCAGATCAGGTTTCGCGCGGAGTGTTCCTGGCGAAGTACTTCCACCATGGGCTTATCACCGGTTGCCGGTCATCCTGCTGTCGCTGTCTTCCGAGAGCCTCGAGGCGGCCGGTCCGTCCCGGTGTTGGGTCCACGGGTCGATGCTGAGGCGAAGCAGACCGCGCGCGTGCTGGCCGCGGTGTCGAGCCATGCCAGACCTGTCGAGCGCACCCTCGCGCTGCGGCAGGCCGCCACGGTCGCCGGTGAGTTGGCGGCCTCGCTGTCGGATCTGGCTCCGGCCGTGGTCGGTGAGGGACTGCCGGCCGAGTCGACTAGTCAGTCGTTCTTCCAGGTCCGTGAGCGGGAGCTGTCGGATCAACAGGCTGCCCTGCACGGTGTCCTGGTCATCCACCGCGGTCTGGAAGATCTGTGTGACGCTCCGCTGTCGGGTTCCGACCTGGCGCTGGAGGTGGCCGGGATGCGGCGGTCGGTGCTCGATCTCACCGGCGCAGCTCCGGGCGCGGATCATGGCTCCGTCCCGCCGGTGGCCGTCCCCGAGGCCGGTGCGGGATCGTCGTTGGAGAGTGTGTGGAGTGCTCGGTGGCTCATCGGTCACCAGGTCCATGTCCTGTTCAACGTCTGCGCCGCGGTTGCCGTGGCCGACGCCGCCCACCATCTGCGGCTCGGCGACGGCGTTGCCGCGCTCACGCGGCTGGCCGATGCGACGGTGTACGTGCGCGGCTTCCCGGCGGCGATGGCTCACGCCAGTACGATCCCGGCCGACTACTACATGGCGGCGATACGCCACACCATGGCGCCTCCGTCGGTGGACGTCCCGTTGAGCGGGCGCCAGCATCGCGGATACAAGCTGTTCCGGGCGGCGATGAAGGACCTGCTGTCCGTGGTTCCCGACTCCTACGAGCACTTGGCGGCCCGCGCCCCGGAGCTGGCCGAGGCACGGGGTGCCCTCCTGGAAGCCGACATCGTGGACGGTGAACGGCACGTCACCCTCGCGTACTCGATGGTGCACCTGCGCCGTTCCATCGCGCAGAAGCCCGAAGGCCCTGACAACGCGGTCGCCGAACTGCGGCTGATGCGGCATCGCCGCGCGGCCCAGTACGCCTCGCTGATCCGATTCGGGGACCACTACATCGCCGACGCCGTGGCCGGCCTGCGCCACTCGTGAGTCCGCGTGTCCGCCGCCCCCACCTCCGGCAGGAGACCCTGATGCCCGAGACGACGCCCGACACCACCCCGCGTTCTGCCGTCGCCGCCGACAGGGCACTTGACCCGGCCGATGCCGGCGCGTGCGAGCGGCTGGCCCGCACCCTGTGCAGCCGCGGGCACGACCAGGTCGACAACCCCGAGTGGGTGGCACGGGCCCGGGACGCCTGGGAGGACCTTCCGCTACTGCTGCGCCGTGAGGTGCGCCGGTTCCGACGGCACTCCGGCCCGCACGGCACCTTGGTGATCGGCGGCCTGCCCGTCGATCAGGCGGCGCTGCCCCCGACGCCGACCGTACCCGGCTCGGTCCAGCGCCAAGCCACCATCTCGGCCGCGGTGCTCACCATGGTGGCATGCGGGCTCGGCGAGCCCCTGGCCTACCTGGCCGAGAAATCCGGCGCCCTCGTGCAGGACGTCGTGCCCGTCCCTGGGCAGGAGACCTTCCACGGCAACGCCGGATCGGTGCCACTGTCCTTCCACACCGAGAACGGCTTCCACCCCCACCCACCCGACTATGTGGTCTTCCTGTGCCTGCGCGCCGACCACGACCGACGCGCCGGCATGCGCATCGCCGGTATCCGCCAGGCACTGCCGCACCTCACCCCGGCCAGCCGTCAGGCCCTGTTCGAACCGGAGTTCATCACCACACCACCACCCTCCTTCAGCCCCGACGCCGCCGGTGAGCCGGGCCGCAGGCCCCGAGCGGTGCTCTCCGGGGCAGTCGAGGACCCCGACATACGCATGGCCCAACTCGTCACTACTCCGCTCACCCCCCGGGCCGCCGCGGCACTGACCGAATTCGGCCGCGCCTGCGAGGCGAGTGCCCGCACCCTGCGCCTGACACCCGGCGACCTGGTCGTCATCGACAACCGCGTCACCGTCCACGGACGGACCGCCTTCCACCCTCGTTATGACGGAGCAGACCGCTGGCTGCAACGCACCTACGTCACCACCGACCTGCGCCGCTCCCGCGACCACCGCCCCCACGACGGCCACGTACTCGCCCGCTGACCAGGCACATCTTCACCGTCGCCGTGTCGGCCGTCCACGCGCCCGGGTGCGCGCACCGCCGGCGGGCCGCGAGCGGTCTCACGGCCCGCCGGCACGGCGGCTACATGCGCTACACCCTCGACCTGCCCGATCTGAGGACGCTGGACGCCGTACGCACGCGGGCCGTCAGCAGGGGACGCCGGCGACCATGGCGGTCGGAGCGGTGACGTTCACGAGCTCGGCACGGCTGCCGGTGGAGACCAGGTAGGTGATGGTCTGGTACTCCACCGCCAGACCCATCCTCTGACCCGCCTTGATGGTGACCTTCCAGCCCGTGACCCGGGATTCCGTGGAGCTCACCTTCGTTCCGAGACTGGCGTTGAGGACCTCGACGGCCTTCACCGAGGCGTTCGCGCTCACCTCGTAGTTGACGGTGTAGGTGGAGTCCTTCTTGAACTCCTGGTCGACCCCGGAATTGTTCTGCAGACAGTCCGTCAAAACGGTCCACTTCTGGCCGTAGCTGTAGGGCTTGGCGCCGCCGTTGGATCCCCCGCTCGGGCCTCCGCCGCCGCTGCCGGGCACGCTTTCCCAGCCGAAGGGGTTGTACGGGGGGTTCACGCGCTCGGACTTCCCCACGATCTCGACCCGCTGCATGTCATACGTGTCACCGATGCCGCCGTTGCTCCAGTTGATGGTCTCAGAGAAGGTGGTGGCGCACCCCATGGCGTCGTCGAACTGGGGCCACATGATGTAGCAATCGCCGACCGCGGCGGCCAGGTTGGGGGCCACCGCGGCGGGCACGGCGGTGAGCAGCGAGGCGCCGACGGTGACGGCTGCCAGGGACGTCCGGAGTTTCACTGGTGCTCCTTGAGGGTTCGGCTCGGGGAAGCCCGTTCGAACAGTTCTGCGACTGTCGGGGCGTCGGCGCAACACTGACAGAGCCTCAGGGCATTAGCTAGGATGAATTTCAGCCATCCGCGCGTTAGCTGAAATGAATGAGTACGATGGTGCCGGACACATAGGCAGGACGGGGAGGCGCACAGTGACGGCAGACGGGCCGGGTGCACCAGCCACCCTCGCGGACCGGATCGAGCAGCTCTTCCGGACGGTCCGCCGGCCGGGCGGGGAGCCGCACAGCAACGAGGAAGTCGCCCGGGCCTGCCGGGAAGCGACCGGCGAGAGCTTCTCCGCCACCTACCTCTGGCAGCTGCGCACCGGGCGGCGCGACAACCCGACCAAGCGTCACCTCGAAGCCCTGGCCCACTTCTTCCAGGTACCGCCCGCCTACTTCTTCGAGGACGAGCAGGGCGCGCGGATCGCCGAGGAGCTGGCCCTGCTCGGGGCACTGCGGGACGCCGGCGTCCACGACGTCGCCCTCCGGGCCGTGACCCTCTCGCCGGAGGGGCTGGGTACCATCAGCGACATGATCGAAGCGATCGCCCGCCGCGAGGCGAGAGCCCGGTCCTCCGAGTGATCTCGCGGAGGCGTTGTCCGGTGCGCGGGGCGCGCTGGGCACGCGGGGCCGACACCCCACCAGGGTCGGTCAACGGGAGGCGCGACGGCTGGGGGCGGAAATGACGAACGGGGAGCGGCGCAGGCTCTGGCGGCGCTGTCGGCGGCTGGCTGCGACGCTGGCCCTGCCGGATCCGTTCGAACTGCCCGCCCTCGCCGAGGTGTTGTCCGCACGCATGGGCCGACCGGTCGAGTTCCTCCCGTTGCCCGCGGGCGCCGCCGGCACCTGCGGCATGCTGCTGAGCACCGACCGCGCCGAGTACATCGGCTACCCGACCGACACCACCCCGTTGCACCAGCAGCACATCGTGCTGCACGAGGTCGGCCACCTGCTCCGCGGCCACCAGGGCGCGGCGCCGGCGGCCGGGCACTCCGCCCACGCGGGCGTCGCGGTACTGGTGCCGCACCTCTCCGGTGAGTTGGTCCGCCGGGTGCTGGGGCGCAGCGTGTACGACAGCACCCAGGAGCAGGAGGCCGAACTCTTCGCCTCGCTGGTTCTGCACCGCACAGCCAGACCCAGTGGTCCGGCCGCGCCCGGCGCCGCGCACCCGAGCGAGGAGACGGTCGGGCTCTGCGGAATCCTCGACACCCCGCGGCGCCTGCAGCACCGCCCGCCGGCCGCGCCGTGATCGGCACGGTCTCGTGGCTGGCCGGGGCCGTCGCGATCGTCGGGCTCCTCTTCCGGATCCGGCTCTGGCGCGGCAGCCCGCTCCAGCCCGGCGCCCGCCACCTGGTCGCCTTCACGGTCGCCATCGGACTGTCCATGGTCCTGACGCCGTTGACCCAGGGCCTGCACATCACCACGCCGTCGTGCCGCCTGATGCCCCTACTGTCCGCCGAGCTCAAACTCGCAGCCGAGTGCTTCCTCGTCCTGACGGTGCTGGCCGTGCGGCCCGGCGGCCGCAACCGCCTCCGGATGAGGTGGCAGGTCGTCGGCTCGGTCCTGGTGATGGTGGCCTCCGCGGTCCTCTACCGGGCAGCCGGGGTAACGCCGGTGGGCTCCATGCTCACCGTCGAGGACGGCGGACGGGCGGCGCTGACCGGCTACGACGTGCTCTTCACCGTCCACAGCCTCTGGTGCGTCGGGCTGTTCACCGTGATGATCCACCGCTCGGTCCGGCAGCTCGGCCCGGGCCTCCTGCGGACGGGACTGTGGCTGATCGTCGCAGCCGGCGCCTGCGGGCTGCTCTGGTCCGCCCGGAGTGTCTTCCCCCTGATCTCCGCGTTCCGCACGGGCCGTCAGAACGGCGGGGCAAACCTGTACTCCGCCTCCGTAGGCCTGGCCACGCTCGTGCTGATCATCTGCGGAATGACCCTCACCGCCTGGGGGGACCGCCTGGCGGCGCCGGTCCACCGCATGCGCGCCCGCCGCAACCACCGCCGCATCGGCCCGCTCTGGTCGGCCCTGTACGCCGTCCGCCCCGAGATCGCCCTGGAACCGCCCACCACCGGAAGCCGCCTCGGCAGCCTGACCGTGAACCCCGAATTCGCCCTCTACCGGCGGGTCATCGAGATCCGCGACGGGCAGCTCGCCCTCCGCGCACACCTCCACGCCGGGGTACCCGAGTGGGCCGCCGAAGCCTGCCGCGCGGCCCGCCTCGACCAGCGGCGCACCGCCGCGACCGTCGAGGCCGCGGTCTTCGCGGCCGCACTGGAGGCGCTGGCCGCCGGTCGGCGCTACCCGTACCCGGGCACCCACGGCCACACCCCGCCCACCATCGCTCCCGACCTCCGCACCGAGAGCTCCCGACTCGCCCTCGTCGCCGAAGCGTTCACCCACTCTCCCGTCGTCGCGACCATCCGACGCCGCGTCCGGACGGAATTGGACCTCCACCCCGTCGACGCGCCGGGTTCCTGACGGCGGACGGGTGCGGGTCCGGCCTCCGCGTGCGGGGTTGGGCGCGGCGGGCCGCTGCGGGACGTCACCCGCCTGACCCGGTGACGTGAACCTGTACCTCGGATGGCGGCGACGAGGGGCAGCAGTGGCAGTCCGTCGGGGCGCACCCAAGACTCGTTGCCGGAGATGGACACGAGGGAAGGGCAGCAGCCAACGCCGCAAGCCGAAGAAGAAGGCATCACCGCGCGCCCGATCGGTACGGTGGATCGGCGTCGGAGCAGAGCCGCACGCCTGAGGACTGCGATCAGGCGAACCATTCTGGACTCTGGCCGAGGTGTGCCAGGCCTGCGCCTCGCGGATCCCCCACACCTCCATCCTCGCGCGAGCTCAGAGTCCGGCCCGCGCAGGTGCGTCAACGGCCACCGCGGCCGCGCCGCCGGCCGCCCGGTCAGCGGTCCCGGGCGGGTTCCCCTCCCGACAGCCCGCTCCCGAGGAGCTGGTGCGACGGCGCCGTCCCCGTGCCCCGTCTGCTCGCGCATCTGGCGAGCCTGCCGGATGGCGTCTGCCTCAACATCGCGCTTTGTTGACTGTCCACAATTTCTTCGCCCAGTCTGCGATGTGGTCGGCCGCGTCCGGGACCGGCGCTCTCGTGTTCAGCGGTCCGCGGCACGTACGGGCCCCGCGGCGGTGGACGGGACGGTGGCGGGTTCGGCCACGGCGGCGGCCACCAGGGCGGAGGTGGCGACCCAGCGGCCCTCGTAGGCAAGGGGTGTGAAGTGCTCCGGGGAGGGGTGGCGGCGTCGGACGCGGACGGTGAACGAACCGTCCGTACGCAAGGCGATGTCGGCCTCTCCGAACTCCAGCGGCAGGCCGGTCCGCGGGAACCACGCTTTGTACACCGCCTCCTTGGCGCAGAACAGCACACGGTCCCAGCAGACCCGCGGGACAGTGGCGCTCAGCACGCGGTGCCTGGCGTGTTCGGCGGGCACCGCGACGGCCTCCAGCACATGCGCGGGAAGGGGCCGGTGGGGTTCGGCATCGATCCCGAGGGCGGCGAAGTCGCCACGGCGCGCCACCGCGGCCGCCCGGTAGCCCTCACAGTGCGTCATGCTGCCCACCACCTCCGCGGGCCATGAGGGGGCTCCGCGTGCGCCCGGCAGCAGGGGGGCCGGCGGCCGCCCCAGCTTGGCCAGCGCCCGGCGGGCGCAGAGGCGGGCCGTGGCGAACTCACGGCGGCGGCCGGGCACGGCCCGCGCGATCGCCGCCTCCTCCTCGGGGAACAGGAAGGCGGCGGGATCGTCGGCGAACGCCTCGGAGACCGCCACGGCGGCGGGCAGGATCTCGTCGATCACCGGCATCAGGGCAGGACCGCCGACGACGGGTTCCAGGCCGCCTTCCACCACTGGGGGTTGTCCCTGTACCAGGCGACAGTCCCGGCGAGCCCCTCGTCGAAAGCGATGCGCGGCGACCAGCCGAGTTCTTCACGGATCTTGGTGTCGTCCAGGGAGTGCCGCAGGTCGTGTCCCGTTCGGTCGGTGACGTACCGGATCATCGACCGGTCGGCTCCGCACAGCCGCAGGATCCGCTCGGTCAGGGCCAGGTTGGTCAGTTCGTTTCCGCCGCCCACGTTGTAGATCTCGCCGGCCCCGCCCCACATCAGCACGTGGTGCACGGCCCGGCAATGGTCGTCGACGTGCACCCATTCGCGGCGGTTCCGTCCGTCGCCGTAGAGCGGGAGCGGAGTGCCCTCGAACAGATGGGTGACGAACCGCGGGATCAGCTTCTCGGGGTGCTGGTACGGGCCGTAGTTGTTGGAGCAGCGGGTCACCGAGAGGTCGAGGCCGTGGGTGTTCCAGTAGGAGCGGGCGACGAGGTCGGAGCCCGCCTTGGACGCCGCGTAGGGGGAGTTGGGCAGCAACGGCCGGTCCTCGGTCCAGGAACCTTTCTCGATCGAGCCGTACACCTCGTCGGTCGAGACGTGCACGACGCGCTCCACGCCGGTGACCAGCGCCGCGTCGAGGACGGTCTGCGTACCGAGCACGTTGGTGCGGAAGAACTCGGCCGCGCCCGTGACGGAGCGGTCGACATGCGACTCCGCGGCGAAGTGGACTACGGCGTCGTGCCCCGGCAGCAGGTCGAGCAGCAGCTCCCGGTCGCAGACGTCGCCGCGGACGAAGGTCATCCGCGGGTGCTCCGCGGGCAGGTTGGCGCGGTTCCCGGCGTAGGTCTCCTTGTCCAGGACCGTGACCCTGGCGTTCTCCGCCCCCTTGTACTCCCCCGCGAGCAGGGACCGTACGTAGTGGGAGCCGATGAACCCGGCGCCCCCGGTCACCAGGAACCTCATGACACGGCCTCCTTCGGCTCGGAGAGCCGGCCGACGGCGGCGCCGCTCACGAGGGTGGGGAAAGAGCGGCGCCCGGCTGGGTGGGTACCTCGGGGGGCTTGGGGGGCGTGGGGCGAGATGAGGGACATGACTCTCCGCGGTTCGAAGTGGGGGTTGTCAGCCGGCCTCGGCGATTCCCATGACGTAACGGACTGTCCTTGCCTCCAAGCAGTCGTGCCGGGATACGGCGGCCGTCCTCCGGGGTGGGCGGCTGCCCTGGTCGACTCCTGTTCCCCGGGTCGGAAATCGTCCGGGCCGCCACGGACGTTCAGGGCCTGCGCGGTGGTGGACACGGCGGTGCCGGGGGCCGGGTGGGCGGCCGGTCCGGGCCCGGCAAGATCCGGAAGAGACGGCCTAGTCGAGGTCGAGCCGGTATCTGAGGTCCGCACGGACGGCCCGCATCCCTTCCTCGATGTTGAGGAAGGGGGACGGCACGAGGTCCGCCCACACCCGGGACGTGACGGAGAAGTCCGTGCTCGCGCCGCCCGCCGGGTACTCGTGGAGGACGGGCACCGGCTGGTCGAAGAGGCGCTCGGCCACCTCCAGAAGCCCGTCGATCCGGAAGGACCGCCCGCTGGCGAAGATCTTGCAGACGTACGGGTCCCTGCCCAGGGTGCGGGAACGCACGGCATCCATCGTCGCGACCGCCATCCGTGCGCAGTCCCGCGCGTAGATGTAGTCGCGCGTCGTCCTCGGCGCGGCCCGCAGGCGCAGGGGTTCTCCGGTCAGCTGTGCTTTGACGAGGGCGCTGACCAGTCCCTGGTTCTTGCCGAGGTTCTGTCCGGGACCGTAGAGGTTGGTGATCCGGCCCGCCACCACGGGCAGCCGCCATCGGCGCGACAGGGCCTCGGCCTCCTTCTCCACGGCGAGTTTGGCCTCGCCGTAGGCGTTCTGGGGAGCGGGGGTGGAGAACTCGGTGAAGGGCGCGTGTGCCGAGCCCGCGTACGCACCGCCCGCCGACGACGCGAAGAACAGGGCGCCGTCGGAAGGGAGGCCGGACCGTTCGAGTCCGTCGTGGATTCCCGCGAGCAGCCGACCGACCTGGACGCGTTCTCGCTCGACCTGCTCGGCAGGGGTGTGGAACACGGCCAGGCCGGCGCACCAGTAGAGGTTCCAGCGGTCGGTTCGAGCGGCCAGCTCCCTTCCCAGTTCGTAGAGTCGGGCACAGGCGAGGGCGTGGTCGTCCCAGGGGACGCGCACCCGTTCGCTCAGCCGGCCGCCCAGCGCGGCGCGGACGTGCCTCCCCAGAAGGCCTCCCCCGCCCACCACGACTTCCCTCGTCGTGACGGCCTGCTCGCCCGCTGCCGGTCCGTACTGTCTCGGCAGCAGAAGTACCTCGCCGTCCGGCGGATACGGAAGGACACGGCCCATCGTCCGACTTCCTTTCCTCTGGGGATCACGGGTGGAGGCGTCTTGTGCCGATCACGCGCACGGCGTGGAGTTCCGGCCCTTCGCGCGAAGAGGGCCGCCGTTGGACCAGGGACCAGGGACCAGGCCGTCTCTTCCGGATCTTGCCGGGCCCGGCCCGCCCGGCACGGCACCTCATCCCCCAGACTCCGTCCGGGGGGGGGACCGCCAGGTTGTCGGGACACCCGAGTACGTCCAGTACACGGGCGCCCCTCCGCCGCGCGATGCTTCTCCCAGGCCCTGCGGGCCTGGGGAGACCCCATGCACCGGACGCCGCAACCCGGCAAACCTTTCCGGTCACAGCGCTAGGTCAGGCGGACGAGCTCCGTCTCCCTGCCCCGGGCGACGTTCGTGACGTGCTCTCGTGCGGGCGGTCCGGGGTGGTGCTGCGATGCGGCTTGCGAGGACTGCTGCGTCGCGTCGCGCACGAGGTTCCACACCACTTCCTGCTGGCGCGTGTCCAGCACCTGGCTGACCATCCCCTCCCAGGCCACGCACAGTTCGATGAACTCCTGCTGGAGGTCGAGCCGCGCCGCCAGCTCGGCGGACCGGGTGAGGGTCCTCAGCACCACATGCCCGTCAGGACTCGGCGAGGGGCTGACACGGCTGGAGCCCACGAGGCCGTTCGATGCCTTGTAGTGGAGGAAGGCGGCGCGGATGACGCGGCGCTGCTCGTCGAACGTGATCTTCTTCTGTGCTTCCAGGTGCGCCGCGTGCAGCAGCAGCGGATGCACCCGGTAGGCGCCGGCCCGTGTCCGCTGCAACAGCGCCCGGTCGGCGAAGCGCCGGCAGGCGCACCGAACCAGATCGGTCGACAGGCCGAGCGCGGCCGCGACCGAGGTCTCGTCCAGATCGGGGCAGGGCAGGAGCGACAGCCGCAGATAGCGGTCGTGGTCGAAGTCTTCCAGGGAGGTGAACGAGGTGATGAGCCGGCCGATCAGGCTGCGTCCGGGCACCTCCAGCTCGTTGAAGACGGAGGTGGCGGCGAGCCGGTCGCTGAGCTCCCGGAGGTCGAGGAAGTCGCGGGTCGAGATGCGCGCCGCCGCCAGGCGCAGGGCCAGCGGCAGGTTGGCGCACTGCTGGATCAGCGCCCGCGCGTCCTGGGTGTCGAGGCTCTCGAAGCGCTGGTCGAGCATGCAGCTGAGCATTTCCAGGCACTCGTCCTCGTCCGGCACTTCGAGCGAGGTGTGATGAGCTCCGTCGATGCCGTTGAGGATGATGCGGGAGGTGATGATGCAGGCGCTGTCGCGCGAGGGCGGTATGAGCGGTTCCACCTGCTCGATGTCGCGGGCGTCGTCCAGCACGACGAGCAGCCGCTGACCGGCCGTGATGGTCCGCCACTGCGCCAGCCGCCCTTCCTCCGACGAGGAGATCTCGTCGTCCGGGATGCCCTTCTGCCGCAGCAGCACCCCGAGCGCGCTGGACACGCTGGCCGTGCAGGACGGCGAGAAGCCGTCCAGGGAGACGAAGAGCTGGCCGTCCGGATAGTGGCGGGCCAGCAGGTGCGCCAGCCGGACGGCGACAGCCGTCTTCCCGACTCCGCCCATTCCGTGAAGGGTCGCCACCGACGGCGAGTGGGTCCCCTGCCCCGAGAGGAGGGTGTGCAGTTCGTCGATCTCGCGTTCGCGTCCGCCGAAGTCCTGGAGGTCCCGCGGCAGGCAGTTCGGCCCGACCGGGACGCCGGGCCGTGCCGGGAGGGGCGGCGGTACCGGACTCTCGCGGGCGTGCGTCCCGCCCGACGGCCGGCCGGCCGGGGCGGGTAGGGCGGTATCGGAGTGCGGGTGGACCGGCTGCCTGTGGATCTTCGACGCCACGCGCAGTATCGAGGTCAACTCGTCGGAGCGTCCCCGCTCCTGGAAGGCGTGCACCGTCTTGTTCACGAGCACCCGGTGCTGTTCCACCAGTTCGGAGATCCAGTGCTCCTGCCCGCGGGGCTCCGATCCCTCGCAGGGCCTCCCCCGCCAGAGCGCCAGCGCCGAATACGCCACCGACAGGTCCTCGTCGCTCGCGAAGGCACTCGACATCGCCCGGTCGTAGAGCCGGCAGAACTCGGAGACGTCGGAGTGCTCGGGCGTCAACTTCAGCATGTAGCCCTCGTGGGACGTCGCCACCAGGTCCCAGCCCTGGTCGAAGCTGAGCCTGAGCGCGGAAATCATCTTCCGCACCTGGTGGTGGGCGCTGGACGGACGCTTCCCCTTCCATGCGGCGTGGAGGAGTTCCTCCATTCTCACCGAATTCTCGGGATGGAGAGCGAGGCACGAAACCACGGTCCGGTATTTCTGTCCGGTCAGCCGCACAAGCGCGTCGTCGCACCGCACCCGGAGTGACCCCAGCACATCGAAACGGATTAAACCCATTGCATTTCCCCCGTGCTAACTATTCGACCCGGCCAGGGTGAATATTTATCAAAGAGCCTTCCGCGTGATCTTGGCCATCAACCTCCTGACGCGCAGCGAAAAAAGCTGAAGAAAGAAGGGGGAGCGAGATTCGAGAGGGACACCGGAGAGAAGAGGACGAGAAAACATCTGCGGAATCAGCAACTGTTCAACGCTCGGCAACAGTACCAGTATCTTCCGATCCATGTACTTATTTTTTGGAACATGCAAACTTTTGACACATTCTGCACACAGCACGACTTCAGGAGCCCTCACCCCGGCCCCATTAAGAATCGTTGAGAACTCAACTGAACAGCTCGACCACCTCACGCCGGACGGAATTCCACTGTTCGACCTCACGTCGATGACGCGGCATCGTGGTGACTACTTCGGAACCTCCGCCGCGAACCGACGGCAACCGGCGGACAGCCATGGAAAGGACCGTTCCGGGGCCGATCTCCACAAATGTGTGCGGACTGGAACCACAGTTGCTGACGATCGCCTTCCAGAAGAACACCTTTTCAGCCATCTGATGCGTCCAGAACCGAGCTGGCTCCGTATTCCGGTCGCTGACCCTTCGTGCCGAGTAGGCCGAGACCATCGGTGACTTCGCCGGCGACAGCTCCCGCTCGCGCCGCGCCAGGAACTCCTCGAACTCAAGGGCGGCCGGGGCCAGGAGCGGGGAGTGGAACGGCTCGGCCGCCGCGGCGCGCATGCACGGCACCCCCTGGGCGCCAAGGCCTCGCACCATGTCCGGGAGGTCCTCCTCCGCACAGCTCACGACGCACTGGTTGTCCGCGTTCTCCGCCGCGACGACAGCCCGTCCGCCCAGGGCGTCGAGGTGCTCCTGAACCTCTGCCTCCGTGCCGCGGCAGGCGATCATGCCGCCGCGGGGAGCCTCTTCGAGCAGCCGGGCCCGCTCCTTCAGGAGCGCACCGGCCAGTTCGAGGTCGAAGACGCCCGCGAGCGTGGCCGCCGCCAATTCACCCACGCTGTGCCCGATCAGGGTCACGTCGGCGCCCTTCAGGTCCTCCAGCCAGACCCTTCCGGCGGCGTAGCCGATCCCGAAGAGCAGCGGCTGGGCGAAGGCCCCCTGCTCTAGTTCCCGGGGAGAGCCGTGACGCCACACCTGCCTGAGCCGCTGCGCGCCGGCGCCGAACGCGTCGAAGAAGTCGTCGAGCGCCCGCCGGAAACGGGGGTCGGCGTCGTAGAGCGGGGCCCCCATCGCGCCGAACTGCGAACCCTGGCCGGGCAGCATCAGGACGAGGGGGCCGGGCGAGGTGCCCGCCCCGTCGGCCGACCGCTCCCCCCGGGCAGCGGTCGGCGCTCGTCGCACCATGTGATTCACCGGTTCACCAGCCCGTCACGCCGGCCAGGAAGGACGGCAGGTCGTTGGCACGATAGGTCGGCACGCCGGGCAGCGACCTCCGGACGAACCCCGAGAGGACCTTGCCCGGTCCCAGCTCCCAGGTCCGCGACACCGACAGCCGCTTGAGCTCGGCCATCACGTCGACC
Organism: Streptomyces sp. NPDC030021; assembly: GCF_055574035.1. Classification (NCBI taxonomy): domain Bacteria; kingdom Bacillati; phylum Actinomycetota; class Actinomycetes; order Kitasatosporales; family Streptomycetaceae; genus Streptomyces; species Streptomyces sp. NPDC030021. The sequence continues at coordinate 31,090 of NZ_JBVIAH010000024.1, forward strand.
CAGCGCACCCGGTGCACCAGCTGATCGCCGAGCTGGCGCTTGATCTCCTCACCGGACGCGTACAGTGCGGCGGTCGAACCGGAGATCAGGGGCACCCGGGGCGGCCGGAAGTCGAAGCGCTGCAGGTACTCCACGAAGTCCGCCGTCGCGCTGCCCATCAGACTGGAGTGGGCCGGGCCGCCGATCCTCAGCACGGTCGCGCGGGCGTCCGTCATCGTCGTGACCCGCTCGACCAGCAGGTCGATGGCGGCGGTCTGGCCGGAGACCACGGCCTGGAGGGGCTCGTTGTGGTTGGCCACCTCGACCACCTCCCCGGTGTCGGACCGCACCCGCGCGCAGGCCCGCTCGACCTGCTCGATCGGCAGTCCGAGGAGGGCCGCCATCTTCCCGTCCACCCGCTCCTGCACCTGCGCCATGAGCTCACCACGGCGATGGACGAGCTGGAGCACTTCCCTCCAGGTCAGCACACCGGCCGCCGCGAGAGCCGAGTACTCGCCCAGGCTGTGGCCCGCGACGACGTCCGGCTCCGCGCCCTTGGCCCGCGCGGCGACCAGGGCCGTGTAGCTGCACAGGAAGACGGCCGGCTGCGTGACCGGCATGTGCCGCAGCTTCTCGACCGGCCCTTCCTCGCAGAGGCGGGTCAGGGAGTACCCCAGGATCTCGTCCGCCTCCTGCCACAGCGGCTCGACCAGGCCCGGGTACTCCTCGCGCAGGTAGGAGCCCATGCCGACTTTCTGGGTCCCCTGGCCGGGAAACAGGAACGCTTTCACCGCGCCACCTCGGCTTCGTGGTCGTCAAGCGGGCGCACCGCGTCATTCCAGTCCTGCCGGGCCTCGTCAGGGGCCGTCGGGTACCAGTGGTGATCGGGCCTGATCCAGGCGTCCACCCGGGTGCCGCCGTCGGTCACGGACCCCCGTCGGACGCGGGTCGTGCGGCGGGCGGCCCCGGCCTCGCGCAGCTGGGCCGGGCCGAGACGGCGGCGGATCCCGCCGGTGGCCGCCGGGTAGCACACGTCGACACCCGCCAGGGAGTCGGCGATCTTCTGCCGGTAGGCCTCGTCGCTGTTCAGGCGCTCGGCCACGCGCGCCTTGTGCGCGGTGGCTGCCTCGTCGGTGTCGAACAGCAGGCGCGCCTGCGCGCGCAGTCTGCGCGCGAGCACGTCCAGCCAGGCGGCGCGTTCCTCCCCGTACTCCAGGAGCCCCTGCGGGTCCCCGTCCTCCAGGTGCGCCAGGACCCGCCAGCCGAGTGCCTCGGCGTCCATCAGGGACGTATTCAACGCCTGCCCTCCGATGGGGATGAAGGGATGGGCCGCGTCACCGCACAGCACGACACGGCCTTTGACCAGTCGGTGCGCGACGCTCGTGTCGTCGCTGAACGTCCGCAGCCACGAAGGCTCGGCCGGCAGCACCTCGCCGGTGGCGGCGTGCCAGGCGGCGCGGAGGTCCTCCGCCGTGCGCGGCCGGCCCACGGGCCACCGCGGATCGTGGATCATCAGCCGCGTGACCTCGTCGCTGAGCGGGGCGGCGGTGACGGTGTAACGCCCCCGCCGCTCGAAGCGCCGTCCCGGCACGCGGCACCGGCGGAGGTCGGCCTGCACCAGGACGCGCGTGGCCGGGGCACCCTCGCAGGCGATGCCGAGCAGCGCACGGACCGTGCTCTGCTGTCCGTCCGTCGCGACCAGCAGCGCCGCGCCGAAGGTCCGGCCGGTCCGGGTGCGTACCAGACGGTGCCGGCCCTGCCCGTGGACGGACTCCACGTGTTCCCCGTACAGCAGCCGCGCGCCGTGGCGGCCGGCCCAGCCGCTCAGTGTCCGTACGAGTTCGGGCTGCGGGCACCGCCAGACGCCGGCCCGGTCGGACTCGACGTGCGAGAGGTCCACGGGCAGGCCGCCGTAGTGCCCGTGGGTGCTGTGGGGCAGCTCAGGTGCGAACTCCACTCCGTGGGAGTCGAAGATCTCCATGGCGCGGGCGTGCAGGGTCGAGGCGCGGATCTGCGGGTCCGGCGCGCCGCGCGATTCCAGTACGGTGACCCGCGCGCCTGCCCCGGCGAGGATCCCCGCCAGGAGCAGGCCGCTGGGCCCGGCGCCGACGACGACGACGTCGGAGACCTCGGGCGCGGTCACGTTCCCGCTCACCGCTGCGGCGCGGCGGCATCGGCCCAGCGGACCGCTGCTTCGAGGGTCCGCAGGCTGTTGTTCCCCAGGTTCCGCCGGGCGATCTCCTTGGCGTCCGCGACGGTCGCGTCCGGGCCGAGGACCTTCTGCACCGCTTCGGGGTCGATCGCCACCGTGTGCTTCGAGGTGACCTTCCAGCTCTCGCCGGACGGGGAGATGGTCCACTCGCCGGTGTGCAGGTCCAGCAGCGCCGGCAGCGTCACCTGCTTGTACAGCAGCCTGGCCGGGCTCTGGGACACCCGGTAGGACTCCGTGACGTGGCTGTCGCCGTCCGGGGTCCTCGTCCGCATCCGGAGCAGTTGCAGCCCGTCGGAGAACTCCTTCATCTCGGCCTCGGCGACGTGGTCCAGCCGTCCGGACCACAGTTCGCCGCGGTCCAGGAAGGAGAACAGCAGGACGGGGTCGGCCGTCGTCTCCACCGAGTCCGCGAACGTGAAGGCGCTCAGCTCGCTGTCCGCCTCGCGTTCGAGGGCGGTCTTCAGCGCCGCGAGTTCCTTGGTGCTGTTGGTGTCCACGGCCTTGGCTATCCAGGCGAGCGCCTCCTCGGAGTCGTCCTCCGCGCGGTAGGTGTGCGTCAGCCGGACGGAGCAGCTGTCCTCGGTCAGGGGCAGGACCTTCCACTCGCCCGACATCTCCGCGACGGGCGGCGCGGTGACCGTCTGCGCGAAGCGGATGGTGCGTGCGACGGGGTCGAGGTGACGCTCGGAGACCCAGGACTTGGGTTCCCCGTTGGCGACGGCCCACAGCTGGATCGTCTGCTTGTTCCCCTCCCGGGCCAGTTCCGTGCTGTGGATGGTCGGTTCGAACATCTGGGACCACTGTCCGACGCTCTCCAAGCGGCGGTACACCTCGTCGGCGCTGCTGCTGATCGTGGTGGTGTGCACGTCGACGCGGGGCCGGTCGGTCATGCGGATCATCTCCTAGAAGTTTCCGAGGCCGCCGCACACGTTGAGTGCCTGGGCCGTGATCGAGGCGGCGCCTTCGGTGGTGAGGTACTCGACGAGGGAGGCGACCTCGTCGGGCGTGCTGTACCGGCCGAGCGGGATCTTCGCCTCGAAGGCGGACAGGACCTCCGCCTCCGTGGTCTCCCAGGCGTCGGCGTACGCGCGCCGCACCCGGGTGGCCATCGGCGTCTCCACGTATCCCGGGCAGACCGCGTTCATCGCGATGCCTTGGGGCGCGAGCTCCTTGCCCACGGCCTTGGTGAAGCCGACCACGCCGTGTTTGGAGGCGGAGTAGGGGGCGGCCAGCAGGACGCCCTGTTTGCCCGCGGTGGAGGCGATGTTGACGATGCGGCCGTGCTCGACCTCGTGGATGCCGCCGCGGGCCAGCACCTCCCGGGTGACGTAGAAGACGCTGTCGAGGTTGGTGCTGAGCACCTCCCGCCACAGCTCGTCGGTCAGCTCCGCCGTCTTGCCGCCGCCGTTCCTGCCGGCGTTGTTGACCAGGATCCCGATGGGCCCGCTCGCCTCCACGGCCCGGCCGACCAGCTCGCGCACCTGCTGGGGGTCACTGACGTCGGCGCTCAACGTGGTGACGGGCACGCCGAGTTCGGCCAGTTCCTTGGCGGCGGACCGGAGCTTCTCGGGGTCCCGGCCGCAGATCGACACGGTGTGCCCGGCCTTCCCGAGGCGTTGCGCGACGGCCTTGCCGATGCCGCTCGACCCGCCGGTGACGAGGGCGTGACGCAGAGCCGTCATGATGCCGCCGCCTGGTTCTCGAGGGCCTGGTTGATCGCGTCCAGCAGCTGCTGGGGCGTGTCGAGGTCGTTGAACACCGAGTCGTCGATCTCGATGTCGTTCTCGCGTCCGAGGCGCAGGCCGGTCTCCAGGACGGCCAGGGAGTCGTAGCCGAGGTCGGCGAACGCCTTGGTCGGGAGGTCCCGGTCGAGGTCGACGCCCTCGTCGACCCCCGAGCCCTCCTGGAGGGCGCGCTTGAGGTCGTCCATGGTGACGCGTGCGGTCATGTCGTTCTCTCCTTCGGTCATGCCCCGACGATCAGGGCGGAGTTGAACCCACCGATGCCCCTGGCGAGCACCAGGGCGTGGGTGATGCGGTGCGGGGCGGCCGCGGTGCACAGGTTGATCCCGAGGGACGCGTCCGCTTCGACGTTGACGGTCGGGGGGATCGTCTGGTCGCGCAGGGCGAGTACCGCCGTGGCGACGTCGAGCGAGGCGGTTCCGCAGCCCATGCGGCCCGTGGCCGCCTTGGGCGCGGTGACGGGGACGGAGTTCCGCCCGAAGACCTCCGCGAGGGCGGCGGCCTCGGCCCGGTCCGCCTGCCGGGTGCCGGCCGCGTCGGCGAAGACCACGCCGATGTCGCGGGCGCGCAGCCGCGCCGCGTCGAGTGCGAGGCGGATCGCCTGGACCAGACCCGCCCCCGGGTCGGCCCGCGGGTCGTCCACGGTCGCCCCGTGGCCGAGCACCGACGCGTACCGGCCGTCGCTCTCGGACCGGAGGACGAGGTGGGCCCCGCCCTCGCCGTTGACCCACCCGCCTGCCCGTTCGTCGAACGGCAGGTACGCGGTGCGCGGGTCGGCGGACTTCGACAGGTGGCCGGTCGAGGTGTGCGCGACCCGCCCCCAGGGACACATGGTGCTGTCCACCGAGCCGGTGAGCATGACGCGGTTCCCGCGCGCCAGGCGGCGGGCGGCGGTCGCGATCGCGTCGAGGCCGCCGGCGTCGTCGGCGACGATCACTCCGCTGTGCCCCTGGCAGCCGTGGCGGATGGAGATCTGGCCGGTGTTGACCGCGTAGAACCAGGCGTAGGACTGGTGGGTGCTGACGTACTTGGGGCCCTTGGACCACAGGTTCTGCAGTTCCTTCTGCCCGAACGCGTATCCGCCCGCGGTGGAGGCGGTCATGACGCCGATGTCGAGGGGGTCGACCTGGTCCCTGTCGATGCCGCTGTCGTCGAACGCCCCTGCTGCGGCGACCAGCGACATCTGTGTCATGCGGTCGGTGGCGGGCAGCAGCCTTCTGGGCAGTTCCTCCTGGCTGAAGTGGGGGACCTCGCCGCTGATGGGGTTGTCGTAGCGGGTGGAGTCGAACGACCGGGTCGGACCCAGGCCGCTGCACCCGTCCAGGAGGGCCTTCCAGTGCTCTTCCCGGGACAGGCCCAGCGGGGAGACGACACCGATGCCGGTGATGTGTGCGGTCATGAGCGCTTCTCCGGATCCGCGAGGACCATGGCGCTCTGGAACCCTCCGAAACCGCTGCCGGTCGTCAGGATTCCGTCGGTCTGCTGTTTCCTCGCATGTACGGGTACGTAGTCCAGGTCGAGCTCCGGGTCCGGCCGGGTGAGGTTGGCCGTCGGCGGGATCACGTCGTACCGCAGCGCCAGGGCGCACGCGGCGATCTCCAGCGAGCCGATGGCCCCCAGCGAGTGGCCCACCATGGACTTGATGGAGCTGATGGGCACATGGCGGGCGGCGGTGCCCAGGGAGACCTTGAGCGCCGCGGTCTCGTGCCTGTCGTTCTGCTTGGTCCCGCTGCCGTGGGCGTTGACGTAGTCGAGCTCGCCCGGGTCCATCCGGGCCTGGGTCAGGGCGGCGGTGACGGCCTGCGCCAGCTCACGCCCGTCGGCCTTCAGGCCGGTCATGTGGTACGCGTTGCAGCGGCTGGCGTACCCCTTGATCTCGCCGTAGACGCGCGCGCCGCGGCGCAGGGCGGACTCCTCGGACTCCAGGACGAACATCGCGCTGCCCTCGCCGAGGACGAATCCGCCCCGTGTCGCGTCGAACGGCCGGGAGGCGGTCTCCGGGGTGTCGTTGTAGGTCGAGGTCGCCTTGATCGTGTCGAAGCAGGCGACGGTGATGGGCGAGATGGGCGCGTCGGTGGCCCCGCAGACGACGGAGTCCAGGATGCCGTCCTGGATCAGTTCCCACGCGTTGCCCACGGCGTCGATCCCGGAGGTGCAGCCGGTCGACACGACGCCGCTCTGCCCGGTGACGCCGAACTCCCGGGCGATGCCGGCGGCGAAGGAGCTGGGCACGAAGTACGAGTAGAGCTGGGCGGGGGAGTCCGGGATCACGTCCCAGAGGGACCCGTCCGCGCTGAGCTGCCGGTAGACCTCCTCCAGCTTGGTCGTGGCGCCGACGGCGGAGCCCACGACGACCCCGGCGCGGTCGGGCGGGCACGTGTCCCGCCAGCCCGCGTCCTCCACCGCCTCACGGGCGGCGACCAGGGCGAACTGGGCTGCCCGGTCCAGCTCCACGGACTGCTGCTCGGTCAGTCCCGCGGCCTCGGCCCGGAAGTCGACCTCGGCGGCCACCTGGGATCTGAACGGCTCCGGGTCGCAGAGACTGAGCCTCCGGGTGGCGGTACGCCCCTGGGTCAGGAGGTCCCAGAAGGCGTCGCGGCCGACGCCGCCGGGTGCGACGACCCCGACCCCGGTGATGAATACGCGGCGGCTCAACGCTCGGCCCTCCAGTGGTAGAAGCGCTCGGCCATCGCGTCCTTCGGCGACCGCCAGGTCGGGGAGTAGGCCTCGATGTACGGCTTGAGGTCGTTGCTGATGCCGATGAACCGCGGGTCGGTCTTCGCCGCCTCCACCGCGGCGGTCCCGTCGGGGGTCTCGAAGTCCTGGAGGTGGAAGTAGAGGCCGCGGTACCGGAAGAGCTCGCGGCGCAGGGTGCCCATCCGCGCAGGCATGTCGGTGGCGTCGAACGCGCTGAAGACGTCCGCCACCGCGCCCGCGTGGCCGGGGTCCATCCGGGCGACGATCAGAGAGCTGTACAAGGGTCTTCCTCCTCTGGTTACGCGGCGGGCTCGCCGAGCCAACGGCTGAGCGAGGTGCTCAGCCCGTCGCTCCGCGGGCCCGCCCAGGCGATGTGGCCGTCCGGCCGGACGAACAGGTTCAGGGGCTCGGCGGAACCGGCTTTCCGTCGCGGTTCCATCGGCCGCGCGTGCACCACGCGCACCCGGTCCCCCCACTGCGCGGCGAGCGGGGACGCCTCGCCGTCGTCGGCGAGGAGGACCAGCAGGGCGGAGCCGTGCCGCAGCTCTTCGACGACGTCGCCGCCGGCCCCGACCACGGTGAAGGCGTCCGGTGCCAACCGCTCACCCACCGGTGGCGACGCCTCCGGGTCGCCCATGTCGTACCGGATGTCCAGTCCGCTGACTCCGTCGGCCAGCCGGACCGACACCTCCGGCACCTCCAGCAGCCGCCTCACGATCTCGCGCAGCGGGTCCGCCTCCGGTCCGCGCAGGAACAGCTGCCCCTGGGCGGCCGTGTTCAGCAGCAGTTCCCGGCCGACCGGGTGCCGCTCGGCCTGGTAGCTGTCCAGGAGGGAATCCGGTGCGCGGCCCCGGCTCACCAGCGCGAGCTTCCAGCCGAGGTTCACCGCGTCCTGGAGCGAAACGTTCATGCCCTGGCCGCCCGCCGGGAGGTGCGTGTGCGCGCTGTCCCCGACGAGCAGCACACGGCCGTCCCGGTACGAATCCACGAGGGACGAGGCGTCGGAGAACGAGCTCGCCCACAGGCATTCGCCGTCCGTCAGGGGCTTGCCGACGACGTTCTCGTACGCGTTCTTGATCTCGGCGTGGGTGACCGGTGCGCCCTGCGGCCGCATCGGCTGGGAGAAGTCGCAGACGATGACCCGTTCCGTCCCGTCGCCCAGCGGCGCGGACATGACCATGCCTTTCTCGTGCTTGACCCCGAAGGGCTCGTTCGGCAGCCCGCAACCGCGCAGGTCGCCGAGGAGCATCTGGACGGAAGGGGGCGTGCGGCGGGCGGGCATGCCGATCGCTTCGCGAACGCCACTGGCCGCCCCGTCGCAACCGGCCACGTAGTCCGCCTCGACGGTGCGCCGCCCGGCCGGACCGCTGAGCACGCAGCGGTATCCGGAGCCGGTGGGCTCCATCGACTCCAGCCTCCATGGCCTCAGGGCCGTGACCCCCCACTCCTCGCACCAGTCGGCGAGGACCTGTTCGGTCCTGGACTGCGGGTACTGGTTGGCCGGTCTCAGCGTGCTGGACAGGAAGTCGCCGTCGATGTTCAGGCCGGCGAAATGCACTCCCGGTACCTGGGCGAGCCCCTTGAAGCGGCCCAGGATGCCGCGCTGCTTGAAGATCTCCAGCGTCCGGACCGTGAAGCCCAGGGCCCGGGACTGTCCGCTCGGGCTCGGCAGTGCGTCGATCAGCAGCGGCTGGACTCCGTGGAGCGCCAGCTCGGCACTGAGCATGAGACCTGCGGGACCGGCTCCCACGACGAGAACCGGTACGTGCGACCGAATGGCTTCTGCGGCGTGCAACGTCATGCCGTTTACAGTGCTCGGAATTGCGCGGCCGGAGTAGGGCACCTGTGGTGAGGACGGGGGTATATCCGTGCTATCGCAGGGGAACTCCCGTGACGGGCAGGCGGCGGCCCTGGTGCGTCATACCGGAACGACGTCTTCCCCGGACTCCGCGGCGACGTCCGCGCGCAGCGGCTTGAGCGCGGCCGACCAGGCGACGACCTCGTCCAGCATCGTGTTCACCGCCGGTTCCTGCCCCTCCCCCGGCGTGAACCGGCCGGCCGACGTCGGGTCCGTCATGTCGCATCCCGTGTAGTCGAAGTCGGCGAACACCGACAGGACGACCTGGCTCCGTACATCTGCGACCTTCACCTCGGCCAGCGCCAGCCGCAGGTGCTCGACGGCGCGGGTCCCGCCGTGCACGCCGTAGCTGACGAATCCGGCCGCCTTGTCGTTCCACTCGGCGAACAGGTGGTCGACGGCGTTCTTCAGCGCCGCGGGCACGGAGTGGTTGTACTCGGGGGTCACGAACACGAACCCGTCGAACGAGCCGATGGCGTCGGCCCACCGCCGGGTGGTCTCGTTCCGGTACTGGCCGAACATGGCGGGGACGGGCTCGTCCAGCAACGGCAGCGCGTAGTCCGCCAGGTCGACCAGTTCGAAGGTCACCTCGCCCACCACTGCCGCGGGGTGCCGCGCGGCGACCTCGGTGACCCACCGCGCCACCGCCTCACCGCGACGGCCGGGGCGGGTGCTTCCGAGTACGACGGCGATCCTGATCATCTGATGTGCTCCTTCTGTCTGTTCCGAGCCCCGGGCCGCCCGGCGGCTTCGTGTCCTGGGAAGTACGGCGGCGTCACGCCCCGGGGTGGCCGGCGCCTTCGCCCCGGACCCGGCTCGCGAGGTGGCGTCCGGTGACCGAAGCCCGGCTCTCCATCAGGTCCTCGGGCAGCCCCGCGAACACGACGTCGCCGCCGGCCGCACCGGCGCCCGGCCCCATGTCGATCACCCAGTCCGCCTGCGCGATGACGTCCAGGTCGTGTTCCACCACGACAACGGTGCTGCCCTTCATGACGAGTTGGTGCAGAAGACCGAGCAGACGCCCCACATCCTGGCGGTGCAGCCCGGCCGTCGGCTCGTCGACCACGTAGAAGTCGGAGGGCGAGGCGAGTTCGACGGCGAGCTTGAGCCGCTGGCGCTCTCCCCCGGAGAGCGTCGACAGCGGCTGTCCGAGCCCCAGGTAGCCGAGCCCGGCCCCTTCCAGGCTCGCCAGCACCTCCCGGATCGCCGGCTCCGTGAAGAACGCGCACGCCTCACTGATGGACATGGCGAGGACGTCGGCGATGCTGCGGTCGCGCAGCCGGTGGGCGAGCACCTCGCTGCGGAACCGGGTGCCTTCGCACTCCTCGCAGGGCGATTCCACGGTGTCGCCGCGGCCGAGCTCCGTCACGACGACGCCGAGGCCGTTGCAGGCCGGGCAGGCGCCCGCCGAGTTCGACGAGAACTCAGCGGCGCTCGCCCCGGTGGCGCGGGCGAAGGCCTTGCGGATCGGGTCGAGGATGCCCGTCCAGCTCGCCGGGGTGCTGCGCCTGCTGCCCCGGGGCAGGCTCTGGTCGATGATCACGTAGGAGTCCAGGCGGGAGGGCAGCACTCCACGGGCCAGCGAGCTCTTGCCCGCGCCCGCGACACCGCTCACGGCGACGAAGACGCCGAGGGGGATCTCCACGGTGACGTCGCGCAGGTTGTGCAGGTCCGCGTTCTCCACCCGCAGCCAGCCCCGGGGTTCGCGGGCGGTCCGCAGCTGCGGCACGGTACGCAGCGATGCGGCGGTGGGTCCGTCGGAGGCGGGAAGCCCGCTCGGCGGACCGGCGTAGACGATCGTCCCGCCGTGGGTGCCCGCGCCGGGTCCCAGGTCGACGACGGCGTCGGCGACGTCGAGGACCTGCGGGTCGTGCTCCACGACGAGCACGGTGTTGCCCTTGTCGCGCAGGCTCGCCATCACCTTCAGCACCCGGTCGACGTCGTCGGCGTGCAGGCCGGTCGTCGGTTCGTCGAAGACGTACGTCAGGTCCGTCAGCGCCGAGCCGAGGTGGCGCACCATCTTGACCCGCTGGGACTCGCCGCCGGACAGCGTGCCCGCACGGCGCTGGAGGTTGAGGTAGCCCAGGCCGAGCTCGACCATGGCGGTGAGCGCGCCGCGGATGCCGTGGACGACGCCCGCCATCGCGGGATCGTTCCACTGCTGCACGACTTCGAGGAGCCGGGCGATCTCCATACCGGTGCACTCGGCGATGCCCACGCCGTTGACCCGTACCGAGCGGGCCTCCTCCGACAGGCGGCTGCCCTCGCACGCCGTGCACTGCGCGGTGCTGGCGATCTGCTCGACCGCGGCCCGCACGTGCGGCTGGAGCGATTCGCGCTCCTTGTTCAGGTACAGGCGCCGCAGCTTGGGCAGGAGGCCCTCGTACGTCACCTTCAGCGAGCGGCTGTCGGTCTTGGCGTGCTCCAGGTGCAGCAGCCTCTCCCACTCCTGGTCGTCGTACTTGCCCAGGGGGAGGTCGGGGTCGAAGAAACCGGAGTTGACGAAGATCGACCAGAATCCGGTGCCGACCGCGAAGGTGGGGAACAGCAGCGCGCCGTCGTTGAGGGAGAGGTCCCGGTCCACCAGCTGATCGATGTCGACCTCCGTGACCACTCCGGTGCCCGAGCAGGTCGGGCACATGCCGGAGGGGTCGTTGAACGAGAACCGGCTGGGGGACCCGATGTGCGGGGAGCCGTGCCGCGAGAAGAGCTGGCGCAGGAGGCCGTACGTGTCGGTGGCGGTCCCGATGGTGGACCGCGGGTCCGCGCCCAGTCGCTTCTGGTCCACGGTCACGACGGCGGAGAGGTTGCGCAGGCTGTCGACGTCCGGACGCACCGTCTGGGGCAGCAGCCCCTGGACGAACGTCGGCTGGGTCTCGTTGAGCAGGCGCTGCGACTCGGCCGCGATGGTGCCGAGTACCAGGGAGCTCTTGCCTGAGCCCGAGACACCGGTGAAGACGGTGAGCGCGCCCTTGCGTACGTCGATCGAGACGTCTCGGAGATTGTTGGTGCGTGCCCCGCGCACCTCGATGTGGCCGCTGTCGTGGGACAGCCTGTTCGTCGCCCCGGCCGCTTCGTGGCGGTGTGCGCTGTCGACGGGCTGCTCCGCGGCGACCACTGTCGCTGCCTCGGTCAGTGATCGGGCGGGATTCAAGGAGTCTCCTGTGATTGCCGGGGCTGGGCGAGCCAGGCTAGGAGCAGTAGAGGTCAGCTTCTGACCTCTACTGCCTCACGTGAGCGCGATCACAGGGCCGGTTCGCCCCCCGGGGCGGACGCGTCGGCCGGGGCCGCCGCACGCGCGTCGGCCCGGGGGATGTCGACGTCGATGCGGCCCATCACACGGCGGGCAGCCTCGGCGAGTTCGGGCGGGCTCTCGACCGTGAACCGGCAGCCGAAGGTGACCAGGAAGCCGATGAGCGCCGACCACGACCAGGCCCCCATCCGTATCCGGGTGATCCGCTCGTCGATCGCTTCGAAACTCGCCGCACCCGGGGCCCACTTGGCCACCAGCGGCGCGGGGCACTCCATCAGGATGGTCCCCCAGCAGGGCCAGGTGTCCGGGGTGTCTCCGCGGTCGGGCTGGCTCTGGACGAAGCGGGTGATGTCCCTCTCGGGGACGTCGCGCTGAGGGAAGCGCCACCCGGTGGACGCCGGCTGTTCGATCCGGTCGAGCCGGTAGGCGCTCCAGGAGCACCCGCGCTGGTCGTAGGCGACCATGTACCAGCGTCCCGACCAGACGACGAGCCGGTGGGGTTCGGCGAGGACCTCACTGCCGTCCACCTCGTCGACCTCGATGGACCGGTAGGTGAACCGCACGAGTTCCCGCTCCTGCGCGGCGGCGCTCAGCTGCGCCACCAGTCCGGGGTCGACCTGGGGCGGGGCCAGCTCCCAGGCGTTCTCTATCTGTTCGATGGAGAAGGTCGCGAGGCGGCGGGAGAGATGGGGCGGCAGGAGTTCCCTGATGGAGTTCAGCGCGCGCTTGGTGGCGTCACCCATGCCGGCCACGGAGGCGGGCGCCGTCTGGAGGGACAGCGCGATGGCGATGGCCTGCTCGTCGTCGACTATCAGCGGGGGAAGACGCGCCCCGCGGGACAGCCGGTAGTAGCCGGAGGGGCCTTTCGTCGCCGTAACGGGGTAGCCCAGTTCGCGGAGCCGGTTGATGTCGCGGCGGACGGTTCGCGGGGACACCCCCAGGCGCTCGGCCAGCCCGTCGCCGGTCCACTCCTTCTGTGCCTGAAGCAGGCTGAGGAGCTCCAGTGTGCGGTTGGCGATCAAGAATTGCCCTCCGATTGCGATCGGTAGAGGTCAGCACGCGTCCTCTTCTCCTGCGATGGTCCCGTTGCTCCGGGGGCGGCGCACGTCCCCCTCCCGCTCCAGTATTTCGCCCCCGGCGTTCCACCGGGTGCGCTGCATCGAGAAGATCGGAAGAACGCAGTGTCTGAAAATCCAACTCGACCCTCATCGGCCAATCGGGACGCTTGGCTGGGTTTGGTCGCGATTTCCCTCGGTGTGTCGCTGGTGGTCGTGGACTTCACCATCGTCAACGTGGTGATGCCCCCCATCATCGACGACCTGAAGATCACCGCGTTCGGCGCCCAGTGGATCCAGGAGTCCTACGCGATCATCCTGGCAGCCCTGCTGCTGCTGATGGGGCGCCTGTCGGACATCGTGGGAGCACGCCGTCTGTTCGTCGTCGGCACCGTGATCTTCGGGCTGGCGAGCATCGCCGCGGCGGTGGCGCCCTCCGGGGAGTCCCTGATCGTCAGCCGGTTCGCCCAGGGCGTCGGCGGCGCGATCGTCATGCCGACGTCGCTGGCGCTGCTCAACATGACCTTCCGGGGACGCGACCGCGGCAAGGCCTTCGCCATCTGGGGGTCCACGATCGGTGCGGCCGCGGCGGTCGGACCGCTGCTGGGCGGCTGGCTCGCCGAGTACTCCTGGCGGTGGGCGTTCGGCATCAACATCTTCGTCGTGGTTCTGATCCTCGCGGGCATCATGCGGTTCCTCCAGCCGTCCCCCCGGCAGCCGGGCAAGGTCGACGCCGTCGGCGGAGTGCTGTCGGTGCTGGGCCTCGGACTTCTCGCCTTCGGTCTGATCGAGGGCCGCAACTACGGTTGGTGGGAGGCCCGCAAGAGCTTCGGCCCCTTCGGTGACGGGGTGAACCTGTCGGTCGTCCCGGTCGCCCTGGCCGTCTCCGTGGTCAGCCTCGCGCTCTTCCTCCGGCTGCAGGTCCGGCTGACGCGCGCGAACGGCACGGCACCGCTGATGGACACCTCGCTGTTCGGCATCAAGTCCTTCAGCACGGGCAACATCGCGACGCTGATCATCGCGCTGGCGGAGTTCGGCATCCTCGCCGTACTGCCCCTGTGGCTCCAGTACACCCTGGGGTACTCCGTACTCCAGACCGGCCTGATGGTCTTCGTCGTCGCGGTCGGCAGCTTCTTCGCGAGCGGTGCCAGCTTCGGCATGGCCGAGAAGACCGGCCCCGTCGGCCTGGTCCGCATCGGCCTGGTGCTCGAAGCGCTCGGTCTGCTGATGTTCGGCCTGCTGGCGAGCAGCGACTCCCAGTGGTGGGTCATCGGCATCGCCCTGTTCCTGTACGGCATGGGGGTCGGCTTCGCCACCGCGCAGGTCACCAACGTCGTCCTGGCGGACGTACCGCCGCAGCAGGCCGGCCAGGGCTCCGGAATCCAGAGCGCCGCGCGTCAGCTCGGCTCCGCGCTCGGCATCGCGATCCTGACGTCGACGTTCTTCACGGCGCTGGACTCCGACCTGTCCGAGCGGCTCGCCCAGCAGGGAACGCCCGACGCGGACAAGCTGTCCTCGGCGGTCTCCGACAGCGCGGGCGCGATGATCTCCGGGCTGAGCCAGAACCCCGAGACGGCCTCGGCCGCCGACGCCGCCCGGGACGCCATGTCCTACGGGGTCCAGATCAACGGCTACACCTGCGCCGCGCTGCTGGTGCTCGGAATGCTCGCGACCTTCCTCATCCCCCAGCGCAAGCCGGACGCCCGGCAGTGGGGCGGACAGGACGCTTCCGGCGGGGCGCCGGAAGCCGGCGCCGACGTCCAGCAGACGCCTGCCTCCTAGAGCGCACGGCCCCATAGCTCCACCAGCCGCAGAGTGCTGCAGGACGGGCGAATCCGCTCCGTCCCGCAGCACTCTGCACTGTTCCGGCGCTGATTCCCAGGACCATCCCATGGGAATACCTAGCGCCGCTCCGGCACCGGCAACAGAGTGTGTTCGAGAACGAACTGCCCTTGCAGCGGTGCCTCATTTCGACGCATGGCAACCAGTCGAAGGGAAATCATGACCATTACAAGCACGGGATCGCTGCGCCCGCCGTCGCCCCCCGTCAGCATTCAGCTTCTCGATCTCCTCATGGGTAGCTGGCGCGCCGGTGTCGTCAGCACATTCGCAGAACTCGGTGTGGCCGACGCGCTGGGTCCCGGCGGCCTGACGCCGGCGCAACTCGCCGTTCGGCTCGGCCTGAAACGCGATATGGCGGAACGCTTCTTCCGCGCCAGCGCCTCCGTGGGCCTGCTGCGGCAGACCGAGCAGCACACCATGGAGCTGACCGCTCTGGGCCACGCCCTGGCCACCGACGACGACGCCTCCATGCGCAACTTCGCGCGCTGGACGGGATCCACTGCAGAAAGGGCGACATGGGCGCACCTGCCCACAGCGGTACGCACGGGCCGATCCCCCTTCGCCGCGATGCACGGTTCCGGCGTATGGGAATTCATGGAATCGAATCCCGACACCGCCGCGGTCTTCAATTCCGCGATGACCGAACTCTCCAAGAGGATCATCCGACCCGTGGTCGAGGCATTCGACTTCTCGCGGTTCGGCAGCATCACCGATGTCGGTGGAGGGCGAGGCGCGCTCCTCTCCGCCGTACTGCAGAAACACCCCGGAACCTCCGGCGTCCTCTTCGACCAGCCGGACGTGGTGTCGCGGGCCTGGCCGGAGCTGTCGGACGCGGGCGTCGCCGACCGCGTGACGGTGAAGGCCGGCTCCTTCTTCGACAGCGTCCCCGCGGGGAGCGACCTGTACATGGCCTCCAACGTGTTCCACGACTGGGACGATGCGCGCTCGCGCCTCATCCTCAAGAACATCGCGTCGGCCATGCACGAGGGAGCGCACCTCGCCGTCGTCGAGGCCGTGGCCGGCGTGGACGAGAAGGCGGACCAGGCCATCGCGCTCATGGACATGGACATGCTCGTCCTCTGCGAGGGCAAGCAGCGCACCGTGCAGGAGTTCCGGACCCTGATGTCCGAGGTCGGCATCGAGCTGGTCGGGGTCAGCCGCGCGGGACTGCAGTCCGTCATCGAAGGCAAGAAAGTCTCCTAGGAGGACGTATGCCGATCATCGAGCCCGAGAACGGCTCCCTGACCGTGTTCAACCTGTTCAACACCACCGACTCGGAGAAGCAGGCGACTCTCCTGGACGCCATGCGGGGCATCATCGCCAAGGCGAACTACCCGGGATGGCGGTCGTCCACGCTGCACGCGGGGGTGGCGAAGCCCTGCGCGGCCAACTACATCCAGTGGAGGTCCATCGACGACCTCAAGGAGCGGTACGACGGCGAGAACTTCAAGCACAACACCGTTCCCTACTTCACCGACCTCACCACGTCGGTGCACCTGCTGAAGACCGAGGTGGTGTCCGTCCAGACGAAGGACGGCGACGCCCGGACGGAAATAGGCCCGGACCGGGACGACTTCACCGTGATCGTCCTGATGGGGTGCGAGAGCAAGGACCAGAGCGAGCTCGTGTCCCTGCTCGACAAGCCGGACGAGTGGATGCGGCAGGTGCCCGGGTACCGCTCCCACAGCATCCTGCGCGCGCTCGACGGCACCATGGTCGTCAACTACGCCCAGTGGGACGACGCCGCCTCCTACGAGGCCTTCCACACCATGCCGGAGGAACAGCGCCCCGCGCACGACCGGCAGATGCGCGCACGCGGCAAGTCCCTGCTGACCTCGCGGGACGCCAACACCTACCAGACCGTCTTCTCCCAGTCGTGCGAAGGCTACGCGTCGTGACCCTGCCGATGTCACCCTTCACCGTCGGTCCCGAGGACCCCCGGTACCTTGAGCTCTCGCACTCGGACAACCACCGGTTCGCCGTCGAGCCAGCGGAGTTCCACCTTCCCCTCACGCCGGACGACGTCGTCGCCTCCCTGCGCAAGGCCGTCGCCGAAGGGCGGGCCGTCGCCTGCCGGTCCGGCGGGCACTGCGGTCAGGACTTCGTCGGCTCGCCGCGACGGGACCTCGTCCTGGACCTCCACAACCTCAACACCGTCGGCCCGTCCGCCGAAGGGCCGGGGGTGTGGATCGGTGCGGGTGCGACGGTCGACCAGGCGCAGAAGGCCCTCTTCCGCCGCTGGAACGCGTCCCTGCCGCTCGGCGCCTGCTCCGCGGTGGGCATGGGAGGGCTGGTCGCCGGCGGCGGCTACGGTCCGCTGTCGCGCCAGCTCGGCCTGGCCGTCGACCACTTGCACGCCGTGGAGGTCGCCGTCGTGGACGAGTCGCGCGACGTCCGCCTGGTGACGGCGCGCGCCGACGACACCGGCGACCTCGGAGACCTCTTCTGGGCGCACACCGGCGGTGGGGGCGGCAACTTCGGCGTGGTCACCGCCTACGAGTTCCGCAGCCCGGAGCACCTCGCCACCGAGCCGATCGGACTGGCTCGCGCGAGCAGCCGAGTGCACGTGCAGAAGATCGTCTACCCCTGGGCCGCGATGGACGAGGAGTCCTTCGTCACCGTGATGCGGCGCTTCTTCGAATGGCACGAACGCCACTCCGCGCCAGGAACACCGGAGAACTCGCTGTTCGCCAGCTTCTTCGTCAACCACCGCAACTCCGGGTTCCTCCAGCTCATGGTCCAGCAGGACGCCGACGTGGACCCCGAGGGGAGGATCCTGGGCGAGTTCGTCGCGTCGCTGACGGAGGGCACCCGCGCGGTGGGCATCCCCCGCGGGGGCGTGATGAGCTGGCTGACCGGCACCCGCTACATGAGCCAGGCCGACTGCGGTGACGTCATGGGGGCCCGGTCGGCCTCCAAGTCCGCCTATCACCGCGCGACACCCACCGACGACCAGTTCGCGGTGCTCCACCGGCACCTGAACTCCGACCATCCCGGCCAGGCGTCGTACGTCATGTTCAACAGCTACGGCGGCGAGATCAACCGCCGCGCGCCGTCGGCCACCGCCGCTCCCCAGCGGGACTCCGTCGCGAAGTCGTCGTGGTTCACCGCCTGGCAGGACGCCTCGATGGACGAGCTCCACCTCGGCTGGCTGCGCGGTCTGTACGAGGAGTTCTTCGCCGGCACGGGAGGGGTGCCCGTCACCGGGGACCGCACGGACGGCTGCTACATCAACTACCCCGACACCGACCTGCTGGACGCCGAGCGCAACCGGTCGGAGCAGCCCTGGCACCACCTGTACTACAAGGACAACTACGCGCGTCTGCGGGCGGCGAAACGCACATGGGACCCCCTGAACGTCTTCCACCACGCCATGTCCGTAGAACTCTGAGAGGAACCGCGAACGATGCGCACCGGCAGCACGGAGAAGATCCCCTTCGAAAAGCTCTACCAGGAGGGGGAGAAGTCGGGCCCCCTCATGCCGTGGAACATCGGCGGCCCGCAGCCGGCCGTACGCCGGATCTGTGACGACGGCGGCTTCCACGGGCACGTGCTCGACCTGGGGTGCGGCCTCGGGGACAACGCGCTGTACCTGGCGTCCCAGGGCCTTCGGGTCTCCGCCGTCGACGTGTCGGAGGTCGCCGTCGAGTGCGGCCGCGAGAAGGCCCGCAGGAACGACACGACCGTCGACTTCCGGGTGGCCGACGCGTTCTCCCTCGCGGCGGACGGCCCCCGGTACGACGTCGTCCTGGACAGCGCCTTCTTCCACACGCTGCCGGCCGAGGAGACGCCGCGGTACACGGAACTCCTGAGGGCCGTGTGCAACGACGGCGCCGAACTCCACCTGTTCACCTTCTCCAAGGAGCTCACCCCCGACTACCCGGGCCCGCGCCGCGTCTCGGAGCCGGAGCTGCGGGAGGCGTTCTCCGCGGACTGGGACATCAAGGTGATCGAGGCGACGCGCTACCACAGCTCGCTGCCCGCCGAAGCCGTGGCCAAGATGGTCGACCCGCGCACCTTCGAGGTCGACGCCCCCACCGACAACCTCGCCGACCAGCTGATCGACGAAGCCGGAAACGTCGTCTCCCGGATCTGGCACATGCACGCCGTACTGCGCCCGCAGGAAACCCGATCGGAGATCCGCGCATGAAGTTCGCCGCCGTCCTCGTCGTCAACTACCTGGCCCCCTGGTACGAGTTGTCGCTCGAAGAGCGCGTAGCAATCGAGCACGAGCACGTCTTCCCCAGCGTCGGGGCCTTCGTGAAGAGGGGCGGAAAGCTCACCCCGGTGCGCGCCATCAAGTACGGGCGTGAGGCGGAGAGCTTCTTCATCCTGGGCTTCGACGAGATGGAGGACTACCTGGACCTGGTCCGGGAGCTGCGTTCGAGTCACCTGCTGACCGCGGGCCTCGCCGTCATCGACTTCGAGACCGTGGGCCTGGAGGAGGCCTACTTCGCGGAGCGCGACAAGGACCGGTTGCCGGCGGTCGCCGCGTGAAGGCCCTGTTCTACGCCGCGGGCACGAGCCCGGCCAGCGCGTTCGCGATCGGTCCCCTCGCCTCGGCGCTCCGGGCGTCCGGGCACGAGATCATGGTGGCCTCCTTCGAGGAGATGTCCGGCGCGGTCACCGGAATCGGCCTGCCGTCCATCCCCGTGGCCCGCGGGCATTCGACCGAGAGCATCAAGGCCGCCGCCCACGGCAGGCCGGCGATCGAGTACCCCCACCGGCCCGAACAGGAGATGCCCTACCTGGGCCACTGGTTCGGCCGCCAGGGCAGCTACGTGTGCGACGACCTGGTGGACATCTGCCAGCTGTGGGGCGCCGACGTCCTGATCGCGGGCAGCCAGGGGCACGGGGCGGAGATCGCCGCCCGCGCGGCCGGCATCCCCTTCGTCCGCCAGTCCTGGGACCTGTTCGACATCCACGGTTACGAGGACTACCTCCACGAGGAGCTGGCGGACCAGCTCGCCAGGATCGGCGCCGACACGCTGCCCGACCCGTCGCTGCGCATCGACATCTGCCCGCCGGGCCTGACCGAGACCACCGGCACCTTCATGCGCTGGACGCCGCACAACAAGCAGCGGCAGATCGATCCGTG
This sequence comes from Streptomyces sp. NPDC030021, assembly GCF_055574035.1. NCBI lineage: Bacteria > Bacillati > Actinomycetota > Actinomycetes > Kitasatosporales > Streptomycetaceae > Streptomyces > Streptomyces sp. NPDC030021. The sequence goes on from NZ_JBVIAH010000024.1 coordinate 50,826, forward strand.
GATGCTGCAGACCCCGGACAGCGGCCGGGTGTGCCTGACGATGGGGAGCTTCCGGTACGCCTTCCCGGGCGCGATGGACCGGATCTCGGCCATCGTGGAGCGGCTGCTGGAGCTCGGCGTCGAAGTCGTCGTCGCCATCGGCGAGGCGGAGGGGAAGCAGCTCCAGGAGAAGTACCCGCGGGTCCGGGCGGGCTGGATCCCGCTGGAGGCCATACTCCCCACCTGCGAGGTGATCATCCATCCGGCGGGCGGCCTGACGGCGGTCAACGCCATCAACACCGCGACCCCGCAACTGATCCTCAACCCGTTCGAGGCCTTCACCCCGACCCTGAAGCGGCTCACGGACTTCGGCTGCGCCCGGACGCTGTACCGCGAGGAAGGCAGTCCGGAGGCGATCGCGCAGGTCGTCAAGGAGATGCTGGGCGACTCCTCGTACTGCTTCAAGGCCCGGGAACTGGCCGAGCGGGCCGCCACGGCGCCCACCGCCGTGGGAATGGTGCCGCTGATCGAAGACCTCGTTGCGCGGGAAAAGGTGAACCGGTGAGTCCGACGACCACAATTCCTCAGACCGATCTCGATCCGTACACCGACGCCTCGATCACCGACCCGTACCCGCTGTACAGCGCGCTCCGCGACGCCGCACCCGTGGTGTACCTCACCTCGCACCAGGTGCACTGCGCCGCCCGGTACGACGAGGTGTACACGGCCCTGCACCAGCACGGCACCTTCGTCTCCGGCGAAGGCGTGGGCCTCACCGACACCCTCAACAAGGCGCAGAAGGGCAGCAGCTTCACCAGCGACCCGCCCTACCACGCCTACGTACGCGGACTGGTGGCGCGGCACCTCAAGCCCCGGGCGATGGCCGACATCACGGGGTACGTCACCTCCTGGGCGGACCGGCTGGTACGCGAGCTCGTGGAACGGCAGTCGTTCGACGCCGTCCAGGACTTCGCCGTGGCGTTCCCCCTGGCCGTGGTCCCGGATCTGCTGGGATGGCCGGAGGACGAGGGCAAGGAACGGCTCCTGGAGTGGGCCAGTGCCGGATTCAACGCCTTCGGGCCGATGAACGAGCGCACACAGGCCGGGCTCCCCCTGCTGGGCGAGATGAGCCAGTTCCTCCACCGGATGTCGCAGCCGGGCAATCTGCGCCCGGGGAGCTGGGGGGCCGAACTGGTCTCCGAGGCCCGCGAGGGCAAGATCGAGGACAAGCTGCTGCCCGGCCTGCTCGGCGACTTCCTGGCCCCGTCCATGGACACGTCCGTCAGCGCGCTGTCCAGCATGATGTGGCTGCTCGGCACGCACCAGGACCAGTGGGAGCGGCTGAAGGAGGACCCCTCGCTGGTCTCGTCGGCCTTCAACGAGATCATCAGGTTCGAATCGCCGCTCCGCGGGTTCACCCGTTACGTGGCGGAGGACACCGAGCTGGGTGGCGCGCCCCTGCCGCGCGGGTCGCGGGTGCTCCTGCTGTTCGGCTCGGCCAACCGCGACGAGAGGTTCTGGAAGGACCCGGAGACGTTCGACATCGCCCGGCCGGGCGTGGCCCAGCAGGTCGGTTTCGGGCACGGCATCCACGCGTGCGTCGGCCAGGCCTTGTCGCGCCTGGAGGGGCAGAGCCTCCTGGAGGCGCTGATCCGCCACGTCGACAGGATCGAGGTCGGAGAACCTGCGTGGAGGCTGCACAACACCATCCGCGGCATCGAGAAGATGGACGTGACGCTCCATGGACGAACGTCCTGAACCCGGCGAAGTGCTGGCGGTGGTCAGGATCGACGTCCGGCGGTGCGAACTGCACCAGCAGTGCGAAGGCCTGTCGGACACGCTCTTCACCTCCTCCGGGCAGCAGCTCGTCGTCCGCGAGGGGGACGGGGACGTCCGTCACCTGGAGAGGCTGGTCAGGTCCTGCCCGATGGGGGCCCTCGATCTGGACGTGACGTCCTCCGAGGCACCCGGTGAGCCCCTGGAGCAGGCACCGGAGAGCGCACGCTGAGGTGTGCACGACCCCTCCCCCGAGGAGCGGTCCGCCCTGCCGGGGCGGACCGCTCCTGTGTACGTCTCACCGGGCGAGGGCGACTCCGCGATTGCCGGGCGGGCGCGGACCACTGCCGAGGTCCGCGCCCGCCCGGCTAGAGCCCCGAATCGGAGTGCGCGGACGCCTGGCGCAGCCAGTTGGTGAGGTGCTGTGCCATGCCCTTCGCGTCGCGTGCCCAGCGCGTGTGGCCGCGGAGGGACGGGCCGGCCGGGGTGTGGTGGACGCGTTCGACCGCGCAGTCCGCGAGGCGGTCGCACAGGGCGTCGACCGCCGTCGGCGGGGCCATGACAGGACTGCCAGCCGGCCGCCCAGGCCGAGGCCGCTCTCCTGGAGGACGGGGGCGGACCGGTGGGTGTCGGTCTGGTCCGCTCCGGACCCGCCGGGGCGCGTCGGAGCATCGGCGACGCCCGCCGTGCGCTGCGCGCGGGCGGCGGCCGCCCGGGGATGCACCGCTACGCGGACATCTGGCCCTTCGCACTCATCGCCGACGTCGGCGTGGGACACATACCGCTGCTCGACGGCGCCCTCGACACGGCCCGGTCCCACCCCCATCTGGCCGATGCCGTGGGAGAGTTCGCCGATCACGGCTTCTCGGTGGCGGCGGCCGCCCGGGTCCTGAGCGTGCACGCCAACACCCTCAGGTACCGCCTGGACCGCTGGCAGGAGCTGACCGGCCTCGACTGCCGGACCTACACGGGGCTCATCACCTCGCGTGCGGCCGTGGAGCTCGCCTGAGCCTCACGGCCGCACGCCCGGCTCTCACACCCGTCCGGTCGCCCTGCGCGCGAAGCGCCGCATGCGGTCGGGGAGGCGGGAGACGATCGCGGCCGCCCCGTTCGTACGACGCGGCCGGGCCACCAGCTCACCCTTGCAGTTGGGGCACACCTCGGCGAAGCCCTGGGCACAGGGCGGGCACCAGGTGCACTCGTAGCTGCAGATGAACGCCGGGTCGCCCCCGGCCAGTTCCTGCGTGCAGCCCATGCAGCGCGGACGCATCCGCAACATGTCCTTCTCCTCTTCGGTCGGCGGGAGTCCGGAAGCCACCTGTGGATCAGCGGGAGTTGAGAAACGTGATCAGGCGCTGGAGGCGTTGTATGTCCTTCGCGCCGCGCGCGTACGTCGACACCGCGATCGGCGCGTCGAACAGCTTGCGGGTCACCGCCTTCGGCACGGTGAACTCCCGCAGGCCGTCCGGGCCGTGGATCCGCCCGAAGCCCGAGGCGCCCCGTCCGCCGAAGGGCAGCGCCGGCACGGCGGGGAACGACAGCACGTCGTTGACGCTCACCATCCCGGTCCGCATCCGCTCCGCCAGGCGTCGTGCGTCGCGGCGGGCGAAGACGGCGCCGCCCAGGCCGTAGGCGGAGTCGTTGGCGCGCGCGACGCCCTCGTCCGCGTCCGCCACCCGGTTCACCACGAGCACCGGGCCGAACGTCTCCTCCCGTACGGCCGCGGAGTCCTCCGGCACATCGGCGAGGACGACCGGCCCGAGGACATGCGGCGGCTGGACCGACTCCGGACCGCCGACCACCGCCCGGCCCCCGCGGGCGAGGGCGTCGTCGATGTGCCGCCGGATCACGTCCAGCTGTCCCGGCATGGTGACGGGACCGAAGTCCGCGCCGGCCCGCAGCTCCAGGGCGCGTTCGGTGCAGCGGTCGAGGAAGCGCTCGTAGATCGGGGCGGCGACGTAGACCCGTTCGATGCCTGCGCAGGACTGCCCCGCGTTGCTGCACGCGCCCCACAGCGCCGACTCCACCGCCGCGTCCACGTCGGCGTCCGCCGCGACCACGAGCGCGTCCTTGCCCCCCAGTTCGAGCAGGACGGGGGTCAGGGACGGTGCGCAGGCGGCCAGGACGCGCGCGCCGGTCCGGGCGGAGCCGGTGAAGGCGATCTTGTCGACCCCGGCCGTGGACAGGGCCGCTCCCGTGCTCCCGTCGCCCGTGGCCAGTTGGAGGACCTCATGGGAGGGCACCGCCTCCGCGAACGCGTCCACCAGCCAGGTACCGATGGCCGGCGTGTACTCGCTGGGCTTGAACACCACGGCGTTTCCCGCGGCGAGCGCGTAGGCGATGGAGCCGAGCGGGGTGTGCACCGGGTAGTTCCAGGGGCCGATCACGCCGATCACTCCGAACGGCCGGTACTCGACCGTCGAGTACTGGTTGGCCATGAGCAGCCCTGAGGGGACCCGGCGCCGGCCGAGGACCTTGCGGGAGTGGCGCGCGGCCCAGTCCAGATGGGCCAGGGCCGCCGCCATCTCGACCAGGGCGTCGGCCTTCACCTTGCCGTTCTCACGCTCCATCAGCGTGATGATCTCCGGCAGGCGGCGGGCCATCACGCGACGCCAGGCGAGCAGGAGCGGTCGCCGCCCGGAGTGGCCGAGGCGGTCCCACGCCTCGGAGGCCCGCCGGGCCCGGGCCACCTTGTCCTGCACGGTGTGCTCGTCGTCGACGGGGAAGGAGCCGATCTCCTCGCCGGTGACGGGGTTGAGCGAGGCGAACCGCGGGGGCGTGCCCGCGTCGATTGCCGTCATAGGGGTGCTCTGCCTTTCAGGAATAAGGGAAGCCGCAGAACCACGGCTCCTGCCGGGGGGGCGAGAGCCCCGCACAGCCCGCCGGGACGACACGCGGAGGCCAGCTCGCGCTGGTCCGTGAAAGCGACCTCCGCGTAGCGGGCGGCGAAGGCGCGCCCCGCCTCGGAGGAGACTGCCCGGAACAGCACAGGATGCCCCTGCGGCGGCGCGAGTTGCGAGGCGTCGACCGCGTGGGCCGGGTCCCGCCGGCGCCGGACCTCGTCGACCGCTGCGGCCGCCGGCCGGCCCGGTGACCGACGGGACCATGGAGGAGGACGCCCAGGGCGAGTCGCCCGGGGAGGGCGTGTGACATGAGTGATCTTCCAGTGACGGGGGGTGGCAGGAGCCTTCAATGCAACGCAACGATGCGTTGCGATATTAGGTGTTGAGCACCTGAGACTGCAACGCACCGTTGCGTTTTGCTTGATACGGTGGGCCACGATGACGGACGACACACGGACACCAGGCAAGGGCGGCGGTCCCCGCCGCCGCGGCGAGATCTTCGCGGCCTGCCTCGATCTACTGGCCGAGCACGGTTATGACCTGCTGACGATCGAAGGTGTCGCCCAGCGGGCGAACGTGAACAAGACGACCATCTACCGTTGGTGGCCGTCCAAGTCCGAGCTGCTGCGCGACGCCCTGCTCAACTCGGGCCTGCTCGCCTTCGATCTGCCCGACACCGGCAGCCTGGCCGGTGACCTCGCCGCCCTCGGCGCCCGGGTCCAGGACCTGCTCGCGGACGAGCACAAGCGCGCGGTCGTCGAGTCCGCCCTCGTCGGTGCCGTACGGCATCCTGCTATGCGCGACCTCGTCTCGTCCTTCCTCGATGACCGTCTCGGCAGGCACCAGCCGATCTTCGTACGCGCCGTGGCCCGCGGCGAACTCCCCGCGAACTTCGATCCGGCCCTCCTCGTCGACGCACTCGCCGGAGCCCTGTGGCTCCGGATCCTCGTACGCCGCCGAGGTGTCACCGAGGGCTTCGCCCAGCAGGCCGTCACCCTGCTGATGAACGGCGTTGCCGCAGCGGGAGATGCCTCCGACGACCCGCTTGCGTGACGGGGCCACCAGCCCGAACCGCCGCCTTGCGGCTGGCTTCCCGGTGGCCGCACGGGTTCATCGCGGCACTTTTGGCGACTGCCCACACCATCGACAACGGGCTCATCGCCGGATCAGCAGTCGCCATTCACCGCCTGCCGGCGGGTCCACGAAGTCGTCACCAAGATGCTGCGGGTGCCACTGCCAGGGGAGGTGGCGGCGCGGGCATCAACGCCTGACAGGCGGTGCGGGTGGCGCGCGGGTCGACCACGGTGGCGGCGGATTCCCAGGCATTCAGCAGGGTGCTCTTCCCACTCCCGGGAAGCCCGGCCACGATGACGTCCGCGTTGTGCGGGTAGGACAGGGTGACGTCGGAATCCCCGCGCCCTCGCAGATCGACCATTCCCTGCGGGCGGATGCGCTCGGCGGCTCGTCGCTTTCGGTGTACGGGGGTCTTCTTCCCCTGCACGCGCGGCGGGCACGCGACCGGCGACTGCTGCGATCGCCCGACCCCTGCACATGGTCCTGCTCGACGTCGGCCTTCGTCTTCATCCCCATGTTCCTGCTCGACCAGTTGGGCAAGAGGATCGACCCGGGTCCCGGGTCAGGGAACGCGCGCGAACGGACCTCACGCCGCCGGCAAGGAACGTCCGCCGCGACGAGCGACCGACGGGGCGCTGAAATCTTCGATGGTGACTGGGGCTTGACTGCGGGGAAGCTCCTGCTGGGCTGGTACGGACTCTCCCCCGACCCGAAGCGCCTGTTGCTGCTCACCCACGACCGCACCTGCGTGGCCGCATCCCCCGGCCGGCGGCTGTCCCCGGCCAAGGCTGCCGACTTCCAGCTGACGTCGGAGTTCTCCGCGCACGAAGCGCACATCGAGGCCGAGGCCGGACAGCCGCGCGGCTTCGCGACCTTCCAACTGCAGTTCGCCGACGGCTCCTGGCTCGGACTCGGCCGTCTCGCAGGGCCCGAGGACGCCGACCACTTCCTGGACACCGCCGCCCGGCGCGACTCCGGGCGCTCTCACTGACGGATGTCCATCGGGCGCCGCTCCCCCGACTCGCCGTGAGCCGTTCATCCCCGACTTCCCTTTCGACACCGAGCCGCCGGACGTACTTGCCACCGTGAGACGACCGCCCGTTCGACGTCTACGGAGATGGTGATGACGCGTTTCAGGGCACGGGTACTCGGCGTTGTCGCGGCTGCCTTATCGGTCAGCCTCGTAGCGCTCCCCGCAACAGCAGTCGACCGGTCCGCGCCGCGAGCACAGGCGTTGGAGAACTTCAGCATCGTGGTCCTCCCCGATACCCAGTACTCGGCGGAGAGTTTCCCGCAGGCCTTCAACGCCCAAGGGAAGTGGATCAAGGACAACTCGATCGCCCGGAACATCAAGTACGCGATCCACGAGGGCGACATCGTCGACGACTCCGACCAGCCCTACCAGTGGACCAACGCGACCGGCGCGATGGGCCAGTTGAACGGCACGACCCCGTACATCCTCGGCGTGGGCAATCACGACATGGACGCGATGCCCAAGGGCCAGAACCCCGCCATGGTACGCGACGCGGCGGCGTTCAACCGCAACTTCCCGCGGAGCGGCTTCTCGAACCTGCCGTCGTTCGGCGGCACCTACCCGGCCGGGCAGAACGACAACAGCTTCCACATGTTCTCGGCCGGAGGCACGAACTGGCTGATCCTCGCGCTGAAGTACGCCCCCACGGACGACGAGATCGCCTGGGGCAACAAGGTCATCGCCGAGCACCCGGACCGCCAGGTCATGATCGTGACTCACGCTTACCAGAACGGCACGACGAAGGACTCCGTCGGCCAGAAGCTCTGGACCAAGATGGTCAGCCGGCACCCCAACGTCACGATGGTGTTCTCCGGCCACTACGTCAACCAGGGGGTGATCGTGGAGAAAGGGGTGAACGGCAACACCGTCCACCAGATCCAGGCCGACTACCAGAACCCCACCACGCTCGGCCCGAACAGCTACTTCCGGATCCTCGAATTCAACCCGACGGCGAAGACGGTCAGCGTCCAGACCTACTCGCCGTACCTCAACAAGAACCTGACCGACGTGAAGAACCAGTTCACGCTCCAGAACGTGAGCTTCCCGCGCGCCCGCCGCTGACGGAAGAAGCCGGTGGCCGGAACCGTGTGGGACGGTACCGACCGCCTACCTCCGACGGGTCTCACCCCGGGCTCGGCGCACCTTGCTGCTCGCGCCGGGCGTCGGCGCCGTCCGCTGCGGGCAGCTCGGTGCCGCACCCCAGGCGCCGTACGGACAGGGCGCAGGCCAGTCCGAGCACGGTGAGGAAGAGCCAGGGCAGGGCCGGGAGTCCGGCGCGGCGGGCGGCGTCGAGGGCGGCCCCGGTGAGGAGGTTTCCGGTGGTGATGCCGATGCCGCAGATCGTGTTGTAGAGGCCGTAATGGGTGGCCACGAGCCGGTTGCCGGCGAGGGTGACGATGGTGTCCATCTCGAAGGGATAGACGGTCATCGTCGCCACGGCGAGGAGCAGGCCGCTGAGCACCACGGGCAGGGTGCCTCCGAGGAGGCGGCCGATGCCGGATTCCGGTACAGGGACGAGCATGGGCAGGAACGCGGCTCCCATCAGGAGCAGTCCGGCCGTGATGGAGCGGCGGGAGGACCACCGCTCCTTGCACCACGCCGTGATGCGGGTCTGGCCGGAGATCGTGGCCAGACCGGAGACCGCGAAGAGTGCACTGGTGGCGGCCGTGGCGGCGATGCCGGGCGGGGCGGACTCGCGGAGGGCGAGCGGCAGGGCCAGGTAGACCTGGAAGGACAGGACGTACGAGCCGGTCATGGCGGCGGCGAAGGACAGGAACGGCCGGTTGGCGACGACGGTGCGCCACTGGCGCAGGACGCTCTCGCGCGGGTCGGCGTCGATGCCGCGCGCCTGCGGCAGGGAGCGCAGTTGCACGACGGTCAGGACTGCGAAGACACCTGCCGAGACGAGACAGGTCAGGGAGAAGTCGACCTGGGTGAGGACGAGCCCGATGAGCGGCCCGGCCAGGATCCCTGCCTGGTAGAAGACGTTGAACAGGGCGAACGCCTCGACTCGCCGCTCGCCCGAGTCGCGGGCCAGATAGGCGCGCACGGCCGGGTTGAACAGTGCTCCCGCGAAGCCTGTGGCCGCAGATGCGGCCAGCAGTCCGGGCATCGAGTCGACGAGGGCGAGTGCGGCGAAGCCGATCGTACGGAGGGTGCAGCCGACGACGATGAGCGGCTTGTAGCCGAAGCGGTCGGCGAGGGTGCCGCCGAGGAGGAACATGCCCTGCTGGCTGAAGTTGCGTACGCCGAGGATCAGGCCGATCACCCACGCGGACAGGGCCAGGTCCCCGGACAGGTGCTGCGCCAGGTACGGCATCAGCATGTAGAAGCCCAGGTTGATCGTGAACTGGTTGAGCAGCAGCAGCTGGACGCTGCGGTCGTGGCTGCGGACCTGCCTGAGGACGGCCGCGCTCATCGACGGGCCTCCGCTCCGGGCCCGGCCTGCGGGTCCGCGGCCTGCGGGTCGAGGACGCGTCGGCAGCGGGTCCAGGTGACGGCTTCGAGTTCGGTGGGGTGGGCGATGTCCAGGGGGTCGTCGGCCGGTTCGACGCCCAGGAGGCCGTGCCGACGGCAGTAGTCGTCGTTGTAGACGGTGGAGAGGTAGCGGTGGGGGCCGTCCGGGAAGACGGCCGCGATCCGGGCGTCCGCGGAGTGGGTACGGGCGGCCCAGGCCGCCACGAGCGCGACCGCCCCGACGCTCCAGCCGCCGGAAACGTAGTGGGAGCGCGTGAGCCTGCGGCACGCCCAGACGGCTTCGCCGGGCGCGACCCAGTGGATTTCGCTGAACTGGCCGTACGCGACGTTGCGGGGGTGGATGCTGCTGCCGAGGCCGCGCATCAGCCGCTGCCGCGCGGGCTGGCCGAAGATCGTGGAGCCGGTGGAGTCCACCCCGATGACCTTGAGGCGGGGCGAGTGCACGCGCAGGACCCGGCTGATGCCGGCGGAGTGCCCTCCGGTGCCGACGCTGACCACCAGGACGTCGATCCGGCCGAGCTGGGCGACGAGCTCGCGGGCGAGCGGCGCGTAGGCCCCGACGTTGTCGGGGTTGGCGTACTGGTCGGGGCACCACGATCCGGGGCGTTCGGCCAGGAGTTCACGCACCCGCAGGCGCCGGGCCTCCTGCCAGCCGCCGCTGGGGTGCGCGGTTTCCACCATGTCCACCTGGGCGCCCTGGGCGCACAGCAGGCGTTGCATGTCGGGTTCGAGTCCCGGGTCGGTGACGACGGTGACGGGATGTCCGTAAACCTGTCCCGCGAGGGCGAGCCCCAGTCCGAGCGTGCCGCTCGTGGACTCGATGATCTCGGCGCCGGGCCGCAGTTCGCCCCGGGCACGGGCCCGCTCCGCCATGTGGAGCGCGGGGCGGTCCTTGATGCCCCCGGGGTTGAAGCCTTCGAGCTTGGCCCAGAAGCCTCGTTCTGGCGGGGTGAGCGGGTCGGAGACGCGGACGACGGGGGTGTTGCCGACGGCGGCCTGAAGGGAGTGGCTGACGCCGGGCGTCGAAACGGTGGTGAAGGAGTCGTGCATGAGTCTGCTCTCTGGTGCGTGAATGCGCCGGGTGCCGGGCAGCGGCGACTCACCCGTGTCCTCGGCATAAGGGCAGGCAGGGGTGAGGGACCGCGCGCGTCGGGCGGTCCGTTCGGCGGCTTTCTAGATGCGCCAGAGGCAGAGGCAGGACTGGGTGTTGGTACAGGCAGGGCCTGGTGGTCTGCCGCCCATGTCGAAATGAGGTCCGGAAAGGTCACGGGTCTGCGCCGGATCGGCCTCGGCAAGAGTCGCCCGTCCGGTCGGCAACAGGTTGTCGGCCCCGGTCCAGTACGGCTCGGACTGTTCATGTGAGCAGTGATCGCCCGGCTGATGCGGGATGGCCGGGGCGTCTGGATGGGACAGCGCAGCGGACGCAGGCAGCTCGGCCTCGGCGAAGGCGGAGACCTCGGCATGCGGCACGGAGTGAACGTGCGCAGGGGACCCGGCCGCCGTACAGAAGGCAACCGTGAGCAGCGCCATCACCAGCGCCATCAACCCTCTGCGACTCACCATGCACACAGGGTCAAGGTAGTGGATGCCCAGATGCCCAGCGACCTGGCGAACCGCCAGAGGCCGGGCAGACAAGCACCTCTCATTCGATCAGCGGCTTGCGCGCCTCGGCCGCCTAATATGTGCGCATGAGCGCAAGCACGCACGTGGCAGATGCACACCCTTCGCAGGAGCAGACGGAACGGCTGGCCGCAGCTGTATCGGTTCTGGCGCTGCTCGCGGATGCCACCCGTCTCGCGCTGCTGGACGAGCTCGGCCGGGGCGAGGCCGACGTCACGACCCTCACCGAAGCGTGCGGCGCCGCCCGCCCCTCCGTCAGCCAGCATCTCGCCAAGCTCCGCCTGGCCGGGCTGGTCACCACCCGCAAAGACGGCCGCAGGGTCGTCTACGCCCTGCGGCACGGCCACCTGCGGCGACTGGTGGACGAGGCCCTCAACGTCGCCGACCACCAGCTCGGCTCCCTCCCGCCCCACGACTGACCGCTCCCCCGGCCGCCGCCCGCCGGCTCCACCATCGACATGTGCACACGTATGCACATCTTGGTTATGCTGGTGCGGTCTCCCCACGCCGCCGACCGGGATGGGCTCGATGCTCTACGTACTGCGGAACCGCACCTACCGCCGGTTGCTCACGGCCCAGGTCGTCGCCCTGGTCGGTACGGGGCTGGCGACCGTCGCGCTGAGCCTCCTCGCGTACGACATCGCAGGCGACAACGCCTCCGCGGTCTTGGGCACCGCTTTGGCGATCAAGATGATCGCCTACGTCGCCATTGCCCCGGTGGTCGGCGCGATCGCCGACCGGATACCCCGGCGAACCTTGATGGTGGCGATGGACCTCACCCGCGCCGGCGTCGCCGTGGCACTGCCGTTCGTCACCGAGGTAGGGCAGATCTACGTCCTGATCTTCCTGCTGCAGGCAGCTTCGGCGGCCTTCACCCCGACCTTCCAGGCCACGATCCCGGAGGTCCTTCCCGCGGAGCGGGACTACACCCAGGCCCTGTCGATGTCCCGGCTCGCGTACGACCTGGAGAGCCTGTTCAGTCCGGCCCTGGCCGCTGCCCTGCTGACCCTGGTCTCGTACACCTGGCTGTTCATCGGGACCTCCTTCGGCTTCGTCGCCTCGGCGGTGCTCGTCGTCGCCACGGTGCTGCCGAAGCCCTCCCCGATCGAGCGCACCGGCGGCGTGTACGCGAAGGCCGCGTTCGGCATCCGGCTGTTCCGGGCGACGCCCCGCCTGCGGGCCCTGCTCGCCCTTGACCTCGCGGTCGCCTCCGCCGGAGCCATCGTCTTCGTCAACACGGTCGTCATGGTCCGGGACCACTTCGAGCGCACCGCCAGCGCCGTGTCCCTCGCCCTCGGCGCGTACGGCGCCGGCTCGATGATCACCGCGCTGCTGCTGCCGCGCCTGTTGCGACGCTTCACCGACCGAGCCGTCATGCTCCCGGCCGCGTTCGCCCTGCCAGTGATCCTCGCCGCCGTCGCCGGCCTCACCGCGTCGGCGCCGGGCTCCTGGTCCTGGTTCGCGATCCTGGCCGCCTGGGCCGCGATCGGGGCCGCGTGCTCCGCCGTACTGACCCCCGGAGGCCGGGTGATCCGCCGCTCCACGGCCGACGCGGACCTGCCCGCCGCCTTCGCCGCCCAGTTCTCGCTCGCCCACAGCTGCTGGCTGCTCACCTACCCGCTGGCCGGCTGGCTCGCCGCCGGCGCCGGGCTCCCCATCACGGCCGTGGTCCTCGGCGTCATGGCCCTCGCCTCCGCGGCTGCCGCGGTCTTCATCTGGCCGGCCCGCGACCCGTCCGAGCTGGAACACGTCCACCCGGACCTGCCTCCGGGCCACCCCCACCTCACCGACGCCCACCCGGCCTCGGGCGGCTGGCAGCACGGCCACCACTACGTCATCGACCAGCACCACCACCGCTGGCCCGATCGCGCCGAGCACGCGTCGTCCGGATCGCACTGACGGCGTTTTCCCACCACCCCTGCCCATACCGCGAGAGATCTCGATCCGGGCCACGCAGCAGACCGGTCATGCCGCATGACGGTGCCGCCATGCCACGGACAGCCGCCCCCCGCACCGCATGCCGTACCGGCACGGAACCGGTGGACGGCGTGCCCGCGCTGCCGATCGGCATCGGAGTCCTCGTCATCGTGGTGATCGCCGGTGCCTGGTGGTTCCTCAGGCGCCGCCGCTCCGAAAACGCCGTCCGACACTCAACGCCTCGCATTCGGCGGGCAGTCAGCAGCACCACGTTCAGCCTGGCCGGGGGCCCTTCGGGCCCGGCCAGGCCTCGTCGCCCTGCACGGCGGAGCCCCGACTGAGGCGGCCGCATCGGCACACCCCATACTCGGTCAGCGTTGCCGGGCCATCGAGCGGGTGGACCGGGCGAGTTGGAAGGGTTGATGGGGGATATGACAGACGTGAACGATCTGGCCGTTCCGGAAGTGGTGGAGAGCCCTGCCCGGGAGGCAGCACCGACCGGCGGTCTGGCGCAGTGGCTGCTCCGCCACCGCGTGCAGCCGGTCGGACCTGCGGCCGGCGAGGGACACGGCGAGCCGCACGCCTGGTGGAAGGTGATGTGCCTGACCGGAGTGGACTACTTCTCCAGCCTCGCCTACGTCCCGGCAATCGCCGCTCTCGCGGCAGGTGCGGTCTCACCGCTCGCCACCCTGCTGATCGTGGCCCTGACCCTGCTGGGGATGCTGCCGATGTACCGGCGGGTGGCCCGTGAGAGCCCGCACGGAGCCGGGTCGGTGGCGATGCTGGAGGACCTGCTGCCGTTCTGGCGGGGCAAGCTGTTCGTCCTGGTGCTGCTCGGGTTCGTCGCCACCTCGTGGATCATCACCATCACCCTGTCCGCGGCGGACGCCTCCGTGCACGTGGTGGAGAACCCGTTCTTCCCGCAGGCCCTGCACGGCCACGAGGTCGCCATCACGGTGGCGCTCCTGCTGCTGCTCGGCGGGGTGTTCCTGCTCGGGTTCAGTGAAGCGGTCAGCGTCGCGATCCCCCTGGTCGCCGTCTTCCTGCTGCTCAACGCGGTGACCATCGCCGTCGGCGTGGTCGAGGTCGTCACCTCACCAGGCGCCTGGTCTGCGTGGACCGACGCGCTCATGGACGGCGGAGGCGGACTCGGCGAGCTGGCCGGACCCGCCCTACTGGCCTTCCCGCTGCTGGTCCTGGGCCTGTCGGGATTCGAGACCGGGGTGAGCATGATGCCGCTCATCGCCGCCGACGGCGAGGACGCCGAGCAGCGTATGGAGTCCCGCATCCGCAACTCCCGGAAGCTGCTGACCACCGCCGCGGCCGTCATGAGCGTCTACCTGCTCGCAGCCAGCTTCGTCACCACGGTCCTCATCCCGCACAGGGAATTCGAGGCCGGCGGGGCGGCCAATGGCCGCGCCTTGGCCTACCTGGCCCACGAGCACGTCGGAGAAGCCTTCGGCACCGTCTACGACATCAGCACCATCCTGATCCTGTGGTTCGCGGGCGCCTCCGCGATGGCGGGGCTGGTCAACATCGTCCCGCGCTACCTGCCCGACTACGGCATGGCCCCCGAATGGGGCCGCGCCGTACGCCCGGTCGTACTGGTCTACACGGTTGTCTGCGTCGCCATCACCTTCGCCTTCGACGCCGATGTCAACGCCCAGGCCGGCGCCTACGCCACCGGCATCCTCGCCATGATGGTCTCCGGCGCCTTCGCCGTCACCGTCTCGGCCCTGCGCCGCCGCCAGCGCGCGACCACCGCGGGCTTCACCCTGCTCACCGCGGTGCTGCTCTACGCCCTGGTGGCCAACATCGTCGACAAGCCCGACGGCATCACCATCTCCGGCCTCTTCATCGCCGGAATCATCGCCATCTCCCTGATCTCCCGGGTGTCGCGGACCACCGAACTGCGCGCCGACCGCATCGTCTTCGACCCGGCGGCCAGGCAGTTCATCACCGACACCCTCGCCTACGACAACGCCATCAACATCATCGCCAACCGCCGCCAGGCGGGCGACGGCGCCGAGTACGCCGACAAGGAACGCGAACAGCGCGGCAACAACCCGGTACCCGGACCGGCGGACGTGATGTTCGTGGAGATCGACGTCGTCGACCCCTCGGACTTCAGCGAAACCCTCACGGTCCACGGCGTCGAGGTCGACGGGTACCGGATCCTGCGCGCCGAAGCCCCCGCCGCCCCGAACGCCATCGCCGCGATCCTCCTCACCCTGCGCGACACCACGGGCGTCCAGCCGCACTGCTACTTCGCCTGGGCGGAAGGCAGCCCCCTGACCCACATGTTCCGCTACTTCCTCCTCGGCCGCGGCGACACCGCCCCCGTGACCCGCGAGATCATCCGCAAACACGAACCCGACCCCGCACGCCGCCCCGGCATCCACGTCGGAGGCTGACGCCGCCTTGACCAGTCCATCGTCGATCTCGTCCGAGACCGGCGATGGCAGATGGCGGCAGACGCATGAGCCTGTCGCCGACGAGGGGTCCAACGTGGGGCTGGGAGGCTGCTGTTGGACGGGCGGTGGAAGTCGCTTGCGGTCTCGGGCCCGGTCCGAGGCGCACGGTCAGTACTTGGTGACCTGGGAGCGGAAAGCGTCCATGGTGAGGATCTTCTCGGCGACAGGAAGAGTGATGGTGAACTTCTCTCCGAAGCTGTCGTACGTGGTGGTGCTGGTGCGGCCGTCGCGCTGCGATTCCAGCAGGAGCAGCCGTTGCTGGTCCTTGTCGATGAGGTAGACGTCTTCGGACTTTCCTGCGGTGACCTCCACCGCTTGTGCCTGCCTGCCGTCGACGGCCCGGTCCTTGCCCTGGGTTCGGCGCCCCGTCTCCGCGATCTTGTAGTACATGTCGCAGCCCTGCTCCGCCTTCGTCGTCACATAAGAGGACCTGAGCTCTGCCGGGACGGTGACCTGCTGGCCGCGCTGCCTCAGGGCACCGGCGAACAGATCGGCGCTGGTGTACGAGGTTCCGTCCTTGCAGTAGATGTCGCCCGACATACCCCCCGTGACCTCTACATGGAGCCCTTGAGCAGCGTCCGACCACATCTCCTGCTTCGCACCGGCGAAGGCCGTGGTATTCCCCGACGAATGGAAGGACTCATTCAGCATCCGGGTGTTCGCAGCCTTGATGAGCGACACCGCGTCTGCGTCTGGCGCCCTCCCGGCTCCGTCGCCGCATCCAGCCACAGATGCGGTGAACATGGCTGAGAGCGCAATGGAGCGGGCGAGGCCGATCTTCGTGAACATGGGTGGACGGTCTCCATCCGGTCGGTCCGGTCGGCGTCATCTGGTGAGGTCATGTGGGGCGCACGGATGTCGGGCTCCTGGCCGATAAGGCCCCGGCAGCCACGACGGGGCCTTACCGACTTCTCAACGGGCCTCGACGGGCTTGTCGCAGCCGAATCTGGCCTCGGCCGCTTTGGTGAAGGCGGTGAACAGGTCCCGCGGAGCGGGCGCGCCGGCGCCCAGGGATTCGGTGTAGCGGGGGCCGGGCTCCATGGCGAAGTACGTGGGCTTGCCGGAACATTCGGTGATGGTGTGGGTGGCGTCGAATCCCTGTTCCGTGAATCCCTCGGACTTTCGGATCCCCGCGACGACAGCGGGGGCCTGGGTCGCCGAGAAGGTTGCGTAGGCCTGCTCCGCGCCCTCCCCTGCGGCAGTTCCACAGCTCCAGGTGGAGCCGGCGTCCTGGACGGTCTCCCGCAGGACGGCCGGGAGTGTGAAGCCGGACCAGCCGCACACACTGCCTGCCGTGGCCGGGCGTTGCGGCGCGGCGGGCGCGATCCGGTCGGGCGCGCTCAGCGGCTCACTCTGCGCACAGCCGGCCCTGCCACTGATCCGGTTCGCGATGTCGGTGAGGAACCGAACCAGCTTGGTCGCGTCAGCGCCCACCTCTGCGTACGCCTCGGCCACGCCCGCCTGACGGTCGGTGCAGGCCGCCGGGAGCTGTACCCAGGCGCGGCCCGGGGCCGCGCCCCCGCCCGGGAAGAACGACACCGTTGAGGGATCGGGCCAGCGACCGCCGGTGAAGGCGAAGTCGCCGCGCTCGCGGGTGCCCTGAACATGCAGGTGCCCGGTCTTCAACTCAGTGGCCATGGAATCCCACTTGCCGGCCGCCGTCGTCAGCAGGCTCAGGTCGGTGGTCATCACTTCGTAGTACGTCAGCACCCGCTTACCCCCTACAGCCCGTTGAGTTTCGACTGACCGATCGGCCGAAACTGGTCACCCAGGCCGATGTCATTGCGCACGAAGAGGCCGGAGGCGCCCCGCAGGGCGCTCTTCTCGGACCCCAGCCTCCCCATCAGAACCGCGACCTGCTTGTCCCACGTGTCGGCGACCTTCTTCAGGCCCGGGGCGGTATCCCAGCCTTCGAAGCCCTTGACCGCGGTGTTCGTCGACTCGTCCGCCTGCTCCGTCGCCGCCTTCGTGTTCGGCTGCAGCTCGGTCTCGATCGTGTTCGCCGCCGCCGTCTTCTCTGCCGGCGTGGACGCGAAACCCCCCGACGCTCCGGGGGCCAAAAGCCCAGCCGGTGCCCCGTTCAACCTCATGTCCGCAGGCCGCTCGGCCAAGCCCGCGGATCGTCCGCGCCACTCCCGTTCGAAGTCCCCCGACATATCTCCCCCTCGACCTCTCTTGATCCAAACACGGCAACTACGCACGGACCAAGGGGTGTTGCGTCAAGGAGACGTATGGGTTGACGGGGCAAGAGCTTGTCACCCGGGAACACTCAAGCGCTCTCCATAGGATCTGGTCCGTGAACGATGACGACGAGCCAGTATTCAAACGAAGCAAGTGGGGCACGAACCGCTACTACTACAACCCTCGCAATCCCCTCGGGCTCACGCTGATCGTCATCAGCCTGCTCCTCGCCGGAACGGCGTTGATCCTCATGGCCAACCGCACCGGCCCCTTCAGGCCACCGCCCGATCCCGCGCCATGGAGCCCGCCACCGTTCAACTACTCCCTGCCGCCGCATTCGAGCCAGCCTGCGCCCGCTCCGACACCGGGCACGACAAGCACGCCGGAACCGTGACGCCAACGGGTCGTCGCCCGCTTCGAAGGGGCCAGCCCCGCCTCAGACTCTGACCGGCAGCCCGATCGGGTAGGTGCCCAGCCCGCGAATCGGACGCGTTCGAGTACGTACGCCCCGTTTTGGTCGCGAGGGCGAGACTGCACCGCGCAGCAGCAGCTGGTCGAGGATCACCTTGGGCTGAGGGTCGGCAAGCTCGGCCCCGATGCGCGTGCTTTCGGCGTCCACGTACACCCCGGCAATGATCACCTCACGAAGGCCCGACCGGGGCAGGTGTTCCCACACCGGGGTGCAGCGCGAGCTGACGGCTGCACTGACCGAGTTTCCACGGCTTCGGTGGTGCGTGCCTCGGCGTGAAGGAGGTGCTGGGTGCCGGCCAGCCAGAGCTGCGTGCTGCTCGCCAGTCCACCAACAAACTGCGACCGTCCCAACCCGAGCAGCTCACATCAACCAGCAGCCGCAGCACACCGTAGGCGCCGTCAGGGCCGATGCACTTCTGAGCCGGTCCCGACGGCAAGTCCACAAAGCCGGATGGCTACTTCGCAGCCCCTTCCCGAAGGGTGCCGGCATCGATGGCGCCCCGGAGGACGTGGGCGATCTCCTCGGGCTTGAGGTCGATGCCGTCGAGCCCCTCCGCGGTCAGCGGGATCTCCTCCAGCGCGTATTCGCCGCGGCCCTCGGCACTGAACTCGGGCCCGGTGCGGTCCTCGAAGGACCAGGTGGTGATGCGGGCGAGGTAGAAGAGCTGACGTTCGTCGTCGGACTCCATCGTGTGGAGGAGCCGGACGATGTCTGCTTTCCCCGCGATTTCCTCGTGGATCTCCCGGTGGAGTGCGGCCTCCCGTGACTCGTCGCTGGCATCCACGCCGCCGCCGGGCAGTACCCAGTACTCGGGGACGTTGGGCTTGGTTCGGCGGATGACCAGCATCGTGTCGTCGGCGGTGACGAGGACGGCGCGGACTCGTTCGATCATGTCGGTCTGTCTCCTTGCTTGCTGACGGTCTCAGTGCAGCAGCCAGCCGCCGTCGACGTGGACGGATTGGCCAGTGATGAACGACGCGGAGGGGCCTTCGAGGTCCTCAGCGCCGGGGTACGTGGGTCTACTACCGGGTCGAGCCGTCCGTGCTGGCCGCCATGGGCACGCTGCTGGCCGGCGCCGCGAAGACGGCGTGACCGCGGTGCGGATCGAGGCGCTGCTGCTCGATCATGCCGAACAGGTGCTGGGCATTTACCAGTCGGGGATGAGGGGAAGCTCACCTTCGAGACGCAAGCCCCCTACGCTTCGTCGCCAAGTCGGGTCGCGCCAGCAGCGCCACCGACACCAAGCTGGCCGCCCGCGCCACCTGCAGATGCACCAACGCGGTGCCGCCGCGGCCACGGCAGGGGTAAACAGGGAGCGGCGCATCAGGACCACGGCGGCCAGGGCCAGACCGGACTGCACTCCTTGCATGCCATTCAGGGCCCGGGAGCGGGTACCACAGGCCGCGTCGACGGCGCCGCACTGTATCCGTACCGCGCCCAGGAGGCCGAGGGTGACCGTGTGTGCGCGCACGAAGAGCTGTGTGGGGCAGGTACACACGTTGGACTGGAACATCAGATCGACTCCGCGGAGGTCGCGGCGACACGTTGCGGCCGGGTCACCACGGTCGGGGACAGGTCCGGTCTCAGTCCGTGCTGGACCGGCTGCCAGCAGCCCGGTGCAGGTGGGGAACCCACATAACATCCATGTTCTCGACGGCGTCGGTGTTGGGGCTCGCAGCACCCCCTACCGGAGGGTGCGGAGCATGGTGGCGTAGATAGGCGCGTCAGGGAATGGCTGCTGGTCGCCGATGTGCTGGTACCCCCAACTCTGGTACAGGGCCCTCACCTTCGGGTGGCCCGGCTCGACGAGGAGAGTGACGCGTTCCTCAGCACGGCAGGCCAGCAGTTCCTCGTGGCGCCGTCGCCTTTGAGACGGCAGTCGCGGAGGATCTTCCAGGTCTTCATACGGGCAAAGACGTGCTCGACGCGTGCTCGGACCTGCTTGTGGGACCGGTTGTGTTCCTCCTTCCAGTCCGGGAGTTCGGCCTGCCCTTTCGCCTTTCGGTGCGGGATGACCAGTCCGGTGCCCTGGTAGCCGCCGTCGGCGATCGTGGTGGTGTTGCCGACGGCGGCCTTGGCACCGGACTCCTCCCAGCCGCGGGAGTCGTGCCGGTTGCCCGGCAGAGGCCGGCCGACCACGACGACGAGACGGGTGTCCGCGTCGATGACGACCTGGTGGGCCGTGGAGTACCGGTAGTTCTTCGACTGCTCCGCCACGGAGTGGTCGCGGGTGGGAACCAGCGTGCCGTCCACGATGAGCACGGCGCCCTTGGCGAACCGCTTGCGAGGCTGGAGCGCGAGCATCGGCCCAAGGTGGTCGATGATGCGGTCCGCCGCCGACTTCGAGACCCCGAACAGCGGAGCGAGCTGCCGCATCGTCAAGTTCGTGCGCCAGTACGCGGCCACCAGCAGAGCACGGTCCTCCAGAGGCAGGCTCCACGGCCGGCCCCTGCGGACCGCATCCGCACCCTCGCGCCGCAAAACGGTCATCAGCTTGCCGAACTGGCGCGGGCTCAGCCCTGTGAACGGGGCTATCCAGGCAGACTCCGATGCCGTAGTCACACAGGCCATACCAAGATCATTTCATGCGGTGACCAGCATCTCGACTCGCCTCTCAGCTTCCGCTGAGCGGAGACTCCCACGTGGGATCGTGCAGGGATCTTCTCGTGAGGTGGGCCAGCAAGTGCTCCGCCGTGTTGGAGGCAGTTTCTTGTGGCGCGCCGACCACCGCCAGGGCGGAGGTGAGCCTGGCCGACGCCTCTTCTGGCACATCCGGGTCGGTAAGCAACGGAAGAACCAGCAGGAGGCGGGCTGCCGTGTCCTGGACACCTTCGGCACCGGAGGAGGGGCTGTCAGCGATGCGGACCAGTTCGCGCCACGTCAGCCCAGTACCCCTGAAATCTCCGTCCCAACTCGCGATCTGCTGGACGTAGCTCCAGCCAGGATGGGTGAGGAGATAGTCGGTGCCGTAGTCGCCGTCCAGGTTGCGGTAGATCACCACGGCTCCAGGGCCGGTTTCGGCCGGCACCCGAAACACTGGCCAGCGTTCGGGATCGAAGAGGACCTCGGACAGGGCATCGGCATCGGCGCCGTCGTCGCCGAACCACTCAGGAACCGGCCGCTCGGCACACCCCCCGTCGCTGCACATCGCCAGAAGGTAGTTCGACCAGAAGCCCGGGCGGGCAAGCAGTGACTCGCCCGCCACCAACGCGTCGGTGTCATATCCCTTGATCAGCACCCCTCGATCCTGTCACCAGCCACTGACACGGTCCGATCCGGGATCGGCAAGGGGGCGCCGCCCAGTTACGGGACAGGTCTTAGTTGTTCGCGCGGATCCTGCGGGAATTCGCGGCCGGTCCGGTCGAAGATAAGGTCCTTGAACGACTCGACGACCCTGATGAGGTCGCAGGTGTCCAGCCGGGAGTCGTCCACGACACCCGGCTGCTCTTTGACGCGCCGGAGCATGTCTTCGAACACGGTTCCGGCGACCCCCATGACCGTACTCCCGAACATTTGCACGAGACGTCGGTAGGAATCCCAGGCAAAGCGCTCCCGCTCGGGGGTCTTGCCCAGTCCGAGGACCGACAGGTCGTTCAGACCGATGTCCAGGATGCTCTCCATCATGCCCGGCACGGAGAACCTCGACCCCGAGCGCACAGAGAGCAGCAGCGGGTCGTCCACCTGCCCCAGCCTCTTGCCGGAGGTACTCTCCAGCGCTGCCAGGTGTTCCCCGATCTGGTGGTCCAGATCCTCCGGGGGCTCAGCGGTGTCCAGGAAGAAGCGGCATGCCTCGGTGGTGATGGTGAAGCCGGGCGGAACCGGCAGTCCCATGCGTGCCATCTCCGCGAGGTTGGCACCCTTGCCGCCGAGCAGATCGGCCATGTCGCGGCCACCCTCCGCGAAGTCGTACACATAGGAACCCATGACTGCCACCAGCCTCCTCGGCGGAATCGTGCTCTGCTCCCACGCTGGCGGACGGACACCGCGTTCCAGAGGGGCCGGACGGCCCCTCCTGGGGACATCCGGCCCTCCGGGCCGACAGGGCGAAGAGCACGGCGAGGACAGACCGAGCCAGACAGACGGTCGGCCAGTGGATGTACCCGAGGTCCAAGACGAACGAGTACAAGCCTCGGCAGGAAGTCCGTGCCTGCCGGGCGTGCTCCGGTGAGCCCGTGCGACGGGCGGGAGCCCGGCCACCCCTCGTACGCCATGACCTGCGGCACCAGATACACGGCGACGGTGACACCGGACAGGGCGTCCCGACCGAACCAGGACCAGCTGTACCCCGGAGGCCAGGAGACAGCAGGGAGGACCTTTCACGCACGGACATCGGGCTCCTCACTGACAGCGCCTTCGGCAGCGCACACCGGGCACCCGCGGCAATTCAGTCGTTCCCAAGAGTGGCCGCATGGTCGGGTACGGCGGTCTGAAGCTCCTTGGGCGGACGCTGGTATCCGGTCGAGGGGGGCCGGGGCGGCAGGACGAGCGGTAGTGCTCCGCGGGCGTGCAGAAGCCCATCACGTGCTCCACCCCGGCGCGGTTGTACCAGCTGCGGTCGAACAGCACGATCTCGCCGGCGGCGGGCAGGTGCTCGACGTACCGCTGGAAGTACCACTGCGTGCGCTCCCGCTCCGTCGGAGTGGGCAGGGCCGCGATGCGCGCGACGCGGGGGTTGAGGTGTTCGGCGACGCGCTTGATCGTGCCTCCCTTGCCCGCCGCGTCACGGCCTTCGAAGACGACAACGAGGCGGGCGCCTTCCCTTCGCGTCCATTCCTGGAGCTTGGCCAGCTCCGTCTGGAGCCTTAGCAGCTCGCTCTCGTAGACCGCCTTCTTGAGACCCATGATCGTTCCCTCCTCGTCATCCGGTGCTGCGATCAAGTCAGTCACGGCTGGCATCGGCGCGCAACGATGTCCCTCTGGGCCGGAGCGTGTCGATACGCTGACTCCCGGACGGGGCAGGCAGACGGAGGAGAAGCGGCAGTGTGGGGGATCCGTTGAGTCACGTTCCGCGGATGCGGCTGGACGAGCTGCTGGACGAGCTCCAGGTGCGCATCGACGCGGTGCGCGGCACCCGCGACCGGGTGCACAGCTTGTTGGAGGCCGTCGTGTCGGTCGGACGGGAGCTGGATCTCGCCCAGGTGCTCCGGCGGATCGTGGAGGCAGCCGCCCTGCTGGTCGACGCCGAGTACGGCGCGCTGGGCGTCATTGGCCCCGACGGCCGCACCCTCTCGCAGTTCCTGACCGTGGGGCTCACCGAAAAGGAGATCGCGGAGATCGGCCCCCTGCCGGCCGGCCACGGTCTGCTCGGGGAGGTCATCCATCACCCGGAGCCCCTGCGCCTCACGGACCTCGGCGCGCAGTCCTCCTCCTACGGCTTTCCGGCTCACCACCCGCCCATGCGCACGTTCCTGGGCGTGCCGATCCGGGTCCGCGACGAGGTGTTCGGCAACCTCTACCTCACCGACAAGCGGGGCGGGATCGACTTCGACACCGAGGACGAGACGGTCATCTCCACCCTCTCCGTGGCGGCTGGTGTGGCGATCGACAACGCGCGACTGTACGAGAGCTCGCAGCGCCAGCAGCGGTGGCTCAGGGCGAATGCGGAGATCACCGAGAGCCTGCTGTCCGGCAGTTCGCGCCCGGCGGTGCTGGAGCTCATCGCCCGCCGTGCGCAGGAGATCACCGCGGCGCGGCTCGCGGACATCTCCATGCCGGTGGCCGGAGCCGAGGGCCTGGTCGTCGAGTTCGCGGTCGGCGCGGACAGCGGAGCCCGGCAGGGCCTCGTCGTCCCGTTCGCGGGAACGCTCGCGGGAGCCGCGCACCGGACCGGCCAGTCCGTCACGTCCCCGCACGGCTCCGACGATGACCGGTATCCCGCCGATGTCCAGGTACAGGACGGACTGGGGCCTGCCGTGGCGGTCCCGCTGGGCACCACTGCCGGAGCGAGCAGGGGTGTCCTGCTGCTCGCGCGCCCGATGGGAGAGCCGGCGTTCGGCGAAGGAGAACTGGAGCCGCTCGTCGCCTTCGCCGGTCAGGCGGCGCTGGCCCTGGAGCTGGCCGAGCGGCGACGGGACGCCGAGCAGATCGCCCTGCTGGAGGAGCGTGACCGGATCGCCCGGGACCTGCACGATCTCGCCATCCAGCGGCTCTTCGCCACCGGCATGACCCTGCAGAGTGCCGCTCGCCTCGTCGAACACGAGGGGGCTGCGGAGCGGGTCGGCCGTGCGGTCGACGACCTGGACGAGACCATCAAGATCATCCGGTCGACGATCTTCGGGCTCCGCACGAAGGACCGCGAGAGCGGCCCCGGCCTGCGGGCTCGCGCCGCCCGCGCCGTCGGCGACGCGGCCACCGCCCTCGGACATCCGCCGCGCCTGAGCATGGAGGGCCTGCTCGATACGGACGTGCCGCCGCAGATCGCCGACCACGTCATGGCGGTGCTCGGCGAGCTCCTGAGCAACGCGGCCCGCCACGCGCAGTCGACCCGAGTCGGCGTGATCCTCAAGGCCGGACCGGGGGAGATCACGCTGACCGTCTCGGACAACGGCAGGGGCATTCCGGCGCAGGGTTGCAGGAGCGGCCTGCGCAACCTCGCCGAACGGGCCGAGGCCCTGGGCGGGACGTTCACCGTCGACAGGCCCGACGAGGGAGGCAGCAGGCTCGTCTGGCGGGCGCCGCTGCCCACCGGGAGCTGACGCCATGGTCAGAACCGGCGCCAAGCGGTCGACGCGGGGCGCGTCCCCTCCGCCTCCAGCCTGAATCCGGTGACGAGATCGGGGCGGATCCGTAGAGCGCCGGTCATGGGCTGTGCCACCCAGGGGCGCAGAAGTTCCGCATAGCGGTCCACCTCGCTGGCATCGTCCACCGGGCTCGCGTATCCGGTAATCACCACGCTCCACCCGAGGTGCGTGTCGGGGTCTATGACATCCGCTTCGTAGGCGACCACCACACCGGGAACGTCGGTGGGTGCCACGAGGGAGGCGAGCGCACCGTCGTCGTGGATCCGGACGATGATGTCCCCGTCCTCGACGAGGTGGTTGACCGGACGGACGGCGGGCAATGCGTGCTGCGTGAAGACGATGCGTCCCAGGGACACCGTCGCCACCAGCCGGAGCGCCTCGGCTCTGTCCAGCTCCCGCATGCGCCGGGCAATCGTCCTATCACGCACATGGCCGTCGGCGTGCAGTGTGCCGTCCTGGTCCATGATGCGCACCTTCGTCCAGTTCCAAATCGGTTCTTACGGCTTTCGATTCACCAGCCTCCCTCTCGATCCGGCTAGGGAACCAGGGCCGAACGGTCCACATCAGGGCTCCGGATGCGGACGACGCCGCGATCACCTGACGACGAACCGAAGCTCTCTGTCGGCACCGAGCACCCGCATGGACTTGATCACCGGGGGCGGCACATCGCAGAGGAGGAGCCGCGTTCCGGCCGTACGACAGCGGCGGTTCAGACGGATGAACAGGTCGATTCCGGCGCTGTCGCAGAAGGTGAGGCCACACAGGTCCAGAACCAGGTTCCGGTGGCCGGCTCGTGCGAGTTCGTGGAGGCGCGGCTCTACTTGCTCTGCCGTGAAGAGGTCGAGCTCGCCGGACAAGGTGACTTCCAGACCGCGGTCATCACGAGCCATGGCCCTCAGGTCGATCAAGGCGGTCGTCATCGGATCCTCCGCGCTGGATGCGGCTCCGTCGAGTCGCGCCGTGCCCGTGCGCAATCAGTTCATCCGGTGGCGCGTGCACCCGGGAAGGTCCGGCAGGCCCTCCGGACAGGGCCGAAGGTCCCTCTTCGGAGGGCCGACCGGGCCCCCGCCGAGCCGGGCACGGACTGATGAGGGCCGATCGGCCCTGTCCGTTCGGCCCCTCCGGGAGGCAGGATGCTGAAGTTCGTGCGCCCAGGACGAACCCGGCGAAGGAGTTGCGTCATGACCGACAGCGGTGCCCTCACCCCTGCGAAGACGCCGATCACGGTCTTCCTGCTCGACGATCACGAAGTCGTGCGCCGCGGGGTGCACGACCTGCTGGACGCCGAGCCCGACCTGACCGTGGTCGGTGAGGCGGGCACGGCGGAACAGGCGCTGATCCGCATTCCCGCGCTGCGCCCTCAGGTGGCGGTGCTGGACGTCCGGCTCCAGGACGGCGACGGGGTGAGCGTGTGCCGTGAGCTGCGTTCGCGGATGCCCGAGCTGGCCTGCCTGATGCTCACGTCGTTCGACGACGAGGAGGCACTGCTGGACGCCGTGATGGCGGGGGCCTCCGGATACGTGCTGAAGCAGATCTCCGGCACCGACCTGGTCACCGCCGTCCGGACGGTGGCGTCCGGCCTGTCCATGCTCGATCCCGGAGCGACGACCCGGCTCATGGCCCGGATGCGCGGCGACGTCCCCAAGGAGGAGCAGGTCCCCGGTCTGCCGGGCTTCACGGACCGGGAGAAGGAGATCCTCGTCATGGTCAGTGAGGGTCTCACCAACCGGGAGATCGGCAAGAGGATGTTCCTTGCGGAGAAGACGGTGAAGAACATCATCTCGCGACTGTTCATCAAGCTGGGTGTGGAGCGTCGCGTCCAGGCGGCCGTCATCGCCAGTCACGCGCTGACCCCTCCGGGCCAGCACCCGGTCCGGGCCGCAGAGTAGAGGGTGCCGTGGCGGGTGGGCGGGGGCAGGGCGCACCGTACAGCCGCGCACCCCGCCCCCTCCGCTCCCCCTCCCCCAGCCCGGTCAGGAGTGCGGGACCACCGCGACCGGGCAGGCCGAATGGTGCAGGACCGCATGGGCCACGGATCCGATGCGCATCCCCACCGACGACTCGCGGACCCTGCGTCCGACGACGAGGAGCTGCGCGTCCGACGACGCGGTCAGCAGTACCTGGCCTGCGCTGCCCCGCTCCACGTGCTCGACGACGTCCACCTCGGGGTACCTCCGCCGCCACGGCTCCAGCGCCTGCTCCAGCGCCGCCTTCTCGTACGGCTCCAGGCCACCGAACTGGTCGGCGATCCACATCGAGCCCGGGCTGTAACCGTAGACCGGGGGCAGGTTCCAGGCGCGGACCGCGCGCAGCGGGACCTTGCGTACGGCGGCCGCCTCGAAGGCGATGCGCAGTACCTCGGCGGACTCCTCCACGCCGCCCTGCTGGCCCACGACGACCTCGCCCAGCTCCGGCAGGGCCACCGGCCGGCCGTGCGCGGAGCGTACCGACACCACGGGGCACTCGGCGGCAGCGAGCACCTGCTGGCCGTAGGAGCCGAGCAGGAAGCCGACCAGTGCGCTGTGCCCACGGGTGCCGAGAACGAGCAGCTCCGCTCCCTTGGCGGCATGCAGGAGAGCCGGCACCGCCGCATCGGAGAGGACTTCCGCGGTGACTGCAAGCCCTGGGTACCGGTGGGTGAGCTCACCCACGGCCTCCCTCAGGATGTCCTCGGCGCGACGGGCTTCGGAGCTGCGGTCCTGGACGAGCGGGAGTGCGAGCCGCTGCCACAGCCAGGCGTGGACCACGTGCAGGGGCAGGTCGCGCTGTACGGCTTCGCGAGCGGCCCAGTCGGCCGCGGCCCGGCTTTCCGGGGATCCGTCCACTCCGACGACGAGGGTGCGCTTCACAGGTCTGTCCTCCGTACTGATGCCAGGGCATCGGGGTCTGCGGGCAGGGGGAGCGGCACCGACCGGGGGAGCCGGCGCCGCTGAAACCACCTTCGCCGCGGCGGTACGTGCCACACAGGGGCCGACAGTCCCTCCCCGAGGGCCGGTCCTCCCCTCGCGACGGGAACGGGGCGAGGGCAGAGTGTCGGCATCGGCTCAGTCGAAGAACGTTCCGGACCGCCGCACGGAGGAGCGGACATGACCGCGTACCCCATCTCGGAGCTCGACGCCCACTGGCGCGCAGCCAACTACCTGGCAGTCGGCCAGATCTACCTCATGGACAACCCGCTTCTGGCCGAACCTCTACGTCCGGAGCACATCAAGCCCCGGCTCCTCGGCCACTGGGGCACCTCCCCCGGCCTCAACTTCGTGCACACCCACCTGAACCACGTGATCAAGGAGCGGTCCCTCGACGCCCTGTGCGTCTGGGGTCCGGGCCACGGCGGCCCCGCCGTCCTCGCCAACTCCTGGCTGGAGGGCACCTACACCGAGACCTACCCCGGCATCACGCGGGACGCTGCGGGCATGGGCACGCTGTTCCGGCAGTTCTCGTCCCCGGGCGGCGTGCCGAGCCATGTGGCACCGGAAACACCGGGCTCCATCCATGAGGGCGGCGAGCTCGGGTACGCCCTGTCCCACGCCTACGGAGCCGCGTTCGACCACCCCGGGCTGCTGGTCGCCTGCGTGATCGGCGACGGCGAGGCGGAGACGGGCCCGCTGGCGGCGTCCTGGCACTCGAACAAGTTCCTCGACCCGGTCCACGACGGAGCCGTCCTACCGATCCTCCACCTGAACGGCTACAAGATCGCGAACCCGACGGTGCTGTCCCGGATCCCCGAGGCAGAGCTCGACGCCCTGCTGCGCGGCTACGGCCACGACCCCTTGTACGTCACGGGAAGCGACCCCGCCCTCGTCCACCAGGCCATGGCCCGCACGATGGAGCACGCCCTCGACCGCATCGCCCTCATCCAGCGTGAGGCCCGGACCGGCGGCACCGATCCCGGCCGGGAATACCCGCGCTGGCCGATGATCGTCCTGCGCACCCCCAAGGGCTGGACCGGCCCGGCGACCGTCGACGGCGACCCGGTCGAGGGCACGTGGCGTGCTCACCAGGTCCCGCTCGCCGGGGTACGGGAGAACCCCGCGCACCTGAGGCAGCTGGAGGACTGGCTGCGGTCGTACCGGCCGGAGGAGCTCTTCGACGCCGACGGCCGCCCGACGGCGCAGGTCCTGGCCTGTGTCCCGGAAGGCGAGCGCCGCCTGGGCGCCGTGCCGTACGCGAACGGAGGCCGCCTGCTGCGGCCGCTGCCGATGCCGCCGCCGTGGCCGATCACGCCCTGCGCAGCCGCGACCAGGTCAACGTCATCGTCGCCGGAAAGCAGCCCTGCTTCGACTGGCTGCCGATCGACGAGGCCCGCACCCACGTGACGCGCGGCGCCGGCGTCTGGGAGTGGGCCGGCACCGACCACGGCTCCCGCGAACCGGACGTCGTACTCGCCTGCGCCGGCGACGTGCCCACCATGGAGGTGCTGGCCGCAGCGGCCCTGCTCCGCGAACACCTCCCCTCGCTGGCCGTCCGCGTCGTCAACGTCGTCGACATCGCCCGGCTCATGCCCCACGAGGAACACCCGCACGGCATGACGGACACCGAGTACGACGCCCTCTTCACCACCGACAGGCCGGTGATCTTCGCCTACCACGGCTACCCGTGGCTCATCCACCGCCTCGCCTACCGCCGCACCGGCCACCCCCAGCTGCACGTCCGCGGCTACAAGGAATCCGGCACCACGACCACCCCCTTCGACATGGTCGTGCGCAACGACATGGACCGCTACCGGCTCGTCATGGACGTCATCGACCGCGTCCCCGGACTCGCAGGCCGCGCCGAGGGACTGCGCCAGGCGATGGCCGACCAGCGCATCCGCCACCACGACTGGATCCGCGAGCACGGCACCGACCTACCGGAGATCGCCAACTGGGCTTGGCCGTACTGATCAGCACAGGGACCAATGCCACACGTTCTGAGGCGCCGGCATCCAGATCGGGTGCCGACGTCTACAGCTCTCTTCCAGACCGTCCGCCTCCGGAGCGGCACCACGACCGTCATCGCGCGATCCCACCGTGGTGGGAGCACGTGCCTCTCCCCTTGGACCGGGAAGCCCAGCCATCCCCGCAGAGCGTGCCCGGATACATGGGCGCGGGAGTCACAGCCGGCACGGAAGGCCCACGCCCCGGCGTCACCCGGCAGTTCCCGGGCTCGTCGAGCCAATATCCCTGAGGAGATCCACTGGGACAGGCTCCGTACGGGGTGGCGGGCGGAATCGCTCCAGCCTGTACGAGGGCTCTCACCAAGACATCCATAGCCGTCGCCGGTGGCGACGCCTGAGGCGCGACGGACGGTGCGTCGAATAACCCCTGCTCCAAGCGGAGAACCCGCACGCCGATGCCGTCTCCCGTCACCGGCCTGGCGACAGCCATTTCCCTCTGCGCTCGCTTGCCGGGTTCGGCCCTCCCGAGATAAGCCGTCTCGGTGGCAAACACGGCCCCTTCCGATGTCGTGAACTGCAGCGTCACCTCGTACCAGGCCGCTCGGGTGGCGTGCGGATTGAGAACGCTGACTTCGATGAGGGACATGCCCGTCTCTGGGTCGGCGCACTTCAGGGAACCAAGCCAGATCTGACTCGTCAGTCCGACATCTCCTGAGGGTGTGGCCGTGGCCGTCCGCACCTCGGGTGGGCAAAGGGTCTCTTGCTCCGGCCCTGCTGAGGTCCGTGCGCAACCCGTGCCGAGCAACAGGAGGAACGCTGGTACCGCTACTGTCTTCGCGCCGCGCATGGTCTACCCGATTGCTGGGAGGAGGCAAAGGCCAGGCATTCCTACCAGGTTGACTGCCGATGCACGCCGGGAACAACCACTGCGCCACCTGAGAGGGGTGAACACAAGCGGGATCAGGAGATGAGCTTCGCGAGGGCTACACCTGCAAGTGGGCCCGCACGCAGCCAGCTGATCGCGATATCCGCAGTCCCCCCTCGCGGCCTGCCGCCCTCCCGGAGGAATGGGTTCAGCTGTCTCCCGGTCCCGGCCGGCCTTGACCTGGCCCGTGCGCACGCAGTGCGGTCAGACGTCGTTCGTACTCTTCTTCGTCGATCTCGCCTCGGGCGTACCGCTCGGCGAGGGCCTGCTCGGCGGAAGGCGCGGCCGGGGGCTGCGACGAGCCTGAGGGGAACTGGTCGACGCTGCGGAGGAGCAGGACTACTGCCGCGACGGCCAGGGCGACGAGGAGGATGCTGAGGGACACGGCAACCCAGCCCCATCCACCCATTCCGTGGTCGTACCAGAACATGGTTCGCGCTCCTCTTGCGATGGTCTGGGACATGGTTTGCAGGGCCTGCCCCGCATGTCCTCACTGTCTGTCGGCCCGTGTCGTCCGGGCATGGGCCGGTCGGGGTCGCGGTTGGGACCGATGGGCCCATCCCCGTGGCCGTGTCTGCCTCTCGGTACGCCTCCCGCCCCGGGGCACCATGGCAAGCGTCGGCTCGTCACCGCGGAAGTTGTGCGCGGAGCCGAGTACCGGAACAGCACTGACGGCCGTGGCGCAGCGGGTGGGCGCCGTGACGCCATGGTGTCCGTTCGAGGCTGGCCTGGCGGGGCCGGTTGTTCGATGCCAGCCTGGTGAGGAGGGCGTCAGCATGTCGGAGTCCGAGCACGGGCTGGCCGAGGCTCAGCGTACGCACTGGCAGCAGACCTACGGCGAGCATCCCGGCATATACGGCGAGGAGCCGTCCGATCCGGCGATCCATGCCGCTGCCGTCTTCGGGGCCGCCGGTGCCCACGAAGTGCTGGAGCTGGGGGCCGGCCATGGCCGTGACGCGCTGTACTTCGCCCGCCAGGGCTTCTCCGTGTTGGCCACCGACTTCAGTCCGGTGGGTCTGGAACAGCTGAGTGAAGCCGCCGCTGCCCAAGGCGTGGCCGGGCGGGTCGCCACGGCGGTTCACGACGTTCGCGAGCCCCTGCCGCTCCCGGACGCCTCGGTGGATGCCGTGTTCGCGCACATGCTGCTCTGCATGGCGCTGTCCACCCAGGAGATCCACGCCCTGGTCGCCGAGGTGCGACGGGTACTGCGGCCGGGCGGAGTGTTCGTCTACACCGTCCGCCACACCGGGGACGCCCACTACCAGGCCGGTACCGGGCACGGAGACGACATCTGGGAACACGGCGGCTTCGCCGTCCACTTCTTCCCCCGCGACCTCGTCGGCGCCCTCGCCGAAGGCTGGACCCTGGACGAGGTCGCCGCCTTCGAGGAAGGCGGCCTTCCGCGGCGGCTGTGGCGCATCACGCAGACCGTCCCTCGGCGAGTATCCCCCTGAAGGCTCCGTGCTGTCCGATCTCGGGTTCTGGCTCGACTTCTTTCGTGCCGCCCCGATGCTCGGTGCACCGGGCGGCGGGCGTCGTCCCTCAGTCGTCAGCGCACCGGGACCGTGATCACCGGGCAGTGCGCCCGGTGCAGCAGCCCGTGGACTACCGATCCGAGTCGCATGCCCGTGTAACCGCCCTTGCCTCGACGGCCCACGACCACGGCGAGGGCGTGCTCGGCGGCACCTGCGAGCTCCTCCACCGGGTGCCCGGTCAGCACCTCGTGCGTCAACACGACGTCCGGGTACTCCTGCGACCAGCCTGCCGTCGTCTCGGACAGCATGCGTCGTTGCCCCTGGAGCGCGGCCTCTTCGTCATGACGCAGGAAGAGCGGTGGCTGCCACACCGACACGGCACGCAGCTTGGCCCCCCTGAGGTCGGCCTCCTCGAATGCCACTGCGAGTGCCGCCTTCGAGGACTCGCTTCCGTCGATGCCGACCACCAGGTAGGGCGGCTGTTGAGTGACGTGCTCGGCGTCCCCCACGACGACGACAGGACACTGCGCCTGGGCACTGACGGGGACGACCAGGGAGCCGGCGCTGAGGAACTCCGAGGTCCGGCTCAGGTGACGGGAGCCGAGCACGATCATGCGGGCATGCCTCGACAGTCGGCCGATCTCCGGAGCGGGGAACCCCTCGACAAGATCCACCACCGGTTCGACCTCCGGGTGTCGATCCCTGCTCCAGGCCGCAGCCGCGCCGAGGGCCTCCGAGGCCGCTTGGTGCAGGGCGATGCCGCGCGGCGTGTCGTC
Source organism: Streptomyces sp. NPDC030021 (assembly GCF_055574035.1). Classification (NCBI taxonomy): domain Bacteria; kingdom Bacillati; phylum Actinomycetota; class Actinomycetes; order Kitasatosporales; family Streptomycetaceae; genus Streptomyces; species Streptomyces sp. NPDC030021. The sequence goes on from NZ_JBVIAH010000024.1 coordinate 83,465, forward strand.
GACGTGTTGCGTGTCGCGCTGGGGAGGTACGGCTACGACGAGTCGCAACCGTAGGTGGCGTCGCCCGGCCGCGTCCACCGCCCAGGCCAGGGGCAGACGCCAGTCCCTGGCCGGGTCGATGCCGACGACGACCTCCTGGTGTTCGCCCGCTTCGCTCACGATTCGCTCCCGTCCTTGTCAGTGTGGCGCGGAATGAGCTGTACGGGGCAGTGGGCATGGTGGACCAGGCTGTGCGTGACCCGCCCGAGGGTGGGCCCGAGATAGCTGGGTGATCGTCGGCCGCCCATCACCAACAAGTCCGCCTGGCGCGAGGCCTCAACCAGTACAGAAGCCACTGACGTGCTCTTGTCCGCGTCCACCTGCACGGTCAGGTCCGGGAACTCCTCGCGGATCCGGTCCGCCACGGCGTTCAAGTGATGGACCTGCTCGTTGGCGATTTCCTCCACGTCGTCGAGCAGGGTCACGACCTCGCCGACGGACTGCAGGATGTTCCACACGTGCAGCAGCCGCAGCGGGCCCGCGCGGAGCTGTGCCTCGCGTGCGGCATATCGTGCGCAGTCGAGGTCGTGTTCGTCGCGGACGGCGGCTAGCACCGCACCCGTCTCGGCGCCGTTCTCTGTGCCCCTGACGATGATGACGGGCGTCTTCGCTCCCGCTGCGACCTTGAGGCCGACCGATCCGAGCATGAGGGAGCCGAAACCTCCCAGTCCCCGGCTCCCGACCACGATGGTGTCATCGGGGCCCGCGGCCTGGTGGAGGCTTCGGACAGGTGCGCTGCGGCTGAATTCGGGGTTGACCTGCAGGCCGGGAAACCGCTCCGTGACCGCGGCCGCCGTGGCGTCCAGCAGTTCACGGCCGGCCCGCCGGACATGTTCGATGCTCTCCGCCGAGACGTAGAGGACCCGGCCGTCGGTGTCGGACCCGTGCACGATGTGCAACGGACGCCCGCGGCGTGCGGCCTCCGCCGCTGCCCACATCGCTGCCTGGCGGGCCGGGTCGGAGCCGTCGACGCCGACGATGACGGCGCCGAGTTCCGAGCTGCTCGTGGTGGCTTCCATGGTTCCTCCTCGGAGAGCCGCCAGGGGTCCGGCTCTCGGGTCGGTTCTTCGGGCTCCTCCGCCACAAGGCCGCGGCACGGGTCCGATCGGGCCCGGCTGCGGACCATTCGGCCCTCCTCCTCTCGTGGCATTCGGCGGATCGTGGTTATCGGCGTCCTCCGGCCTTCCCGTCCGGGTGGATCGCTGTGACGGCAGGAGGTGCCTCATGAAGCACATCAAGGTCGGAGACCTGATGACCGACGAGGTCGTCTCGGTCCTGACGTCCACCCCTTTCAAGGATGTCGCCAAGCTGCTCGCTCAGCACGACATCAGCGGACTGCCCGTCCTCGACGACGACGACCGGGTGCTCGGTGTCGTCTCCGAGAGCGACCTGATCGGCCGGGCAGCCGCCGATCACCCACCGGTGGGCGAAGAACCCGATGCCGAGCAAGGCGGGGCCGCATTCCCGTCCGAGGTGACCTTTACCGCCGGTGAGGCCATGTCCGCGCCGGCGGTCACGGTTCATGGGGACGAGACCGCGGCAGGAGCCGCCCGGCTGATGGCCCGCCGGGGCGTCGAGCGGCTGCCGGTCGTGGACGACGAGGACCGCCTCGTCGGCATCGTCACCCGCCGTGACCTGCTCTGGCTCTTCCTGCGACCGGACTCGGAGATACGACAGCGTGTGGTCGCGGACATACTCGTGGACACCATGGGGCTGGGCGCGGAGGCGGTCACCGTCCACGTGGTCGACGGCATCGTGACCCTGGAGGGCCGGCTGGAGCGACAGAGCCAGATTCCGGTCCTGATCCGCCTCACCCACCAGTTGGACGGTGTGGTCGCGGTAGCCCCCCGCCTGACGGCCCGCATCGACGACTCCCAGCTCGCCCCACCGCGCCGCAGCGCTCTCCTGTGACCGCGACGTCCGGTGTGGACTGTCCGGGGGACGCCCGGAAGACCGCTCGCCGCGCTTACGGCTGTCACCCAACGTGACGCTGTCTCCTTGAAGATTCCAAGGCGAGGAGAGAGACCCGGCCATGGATCACTCGATCATCCACAAAGAGTCCGGACCCGATGCCGTCTTCATGCTCCAGGACTACGAGCAGGCCCGTACGGATTTCACTTGGGACCGGGCTCGATCCCGGCTGTCCGGGCTCCCGGGAGGCGGGCTGAACATCGGATACGAGGCCGTCGACCGGCACCTGGTGGCAGGCCATGGCGGGCGGGAAGCGCTCCGCTGCATCGCAGCCGACGACACCGTCACCCGCCTCACGTACGCCGAGCTGGGCGGCCTCACGGGCCGCTTCGCCAACGTACTCACGGCCCTGGGCGTGGGACGGCAGGAAAGGGTCTTCACGCTCCTGGGCCGCTGCCCCGAGCTGTACACGACGGTCCTGGGCACGCTGCGCAGCGCACGCGTGCTGTGCCCGCTCTTCTCGGCTTTCGGGCCCGAGCCCGTGCGGCAGCGGCTGGAGCTGGGCGACGCCCGGGTTCTTGTCACCACTGAGGCCCTGTACCGGCGCAAGGTCGAGGAGAACGGGCAGCGCCTGCCGCGTCTGGATCACGTCCTGCTCGTGGGCCGGGTCCACGATCCGCCGCCGGGCACCGTCTCCTTCGCCGAGCTCATGGAGCGGGCACCCGAGGAGTACGCCGTCCCGCCCACGGATCCGGAGGACATGGCGCTGCTCCACTTCACCAGCGGCACGACCGGTACCCCCAAGGGTGCGGTCCATGTGCACGAAGCGGTCGTGGCCCACCACGCGACGGCGGCCTTCGCACTCGACCTCCGCCAGGAGGACGTCTACTGGTGCACGGCGGACCCCGGGTGGGTGACCGGCACCTCGTACGGGATCATCGCCCCGCTCACCCACGGTGCGACCGTCGTGGTGGACGAGGGGGACTTCGATGTCCACCGCTGGTACCGCATCCTCGACGACCAGCGGGTCACGGTCTGGTACACGGCCCCGACGGCGATCCGCATGCTGATGCGCGCCACCCCCAGGGACGGCTCCCGCGAGCTCCCCGGACCGTACGACCTTTCGGCCGTGCGATTCATCGCGAGCGTGGGCGAGCCGCTCAACCCGGAAGCCGTCCTGTGGGGGCAGGAGGTGCTCGGCCTGCCGATCCACGACAACTGGTGGCAGACCGAGACCGGTGCGATCATGATCGCCAACTTCGCGGCCAGCGACATCCGGCCCGGCTCCATGGGACGGCCCCTGCCCGGTGTGGAGGCCGCTCTGCTCGAACGCGGTGAGGACGGACGCGCCGACGTCACCGCAGGACGCGTGCGCGTGATCACAACGGCGGGCGTCGAGGGTGAGCTGGCGCTGCGCCCGGGCTGGCCTTCCATGTTCCGGGGCTATCTGAACGAGGAGGCCCGTTACCAGGCCTGCTTCGCAGACGGCTGGTATCTCACCGGCGACCTCGCGAAATGCGACGAGGCCGGGTGGTTCTGGTTCGTCGGCCGCGCCGACGACGTCATCAAGTCGGCAGGACACCTCATCGGCCCGTTCGAAGTGGAGAGCGCGCTGATGGAGCATCCCGCCGTCGCGGAAGCCGGCGTGATCGGCCGCCCGGATCCGGTCGTGGGAGCTGTCGTCAAGGCCTTTGTCTCCCTCCGTCCGGGGCTCGCCCCCGACGCTTCCCTCAAGCGGGAAATTCTGGCGTTCGCACGCAAGCGGCTGGGCCCCGCGGTGGCCCCAAGAGAGATCGAGTTCGAGCAGAACCTCCCCAAGACGCGCAGCGGCAAGGTGATGCGCCGTCTGTTGCGGGCCCGGGAACTGGGATTGCCCGAAGGGGATCTGTCCACGCTGGAGAACCCCGGATGACCCGCTCGTGAGAGAAGGCAGAGCCATGAGCAGCACCACCTCCCACCACGAAGGCAAGGCCCGTGCCACAGCACGCAAGAGCGGGCGCAAGAAGGGGCCGACCACCGCCGCCCGCGGCACTCCCGGCGGGATTCCGGCGCCCGGCCACCACCTGTCCCTGCTCCGCCGGATGCTCGCCATCAGGCGGTTCGAGGAAAGGTGTGTGGAGCTCTACAGCGGCGCGAAGATCCGTGGCTTCGTCCACCTCTACATCGGTGAGGAAGCCGTCGCCGTGGGCGTCAATCAGGCCCTGCGCGAGGAGGACGCGGTGGTGTCCACCTACCGCGAACACGGGCACGCCCTGGCCCGCGGGGTTCCCGCCGACGCCGTGATGGCCGAGATGTACGGCAGGGCCACCGGCTGCAGCCGCGGACGCGGCGGATCCATGCATCTGTTCGACGCCGCCCGCCGCTTCTACGGGGGCAACGCGATCGTCGCCGGCGGCCTGCCCCTGGCGGCCGGGCTCGCACTCGCCGACCGGATGCGCGGCAGCACCCGCGTCACCTGCTGTTTCTTCGGGGACGGCGCTTTCGCCGAAGGCGAGTTCCATGAGACGGCCAACCTCGCGGCCCTGTGGCAGCTGCCCCTGCTGCTGGTCTGCGAAAACAATCTGTACGCCATGGGGACGAGCCTGGCCCGGGAACATGCCCAGACCAACCTCGCCATGCGTGCCGCTTCGTACGGGATGCCGGCCTGGACCGTCGACGGCATGGACGTTCTCGCCGTCGAAGCCGCCGCACTCCGGGCGACGGAGTCCGTGCGTGCGGGCAACGGACCGCACTTCCTCGAGGCACAGACGTACCGGTTCCGTGCCCATTCCATGTACGACCCGGACAGGTACCGGGCCAAATCCGAGATCGAGGAATGGAAGGGACGCGACCCCCTCAAAGGGTTGGCCGAACTGATGCGTTCCGAAGGGCAGCTCGACGACCGGGTGATGGAAGAACTCGACAAGGAAGTTCTCGCCGAGATCGACGAGGCCGTGCGGGGGGCCGAGGAAGCCCCGCTGGAACCGGTCGCGGACCTGCTCCGCTTCGTCACGAGCGAACCCGGGAGCACGGCATGAGCACGCGGAAGGCACCGACCGGGACTTCCCGGCCGACCACCTACCGGGAGGCGCTCCGTGAGGGGCTGCGCGAAGCCCTGCTGCAGGACGAGCGCGTCTTCCTCATGGGCGAGGACGTGGGCCGGTACGGCGGATGCTTCGGCGTCAGCCTGGGACTGCTCGAAGAGTTCGGACCCGACCGGATCCGCGACACACCGCTGTCCGAATCCGGATTCGTCGGCGCGGGCATCGGCGCCGCGCTCGGCGGGATGCGGCCCGTGGTCGAGATCATGACCGTCAACTTCAGCCTCCTGGCGCTGGACCAGATCCTGAACAACGCGGCCACGCTGCTCCACATGTCGGGCGGACAGCTGAGCGTCCCCGTCGTGATCCGCATGACGACCGGAGCAGGCCGTCAGCTCGGCGCCCAGCACTCTCACAGCCTCGAAGGCTGGTACGCCCACATCCCCGGCATCCGGGTGCTGGCCCCCGCCACGGTCGACGACGCGCGCCACATGCTCGCGGCCGCGCTCGCCGACCCGGATCCGGTGCTGATCTTCGAGCACGGTGGCCTCTACAACGCGGAGGGCTCTTGGGACGAGACCGTCGATGGCGTCGATCTCGACACCGCGGCCGTACGCCGGTCGGGCACGGACGTCTCAGTGATCACGTACGGCGGCTCCCTGCCGAAGGCCCTGGCAGCCGCGGAAACCCTTGCCGGGGACGGCATCAGCGCAGAGGTCGTGGACCTCCGTGCCCTGCGCCCCCTCGACGACGCCACCGTCATGGCATCCATCGCCCGAACCCACCGGGCCGTGATCGTCGACGAGGCATGGCGCAGCGGCAGCCTGGCCGCGGAGATCTCGTCACGCATCACCGAGCAGGCGTTCTACGAGCTCGACGCCCCCGTTCAGCGCGTATGCAGCGCGGAAGTCCCCATTCCCTATGCCAGGCAGCTCGAAGAAGCGGCGCTTCCCCAGCCCGCGGCCATCGTGGACGCCGTTCGCCGGACGGTGAGCTGACATGGCCGATTTCACCATGCCTTCCCTCGGCGCGGACATGGACGAGGGCACCCTCGTGGAATGGCTGGTAGGGCCCGGTGACACCGTCACCAAGGGCGATGTCGTCGCTGTCGTGGAGACGGCCAAGTCGACGATCGAGGTCGAGTGCTTCGACTCGGGCACGGTCGGTGCACTCCTCGTCGAACCGGGTACCACCGTGCCGGTCGGCACACGGATGGCCGTCATCGACTCGGGGGCCGAGCCTCCTGCCCCTGCCCCTGCCCCTGCCCCTGCCCCTGCGAAGGCGACGGCCCCGACCTCCGAACTGCAAACCGCTCCCGTACCCACCACCACCCCGACCAGGGACGCCGTGTCCACGCCTTTGGTGAGGCACTTGGCCGAGCAGAAGGGCATCGACCTGTCGTCCGTGCACGGTTCCGGCAAAGGCGGCCGGATCACACGTTCCGACGTGGAGCACACACCGGCCGAGCGGCCGCACCGGGTGAAGGCCTCGCCGCTCGCCCGTCGGTTGGCCCTGTCGTCGGGCGTCGACCTGAGTGCCCTGAGGGGAACCGGGCGGGGCGGCACGATCCGGGCGGAGGATGTGCGGGCCGCCACGGCGGGCCCTGCGTCCCGTACGGTCGAAAGCCGCGAACCGGCGCGCCCGCCTGCGGCAACGGCCGAGCCCGCGTATCCGGCGCGCGCGGCGATCGCGGCTCTGATGAGCCGCGCGAACCGCGAGATCCCCCACTACTACTTGTCGACGACGATCGACCTGGCCGTCGCGATGGCCTGGATGCGCGACCGAAATGCGGGCCGGCCCGTGGCGGAACGGCTCGTGCCGGCGGCCCTGCTGCTCAAATCGGTTGCCCTGGCAGCACGCCAAGTGCCGGACCTGAACGGCTACTGGAAGGAGGAGGCGTTCGTCCCCTCACCTGCCGTGCGACTCGGCGTCGCGGTGTCCCTGCGCGGCGGCGGGCTGGTCGCACCGGCACTGGCGGACGCCGACACCATGCCGCTGCCGGAGCTGATGGCGACGCTGAAGGGTCTGGTCTCGCGGGCGCGCAGCGGCCATCTGCGGGCTTCGGAGACGGCAGATCCGACACTGACGGTGACCAACCTCGGCGATCAGGGGATCGAGGCTGTCTTCGGGGTGATCTACCCACCTCAGGTCGCCCTCGTCGGCCTGGGGCGTGTCACCGAGCGGCCGGTGGCCGTGGACGGGATGCTCACGGTGCACCCGACCGTGACGGCCACGCTCGCCGCCGACCACCGCGCGAGCGACGGTGCGACCGGGGCGCGATTGCTGACGGCCATTGACCGCCTGCTCCAACGACCGGAGGAACTGTGAACCGCGACGAGGCGCTCGTACTGATCAAGGACGTTCTGACTGACGTGGTTCCCGGCGCCGACGCGGCAGCGCTCGCGCCGGACGAGAACTTCCGCGACAACCTGGAGATGGACTCGCTGGACTTCCTCAACTTCATCGAGGCACTGAGCGAGCGCACCGGGCTCGCCCTGCCCGAGTCCGACTATCCGGCGTTGAACACCCTGGACGGCTGCGCGGACTACGTCGCCTCGCGCACCTCCGTGAAGTAGCGGGGGGCTGGTCGGCCCCATGGGGGGCCACTCGGCCCCTCCTCGGTCGTCGCGCCGCAGGCGACGCTGGAAGAGGACCGCGGCCCCGCGCCGCCCGAGGAGGTTCTGACCATGAAGCACCATGTGACCGTCGGCGTGGACGGCTCTCCAGAGAGCCGGGCTGCGGCCCGTTGGGGCGCCCGGGAGGCGGCCTTGCGCAAGGTGCCGCTGAGGCTCGTCCACGCCGTCGACTGGCTGATCAGCCCTGCGGTACCGGTGCCGGGCTGCGAAGTGGCCGACCGTTGGGCCGACGAGGCGCTCACCGAGGCATTGGAGGACGTGCGACGCCGGCATCCCGGCCTGGAGGTCTCGACGAGGTGCCTCTCCGGCAGGCCGGCGGCAGCCCTGGCCGCGGAGGCGGTGGACGCCGGGTTGCTCGTACTCGGCTCGTGTGGGGTGGGAGGCTTGGTCGGCTTCCTCATCGGCTCGGTGAGCTTGTCGACACTGGTGGCCACCGAGACGCCGGTAGCACTCGTACGCGTGTCGGACGCGCCCGAGGAGGCCCAGCCCGTCCGGTACGGGGAGATCGTCCTGGGTGTCGACATCCACGAGGCCGCGGACAAGGTTTTGGCCTTCGCCTTCGAAGAAGCCGCCCGTCGTGGCTGCGCCCTGCGTGCGGTCCACGGTTGGAAGCTGCCCTCCATGTATCAGTACGCGCCCTTCTTCGACCCGGAGAACGAGCGGGAGGTCGGCCGGAGTGTCACCGTGATGCTCGACGACATGCTGATGCCGTGGCGGCACAAGTTCCCGTCCGTGAGCGTCACCCACGAGGCGTTCATGGGACCCGCCGGCGACCGGCTCGTCCAAGCCGCAGCGAGCGCGGACCTCGTCGTGGTGGGCCGCCATCTGCGCCGCTCGCCTCTGGGGGCGCATCTGGGCTCCGTGGCACACGCGGTCCTACACCACGCCGCCGCCCCCGTCGCGGTCATCGCTCACGACTGACGGACCTACTCACCAGGGAGATCGGACCATGTCTCACCGCACTGTCGCAGACGTCATGACCAGGAACGTGGCCACGGCCGCCCCTGAAGCGTCACTCAAAACGGTCGCCCGGAGCCTCGATGACAACGGGGTCTCGGCCCTGCCCGTCGTGGACACCCGTCACCACCCGATCGGCATCGTCTCCGAAGCCGACCTCCTGCGCAGGCAAGCCGGCCTGCCCGACACCGAAGGGCGTGATCCCCTGCAGAGTACGGCGCCCACGAACCGTGCCTCCATGGACGCCCGGACCGCCGGCGATCTGATGTCCACCCCCGTCCTGACCGCCCGGCCGGAGTGGGGCATCGTCGAGACGGCCCGCTTCCTGCACGAGCGGGGCGTGAAGCGTCTGCCGGTGGTCGACGAAACCGGGACCCTGGTCGGCATCGTCAGCCGTACCGACCTGTTGCGCCCCATGCTCCGTCGCGACGACGCCATCCGCGATGAGATCGTCGACGACGTGCTGGGCCGGACACTCAGGATGACACCCGGCGGCGTTTCGGTGACCGTACGCGATGGGGTCGTCTCCCTGAGCGGCCAGGTCGAAGACCGGTCCACCATTCCGGACGTGGAACGACTGTGCCAGTCGGTCGACGGGGTCGTCAGCGTGGACCAAGCACTTGGCTACGCGATCGACGACCTGTCGACGGCTGCCGATCCGGACCGTGCCGCCCATTGACCCCTCACAGCAAAAGGGCGGAAAGAGTCCGCCCGCTTCTCGCGGATCCCGATCGTGCGGTGCACGGCCGCCAGCCGCTTCTCCGCATCCTCTCAGGGACTCTTTCCGTCAATGTCATGAAAGCACGCCCGACATGATCGACAACAGGGCTGATCAGCCCGAAGTGACCCCCTGACGGCCCTACCGCTGACGGGCACAGGTGTCCACGCTCGGACGTATCAGGACTCCGCTACTGGAGGCATCATGAAGCAGCTTCACACCGTCGAGGACGTGATGACGCATGCCGTCATCTCCGTCGACCGCAGAACACCGTTCAAGGACATCGTGGAGACCATGCGGCGGTGGCGGATCAGCGCCCTGCCCGTCCTGTCGGAGGAAGGACGGGTCGCCGGCGTGGTGTCCGAAGCGGATCTGCTGCTCAAGGCCCAGGGCGCAGACGAGTCCCGGGCAGTCACCGCCGGGCAGCTGATGACCGTACCGGCGGTCACGGTGACCAAGGACGCCACCATCCCCGGCGCCGCACGTCTGATGGCCCGCGGCCACCTCAAGCGGCTCCCCGTCGTCGACGGCGACGGCCGCCTCGTCGGCGTGGTCAGCCGGGGCGACCTCCTCAAGATCTACCTCCGCCCCGACGCGGACATCGCAGAGGAGCTCCGCCGGCTGATCATGGCCGAGCTCATCCCCGGCGGCTCGGCCATAGTGCAGGTCCATGTGGCCGATGGCATCGTCCACCTGGACGGCTCCATCCCGGACCCGGCCCTCAAAGACGTGCTGGTCCGAGTCGCACGCACCGTACCCGGAGTCGTGGACGTCACGGCCGTGCGCCTCGACACCGAAGTCCGCGAGTGAAGGAGGCCGACGATGAGGCACCGCAGCGTCGCCGACCTGATGACTCCGACTGCTGTCAGCGTCCAGCGGGGCACCCCGTTCAAGGAAATCGCAAGACTCCTGAAGGAGTTCGACATCTCCGCCGTACCCGTGGTGGACGAGTCAGAGCGTCCCGTGGGCGTCGTCTCCGAAGCCGACCTGCTCCGCGAGCGCAGCTCCGGCAGCGGCACGAACACCGCCGCCGATCTCATGACCAGCCCCGCCGTCACTGCCCGGACCGAATGGAGCGTCGTCCGCGCGGCGCGCGTCATGCGGGGGCGCCAGGTCAAGAGACTGCCTGTGGTAGACGCCGCCGGTCGGCTGATCGGCATCCTGAGCCGCAGTGACCTGCTTCAGCTCTTCCTGCGCAGGGACCACGCGATCCAGGAGGAAATCCTCGAGGACGTGCTGACCCACACCCTCGGGCTCAGCCCGTCGTCGTTGACCGTCGAGGTCACGGACGGGCTGGTGACTCTCAGCGGCACCGTCAGTCGACGCAGTCTGGTCCCCATCGTGCTGCGCCTGTGCCAGAGCGTCGACGGCGTCGTGGACGTGGTCAACCGGCTCGACTATGAGCAGGACGACGTGTCGGTCGGCGCACGGACGCCCACCGAGCGGTAGGAGAAGAACATGAAGCATAGGGAAGTCCGCGAGCTGATGACCCGCGAGGTCGTCACCGTCCCCAACAACGCTCCGTTCAAGGAGATCGCCCGCACCCTGACGGAACACAAGGTTTCAGCCGTTCCGGTCGTCGACCCTGCCGGCCGTCCACTCGGCGTGATCTCGGAACGGGACCTGTTGCCGAAATCGGCAGGCCAAGGAGACTACTTCCGGTCACTGCCCGAACGGGAGGCGTGGCAGGAGGACAAAGCCGCGGCGACGCGCGCCGAGGAGCTGATGTCCTCGCCCCCCGTGTGTGCCCGGCCGGAGTGGACCGTTGCCGAAGCGGCCAGGCTGATGGAAGCACAGGGAGTCAAGCGGCTCCTCGTCGTGGACGACTCCGACGCACTGGTCGGTATCGTCAGCCGACGAGACCTGCTGCGGATCTTCCTCCGGGACGACGAGGACATCCGTCACGAAATCATGAGTGACGTGCTCGACCTCAGCCTGCGCCAGAGCCCCTCGGCGATCACCGTGGCCGTCACCGACGGCCGGGTCGAACTGCACGGAACCGTCGACTTCAGGAGCCTCATCCCGCTCATCGAACGCCTCTGCCGGACCGTGGACGGCGTGGTCTCCGTAACCCAGCATCTCGGATACGCCATCGACGACACGAACTCAGCCTGAAGAAGCCACCGATCTGCCTCGACACGGGCGGGGACGAACTACCTGACCCATGTGGGCCCCTGCCGGGAGAAGCCATCATGCACGATCGAATCGTCGTCGGCCTCGACGGATCCGCGGAAAGCCTCGCGGCGGCCCACTGGGCGGCGCGAGAGGCCGTCCTGCGCGGCGTGCCGCTCCGCCTCGTTCACGCCGAGGAATGGCCGTCGCCCCTCGACCGCCCGGTGCCGACGAGCGAAGTGCGCCGCCACTGGGCCCAGGCGCTGCTGAACGAGACCGCCGACGAACTACGCGCGAGTCAGACCGGATTGGATGTCGATGTCCGATCATTCGACGGCAGACCGGCCGCCGAGCTCGCCGGCGTCGCGGCCGACGCGAACATGATCGTCCTGGGCTCCCGGGGACTGGGCACCGTCGCGGGCTTCGTCCTCGGTTCCGTCGGCATGGCGGCCATCCAGGCGACGGTACAGCCGGTGGTCATGGTGCGGGCGCGCGAGGACGCGGTGCAGCACCCCGACGGCCGGCACGCAGCCCGCGAGGTGCTGGTAGGCGTTGACATCAGCCGGCCGTGCGACGCGCTGCTCGCCTTCGCCTTCGAGGAGGCGGCGCGGCGGGCCTGTGCCCTCCACGTCCTGCACAGCTGGTCGCTGCCTCCGCTGGTGGGGTACGGCGCGGCGTACGATCCGAGAGTTCACGCCCAGTTCGAAATGAGCGCGAATGCCTCACTGGGCGACGTCCTGGGGCCCTGGCAGGACAAGTACCCGGATGTCGCCGTTATTTCGCGCGCGAGCGCCGGGCATGCCGCTAACGAACTCGTCGAGAGGTCCTCCGAAGCAGGCCTCACCGTCGTCGGCCGCCGCATCCGACGGTCCTCGATCGGCGCGCACATCGGACCGGTCACCCATGCGGTCCTCCACCACGCCAAGGCGCCCGTCGCCGTCATCGCGCACGATTAGCTGCGCAAGACGACGCGCTGCGGCTTACCGCTCCGCGCAGATCGTCTCGACGAAGTGACCCACCTGTTCCTCGGACAGGTGCCTGGCGAGATCGGCCTCGCTGATCATCCCGACGAGGCGGTGGTCGGCGATCACCGGGACACGCCTGATCCGGTGGTCCTGCATCGTCTGCAGCACTTCGCTCGTGTCAGCGCCCGCGTCGACCGTGATCGGCTTGCCCTGCGCGAGCTGCCCGGCTGTCATGTGGTGCGGGTCCTTGCCCTTGGCCAGGCACTTCAGCACGATGTCACGGTCGGTGATGATGCCGTGCAGACGGTCGTCGGGCCCGCAGATCGGCAGGGCGCCGACGTCCAGTTCGCTCATCCGCCGGGCCGCGTCCATGAGCGTCTCGGTCTCCTGTACGCAGGTGGCACCGCTGTGCATGATGTCCCGTGCGGTGGTCATGGCTGCCTCCTCACGCGCGTATCCCTGTCCCTCTCCAGTCTGGGCTTGGGCCCAGCGCCGCGCTCGTCAACGCGAGATCATGGGGGCGTGGCTTCTCTGCGCCGTAGGCGGCAGCCCAAGGCCTTCCGAGCCCTTGCCGCACGCCGGGCCGGCCGGCACACCGCCTGACGTGACCGCACTGGTTGATCAAGGCCCCAGACCTCTCGTCGACCGCACCGCAGACAGGGCCGGTCGGTCCCACGAGGGGCCGACCGGCCCCTCAACAGGAGACCGTCGGGCAGTCAGGCTTGAGTGAGCGGGAGAAGCACCGCCCCATGAAGAAGGAGTGGAGACCATGGCGAACCGAGTAACCGTCGGCGTCGACGGGTCCCCGGAAAGTACGGCGGCGGCCCGCTGGGCAGCCCATGAGGCCGACGTCCGCGGTGCCTCCCTGGACCTCGTCCACGCAGAGGAATGGCTGGAGAATCCTCCCCTTCCCGTCACGACCTCCCAGGACCGTCGGCGGTGGGCCGAGGCCGTCCTCCGCGACACCGCCGAAGACGTGCGCCGCGTGCATCCGTCGTTGAAGGTCGACACCCGCCGAGTGAGCGGGCTGCCTTCCCTGGCGCTCACGCACGCCGCCGAAGACTCCGACATGCTCGTACTCGGCTCGCGGGCACTCGGTAGCGTGGCCGGGTTCCTCGTCGGATCCATCGGCTTCGCCACCGTCGCCGAGGCCGCGCACCCCGTCGTACTGGTCCGGTCAGTGGACCGCGCCGGCAATCCGCCGGACGGTGCCCGCGACACTGGGCCCATCGTGGTCGGCGTGGACATCCACCAGCCTTGTGACAAGCTGCTCGCCTTCGCCTTCGAGGAGGCGTCCCACCGCCACTGCCCGCTCGTGATCATCCACGGCTGGTCGCCATCGCCCATCCTCAGCTACGCACCGGCTCTCGACCCGGGGGTCCAGCAGGAAATGGCCAACGGCATCACTACCACGATGGACGAGATGATCAGCCCCTGGCACGAGAAGTACCCTTCGCTGCAGGTCGACTCCCGAGCCACCATCGGCCAGCCGGCGATTCAGATCCTCGACGCGGCCTCCACTGCCGCCCTCGTCGTCGTCGGCCGCCGTATCCGCCACTCCGCATTCGGCACTCACATCGGCCCCATCACACACGCCGTGATGCACCACGTGGTCTCGCCGGTCGCCGTCATCGCACACGAGTGAGGCCAACGCACAGGCAGGAAAGTCTCATGACCGCATCGCTTCCGAACCCGGCAGAGATTGTTCCGCTCATCGAGGATGCCGTCACGGCTCCGTCCATGCACAACGCCCAGCCGTGGAAGTTCCTCTACCGACCGGCCTCCGGGCTCATCGAGCTGTTCGGCGACCCGGACCGTGCCATGCCCCGTGCCGACCCGGACCACCGCGCCCTCCACTTGGGCTGCGCCGCCGCCCTGTTCAACCTACGGGTGTCCGCAGCCTCGGCAGGCTGGGGCACAGACGTACGGTTGCTGCCCGACCCGGACGATCCGTGGCTGCTGGCCGCTGCCGACCTCCGGGAACCCGGGCCCACGGACAGGGATCTCGCAACCCTCCACCCAGCCGTACGGCGACGTCACACCAGCCGATTTCCTTTCGCGGAGGAGGAGATCCCTCCGGCACTGTTGGACGGTCTGCGCGCCGCCGCTCTTCTCGAAGGGTGTCGCCTGGCCGTGCCGGACGCTTGGCACACCGACACGGTGTTGGGCCTGGTACACGACTCCGAGCACCGCGAGGAGATGGATCCCGCGATGACGGCGGAGACGATGGCATGGACACATGTCGGCACGCCCGAAGGGCAGACCCGCCCCGACGGAATCCCCGTGGACGCATTCGGTCCGAAGCACTCGGGTCGCGGTGGGGTCGTGCGCGACTTCGGTCGCTCCCGGCGCGTTCCGGGGCGCGGATGGGCCACCTTCGAACAGAACCCGCACATCGTGCTGCTGGGTACTTCGGGTGACAGGCCCGAGGACTGGCTGCGAGCAGGACAGGCCTTGCAGCGGGTTCTCCTTCAGGCCACCGCCGACGGACTGGTCACGTCCATGACCTCGCAGCCGCTCGAATGGCCCGCGCTCCGCTGGACGGTGCGCGATCCGGGCTCGGCAATGACCCACGTCCAGATGGTGATCCGGCTCGGCTACGGACCGCAAGGTCCCGCGACGCCCCGGCGCCCCGTGGCCGAGGTACTGGACATCCGATGAAACCGGAGATCAAGCTGTCGACAGGAGGTTCGTTGCGGCGAGCGCGCCTGTGGACGCGGCGTCGCCCTTCTCCTTAATCCGGCTCCATGTAAGGGCGGCGGAAGACCGGGGCCTGGCCGGAGCCGTACGGGCGTACGGCCGCCATCGCCTGGATGACCGCCGCCTCCAGAAGGCCGCTGGTGTCGATGGGGACGGCCTCCTCCCACGGCGGCTCCGCGGCTGCCATGGCCTTGGCCACCTCAGGGGTGGCGTCGGATGCTCCGGGGGCGCGGGTGGTCAGGCGCGCGGCCGACACCTCTCCCGGAGCCCGGCAGTGCAGGGCCACCAGGTCGGCACTGGTGCGTTCGGCCATCCGCAGGGCAGCCTCGCGCTGTCCGGCATCGGACCAGGTGGCATCGAGGACGACGGACTCGCCACGGGACAGTAGCGCGGACGCCCGGTCGAGCAGGGCCGTGTACGTCCTCGCGGTCCACTCGGGCGTGTACAGCCCCTCGCCGTACCCGGCGGCCGCGGATTCCTCCGCCGGGATGCCTGCCAGCTCTTTACGCAGTCGGTCGCTGCTGAGCAGCGTGACGCCCAGACGATCGGCCAGCGCGCCGGAGAGTGTGGACTTCCCGCTGCCCGGCAGGCCGCCGACGAGGGTCAGGCCGACGGCGGAGGTGCGCAGGTGGCGCAGCGTCGTGGTGACCAGGCGCCGCGCTGCCGCCTCCGCGCCGCGAGCGCCTTGAGCTGCCTGGATCAGGGACACCTTGGCCCGGACGAACGCGCGGTAGGCGACGTAGTGATGCCACAGGGACGGCGGTGCGGGGTCACCGGAGTACTCGCCGTACTGGGCGAGGAAGAAGGCCGCGGCCTCCGGGGCACCCGTCTGCTCCAGGTCCATGGCGAGAAAGGCCGCGTCGTCGAGTCCGTCGACGTAGCGGAGGCGGTCGTCGAATTCCAGGCAGTCCAGGACGCGGGGGCCGTCGTCGAGGCAGAAGATGTCCTGGGCGAGCAGGTCGCCGTGCCCGTCGACCACCCGCCCCTGCTCGATACGAGTGTCGAACAGGGTCTCGCGGCCTACGAGATAGCAACGCACCAAGCGCTCGATCTCCTCCACCCCGTCGAGCAGCCGACCGTCTTCGGTCAGTTGCCTGACCTGCGTGAAGCTCGCTTCCCAGCGTGCGGACAGCGCGTCTCGCCTGCCCTGCTCGTCGATGTCCCGGCCGCGGGGCGCGTCCGCGTGACGGGAGGCGAGGAGGCGTGCGACAGACCGCAGGGCGTCGTCGACGTCGGCGCCTTGGCTCACGAGCAGGGACAGGCGGCGTTCCGCCGGCATGCGGCGCATCACCACGAGCGGCTCGGGCGTGTCCGCGTCCGGTCCGCGAAATTCGCCCAGACCCAGGTAGACGTCAGAAGCGAAGCGCCGGTTGAGGGCGATCTCCCGTTCGCACACGGTCCGCCGGGCCGCCGTGGTCGTGTAGTCGAGGAACCCCAGGTCCACCGGCTTCTTCAGCTTGTAGGCGCGGTCGCCGACGAAGAACAGGACTGCGGTGTGCGTCTCGCACACCTCTGCGCGCGGGAGCGGCGGAACATCAAGGCCGGTGCCGGTCCGGAGCGCGGACGCGTCGGTCCGGTGCGCCGGCACCGACGGCTCCTCGCTGTGGCTCGGCTCAGTCATGGGGAATGACGGCGACGGGGCAGCGCGCGTGATGGATCGCGGCGGTGGCCACGGAACCCAATGGGGGTGCCAGGGCGGGACGATGCCTGCGTCGGCCGACGACCAGTAGCCCTGCGTCCTTGGCAGTCCGGACCACGACCTTGGTAGGGCTTTCAAGACCGATACCGGGAGTTACCTCCACGCTCGGGAACTTCTCGCGCCAGGGGCGGAGAGCGTCACTCAGGAGCTTCTGCGCGCCCTGCCTGATCTTTTCGGTCACGTCGTGGTCCGTGCCCCAGGGAGCGTGAGCGTGGAGGGGCATGCTTCGGCCGTGGACGGCTTGCAGGGGAACGCCTCGTGCCGCGGCGGCGGCGAAGGCGAACGCGAGCAGGTCTTCGCACGGACCGTGCAGTTTCAGCGCCACCACTACGCCGCCCGAGGCGCCTGGAGTGGACGGCGGACCCTCTTCGCTCGCCCCGGCGCGCACCAGGACCACCGGCCGCTCGGACCGTGCCACGACGGGCATGCTGATGTCACCCAGGAAATAGCTCTCGACGGGCTCCATCCCCCGCGAGCCGAGCACGGTCATCTCGGACTCCGCCGACGCTTTCAGCAGTGCCTCCTCAGCATCCTCGGCGACCAGGTTGCCGACGATGGTCAGGCCGGGGTGGCGCGCTTGGAGCTCCGCCTTCGCGTTGTGCACGATCCGCTTCGCCCAATAGTTCTGATCCATCTCAGAGGGGAGGTGGGTCGGTTCCGGGGCCAGCAGGGGCCACGCGTGCAGCAGTCGCAGGGTGAGTTTGCGGCGGTCGGCTTCGTCAGCGGCCCAACGGGCGGCGGCGAGGCTCTCGGGTGAGCCGTCGAGGCCCACGGTGACGACTGGCTCCATGCCGGCTGCTCCGTCAGGTAGGTGACTGGAAGGGCGGTGAGGTGTCCGATGTCCGGTGTCCGGTCGGCCGGAGCCCTGTCGTCCCCGATCGCGCCGGTAGCCGTGCAAGTGACCGTAAGCGGTACTCGATGAAGCACCTGTGCCAACGCGCCGGGTTACGGCCGCATGTCATCCGAGGAGCACCTGAAGCCTCCCCGCAGCGCGCAGGAGGCTGTCCTTCCAGGGCGTGATCACTGAGTGTGCTCGATGTCCAGTTCCAGGAAGTGGGCCGAACACGAGATGCACGGGTCGTGGTTGCGGACGGCTCGCTCGCACAGCCGGGTGAGCTCGGCCTCGGAGCCCTCGCCCCGATCGAGGCCGGCTTGGACCAGCCGACGCAGGTCCTCCTCGATGGCGCCCTGGTTCTGGGCGGTCGGTGGCACAATGCGGGCGTCCGTGACACGCCCCCCGTCGTCAAACGCGTAGCGGTGGTAGAGAAGGCCGCGTGGCGCCTCCGTGGCACCGTGGCCGGTGCCGGCCCGGGCCGGCACCTCCACGTACGGGCGGGCCGGACGTTCGTACTCCGCGATGATCCTGAGGGCCTCCTCCACCGCGTACAGGACTTCCACCGCCCGGACGAGGATGCTTCGGTACGGGTTCCGGCAGACCTCTCCCCGCCCGGCACCCGCTCGCGACGGGGGGTCACCCAGTCCGGCCTCCCGTGCCGCTTGCAGGGCCAACGGAGACAGCAGGTGGCCGCTGACCGCCCAGCGGGCGAGGGAGCCGGTGAGGTGCCTGCGGCCGTCCAGCCGGGAGTGGAGGGCGGTGGAGTGGGAGACCTGCTCCTCGGCCACGTGCTCGGTGAAGTCCCGCAGGGGAAAGCTGTACGGCGGGAGCGTCGCGTCGCACGGGAGCACGGTGGGGATTCCGGACTCGATGGCGTAGGTGCCCGTCTCGGCGAGGGCTAGCAGGTCGGCCTCGCACACGGCGTCCGGGAATTCGAAGCCGGCGACCCAGCGCACCGTGTCCCAGGCGTCGTCGAGGGCAGTGCGCAGCCGTTCTTCCAGGGGGCGGAGTTCGGCGCCGGTCGGGGCGCGGTGGAAGCCGCCGAGCCGGACGTTGACGGGGTGGATGGCCCGGCCCCCGAGCAGTTCGACCGCGGCGTTCCCGGTCTGCTTCAGGCGCAGTCCGCGCTGGACGTGCTCCAGATGGGAGCGGGAGAGACCGATCACGTCGTCTTCGCCGAGGAAGTCCGGTGCGTGCAGCATGTGGATGTGCAGCGTCTGGCTCTCGATCCATTCGCCGCAGTACAGCAGGCGGCGGAGGGCGGCCAGTTGTCCGTCGACGACAACGCCGCACGCGTCCTCGATGGCACGGCAGGCACTCATCTGGTAGGCGACGGGGCAGATCCCGCAGATGCGGGAGGTGAGGTCGGGTGGCTCTGTGTGGGCTCTGCCCCGGAGGAAGGCTTCGAAGAACCGCGGTGGCTCGTAGATCTTGAGCTGCGCCTCGATGACGGTGCCGTGGTGGATCCTCAGGTGCAGCGCGGTCTCGCCCTCGACACGGGCGAGTGAGGGGATGCGCAGCTCCTGGTATCGGGGCGTGGGATCGCTCATCCCGGTCCTTCATCGTCGGTCACGCCGGGCTGTCCTTGCTCCTCCACGGCGGTGAAGGCGGTCACGTTGAAGGTGTGCAGGAACCTGCCGATGTCCTCCTCGTTCATCCCGTCACGCTGCATGAGCGGGAGCAGCGCGGGAAGGTTCGTGGTTCCGGCCGGCCCGAAGCAGCCGTAGCAGCCGCGCCCGTAGGTCGGGCACAGGGCCCCGCAGCCCGCGTGGGTGACGGGGCCGAGGCATGGAGTGCCGTGGGCGACGGTGACGCAGACGTTGCCGCGCCGTTTGCAGGCGAAGCAGACGCTGTGGTTCGGGATGGCGGGCTTGCGTCCGGCGAGGAACGCGGTGATGACCTCGACGAGCTGACCGCGGTCGATGGGGCAGCCGCGCAGTTCGAAGTCGACGGGTACGTGGGCCGAGACCGGTGTGGAGGTCGCGAGGGTCTCGATGTAGTCGGGGCGGGCGTAGAC
Organism: Streptomyces sp. NPDC030021; assembly: GCF_055574035.1. Lineage (NCBI taxonomy): Bacteria > Bacillati > Actinomycetota > Actinomycetes > Kitasatosporales > Streptomycetaceae > Streptomyces > Streptomyces sp. NPDC030021. The sequence continues at coordinate 103,074 of NZ_JBVIAH010000024.1, forward strand.
GGTCGCCAGGTACCCCTCGACATCGGCGTAGTTGCGCAGCGCCTGTACACCGCCGGCCGTGGCACAGGCCCCGATGGTGACGAGGTGGCGGGCTTCGGTGCGGATGCGCCGGATGCGCTCGACGTGCTCGGGTGTGCTGACCGACCCTTCGACGAGGACGAGGTCGTAGGGGCCGGGAGCAGCATCGCTGGACGCTTCCAGGAAGTGGGCGATCTCCAGTTCGGCGGCGATGCCGAGCAGTTCGTCCTCGCAGTCGAGGAGGGTGAGCTGGCAGCCGTCGCAGGAGGCGAACTTGAACACGCCGAGGCGGGGGCGGGCAGGGGGCTGGGGTGGGGTGGGGGTGCTCATCTCACAGTTCCCGGACGGTGAGCAGGGGCTCGGCCTGGTCGTAGCCGACGACCGGGCCGTCGCGGCAGAGAAGGAGGGGGCCGAGCTGGCAGTGTCCGCAGTGGCCGGTGGCGCAGCGCATGTTGCGTTCGAGGGAGACCCGGATGCGGTCGGGACGTACCCCTTGGTGGATCAGCGCGCGTGCGGTCGCGCGCATCATCACCTCGGGCCCGCAGACGAAGGCGACCGTGTCCGAGGGTGTGAACCGGGCCTCGTGGAGCAGCGTGGTGACGACTCCGACTCGGCCGGTCCAGCCGTTGGCAGGCCGGTCGACCGTGACGGCGGCGAACGGCTTTTCCCAGGCGGGAAACTCGTCCTGGTAGAGCAGATCGGCCGGTGTTCGTGAACCGGCAAGGACGTTCAGCCGCCCGAAGGCGTGCGGCTCGGCCATCACTGCGTCGACGAGGGGACGGAGCGGGGCGAGCCCGATGCCTCCGGCGATGACGAGCAGGTCGTTGCCGTGAGCGGCGGCCGAGTCCCAGGCAGTGCCGAAGGGGCCGCGCACGCCGACCCACCCGCCGATCCGCAGGCCGTACAGTGCGCGGGAGACAGCACCGACGGCGCGGACCGTGTGCGTCAGCCGGTGCCCGTCCGCGATCCGGGACACGGACACCGGGATCTCGCCGACGCCGAACGCGTACAGCATCGCGAACTGGCCGGGTACGAAGGGCTTCAGGGCATCCGCGGCGGGCTCCAGTACGAGCGTGACCGTGTCGTGCGTCTCGTCGCGGCGGTCCACCACGCGGTAGGAGAGGGGCGTGAGTGTCATGGCGCCGGTCCGCTCCCCTGCGGTCCCGGCAGCCCGTAGAGGTCGAGCAGCCGGGTGCGGGTGGCTCGAAGCCGGTCGCCGATGGTCTCGGCGACGACGGTGACCAGCGACAGGCCCAGCGCCGTGTCCTCGGCGCACAGCTCCTGGACGGCCGCGGCATCGAATTCCCAGGCACGGACGGGGTCCCGGGTCTCGGCCGCGAGGTGCCACTGCCGCGGCGGACACAGCCATGACCAGCCGAGCAGGCTGCCCGCACCGATGGTCTCGACGACCACTCGCCCCCGGCCTGGCATGTGGACATCGAGCGCGACCGTGCCCGAGCGGATGACCCAGAAACGGTCGGCCTTCTCCCCCTCCTCGAAGATCCGCGTGCCGCCTGGAAGGGCGACTTCACGGGCGATGGCCATCAGCTTCCCGCGGTGCTCCGCCGTCAGAGCGGTGAACACCTCCTCGCCGGGAGGCCCGCCCGGTTGCGAGGTCACGGCGTGTTCTCCCGCTGCGTGGCTTCTTGGTGCAGGGCGTGGGCTTCCTCGGTGAGGTCGATGCCCGTGGGACACCAGACGATGCACCGGCCGCATCCGACACAGCCGGAGCTGTCGAACTGGTCGTGCCAGGTACCCAGCTTGTGGGTGAGCCACTGGCGGTAGCGGCTGCGCGGGGTGGACCGGACCGGGCCGCCGTGGAGGAGCGAGAAGTCCAGGTCGTAGCAGGAGTCCCAGAGGCGCCAGCGCTCGGCGTGATCGCCGGTCAGGTCGGTGACGTCCTCCGTGGTGGTGCAGAAGCAGGTGGGGCAGACCATGGTGCAGTTGCCGCAGCTGAGGCACCGGGCGGTGACGTCGTCCCAGCGCTCCGCTTCCAGGTTGTCCCGCATCAGCGTGCGCAGGTCCACCGGCGGCATGGAGCGGCCCATGCGTTCGGCGGCGGCGCTCACGGCTTGGGCCGCCGCTGTTCTGGTGGGGTCATCGGCGCTCCGGCCCGGCAGTTCCGCGAGGACCGCGGCTCCCTCCTCGCTCCCGCTCCGGCACAGGAAGCGGTGGCCGGCATCGTCCACGACCTCGGTGAGGGCCAGGTCGTACCCGGCGTCGACCGCCGGCCCGCTCCCCATCGAGACGCAGAAGCAGGTGGCACCCGGCTCGGTGCACTCGGCCGCGATCAGGAAGGCACCCGTCCGCCGGGAGAGGTAGGCGGGATCCCGGTACCGGCCTCCGCTCATCACCCGGTCCAGGATCTGAATGGCACGCAGATCACAGGGCCGCACGCCGAGGAACGCGTACGAAATGCTCTCCTGCTTCTCCTCCCGGACGGCAAGCGCACCGTCTGGGCCGCGGTCCGCGGACCACTGACGGACGCGCTCCGGATGCAGGAACGACTTCCACGACTGGGGCCCCGCGCTGTGCGCGAAAGCCGCCCCATCCTCGCGGCGGCGGAGCCGGTACTGCCCCGCCTCCAGCTCGACTCCCCACCCGTAGGGAAGCGCATCGGCGGATTCCAGCTCGTCGAGGACGATCGCTCCGTCGCGCACGGTCGGGCCGATCACCGTGCGGCCGCGCGCCTTCAGGACACGCACGAGTGCGGCCAGACCGTCGCGGTCGAGAACCGCCTCGTCCTGGTGGTCGAGGACGGCTCCGGCGTCCGAAGCGTCGGTCATGGTTCACCTTTCGGTCTCCACGTGCCTAGATCCGGCAGCATGTCAGACCAGCGGGCTCCCGGGTCCGAGGCTGGTCCGGCGAGTTCCCCGGCTGTACTGCCGGACGTCTTCCTCGATGCGCCGGGCCAGATGCGGCAGGGCGGCCGCCACCGCCGGGGTGAGCCCCGTGCCCAGCGAGCGGTCCGCTCCCTCGACCGCGTACACGATGAGGCGGCCGGGGCCGCGCCCGAGACTGTCGGCAAGGCACAGGGCCTCGGCGAGCCCCAGCCCGTGGGTGCTCTGCCTGCCTGCGGCAGCCGGGTGCGGCATCTCACCCGGGGCCACCCACCACCGGTGTGTCCGCCCGGGCTGCGCCGCAGGGGGGAAGCAGGCGTCGATGACGAGCGTGAGGGCCTTGTCCTCCCAGAGGGCCATCAGGCGGCCGGGGTCTCCGTCGCTCCGGGCGAGCTCAGTACCGGAGGGGAGAGGTCGCCGTGCTTCCCGTTCACACAACAACGCGATGGTGGCCCACCCCACCCCGTCATCGCGCCGGAACTCGTTGCCGATCCCGATGACCGCCGTGCCGGCGAGCGGCTTCATAGGTACCCGCTTCCCTCTTCGGGCGTCTCCCGGCAGAGCCTGCCCTACTCGTGGAACGGAGTCCTGCGCCATGGGGCAAACGGCGCACGGCGCAGCCCCCTGCCTGGGGTCCTCGCCCAGTACCGCGAAGTACCGCTGAGCGACGAGGCCCGCAAGGAGACGGCGGAGCTGCTCATGACCGCTCCGGCCATCATCGTGCGACCAGGCGCGACCGTGGCGGAGGCGGCCTGGCCGGCATGTCTGTCCCGTCTCAAGCACCTTCCTGACGTCGACCAAGGCCCGACGGTCGAGGTCGTCGTCCACGCCGGGAGACTCAGGGCAGGGCGTGGTCACCGGTGCCCGTGGTCGTGTGCGAACGCGGCGAGAGCTTGCCTGGGCGTGCCCTGGGTGTGCAGGAAGCGCTCGTCCAGGATGCTCGCGAGGTCTTCCAGTGCGGATCGCAACACCGTGGAGGCGAGCCGGACGTCCCGGTGTCCGGCTCCCGAAGCCTCATCGGCGATGTCGACGGCGTACCCGATCTGGTGGGCGAGGGAGGTCCGGTCGTCGCCGTCGTGGAAGTAGTAGGACTCCGCGTACTGGAGGAAGTCGACCGCTGCGACGGACAGCGCCGCGGCCAGGCTGTCCAGCATGGCCGCCCCGGCCGGGGAGTCGATCTGTTCCTTCGAGGGATGGGTACGGGAGAGATGGGAGAGCCGCAACGCCAGTGCCCTGCGGCGCGCCAAAGCCGGATAGATGCCGAGGATCCAGGAGACCGTCGCGGTCAGAAGGGCGAACCCGACCAGCGCCTCCAGGGGTGCGAGGAGGCGCAGCCACCCCTCGGCGGGTGCGACGTCACCGAGGCCGAGCGTGGAGAGCGTGACCAGCGAGACGTAGGTCGCGTCCAGCAGGCTCGCATGATCGTCGGGGTGCAACCCTCCCGCGTACACGAACGCCTCGGGCATGTGAGGCCAGTAGATCAGCGCCCAGCCCGCCGCCACGGTCAGGGCCCACAGGGCGACGACGGACACCATGGCGAGCGGGCCGGCCAGGCCGGCTGCCGTGCGACGGGTGCCAAGGACGAGGGACAGCCGCCACAGTGTGGTCATGACCAGGCGGCTCAGCCCGCCGTGACGCGTCGGGTGCCACAGCGTGTGGAACACGTCCCGAAGGATCAGCAGGACCAGGGCCGCGCCCGTGGCCGTCACCAGCCAATCCATCCGGCACCCCTTTTCCACCGCGTTCAGCCCAGGTTCGCGCACCTCCGTAGCCGCTGATCGCAGCCCACGCCGTCGCCAGGTGTCAGAAGCAGCGCCGGGACTCACCCGGCGGCGGAAATCGGCCTAGGTTCCGGCCCCAGGCGAAACCCTGTGACGAGTTCGGCCCGGATGCGCAGCACGCCGGCCATCGGCTGGTTCGTCCACGGGTCGAGCAGCGCCTCGAGCCGTTCGGCCTCGTTGCGGTTCTCGACGAGCTCGGCGTAGCCGATCACCACGACACTCCAGCCGAGTTGCGTGTCGGGGTCGATGGTGTCGGCTTCATAGGCGAGGACGATGCCGGGTGTGCCGGGTGTCGCCACCAGCGACGCGCGTGAAGCGCCTTCGTAGAGCCGGACGATCACGTCCTCCCCCTCGACCACGTGGTTCACCGGTCGGATGGCCGGCAGCGCCTGGTGGGTGAAGACGATGCGGCCCAGCGGCACGGAGCCCAGGAGCCGCAGCGCTTCAGAGCGGTCCAGCTGCTCCGTGGAACGCATCGGGTCCAGGACGGGGCCGCGGTCCGGCCTCCAGGCGGTTTCGTGATCCATCACACGGCCCTCCGCTCCGGCCGCATCGTGTCGGTGTCGGCTTCACCCAGCGTCCTTGTCTCCTCGCGCGCCGTGCCAGGGCCGAACGGTCCCCTGTCCTGCGGAATCGGGGGCCGGTCGGCCCATGCCCAGTGCCTGTGGAGCCGCACAGAATTGAATAGGAATCGACCGGAGGCCGCCATGAGGACCACTCCCCCTACGAAGATCGCCGGCGCGTTGCCGGCTGAGCACCGTTCCCGGCTGATGGACATCGCACGGGAGGTCAACTTCCCCGAGAGCGCGCGCCTCTTCAACGAGGGCGGCCGGGCGGACAGGTTCTGGATCGTCCGAACCGGCATCGTCGCCCTGGACGTGCATGTGCCCGGCAGGCAGCCGGCAGTGATCGAAAGGCTCGGACCGGGCGAACTCGTGGGGTGCTCGTGGATGCTGCAGCCCAGTGCCTGGAGACTGGGCGCGGTGGCCACGACGCCGGTGCGCACGTACGAATTCGACGCCGCCGCGGTGCGCACGATGATGGATGCCGACCCTGCTTTCGGCTCCGCGATGGGCCACTGGGTCGCGCAGGTGCTCGCGCACCGGCTGCACGCCGCCCGTATCCGGCTGCTCGACCTCTATGCCCCGCACGGCAGTGGCAGCTATCTCTGACGTCCGGTGTCCCGCACCTGAACCCCCAGCAGTGAGGAGGGCGTCATGCCCGCGTCCCGGTACACCGTCAGCGACGTGATGACCCATACGGCCGTGGCCATCGGCCGTGAGGCTTCGTACAAGGAGATCGTCGAGCTGATGGACCAGTGGAAGGTCAGCGCCGTTCCCGTCCTGGAGGGCGAGGGGCGTGTCGTGGGGGTGGTCTCCGAGGCGGATCTGCTGCCGAAGGAGGAGTTCCGGCAGGACGACCCCCGGCTTCCCGATCAGCTGGAAGAGGCTTCCAAGGCGGGGGGTGTGCTGGCCGAGGAGCTGATGTCGAGTCCGGCCGTAACTGTGCACCCCGACGCCACGCTCGCCGAAGCTGCCCAGATCATGGCCCGCAAGCGCGTGAAGCGCCTCCCCGTGGTGAACGGCGTGGGGATGCTGGAGGGGGTCGTGAGCCGGAGCGACCTGCTCAAGGTCTTCCTGCGCACCGACGAGGAGATCGAGGAGGAGATCCGCGACGCGGTTCTCGCCGAGCTCGCTCCCCCGGTACGTCTACAGGCATCGGTGAAGGACGGTGTCGTCACCCTGCGCGGATCTCTCCGTAATCGCGCCTTGGTGCCGCTGGTGGCCCGCGCCATCCGTGCCGTGGAAGGCGTGGTGGACGTACGGATGGAGCTGGAAGGGCAGCCTGCCGAAGCTGCCTGAAACCCTTCACCGCCGCGCTCGCTCTGGACGCACCACAAGGTGCGTCCACGCGCTCCCCTGAGACAATGCGTACGACAAGACGTACGCACAGCCGATCGATCACAGGGGCGTACATGTCCGACGCATCAGCACCCTCTGTCTCGTCCGGACCGCCCATCAGGGTCTTCCTCCTGGACGACCACGAGGTCGTACGCCGCGGTCTGCACGATCTGCTGGACGCGGAGCCCGACATCGACGTCATCGGCGAGGCATCGACCGCCGAGCAGGCATTGACCCGCGGGCCGGCGCTGCGCCCGGACGTCGCCGTGCTCGACGTCCGGCTGCCCGACGGCGACGGGATCACTGTGTGCCGCGAGTTGCGCTCGCGGATGCCGGATCTCGCCTGCTTGATGCTGACCTCGTTCGATGACGAGGACGCGCTGCTCGACGCGATCATGGCCGGAGCGGCCGGCTACGTCCTCAAGCAGATCAAGGGGTCGGACCTGGTTTCGGCCGTACGGACCGTGGCGACCGGACAGTCCATGCTGGACCCTGCGACGACCGCTCGGCTGATGCACTCGCTGAGGGACCCGGAGACCGTCAAGGCTCCGGACGACGATCGGCTGGCCGCTCTCTCCGAGCGGGAGCGTTCCGTGCTCGAACTGATCGGCGAGGGCCTCACGAACGCGCAGATCGCCAAGCGGCTGTACCTGTCCGAGAAAACGGTCAAGAACCACATCTCGCGGCTGCTGGGCAAGCTGGGGGTGGAGCGCCGGGTGCAGGCCGCCGTCATCGCCACGCAGGTCCACGAACACGAACACGGGCGCGGGCACGAGCCGGAGCACGGCAAGGGCCGGAGCTGAGTGTCGACGGGGGTCACCCGGAGGGTGGGAAGTCGCCTCCATCCAGCGGTACCCGCCATTCCAGTTTCGTCCCCCGCCCGGTCGACCCGTGCGCCGATACGGAGAGCTCGCCGCCCAGGCGTTCGGCCCTCTCGGCGAGATTGCGGAGCCCGCTGCGACGGCCTCCCTGCGCCACTCCCACTCCGTCGTCGGTGACCCGTACGGTCAGTACGCCCTCGACGGCCGAGAGGGACACTTCTGCCCGGCCCGCCTGTGCATGGCGGGCCACGTTGGTGAGTGCCTCCCCGATCACCGCGAGCGCCTCGTCCGCGGTCTCAGGGGGTACGTCGGTGTCGATCAGGCCCTCCATCCGCAGGGCCGGGGCGAAGCCGAGTGCCCGGGCGGCCTCCTCCACGGCTTGGACAGCACGCAGCCGCAGCTTCGGCATAACCCCGGGCGCCTCGTGTTCGCGGAGTCCGAAGATCGTCGAGCGAATGATCTTGATGGTGGCATCCAGGTCGTCGATGGCTCGGGCGAGCCGTTCCGAAGCCTCGGGATGCTCGACGAAGCGTTGGGCGCTCTGCAGGGTCATGCCGGTGGCGAAGAGGCGCTGGATGGCGAGATCGTGCAGGTCGCGGGCGATGCGGTCGTGGTCCGCCAGCATGCTCATCTGCTCGGTGTCCCGGCGCCGGTCGGCGAGCTCCAGGGCCAGGGCGGCCTGGCCGGCGAAGCCGGGCAGGGCTGCGATCTCGGCGCGGGCGAACGCCGGGCGGCCGCGTCTGCGGGCAAGGATGAGGACACCGCTCAGCTTCTCCTTGGTGCCGACCGTGACGGCGACGGCGGGGCCGAAGCCCGTCCAGCGTTCCGGCTGCACGGTGATCCGGTCGTCGGTCCCGACGTCGGCAACAGTGATCAGCCCGTCCTCCTCGCCGAGGGCGGCTGCTGCCAGGGTTCCCGCGCTGCTGGGCAGCACGATGCCGCGATGCGCCTCGGCGCCGTCTCCCAGCGCCAGCGAGCCGCGCAGTTCCCCGCCCTGGCCCACGAGGTAGAAGACACCGATGTCGGCTCCCGTGATGTCGCGGGCCCGCTCCAGCATGCCCTCCAGTACCTCCGTTTCGGCCAAGCCGGAGAGCAGAGCACTGGTGAAGTCGGAGCTGGCGGTCAGCCAGCGTTCCCGCAGACGCACTTCCTCGTAGAGGCGGGCGTTCTCGATGGCGATGCCGGCTGCCACCGCCAGTGTGGACAGGACCGCCTCGTCCTCCTCGTCGAAGTCGATGCCGCCGCGCTTCTCGGTCATGTAGAGGTTGCCGAACACGTCCTCGCGGACCCGGATGGGGACGCCGAGGAATGAGTGCATCGGGGGGTGGTGGGCCGGGAACCCGTAGGAGGCGGGGTGATCGGACAACTCCGACAGCCGCAGGGTCTCGGGGTGGCGGATGAGTTCGCCGAGGATGCCGTGGCCGGAGGGCAGGTCGCCGATCTCGGCCCGGAGGCCGTCGCTGATGCCGACGGGGAGGAACTGGGCGAGCTTCCGGTCGTCGCCGATGACTCCCAGGGCTCCGTACTCCGCGTCCACCAGGACGACGGCGGCTTCGACGATGCCTCTCAGGACCTGCGGAAGGTCGAGCTCCCGGCCGACGGACATCACGGCTTCGAGGAGCCCGTTGAGCCGGTCCCTGGTGCCACGCACTTCGTCGATGCGGACCTGGAGCTCTTCGAGCAGTTCGTCGAGCCGGAGCCGCGGCACCCCCGGACGCACGACACCCTGATCGTACGCGCCCATGCGGTACCTCCAAGCGGCGCCCAGGGGAAGTCCCTCCTGCCTCTTCACCGTATCCCCGCCCCCGCCTTCCCGCGCAGGATGAAGGCGTCAGCCGGACTCGTCCGCGCCGAGATGCCGAACGTGTGCGTCCGGTCCGGGGAAGAAGAGGGTCGTCCTGCCGGTGTCCGACCAGCGGACGTCGTAGGGCGGGGTGCCGTCGTCGTGGTGCAGACCGACGACTTCGCCGTCGCGACCCGCTTTGCCCACCGAGGGCCCGCCCACCACGATCTCGTCACCTACGCGGGCATGGGGACCGTGCTCGGAGGTGTGCGCCTTCATGATCATCAGCTCCTTCGGAAAGCGTGTCGTGCGAGTCGGGCTGCCGCGAAGCCGCTCACGAGGGCGGCTGATGCCAGGGCAAGGCCCGGCCATCCAAGAGGTGCGGTCTCCAGAACCGACTGCAGCGGCGGGAGGTAGAGCGCTGCCGCCCCGAGCAGGGCGGAAGCAAGGACGGACAGCGGCAGGAAGAGGTTCTCCCGGGTCAGCAAGCGGGTTCGCAGGCCCAGCACGACGCCGAGCTGCGCAGCGAGCAGGGACAGGAAGAGGACGCTCTGCCAGGGCAGGCCCCAGGCCCGTGCGACCGTCCCTGCAGTGAGGCAGGCAGCTGTGACGACCGCGGCGAGCACCACGAGGCGCTGCCAGGCGCCCGCGCCGAGGATGTGCTGGCCGGGCGGCCTCGGAGGCCTGCGCATCGCCTCCGGGTCCACCGGTTCGGCGCCCATGGCCACCCCGGTCAGACCGTGGGTCAGGAGGTTGATCCACAGGATCTGGCCCGCCCGGAGCGGGAGGGGAAGGCCGAGGAGGGGGCCGATCAGCATGACGAGGATCTCGGCGGCGCCGCCGGCCAGGCCGTAGACGAGGAAGCGGCGGATGTTGTCGTAGACCCGCCGGCCCTCCTCGACGGCCGCGACCACGGTCGACAGGTCGTCGTCGGTCAGCACGAGGTCGGCAGCCTGGCGGGCGACCTCGGTGCCCCGCTGTCCCATGGCCACCCCGATGTCGGCGCGGCGCAGGGCGGGGCCGTCGTTGACCCCGTCGCCGGTCATGGCGGTGACGGCTCCCCGGGCCCGCCAGGCATCGACGATGTCGAGCTTCTGCTGCGGATCGGTCCGGGCGAAGACGCGTGCGGCGGTGAGGTCGGCCACCCGGCCTGCCGCCAGATCGGGGCCGTTGACCACGGTCTCGTCATCGGTGTCCGCGCCGGTCAGGCCCACGCGGACGGCGATCGCGCGTGCCGTTGCGGGGTGGTCTCCGGTGATCAGGACCGGGGTGATGCCGGCCGCGTGGCAAGCGGCGAGAGTGGCCGCTGCCGCGGGCTTCGGCGGATCGCTGATGGCGACCAGGCCCAAGAGCCTCAGCCCCGCCTCGGCCGTCTCCGCGCTGTTTGGTTGCTCGGCGTGTTCGGCGGACGCCACGGCGAGCACCCGGTATCCGCGGGAGGCCAGGATCGCCGCCCGCTGCCGGGCGCCGGCCACGAGGTCCCTGCGGTCGGCGAGAACAGCTGCGTCCAAGACCACCTCCGGGGCGCCCTTCAGACACACCAGGGCGCCGCCGGACGACAGGCGGTGGACTGTCGTCATGCGCTTGCGTCCACTGTCGAACGGGATCTCCCACGTCCTGGGGTGGGTGTGCCTGAGAAGCTCCGGCTCGTCGCACCCGGCCTTGACGGCGGCCGACAGGAGGGCGGCCTCCATGGGGTCGCCGACCGCGGACCACCGGTCCTCGTCCGGGGGCTCTCCCTGGGGCGGCCGCAGGGAGGCGTCGTTGCAGAGCGACGCGGCCGTCAGCAGCTCCTGTACGGGGCCGAGTTCGGCCGCCGTCGGCTTCCTGCCCTCGACCAGGACGTCTCCCTGCGGTTCGTACCCCACTCCGAAGAAGTCGACCGCGGCCCGTGGCGTCCACACGTGTTGGACGACCATGCGGCCTTCGGTGAGGGTGCCGGTCTTGTCGGTGGCGAGGACGGTGACGGAGCCGAGGGTCTCCACGGCGGGGAGCCGGCGGATGAGGGCGTGCCGGGCCGCCATGCGCCGGGCTCCCAGCGCGAGGGCCAGGGTCACGACGGCCGGCAGGGATTCCGGGACCGCTGCGACGGCGAGGCTGATCGCCGTCACCGCCATGATTCCGAGCGGCAGGCCCTGTACGAGCCCGAGGCCGAAGACCACCAGGCAGAGGGCCAGGGTGACGATGGCCAGGATGCGCCCCAGCGAGGCGAGACGGTGTTGCAGGGGTGTCGGCTCCCGTTTGGTGTCGAGGAGGGCGGCGATCCGGCCGAGCGCGCTGTCGGGGCCGGTGGCCCTCACCGTCGCCACACCCCGGCCTCGCACGACCACGGTCCCCGCGCCCACCGTCGAATCGTCCTCCTTGTCCACGGGGACGGATTCCCCGGTGAGCATGGATTCGTCGATCATCAGGGCGGACGCCTCGGTGACATCGGCGTCGGCCGCCACGATGTCACCCTCGGCGAGGAGCAGGACATCGCCGGGCACCACGGCGGCGGCGGGGACCTCGCGCGGAGCACCGCCCCGCAGGACCCGCGCCTTCGGTGCCGACATCGCGGAGAGAGCGGCCACGGCATGGTCGGCACGGGTCTCCTGCACGACGCCCACGGTCGTGTTGACGACGATCACCACGGCGATGACCACCGCGTCGGCGTGGTCGCCGATCGCGATCGTCAGTACCACCGCGCCCAGCAACACCATGATCAGCGGATCGCGCAGCTGGGCCAGCACCCTGGCGTACCAGGGTGTCGCCGGGGCGGGCGGGATCTCGTTGCGGCCGTGCTCGGTCAGTCGGCGTTCCGCCTCGACGTCGGTGAGGCCGTCGGGCGTGCGGACAGGTACCTCCGCGGTGGCCGGGGTCGTCGCCATGGCGGCTCCTATTCGGCCGGAACCGTGATCACCGGGCAGAACGCCCGGTGCAGCAGTCCATGTACGACGGAACCCAGGCGCATGCCGGAGTAGCCTCCGCGTCCGCGGCAGCCCACCACCACGGCCAGGGCGTGCTCGGCGGCCTCCGCGAGCTCCTCCACCGGGTGTCCGATCGGGATCTCGTGGGAGAGCTTCACATCCGGGTATTTCTGCGACCAGCCGGCCGTGGCCTCGGACAGCATCCGCCGCTGGGCCTGCAGTGCGACCTCCTCGTCATGGAGGAGGAAGACCGGGGGCTGCCATACCGCGATGGCGCGCAGTGCAGCGCCGCGCAGGTCGGCTTCCTCGAACGCGAGCGCGAGCGCCGCCTTCGAGGACTCGCTGCCGTCGATGCCCACGACCAGGTAAGGCGGCTGCTGAGTGATGTGTTCGGGGTTTCCGACCACGACGACCGGGCAGTGCGCCTGGGCCGTGACCGGGACCACCGTGGAGCCGGCGCTGAAGTACTCCGCGGTCCGGCTCAGGTGGCGGGATCCGAGCACGAGCATGCGGGCCTGGTGGGACAGGCGGCCGATGGCGGGGACGGGGAATCCTTCGACCAGATCGGTGGCCACGTCGGCCCCCGGGTGCCGTTCCCGCGCCCAGTCGGTACCGGCTGCCAGGGCTTCCGAGCCCGCCTGGTGCAGGGCCGTCGTGCGAGGGGTGCCGTTGACCTGCCGCTTCTGGTGCGGCGGAGGCACGGTCACGACGAGTCGGAGCCCGGTCCCACGGCGGTGGGCCTCGTCCGACGCCCAGGCCAGGTGCAGGCGCCAGTCCCTGGCCGGGTCGATGCCGACGACGATCTCGCGGCGTTCGGCGGCGGCCATCACGATTCGTCTCCGTGCTTGTCCGTGTGGCGCGGGACGAGCAGCACGGGGCAGTGGGAGTGGTGCACGAGGCTGTGGGTGTGCCGCCCGAGGGTGGGTCCCAGGTACGCGGACGCCCGCCGTCCGCCCATGACCAGCAGGTCGGCGTGTCGGGAGGCCTCGACCAGGACACCGGCGACGGACACGCTCTTCTCGGCGTCCGCCCGCACGGTGAGGTCCGGGAACTCCTGGCGGATCTGCTCGGTCACCGCGGTCAGGTGCCGGACGTACTCGTCGGCGATCTCCGTGACGTCGTCCATCATGGTCACCACGCTGCCGACGGACTCGAGCACGTTCCACACGTGGAGCAGCCGCAGCTCGGCCTTGCGGAGCTCGGCCTCCCGCGCCGCGTGACGGACGCAGTCCAGGTCGTGCTCGTCACGGACCCCGGCGAGCACCGTCCCGCTCTCGGCGCCGCCGCCGGTTCCTCTGACGATGATGACCGGCGTCTTCGCGCCGGCCGCGACCTTCAGGCCCACGGATCCGAGCATGAGCGAGTTGAATCCGCCCAGACCCCGGTTGCCGACCACGATGGTGCCGCGAAGTCCGGCAGCCCGGTGCAGGCTGGCGACGGGGTCGCCGCGGCTGAATTCTGTGGTGGCGCCCAGACCAGGGTGCTGTTCCTTGACCGCGGTGGCAGTTTCGTCGAGCAGTTCGCGGCCGGCGCTGCGGACGCGCTCGATGGTCTCGGCGGATACGTAGAGGGCCCGGCCGTCCGTGTCGGCGCCGTACACGATGTGCAGCGGACGCCCGCGGCGTTCGGCCTCTGCCGCTGCCCAGAGCGCGGCCTGACGGGCGGGCTCGGAGCCGTCGACGCCGACGATGACGGAGCCGAGTTCCGAACCGCTGACACTGTTCTTCATGATTCCTCCTCGCCCGGGGCCAGTGGGGGTCTGTCCTCACGCTGACACCGCGGACCCCGTCAGGAAGAGGGCCGCTCAGGACCTTCACGGGGGCCAAAGGTCCCTGTCAAAGACGGCCCGCGGGATCCCTTGCGAACGCGCCGGCCCGGCCGGCACCGACCCTTCGTGTTCACACTTCGGTGTCCAGCCACCCTGTGTACGGTTTGAGGGACTCCTGGAGGGACGGGGCGCCGGCGGCCTGCATGTCACCGTAAGCGGCTCGCTTCATCTGGAGGGCGAGATCCTCCATGGCGCGAGCGACCGCGAGTTCGTCGCCGATCTCCGGGACGTCGGCGTCCTCGGGTGCGCAGCGGGCGGTGCCGTGGCCCGTGAGCCTGTTCGTGCCCGTGTCGAGCTCCAGGCGGGCCTTGGTCGTGTGGTCCTCCTCGAAGAGGTAGAGACGGACCTTCCATTCAGCGGTGTGTGACATGGCGTGCCTCCGGTAAGGGTGTCAGGGCGTCGTGTGCCGGTGAGTGCGCCGGACCCAGCGCCGCAGTTCGTCGGTGCCCCAGACAATGACGGGGAAGGTCGCGATGAGGGCGACGACGTCCAGCGGCAGGGCGGCGGTACCGAACAGGCCTTGCAGGGGCGGCGCGTAGACGAGGGCTGCCGTGAAGACGAGCTCGAAGGCGATGCCCGCCAGGAGCAGGGGGTTGGTGAACAGACCGATGTCACGCAGGGCCGCATGATCGGTGCGGGCGGCGAAGGCGGTGCCGACCTGGCAGGTGACGATGCCGGCGAACGTGGCCGTGGTCGCGGTGACGTACGCGTGGTGCAGGGGGCTGCCCGTGCCGGTGGGATCGCCCGGGTGCCAGCCCGCGCGCCACAACACGTAGAAGAACGCGCCCATGACCAGGACGGCGGAGACGGTACCGAGGTAGCCCCAGCTGCGGATGAGCATGTCTCGGGAGATGACTCCTTGCGAGCTCGGGCGGGGCGGACGGCTCATGGTGCCCGGCTCAGCTCGTTCGCGGCCGAGAGCGAGGGCGGGCAGGGTCTCGGTGCCGAGGTCGATCGCGAGGATCTGCAGGACGGTCAGCGGGAGCGGGACAGTGCCGGCCGACAGCGCGAAGACCAGGAAGGGAACGACCTCGGGGGTGAGGTGGGCGAAGATGTAGACGATGAACTTGCGGACGTTGTCGTAGACGCGGCGGCCCGATTCGATCGCGGTGACGATGGTGGCGAAGTTGTCGTCGGTGAGCACCATGGTGGACGCCTCACGGGCCACGTCCGTGCCGGAGAGTCCCATCGCCACTCCGATGTGGGCTCGGTGCAGGGCGGGGGCGTCATTGACCCCGTCACCGGTCATGGCGACGATCTGCCCGTGGGCGCGCAGGGCGTCGGCCACCTTCAGCTTGGTCTCGGGTGAGGAGCGCGCGAAGACGACTTCGGCGTCCGACGGTGCGAGGAGTGCGTCGAGTTCGTGGTCGCCGATCGACTCGGACTGTGCCACCACCTGCAGACGAGGTAGGCCGATGCCGACTTCGCGGGCGACGGCCGCGGCGGTGGCGCCGTTGTCACCGGTCACGATGTGCACGCGGAGCCCTGCCTCGTGGCAGCGCCGGACGGCGGCGGCGACTTCGGGACGCGGTGGGTCGTACAGGCCGACGAGCCCGAGCAGGCGGAGCCCGGTTTCCGCGTCCTGGCGACGGGTCGGTACCTCGGCACCGGCCGGCAGTGTTCGGACGGCGACCGCCAGGACGCGCATGCCTTCGTGGGCGAGTTCCTCCGCCGCTGCGGCCGCGGACTGCGAACTGCCTTCCAGGGTTTGCAACACCGTCTCCGGCGCTCCCTTGACGATGACGCGCAGACCCTGCACGCCATCGGCTTGGACGACGGACATCAGACGCAGCCGGGGGTCGAAGCGGAAGAGGGCTCGGCGCCCGGTGTCACGGCCGTCGAGGTCGACGGGAGCGGCGCGGGCAGCGGTACCTTCGACCAGCGCCATCTCCGTCGGGTCGCCGCGAAGTGCGCCTGCCTCGTCGCGGGTGACCGTCGTGCACAGCGCGCTGGTCCGCATCAGCTCTCCGTCCCAGGGGCCGGGCTCCCTTCCGTGCTCCGGCGTCCACACTGCTTGGAGTCGCATGCGGTTCCGGGTGAGGGTTCCGGTCTTGTCGGTGCAGATGACGTTGGTGGAGCCGAGCGTTTCGACGGCGCTCAGGCGTTTGATCACCGCTCCTTGGCGGGCGAGGACGCGTACGCCGACGGCGAGTGCGAGGGTGATGGTCGGCAGCAGGCCCTCGGGGACGTTGGCGACGAGGAGACCGATCGCGAACATGAGGGTGTCCGTCAGCGGCAGGCCCACGGCGACTCCGGCCGCCAGGAACACGCCGCCCATGGCGACCGCTACGGCGGCGATGAGCCAGGCGACTTTCTTGACCTGCTGTTCCAGGGGGCTGGGGTCGCGGCGAGTGCGCTGACTCAGTGCGGCGATGCGGCCGAGTTCCGTGTGGTCTCCGGTGGCGAACACGATCGCCTGGGCCTGGCCCCCGGTGCAGACGGTGCCGCTGAACACGAGGTTGGGTTCCTGCAGTAGCGGTGCTCCGACAAGTCCGGGGCCGGCGATGCGTTCGGCGGGGGTGGACTCCCCCGTCAGCATCGACAGGTCGACCTCGATGCCACCCTCGGTCAGCCGTGCGTCGGCGGGAACCTTGGCGCCCTCTTCGAGAACGGCCAGATCGCCCGGCACCAGTTCCCTTGCCTCCACCGCCGAGGACCGGCCGTCGCGAATCACCAGGGCGTGCTCGGGCAGGTACTTCGCGAGAGTCTCCACCGCTTGTTCGGCCTGCCGTTCCTGGAGGAGCGCGAACGCCGCGTTGACGAGAACCACGGCGATGATGGCCCACCCGAGCACGGGAATACCTGCGACGAACGCCAGCGCGGCGGCCGCCCAGAGCAGCAGAGCCAAGGGGTGGACCAGCTGCCGTACGAGTTCACGCCCCAGCGACGTACGCGCCTTGCGGCGGACCTCGTTCGGGCCGTAGACGGCGAGGCGGCGGGCCGCCTCGCGCGCGGAGAGTCCACTCGGCCCGGTGCCGAGTTCGCGCCTCAGGAGCGGCAACGGTTCCAGAGGGTCAGGGCTCGGGGGCGGCCCGTTGGCGGGGGACGGGGGCCGGGTGGCTGCCTCAGTCATCGCCGGGCCCCTGTTCGCGCCGCGGCCTGCCGGACCAGCGCGGCTCCACGGCCTCCCACTCGTGCTCCCACTGGGCCAGGCTGCGGGTCTCGACGAGGTGGAGGCGAAGACGGATCACCGCTCCCGAGGCAAGGGCGAGCAGTCCGAAAGCTCCGGCTCCCGCCGCTGCGGCCGCGAGCGCGCGTTGAGCTTCGGACGAAGGCGCCTGCGCTTCCCTGCCCGCGTCATCGACCCAGATCGCGACCGTCCGGTCGGCCGGAGTGCCGAACGGGACGGAGACCCTGTCAGAGTGCTGGTGAGCGGCCGGATACTCCCAGACGGCTGGTGCAACCACCCGCGAGGTGCCGCCGGAGCGGCTGGAGACCGCGCGCTCCGCGGAGCCGACCGTCGTCGCCTCGATCCGGTGCCGGTGGCGGGCCGTTTCCCTGGCAGTCCGGCTTTCGGAGTCCCGGACGGCCGTCGTGACGACGACGCCGCAGAGCAAGGCGATCAGGAAGGACAGTACGAAGACGACGCTCCAGCGGCGCCGGGTCCGGTCGACCGGCCGACGCAGCCCGTTCGGACGTCCGTCGAACAGTCGACGCACCCGGCCGGCCCTCGCCGGACGCGATCGCGTGGGCCCGTCTCCGGGCGTGGCGGCCTCGGACATCGTGCACCTCCGCGCGCTCTGATCCTGCCCGGCCGCTCAGTGGGGAGCGGCGAGTTCGGCGCTGATGTGGTGGGCCCACGTCCGGATCCGCTCGGGATTGCGGAAGTCCCCGCCCTTGCCGGCACGGACCATGGCCCGGGCGATGAACCCGGGCGTACTGGAGGTGATGCTGCCGCCGAAAGTGACGTGCTCGCGTGCGCCGAGGCGCTCCATCTCCCGGGCCACCGCCGGCACCGGCGCGATGTCGTGCTGCTCGGCGGAACTGTCGACGGGGCCGCTGCTGAACAGGTAGACCGGGCGGTGCTTGAGGAGGTGCTCGTTGCGTTCGGCGCAGCGCTTGGCCTTGCCGCTCCAGTGCCCGGCGTACAGGGCGCCTCCGAGCACCACGGCGTCGTAGCCGCGTACGTCGTCCACGTCGTCGGCGGGGACGACGACGGCGTCGAGGCCGTCCTCACGCAGGGTCCTGCCGATCTCGGACGCGATTCCGGCGGTCGCACCATGCTTGGTGCCGTAGGCGACCAGGACGCGCTTGGAAGTCATGACGACTCTCCGTTGCTCTCTGTTGTGATGCGCTTGAGCGCCTTCATGTGGTGTCTTCCTTCACTGTCGCGAGGGGGACGGCTGCTCCGCTTGGGGCCATCGGGTCCCGGATGGGGCCGTTCGGCCCTCCCCGTACCGGACCAGTTCGGCGGCGGCCACGTGCTGCTTGACCGCGGCGAAGCTGTCCGGGGCGACGGAGATGGAGTCGATACCGGTCTTGACCAGGAACTCGGTGAAGGCGGGGTCGTCGCTGGGGCGCTGGCCGCACAGCCCTACCGGGCGGCTGACGGACTGGGCGCGCGGGACGAGGGCCTGGATGCTCCGGGTGACGGCCGGGTCGGTCTCGTCGAAGACGTGGGCGAGGGCTTCGGAATCGCGGTCGACACCCAGGGTGAGCTGGGTGAGGTCGTTGCTGCCGATGGAGAAGCCGTCGAAGCGTTCGGCGAAGTCCTCGGCCAGGATGACGTTGGCGGGGATCTCCGCCATGACGTACGCCTTCAGCCCGTTCTCCCCTCGTCTGAGGCCTTCCTCCGCCATGACCTCCAGGACCCGGTCGGCCTCTTCGAGGGTGCGGCAGAAGGGGATCATGACGATCACGTTCGTCAGGCCCATCTCGTCGCGGACCCGGCGCAGCGCCCGGCATTCGAGGGCGAAACCTTCCCGGTATCCGTCGCTGTAGTAGCGGCTCGCACCCCGCCAGCCGATCATCGGGTTGGCCTCGACCGGCTCGAACGGACGGCCGCCGAGGAGTCGTGCGTACTCGTTGGTCTTGAAGTCGCTGGTCCGTACGACGACGGGGGCGGGCCAGCGGGAGGCGGCGATCCGGGCGATGCCGTACGCCAGGCGGTCCGTGAAGTAGCGGGTGCGGTCGAGGTAGCCCTCCGTGAGTTGATCGACGGCGCAGCGGTCGGCGTGGTCCAGGCGTTCGGGGTGCAGGAGGGCCATGGGGTGGACCTTGACCTGGTGCGCCACGATGAACTCCAGCCGGGCCAGGCCGACACCGTCGGCTGGCAGGCGCCACCATCGGAAGGCGGCGGAGGGGTCGGCGAGGTTGAGCATGACGTGCGTCCGGGTGGCGGGAATGCCGGCGAGGTCGGTCTCGGTCTCCTCGTAGGCGAGCAGCCCGTCGTAGACCTTGCCGCGTCCGCCTTCGGCGCAGGAGACGGTCACCTTCTGTCCGTCGGGCAGGGCCTGAGTCGCCCGGCCGGTGCCGACGACGGCGGGGACGCCGAGTTCGCGGCTGACGATCGCTGCGTGCGAGGTGCGGCCGCCGTGGTCGGTGACGATGGCGGAGGCACGCTTCATGATCGGTTCCCAGTCCGGGTCGGTGATGCCGGTGACGAGTACCCCGCCGGACGGGAAGCGGTCGAGGTCGACGGGAGTGTCCAGAACGACGACCGGTCCGCTGCCGATGGCTTCACCCACGGCGGTGCCATCCACGAGAGGCGTACCGGGCGTGGCCGTCAGGCGGCAGCGGCGCAGGGTGGAGGCGGCGCGGCGGGACTGTACGGTCTCGGGCCGGGCCTGCACGATCCACAGGTCTCCGGTGAGGCCGTCCTTGGCCCATTCCAGGTCCATGGGGCAGCCGTAGTGCCCTTCGACGGTCAGTGTCCAGTGAGCGAGGAGCCGGACCTCGGTGTCGGTCAAGACCCTCTGCGAGCGCTCCTCGGGGGTGGTGTCGACGGTCCGGGTCAGTCCGTGCTCCGCGTAGACCGCCTTCCGCCGCTTCGCTCCGACGCGTACGTCGATCAGCGGATCCAGCTCCGGGTCCTCCAGGCTGGGCTTGAAGACGGTGTACTCGTCGGGGTCGACCTGCCCGCTGACGACTGTCTCACCGAGCCCGAACGCCGCGCTGATGACGATGACCTCGGGGAATCCGCTCTCGGGATCGAGGGTGAAGATCACGCCGGCGCCGGCCAGGTCCGAGCGGACCATGGTCTGGACGCCGACGGACAGGGCGACCTGGAGGTGGTCGAAGCCCATCCGCTCCCGGTAGTCGATGGCGCGGTCGGTGTAGAGGGACGCGTAGCAGCGGTGCACCGACTCCAGCAGCCGGGCGGTCCCGCGCACGTTCAGGTACGTCTCCTGCTGGCCGGCGAAGCTCGCCTCCGGCACGTCCTCGGCGGTGGCACTGCTGCGCACGGCGACCTCCGGGTCCGCGCGTCCTTCGTCGCGCCCCAGCTGCTCGTACGCGGAGACGATCTCGGCCCGCAGCCCTGGGGGCAGCGGCTCGGCGAGGGTCATCGACCGGATCGCGGCCCCGACCTCGTCGAGCGCGGCGCCTTCGCGCAGGCGCACGATCTGTTCCTCGATCCGCCCGCGCAGTCCGTGTCCGTCGAGCAGCTCTCCGTACGCGTCGGCCGTCGTTGCGAACCCCGGAGGGACGCGCACACCGGCACCGGCCAGGTGGGCGGTCATCTCCCCCAGGGAGGCGTTCTTGCCCCCGACACTCCCGACGTCCTGTCGGCCGAGTTCCGCGAACGGAATGACGTGCCGTGTGCTTGCCATGACGACCTCCGGACTCAGTACGGGAGCGGGCGGCCGGACGGCGTGCGGAGGTCCAGCGGCGCGGGCTTGTGGGGCTGCTTCAGGTGGGGCTGGATACGGATGCGCTGCATCGTCGCCACCTCTTCCGGAAACGGAGCCTGGATCGGCATCCGGCTTCCACGGTCACGCCTGGAGGTGGCTGCGCCGCAGTGCCGAGTGGGACAGGAGCGAGGGGCCGACCGGTCCGTACCTCGGAGGGGCCGACCTGCCCATGGCGGGCCGGGCAGGGAACCGCAGGGCTCATGCCCGACAGGCGCAGGCCGTGCAGGCGGCGGGCAAGTCCGAGAGGACCACCGCCGACGTCTACGAGGCGACGATGACGGTGCCGTGCCTGCGTGGGAGTGCGCGCGCTCCTGAACGGTATCCACTGGTCAGCCGGCTTCCATGCGGAACCACCTCTGCCGACCTGCGGGCAGGTCCGCAGTCACGCCATCGGGCAGGCACAGGGGAAGGGGAGGCGCCGTTCGGGATGAGGGGACCGCGATACCCAGTTTTCCTGGGACGAACCGGACATGAATGCTGCGGTGCCCCAGGCAGTCGACGGTGAAGGAGCAGCGCGGCACCTCCCGGAGCGGGACGGGGTCGATGCGCAGTCCGTCCGGGCCGACCTCGAGCCCCACGATGCCCCGTTCGATGAGGTCGAGGGTGCCGGCCATGGCTCCGAGGTGGATGCCTTCGCCGGTGGTGCCGCCCTGGATGTCCATCACGTCGCCGAGCAGTGCTTCCTCGCAGTACCGCCAGGCGTCGGGTCCCTTGTGGCGGGCCAGGACCCAGCCGTGGACGAGGCTGCTGAGCGTCGAACCGTGGCTCGTGCGCTGCAAGTAGTACGCGACGGTCGCCCGCCAGAGGTCATCGTCGAGCCGGTGGCCGAGCCGGGCGAAGATGTCGTGCAGCTCGTCGGGGCGGAAGAGGTAGCCGAGCATGAGGGTGTCGGCCTGCTTCGACGCCTGGTAGCGGTTCACCGTGTCGTCCTCGGACTCCAGGATCCGGTCGAGGCGGCGGATGTCCGTGTACCGAGTGCGATAGGCATCCCAATCCAGCTCGGCCAGATCGCCGTAGCCCTCGAACTGGCTGATGACATTGCCGTGCAAGGGGACGTGGAGACGGCGTGACACATCCTCCCAGCGGTTCAACACCTCTGTGTCGAAGTCCAGTTGCTGCTCAAGTTGACGCATGCGCGTCCTCGGCAGCTCTGCGGCCAGCTCAAGTCCGCGGGCCAGCACCCATGCGGCGGTCACGTTCGTGTAGGCGTTGTCGTCGATCCCCGGAGTTGCGGCCCCGGGGTAGGCGTCGTGGTATTCGTCCGGGCCCACGACCCCGCGGATCCGGTAGCGCTCCCGGTCGGTGTCGTAGTCGGCGACCGCTCCCCAGTAGCGGGCGATGCTCATGAGCAGTTCGGCGCCGGGGCCGTACAGGAAGCCGGTGTCACCGGTGGTCTGCGCATAGCGCCAGACGTTCCAGGCGATCGCGGAGCCCACATGGCGCTGGAGGTGGGAGTGGTCCGGCAGCCAGCGGCCGGAGCGCGGATTGAGGTGCAGCGTCTGCGTTTCCTCGTGCCCCGAACTGGCGCTCTGCCAGGGGAACATCGCGCCCGGTTGCCCGGCCCGCCGCGCTGCGGCACGGGCCGCGGGCAGGCGCCGGTGGCGGTACATGAGCACGGCGCGTGCCACCTCGGGCAGGTGCAGGGTGAGGTAGGGGGTGACGAACAGCTCGTCCCAGAAGACGTGGCCCCGGTATGCCTCTCCGTGCAGGCCTCTGGCGGGTACGCCAACGTCGAGCTCCGCCGTGTGCGGGGAGAGGGTCTGCAGGACGTGGAAGGTGTGGAGGCGGAGGATCCGGCCGGCCTCGCCGGGCACCTTTACCTCGCCTCGGCTCCACAGGTCTTCCCAGGCGGCCTTGTGGCCGGCGAGCGCGGTCGCGAAGTCCGGTGCGTGCGTGACGTGTTCAACCGCAGACGTGAGCGGATCGCCCGCAGGCCGGTCCAGCGAACTGTAAAGGGCGGCTGCCTTGAGGACGACGACGGGATGTCCGCGGGAGATCGGCAACCGGAAGGTCTGCGCGGTCGCCGCCTCCGTGCAGCTCTGGTTCATGGCGGCCAGGGGGCGGGAGGATGTGCGTACGGCGATGCCGATCCGGGTGCGGAGCGATGTGGTCTCGCAGGAGAGCCAGGCGATGCCGTCCGCGCCGACGCCGGCGCGGTGGCCGGTGAGGTGGCGCCCGTTGAGGGCCCGGTACCGCGCGACGCCGGCATTGGTGACGTCACCGTCGAGTACGGACTGGATCTCGATGGTTCCGCGCCATCCGGACGCGCGGAAGGTGCTCTGCTGGGCGGCGAGGTAGGGGTCCGCCATGTGAACGAGCCGGGTGTGGGTGACGCCGAGCCGACGGCCGTGGCCGTCCTGGAACAGCATGCGGCGGGTGAGGGTCCCCGCGTGCAGGTCCAGGACGGCGCGGTGGTGGCGCAGGCTCGGGTCGTCGGGAGTGAGCCACTCCCCCGCCGGCCCGTCCTCCGGCAGGCAGCGGTAGCGCACCCGGGTCCAGTCGGGGAGGTTGACCATGTCCTCGTTGCCGACCTGTTTGCCGGCGACCTGCGAGGGGAGCCAGTTGTAGCAGCCCGCCGCGTAGGTGCCGGGATAGTGCACGGCGTCGGCGGGTGATTCGGGGGCGGCCCCGCGCGTGGCGAACCGGCCGTTGCCGAGGGTGCACAGGGCCTCGACGACCCGCTCCGTCTTCGGGTCGTAGCGGTCGAAAGTCCAGGTCCACGCGGTGTTCACGGCCGCGCTCCGGCAACGGTGTCGACGACGGCGGTGAGGTCAGGGAGGACGACATCCGCGCCGCGATCCCGCAGGTTCGCTGCGTCAGACGTGCCGCCGGACCGGTCGAGGCCGATCACCAGGCCGAAGTGCCCGCGTCGGCCTGCCTCCACCCCCGCCAGAGCGTCTTCGACCATCGCCGCGTCGGCCGGGTCCACATGCAGCCGGCGTACCGCTTCCAGGAACAGGGCGGGGTCCGGCTTGCCCGCCAGGGTCAGCCGCTCGGCATCCGTGCCGTCCACGAGCACGTCGACGAGGGGGGTGATCGCGGCGGACTCCAGCAACGGGCGGGCATGCCTGGATGCGGAGACCGCGGCGCACCGCATCCCCTGGGCACGCAGCGCTTCGAGTGCGGGCCGGACTTCCGAGAACGCCTCGACGGCTCCGGCCTGGAGCGCTTCCGTGAACGCGCGCTCCTTCCGGGCGGCGACCGCCCACGCCGTACCGCACCCCGGCGGATCCGCGGCGTCGCCCGGCGGGAGCTCGATGCCGCGCGCGGTCAGGAAGGCGAGAGCGCCGTCGAGACGGGGTTTCCCGTCCACCAGTTCCCGGTACTCCCGCTCGGTGTCGAAGGGCGGCTGAGCTGCGTGGCCGGGGACGGCCGCCCATGTGTCGAGGCAGCCGTCGAAAGCGGACTTCCACGCAGCCGCATGGAGCGCGGTGGAGTCGAGGAGGACCCCGTCGGTATCCAGGACGACGGCTCGAAGCGGGCTCACTGCCGGATCACCCGGCGCCCGGTGATCCGGATCGCAGTGACCTTCATCCAGTGGGTCCGCGGACCGCCCGCCCAGGGCAGCGAGTACGAGACGGCATCGAGCCGGCCGAGCTCCTCCGCATCGGTGACGCCTTCTGCCTCACCCACGGCCATGACGCTCCAGCCCAGGCGCGTGACGTCGTCGATGCGGTCGACCTCGAAGGCCACTTCCGTCCCCGCGGCCCGCGCGAGCACCGCGTCACCCGAGGTCCTGAAGGCGATGTCGCGGCCCGCCACTACGTAATTGACCGGGAAGATCGCCGGACCGTCCGGGGTGAAGACGGCGATCCTGCCGACGCCGTGCGTGGAAAGCAGCCGCTGGCACTCGCCGTCGGACAACTCGACCAGCTCGGCGTCCCGCACGGCCGTTCCTCTGCCGGGTGGGTCTTCCGTCGTCGCGCCGGAGAGTTCCGCGGCGGTCGTCCCCAGCGCGTCGGCGAGGCGCAGGAGGGAGCCGATCGCCGGCGCTGCCGCGTGTTCCTCCAGGTAGGTGATGTACCCGCCGTCAGCCCCGCAGCGCTCACCCAGCTGGTCCCGGGTGAGGCCGAGTTCCTCACGGCGCATGGCGATCCGCCGTCCGAGGTCCGTGCGTCCGGTCGGCGCCTCCGCGGCGCCCTGCCTGTGCTGGGTTCTGCTCATCGTCTTCACGTCCTCTCGGTGTCACGGCCGGGTGGCCGGGACGGTGACGGCGTCGTGCCGGGCCCCACCGAGCGCGACCTTGGGGGCGCCGGTGTCGCCCGCACGGGCTGTGCCGGCGATCGTGTGGCCCAGCCCCCAGCCACCGCTCCCGCAGCACTGACCGCAGTGGCTCTCACGGCAGAAGCGGCAGCGGCCGCAGGCCGAGGTGCAGGAAACGAGCACGCGGTCCCCGGGCCGCACCGTAGGGACGTCGCCGCCGGTCTCGACGACGGTGCCGACCGCCTCATGGCCGAGGATCCTGCCCGGGGTCCCCTCGGGCACGTCGCCCTTGACGACGTGCAGGTCGATACCGCAGATGGTGACGTCGTCGACACGAACGATCGCGTCGGCGGCGTCCTTGATGCCCGGATCCGGTAGGCCCTGCCATGCGATCTGTCCGGAGCCGTGGAAGGGGAGTGCCTCCATGACGTCCCTTTCTTCCATTTCCCACCATTTGAGGTATCACCGCCAGGCTGGACCGGACTCGACCGGCCGCGCATGGGCCGATCGGTCCCCCGCCGGGGCCTGTCGGCCCCATGCCGGCCCTTGCACACGGTGCAATGGTGAGAACCGGATCCCCTTACCGGAGGGAGGGCGGGCCATGTCCGAAACAGCCCCGCGCCCCGCTGCCACCTCGCCCGAGGTCGTCCTGCCGCCGAGCTGGCCGAGCTGCGCCGCGACGGCACCTTGCCCCGGAGCGTACCCGTCTACGTCGACAGTCCCATGGCCTTGGCCGCCCTGGACGTCTACCGGGACGCCCTGCGCTCCCACTCTCCCGAGCTGCGGCCCGAGATCCTGGCCCAGGGCGAGGCGGCGTTCAGCCCGGAGCCGTTCCTGGCCGCCCGTACCGTCCAGGAGTCGATCGACATCAACAGCACCACCGGGACGGCAGTCATCGTCTCCTCCGCCGGCATGGCCACCGGTGGTCGGGTCCTGCACCACCTCCACCGGCTCTTGCCCGACCCGCGCAACGCCGTCGTCATCGTCGGCTTCGCCGCCGCCGGAACGCGGGCGCGTGACCTCGTCGACGGCGCCCGCACCCTCAAGATGTTCGGCGAGTACATCCCCGTACGTGCCGAGGTGGCCGACGTACCCCACTTCTCCGCCCACGCCCACGCCGACGCCGACGCCGACGCCGACCAGATCATCGACTGGCTGCGGGCCGCCCCCGCCCCGCACACCACCTACCTGGTCCACGACGAGGAGACCGCCGCCGAGACCCTACGGGACCGCATCGACCGCGAGCTGGGCTGGACGGCCGTCGTACCCAAGCCAGGGGAGGCCGTCCTGGTCCGCTGACCCGGGCCGTATGGGCCCTGCGGTATGCACCGCGAGGCCCCCCCCACACCCCGAGGACCGGCGCGAGCCTGAAGGGAAAGGGCTGGAGGCACACCATGACCACCGTAAACAGTCTCCTGGACGAGTTGGAACCCGAAGCGCGTGAGGCCCTGCTCGCCCACGCCCACCGCGTGGACATCCCCGCCGGAACCCGCATCTTCAAGGAACGACAACGGGCCGACCGCTTCTGGATCATCGAGAACGGCACCGTCGACCTAGACCTGCACATCCCCGGGCACAGGGCCGCCGTCATCGACACCCTCGGTTCGGGAGAGCTCCTCGGCTGGTCGTGGATGGTCCCGCCCTACGCCTGGCACCTGGGAGCCATCACCACCCACCCTGTCCGCGCATTCGAATTCGACGCGGTGGCCGTACGGAAGCTCTGCGACGAGAACCCGGCCGTGGGCCGTTGCATATCCACCACTGTTGCCGCAGTCATCGACCGTCGGCTCGGCTCGGCCCGCACCCGGATCCTCGACCTGTTCGCACCCCACCACAGCGACATGCCCCTCGCCTACGCCCGCTGAGGACCAGCCATGACCTCCACCCCGTACACCGTCAACAACGTCATGACGAAGACCGTCGTCACCGTCACGCCCGCCGCCGAATTCAAGGAGATCGCCACCGCGATGGAGCGCTGGAAGGTCACCGCGGTCCCGGTCATCGAGGGCGAAGGCCATGTCGTCGGCGTCGTCTCCGAGGCCGACCTCCTCACCAAGGAGGAGTTCCACGAACACGGACCGAGCCTCATCGAGCAGATGCGTCGCCTCGGCGACACCGCGAAGGCCGGATCGGTCCGCGCCGAGGAGCTGATGACGAGCCCCGCCGTCACCATCCGCCCCGACGCCACGCTCCCCCAGGCCGCCCGACTGATGGCCGACCGCCACATCAAGCGTCTCCCGGTCGTGGATGCCGCCGGCACTCTTCTCGGCGTGGTCAGTCGCGCCGACCTCCTGAAGGTCTTCCTTCGCTCCGACGACGACCTGGCCGCCGAAGTCCGCCGCGAGGTCGTCGAGCGCCTCTTTCCGCTCTCTCGCCGTGACATCACGGTTGAGGTGACGCACGGCGTCGTCACCCTGAGGGGAAGGACCCGCGACCCCCACCTCATCCCCGTGGCCACTCGCCTCGCCCGGGCTGTCGAAGGCGTGGTCGGTGTGCACTCCCGCCTCGAAGGCTCCGCATCCCCCTGACCGCTGTCCCTGCGCTACGGGGCCAGGTCCCGCCTCATCAGCAACGCGTGGCCCAGGATGAGCCCCGCCACTCCGACCCCGACCAGAACGCCCAACTGCGGCCACAGCACGTGGCCCTGCGCCAGTGCGTCACCCGGCGTGTAGTAGTGGAAGGGACTGATGAACCGCAGCGGCGCCGCCTGGGACCAGGCCAGCGCGATGAAGTTCAGAGCGAAGCCGACCGCCCCGATCCCGATCGTCGCACCGATCACCTGGGCGCGCCGGCTCCCCCAGGCCGACACGGCCAGAGCCGGTCCGGCCAGGCACAGCGCGAAGCCGCACCCCATCATCCCGGCGGCGAAGACACCGCCGATCGGCACGTCCCGGTGGATGTCCGGCGACAGCCAGACGCCCGCCGCCACCGTCAGCGTCGCCGCGGCGTTCAGAGCGAGGGCGGCGATCACCACGGCGGCCGTCCGCTCCGCGAGCAGCCGATTGCGGCTCACGGGGCGCACCATGATCAGCTCGATCGTCCCGGATTCCACGTCGGCCGCGACCGCGGCCGCGGCCAGGGCACCGATCGCGGTCAGCTGCATGGCGATCCAGAACGGATGCACCAGTCCGGCCCCGAGCAGTCCCGGATAGCTCGCGATCGAGACGTCTCCGCCCGACCCGCTGAACGCCCGGTACGCCGAAGGAGGGCCCTTCCCGCCCGCCGAGAACAGCTGCCCCGGCGCGATCGTGTTCGCCACCACCACGATCAGCGCCTCGAAGACGACCATCCCCACCACCAAGGCCATCAGCATCCGCCGGCGCCGGTGCAGGGCCAGCCACAGCAGGGGCCACCGCGTCTTCACGCCGCTCCCTCCGCCTTGCCGTTGCGGTACAGGTCCAGGAACGCCTCGTCCAGACCCGCCTCCTCCACGATGACGTCGGCCACCCCCAGGGCCAGCAGCTCGCGCAGTGCCCCCACGACCTCGCTCGGGGGTACGAGCAGCTCCACCCGGTCGCCTTCCCAGCGGGGCACCCACTGCTCCGCGCGCCCCAGAGGGCGTGCCCCCTTCCCATCGCCGAAGGTCAGACGGATCCGCCGCGCACGCGCCTCCCGCAGGGCGGCCACGCTCTCCACCGTCACCAGGCGCCCGTCCCGGACGATGGCCACGCGTCCGCAGGCCCGCTGCACCTCCGGGAGCACATGGCTGGACAACAGCACGGTGCGGCCGTCGGCCGCTGCCTGCTCCATCAGCTCGAAGAACGTCTCCTGCACGAGAGGGTCCAGCCCCTCGGTCGGCTCGTCCAGTACCACCAGCCGGGGATCGTGCTGCAACGCCTGCACCAGGCCCAGCTTCTGCTTCATGCCGCGCGAGTACCCGCCGACCGTGCGCCGCAGGACCGCGGGCGTCAGTCCCAGCCGCTCGCACAGCTCGGATCGCCGTGTGCAGGGCCGGCCCTGGAGGGAACACAGCAGGTCGAGGGTCTGCGCCCCGGTGAGCTCCGGGTACAGCCGCAGCTCACCTGGGAGATAGCCGAGTTCCCGAGCCACCCGGCGGTGATCGGCGAGCGGGTCCATCCCCAGCACCCGCACATGCCCGGCCGTCGGGCGCAGCAAGCCCGTCAGGCACCTGAGTGTGGTCGTCTTGCCCGCCCCGTTCGGCCCGAGGAAGCCAAACACCTCGCCCGGACCGATGCCGAGTGTGAGTTCCTCCACCCCGACCACTGCCCCGTACCGCTTGGTCAGTCCGCTGAGCTCGATCGCGTCCATGGCTCCCACCCCACCAGTCTGTGTCCTGGCCCGGACCGACGCGCAGCAAGCCGAGAACGGCCCCCACGGCGCCACGAAAGTACCCCCCGGAGGTACTAATGCCCGGCTCGAAATATAGCCCCGGGGGCAATTCTCGCGAGAAGGACCTTCGTCTCCGCCCCGCTGGCCGGGCTCGACGACGTGCCCGCCTACTACGCCCACATGGCCCGGCCAACGCCGCGGGTCCGGCGTCGGTCGACCTCACCGCGCCTCCCGTGGCGGACGCCGTCGGCATCACCGCCCGCCTGGCCGCCGGGGAGTGGGGGCGACCTGCGCAACCGCATCGCGTTCGCCCGGGGTCACGTGGCCGGATCGTTCAATTTCGAGGCCGACGGAAAGATCGCGACCTACCTCGCATGGTTGATCACCTGGGGCAAGCCCGTCACGCTCCTCGCGAAATCCCCCGAGCAGCTGGCGAAGGCGCAGCGGGAACCGGCCCGGGTCGGGATCGACCGCCCGGCCACCGCCGCCACTGGAGAGCCTGCCGAGTGGATCTCCGACGCCAGCGCGAGGTGCCGGCCGGGGTGGTGTGGGTCCACTGCGTGGGCAGGATGCGCGCCGGGATCGCGGCTTCCCTGCTCGACGCCGCCGGACTCGATGTCGTGGCCGTCGACGATTCCTTCGACGCCGCCCGGAGCTCGGGCCTCCCGATGGTCACCGGACCCCGTTCCGACAGCTGACGGCTCGCCCTCCCCGTTCCCGACGAGAGCAGGACCCGATGACGGCCCATCGTGGGTGGTGCGCGCACGACTACACGAACCCGGTCGACTACACGACCGGACGCACGGCGGAATGTGGCAACGGGTCACGGCTGGCCGCTTGTGCGGTAATAGCTCGCCCTGGGCTCTGAGAATGTCGACGTGCGCTGGCGCAGGACCGCGACCGTGTACCGCGTACCGCGTACCGCCTTCGTTGACCGGGAGAGAAGTATGACCATCAAGGACATCGGGCCGGAACCTCAAAGCTTCGACCTTGAGAAGGCGACGCTCGAGAACACGGA
>NZ_JBVIAH010000025.1:0-119323 GCF_055574035.1 Streptomyces sp. NPDC030021
CAGGCAGAGTCGCCACTGCAGCCCCACCGGCAACACAGCGACGGGGAGGACAAACAGCCCCAGAAAGTGACACCCAAGATGAAAACGACCTCTAAGAGGTTCTCTCAGAAGCCTTTGGCAGGCTTTGCCCCATGAGCTCCACGGACAGCACAGGCAACACAGGCAACACACGCGGCACAGGCAGGCAGCGCATCCTCGTCGTCGACGACGAGCCCGAGGTGCGGGCAGCCGTCGAGGACGGACTCGCGGTCGAGGGGTACGAGGTACGGGGTGCCCCGGACGGCCTCGCGGCGCTCTCCCAGGTCGCGGCCTGGGAGCCCGACGCGGTCGTCCTCGACGTGATGATGCCCGTACTCGACGGCCTCGCCGTCTGCCGGCAGCTGCGGGCGCTGGGCGACCGTACGCCCGTCCTCGTCCTGACCGCGCTCGACTCCGTCAGCGAGCGCGTCGACGGACTGGAGGCGGGCGCCGACGACTACCTCGTCAAACCCTTCGCCCTGGACGAGCTGGTCGCCCGGGTCCGCGCGCTCCTGCGACGGGCCGCGCCCGGACCCGCCGGCACCGCTGCCGCCCCGCTCGGCTTCGCCGACCTCGTCCTGGACCCCGCGACCCGGACCGGGCGCAGGGGGAGCCGTCCGCTGGAATTCAGCCGGACCGAAGCGGCCCTGCTCGAACTGCTCCTGC
Organism: Streptomyces sp. NPDC030021; assembly: GCF_055574035.1. Taxonomy (NCBI): domain Bacteria; kingdom Bacillati; phylum Actinomycetota; class Actinomycetes; order Kitasatosporales; family Streptomycetaceae; genus Streptomyces; species Streptomyces sp. NPDC030021. The sequence continues at coordinate 685 of NZ_JBVIAH010000025.1, forward strand.
GCCACCCCGGCCAAGTACTCCCGCGCGAGCTGATCCTTGAACTGGTGTGGGGACGGGACTTCGGGCCGGATTCCAACTCCCTCGCCGTCTACGTCGGCTACCTGCGCCGGAAACTGGAGGCCGCGGGCGAGCCCCGGCTGGTGCACACCGTCCACGGGGTCGGCTACCGGCTGGACGCCGCGTGAGCGGCGGCCGCCGGCGGCTCGGCCGGGTCTGGCGCAGGCGCGGGCCCCTGCGCACCCGGCTGGCGCTGTCGGTCACCGCCGCCGTGGCTCTCGTGGCCGTCGGGGTGTGCGCGGCGGCGTTCCTGGTGGTCCGGTCCGCACTCTACGAGCAGCTCGACCTCAGCCTCACCCAGTCCGCGCGGCTCGCCGCCCAGCGCAACCCGGGGGCCGGGCCGGGCGTCCTGGCGGGGGAGTGCCGCTTCCTGGCCGCACCCGCATGCGCGGAGGTCGTCCCCGCCGACCCCGCCGACGACCCCCGCCCGCCGGGACAACTCCCCGTCGCCCCCGCCGCACGCAAGGTCGCCGGAGGCACGAAGTCCCCCTACTACACGAACATCACGGTCGCCGGACACCCCGCCCGGATGCTCACCACCGACTACGCCAAGGGCCGCGCGCTCCAGGTCGCCCTGCGGGCCGACACCGTCGAGGACGGCATCGAGGAAGCCGCAGGCTGGCTTGTCCTGACAGCCGCCGCCGGTGTCCTGCTGGCCGCCCTCCTCGGCTACTGGGTCTCACGGACCGGCCTGGCCCCGGTCGCTCGGCTCACCGCGACCGCCGAGCGGATCGCCGCCACCCGCGACGCACGGCACCGGATCGAACTGCCGCCACCGGGGCGGGAGGACGAGATCACCCGGCTGGCCGCCAGCTTCAACACCATGCTGGGGGAGCTCGAACAGTCGGTCGCCGCACAGCGCCAGCTGGTCGCGGACGCCTCCCACGAGCTGCGCACCCCGCTGACGGCACTGCGGACCAACGCCGAACTGCTGGCCCGGGCCGACCGGCTCACCCCCGACCAGCGCGAGCGCGCCTCGGCCGCGCTGGGGCGGCAGCTGCGGGAGGTGACGGGGCTCGTCAACGACCTGATCGAGCTGGCACGCGACGAAGAGCCGCAGCCGCTGGTGGAACAGGTCCGGCTGGGCGCGCTGGTGGAGCACTGCGCGCAGGCGGCGCGGACGCACTGGCCGGCCGTGCCCTTCCACGTACGCGTGCCGGCCGAGCCAGTCGTGGTGCCGGGGGTACCTGCGCGACTCAGCCGGCTGCTGGGGAACCTGCTCGACAATGCGGCCAAGTTCAGCCGGGACGGGCTGCCCGTCGAGGTGGAGCTGGTGGCGGGCGTCCCGGGCCGGGGGCCGGAGCTGACGGTCCGTGACCACGGCCCGGGGATCTCGCCGGACGACCTGCCGCACATCTTCGACCGGTTCTACCGGGCCGGGGCGGCCCGCGCCCTGCCGGGGTCGGGGCTCGGCCTGGCCATGGCCCGGCAGATCGCGCGGGCGCACTCCGCCGAGCTGACGGCGGAGCCCGCCCCGGGCGGGGGTGCACTGTTCCGGCTGGCGTTCTGACCGCCCCCGGCTGGTGCTCCGTGCGACGGGAGCCCGCACGATGGTCCCCATGACGAACCAACCGGCCGTGACCGGCCCTGCAGGGGCGGACGGGATCCCGCTCCCGCTCCCTCCGGGAACCAGCTGGCACGCTACGGGCTCGGGCGTCTTTCCCTACGCCGCGCGGGTCGAAGGGCGCTGGTGGGTGCTGCGGCTCAACGACTTCCCCGAGCACCCGCTCCTCACCCTCTTCGTCGACGGCCGGCGCGTCGCCGACGTGGACGACGTCCCGTCCGACTGGGAGCGGCCGGCGGATGCCTCCGCCCCCGTTCTCGCCGCGCCCGAACGCGCCGAGGTCCTCGGCCTCATGGCCGTACTCGGCCCCTACGGCGCGGAGTACGGCACCCCGTGCACCGGCGACTGGTGCACCTGCGATGTCCTCACCGAGTCCTACGTACGTGATCAGGCCGACTGAGCGGCCGTGAGCCGCGGGACGTCCCTGGGACGAGCCCTGGAAAGTGACTCTGAGCTGGGCGGATGTTCGTCCCTCGTGTCCCGGGCGGGTGGGACGCGGGAGGCGTGCGCGCTCCGTGTGGCAGCTTTTCGATGTCACCCGGTCACAGCGAAAGGTTCTTTCGACATGCGCATCCCCCGCCCCGCGAAGGGCGTCACCTCGCTCTTCCTCGTGGCTGTCTCGGCCGGCGCCCTGCTCGTCTCCGCGCCGGCCGCTCATGCGGACGACTCCTCGTACAAGATCTGCAAGGACACGTTCGGCACGCGCCTCTCCCCGAGCGGGCGCTACAACATCCCGCGGTACAACTACTCCCAGGGCGACTCCGACGTCTGCGTCGCCGGACTCCAGGAGCTGGTAGCCCAGTTCGGCCTGACCTCGTGGGAGCAGAGCGGCGGCAACTTCGTCGACGGCGCCTTCGGCGCTCGTACCAACTCGGCCGTCCGCAGGTTCCAGAGCACCCACAACCTCGACGCCGACGGCATCGTGGGTCCGCGGACCTGGGAGAAGCTCCTGACGGGCTGAGCACCGCCCGCTTCCCGCGATTCTCTTCTTCCTTCCCCCTTTCCTTCCGCTTCCTTTCCTCATCGACAGGAGACGCTTTTCCATGTCCTCGTTGCGCCGCATCCGCCCCCTGGCGGCCCTCGCGCTCGCCGCGTCCGCCGTCGGCACGCTGCTGATCACCGCCCCCACCGCCCAGGCCAGTTGGGGCAATGAGCTGCAGGCGTGCAAGAACGCGTACGGCTCCGAGTACTACAACGGCTGGGAGATCCCTACGGTGGTGCTCGCCAAGGGCTCGTCCGGCGTGTGCGTCCGGGAGCTCCAGGAGGAGCTGCTGGAGGCCGGCGCCGTCCGGAGCGAGGACCAGCCCGGCTTCGTCGACGGAAAGTTCGGCCCCAAGACGTACAACGCGGTGGTGAACTTCCAGCGCAGTGGCTCGACCCCGGGCGGCCCGGACGGCGTCGTCGGGCGCTACACCTGGCACCACCTGATCGCCACCGTCTACTTCGAGTAGTCCGGGTGGCCGGCATGCCCACCCTCACCGAAAGGAAGCTCCTGGCATGAACACCATCAGGCGTACGGCCGCCCGCGTCGGAATCCTGGGCGCGACGCTGCTCATGGCCGCCGGATTCGCCGCCCCGCAGGCCTCGGCCCAGGCCGGCTACCTGGAGGCGTGCACGAACCAGGTCGGCACACGCTGGGCGTCCAACGGCTGGCCCGTCCCGGCCGTGAACCTCGCCAGGGGCTCCACGGGCGACTGCGTCCGGGCACTCCAGTGGGCGCTGGTCCGCACGGGGTTCGTCAACTCTGCGGATGCCCCGACCTTCATCGACGGCTCCTTCGGCCCCAAGACCGAGGCCGCCGTGCTGCGGTTCCAGTCGGCGTACCCGCGGGAGACCGGCGGCCCGGACGGCATCGTCGGCATCAAGACCTGGGGATACCTCATCCCCGCCGCGGAGGGCTGAGTCCGCTTCCCGGACGTGATCTTCGGCCCAGTTCTCCTGCGGGCACCCCGTCGGGCGGCCGTCCTGCGGCAGGGTGTGCGGTAAGGAGTCCGAAGACGGGGGAGAGATCCGATGAAGCGGCACGTCGAGTTCGAGCGTCTGCACAACTTCCGTGACCTGGGCGGCTATCGGTCCGCCGACGGCCGGACCGTCCGGTGGGGGACGGTGTACCGGGCCGACTCGCTCGGCAAGCTGGCGGGCGGCGACTGGGAGCGGTTCCTGGAGCTCGGGATCGGGACCGTGATCGACCTGCGGTATCCGTGGGAGATCGAGGCCAAGGGGCGGGTGCCCGAGGCGGAGCGGTTCCGCTACGTCAACCTGAGCATCGAGCACCGGCCCTACGACCAGGCCGAGATCGACCCGGACATCGACCCCTGGCGCTACCTCGCGGACCGGTTCGGCGAGGTCACCGAGGACGGGGCCGAGGAGATCCGGCAGGTCCTGGAGGAACTGGCGCACGCACCCGGCCCCCTGGTCTTCCACTGCACCTCGGGCAAGGACCGGACCGGGCTCATCGGAGTCTTCCTGCTGACCTTGCTCGGGGTGGACCGGGCCGACGTCCTCGCCGACTTCGCGCTCACCGAGCTGGCCACCGAGCGGCTCGCCGCCGACTGGCGGGCCGCTCACCCGGGCCGGGTCATGAAGTGGCCGAGTTACGGCCGCGCCCCCGCCGTGATCATGGAGTTGGTGCTCGCGGACCTGGAGGCCCGGTACGGATCCGTGCACGGCTACCTCACGGACCGGGCCGGCCTGGCGGAGCGGACCGCGGAGCGGTTGCGCTCCCGCCTGCTGACCGGCGACCGCGGCAACGGCGGCCGCGCGACGTGAAGTCGCTCTGGTGGTGCCACCGGCGCGTCTCCTACCATCGGAACACGGGTGGGGGAGGGGGGTGCGTTCATGGCAGCGCACGTAGGGCGGCTGGAACGCTTCGTTGCCTGGGTGCTGCGGAACGCCGACGTCGTGGTCGCCCTGGGCATCGCAATGGCGGTCGGACTCCTCGACATCTTCGGAGACGTCATCAGTGACGACGTCTCCTCGGGTGCCACCCTCGTCGTGCTCGGCCTCCTCGCGACGGGGTCGATCGTGGAGCGGGTGCGCCGGCCCGCGAGCATCCAGGAGGCGATGAGCGGGACCCGGCAGGCCCTGGAAGACCTCGCGATGGTGCGTTCGCTCTCGGGCAACGAGGTCGGCGAGGCGCTGCGCAAGGCCCGCCAGCACACCAACCTCTGGTACTTCAAGGGCGGTACGGGCACCTACCTGCGGGCGGTCACCCTGCCCCTGTGCGTGGCCGCCGCCAAGGAACAGCGCTCCCAGCTCAACGTGAAGATCGACATCGTCAATCCGGCCGACGAGCGGGCCTGCGCCGCGTACGCCCGGTTCCGGCAGATGTTCGGCGGTCAGCGTCGGGGAGACGACGTGTGGACCACCGACCGGGTCCGCCGGGAGTCGTACGCGACCGTCCTCGCCGCCTGCTGGTACCAGCGGCAGCTGACCACGCTGGAGATCAGCGTGCACCTGTCGGCCGCCGTCCCTACCCTGCGTTTCGACCTGTCGGAGACCTGCCTCATCATCACCCAGGACGACCAGTCCCGGGTGAACCTGCTGGTGGAGCGCGGGCAACCGCTCTACGACTACTACGTGACCGAGTTGCACCAGAGCCGCGAGCAGGCGACCGTGCTCGATCTGCGCGTCGCCTCCCCGCTCGGGCAGGAGCCCACCGTGGACGAGGTGCGGACGCTCTTCGACGACCTGCGGCTGCCCTTGCCGCGCGTCTTCACCGACAGCGACATCGGCAAGATCATCGAAAAGGCCCTGCACGCGGAGGACCCCTACAGGAGGTGATGCGCTCCGGCGCGTGCCCATGGACCCCGAGCTCGAAAGCACTCTCGTCACCCTGGAGGCCATCGCCTCCGGGACCAGGGAGTTACATGCTGTCCGTCATCCGCTCGGATTCCTCTGCCTGCCACTGCTGAGAGAGGGTCCGCGCGGAATCTGCGTGCATCTCTTCGAGACCGGCAACCGCGCCGATCCGGACGCGTCACCGATGCACGCCCACAGCTGGGAACTGCGCAGCCGCGTGCTGTACGGGCGGGTGGCCAACGTGCCCGTACGGACGAGCGTGGTGCGGGACGGCGAGGAGGGCGCCACCCACCGGGTCTTCGAGGTGTTCAGCGGGAGCGACGGCGTGGACGAGATCCGGCCGACCCCGCTCCTGGTACGCAGCGAGCCCGGACCCGCCCACATCAGCGCGGGCGGGGAGACGTACACCCTGCCGGCCGGCGAGTTCCACGCCACCGCACTGGAGGGGGTGGAACCCGCGGCCACCCTGGTGCACGGCATGTCGATCCCGGGCCAGCTCGACCTCTCGCTCGGCCCGCTCGACGGCCGACCGCGCCGCACGACCCGCCGGCTGTGCGACACCGCCCAGACCGTGCGCAGCGTCCACACCGTCCTCAGGAGGATCGATGCCGAGCAGCGGGCCTGATTTCGACCACGAGAGGCAGGTCGCCGTCGCCGCGGCGGAGGAGGCGGGCGGCCTGCTGCGCAGGCGTTTCGGCACGGCGCGGTGCGTGCGGACGAAGGGCGGGTCCGGGGACGTGCAGGTGGACCTCGACCTCGCCGCCGAGAAGCTCGTGCTCAGCCGGATACAGCGCCACTTCCCCCACGACCGGATCCTGTCCGAGGAGGCCGGGCTCCTGGACGCGGCGGGCGAACGGACCTGGCTGGTCGACCCGCTGGACGGCAGCAACAACGTCGTCATCGGGCTGCCCACCTATGCGGTGGGGATCGGGCTGTGCCTGGGCGGTACGCCTGTGATGGGAGTGGTGCACGAGCCGGTCACCGGGGAGACCTGGCACGCGGTCCGGGGGTACGGAGCCCACGGGCCGTCCGGCGCGCTGCCCGGCCCCGGCCCCACCCTGCCGCGCCCCGGCCCCGTCGTGGCCTGGACACAGGGGTACGCCGTGGAACGGGGCGACGTGACGGCGGTGGCCCTGCGCGCGGTGCTGGAGCTGCGCTGCCGGCGCGTCCTGCAGCTGTGGGCGCCGCTGCTCGGCTGGAGCCTGCTGGCGCGCGGCACCATCGACGCCTTCGTCGGCTACCGCGCCGAGGGCGTGGACCTGCCGACCGGGGCGCTGCTCGCGGCCGAGGCGGGCGTGGAGCTGCGCACGCTGTCCGGGGCGGCGTTCAGACCCGGCTTCGCCGGCGCCGACACCGGGCGCAGCTTCGTGGCGGCGCGCGGCGAGACCCTCGCCTACCTCCTGGACGAGGTGGGGTCCATCACCCCGAGCGTCTAAGGGCTGTCCCGTAATCCCCGGTGGATCAGCGCACGGCGTCAGATGCGGTGCATCGCAAGGCGGAGGGGCGTCCTCATGCTGGGCGTATTCGGGCGTTCCGACAACGCGGCGAGGTGCCGTAGCTGACGTCGTGCGCCCGCCGGGGATTGCGGGACAGCCCTTAGGGGGCATCAGGCCGGGGCTGACCTCGTTTCACTCGGTTCGCGCCTTCGGCACGTAGAAAGCTGTCCGACGGAGCGGGCGGCCGGGCCGCACGGCTGCGATGATCTGCGGGCGGACTGTGCCGGCGCGATCGCGGGGTTCGGACGAGTACACGTCCCCCAATCGTCCGATCATGCGGTGATCCACGGCAATCCGCAGCGGCCTGGGTCCGCACTACGGCTGGAGTCACAGCCGGATCGCGGCGACGGCCGCCTTGGCGTGGGCAAGGCCACCGCGCGCCTGGATCTCGGATCCGGGCCAGGTGCCGCCAAAGGCGGCGACCACGGAGAAGAGGGCAAGCAGGATCGGTGCGAGGCAACCGCCGCCGCTGTCGCCTGCCGTGCAGCTCGGCTTCGTCGTGTCGTCGGATGCAACCGAAGGTCTTCTTGGACGTGAGCGTGCCAGGATGCCGGGGACACGACCGCCAGCACGTCGACGGGCAGGAGCCAGCCATGATCAGCGGCGCACATGTCATCCTCTGCAGCCAGGACGCCGAGGCGGACCGCGCCTTCATCCGTGACGTCCTCGACTTTCCCGGCGTCGACGCGGGCGGCGGCTGGCTCATCTTCAAGCTGCCCCCGACCGAGATGGCCGTGCACCCGACCGACGGCCCGCCCCGGCACGAGTTCTTCCTGATGTGCGACGACCTCGATTCCCAGCTCGGCGAGTTCCACGCGCAGGGCGTCGAGATCACCCGCCCGATCAGCGAACAGCGCTGGGGCAAACTGACTGCGATCCGCCTCCCCAGCGGAGCCGAACTCCCGCTGTACGAACCGCTGCACCCCATCGCCCACAGCCTGTGACCCCACGTAGAAGTTCACCGAGTCGTTCACGTGGACATGGGGCGGGGTGATCTGACGGATGCCGAGTGGGGACGGCTGCGGCTGCGGCCGCGTTCCGCGGAACACCGCAACCGCAGCGATCGCGGTCATCCCGGTCCGCGCATGATCGCCCGGACAAGTCCTACGTGGTGGCCGCCAGCGCCAGGGTCGCCGCCAGCGTGCCCGCCACCGCCAGCACGAAGCCCGTACCGAAGAAGCGGCCCAGGTCGATCCGGGTGCCGTGCCAGCGGCACCGCTCGAACCACAGGAGGGTGGCCAGCGAGGCCCACGGCGTGATGACCGGCCCCACGTTGACGCCGATCAGCTGGGCGAGCAACTGCTCGTGATTGGCCACCGGAATGGCCGCCTCGCCCGCCAGATAGGCCGGGAGGTTGTTCAGCACGTTCGAGAAGCCCGCCCCGACCGCCGCCGACCTCAGCATGCCGACGACGCCGTTGTCGGAGCCCATCGCCGCCGCGAGGATCTCATGCAGCCCGTGGGCGTTGACCGTCTCCACGACCAGGAACATCCCCGGGACCAGGACGAGGAGCCGCCAGGGGATCAGGGAGAGGCGCAGCGTCTCCCGGCTGCGCACCCAGAAGGCCACGACCACGATCAGTGCGGCCGCCATCGACGCCGACCACAGCGGCACGTCGGCGAGCAGGATCGCCAGCAGGAATCCGGCGCACGCCACCGCGCTCACCCGGAACAGCACCCGGTCCGCGGGGCGTGGCAGGGGCGGCGGGGTGTAGCGGGTCTCGCCGCGGCGCCCCGGGCGCCAGTAGAACCCCCACAGGCAGGCCATCGTGACCGCGATGGCGGCCAGCTGCGGCGCCCACATGGAGGCGGCCATCTCCGACGGGGTCAGCGCGATCCGGTCCGCGGCCAGCAGGTTCGTCAGGTTCGACACGGGAAGCAGCAGGCTGGCCGTGTTCGCCAGCCACACCGTGGTCATCGCCAGCGGTACGGGCGCGATACCGACCCGGGTCGCCAGCGCCAGCATCACCGGGGTCAGCAGGACCGCCGTCGTGTCCAGGTTGAGGGTGATGGTGGTGACGGACGCGAACAGCACGCAGAGACAGAAGAGGAGGGGATACCGGCCGCGCCCCGCCCGGGCCACCCAGGTGGCGACGACGTCGAAGACCTCCGCCTTGCCGGTCAGTTCGGCGAGGACGATGACGGTGGCCAGGAACACCACCAGCGGACCGATGCGCTCCAGCACGTCCGCGGCGGGCCCGGTGGGCAGCAGACCCGTGGCGACGCACAGCGCACCGAGTGCGAGCAGGCCGCCGGCCAGCCAGTCCAGGGGATGCAGACGCCTGAGGAGAGACACGGCGAACAGGTTCGCACATACACACGCCCCGGCATCAGACGGGGCGGAAGGAACCGGACAGGCCCGCCCGGGCGGGGTGTCCGGCGGCCCGCCCGGGATCGCCCCGTCCTTGACGGGACGAACCCGCCGCCGGGGGCACGGCCCTACGATGGAGTCATGATGACGGACGGGCAATTCGGCGCTCCCGCAAGAGAGTTCGACTTCTTCATCAGTTATTCCCCGGCAGACGAACAATGGGCCGCATGGATCGCCTGGACCCTGGAGGAAGCCGGCTACCGCACGGTGGTGCAGGCCTGGGACTTCGTACCGGGAACCAACTTCATAGACTTCATGGACCGGGGGGTCAGCGAGTCCCTGGCGGTCATCGCCGTACTGTCCCGCCACTACGAGCGTTCCACCTACGGTCGCATGGAATGGCAGGCCGCGCTCCGGGCCTCGCCCGAGTCGCCCGAACGGAGGCTGCTGACCGTCCGGGTGGACGAGATCCCGATCGAGGGACTCCTCGCCACCATCACCTACGTCGACCTCGTCGGCGTGGCGGACATCGACGCGGCCCGCTCCCTGCTGCTGAACCGGGTCGGGCAGGCCGTCGACGGCCATGCCCGGCCGGGCCGCCGTCCCGGCTATCCGGGGAGCGGACCGGGACCCGTCCGCCACCCGGAGCAGCCCAATCCGGGCCGGCCGCAGCCGAGCGCGCTCGCCGGCCCCGGCTGGCCGGGGCGCCGGCGGCCGGCCCGGGCGCCGCTCTACCCGCAGGCAGGCGCGGCCGGCCAGAGCGCCCAGGACACCGTGACCGTCCTGCACCTGGCCGGGCCCGACTTCGGGCGCGGCCGCGAACCCGACTCGCTCAGCCGGCAGATCCGCGGCGACCTCATCATGCTCAGGGACGCGGGGGCACCCGCCCCCGATCTGATGGTGGTCACCGGTGACCTCACCGCGTCCGGCAGCCCGCGCGAATGCGACCAGGCCCTCAGCTTCCTCACCGCCCTGCGGTCCCAGCTCGACCTGTCCCCCCAGCGGGTGATGGTGGTACCGGGCGCGCAGGACGTGAACCAGGCCGCGTCCCAGGCCTACTTCCACACCTGCGAGGCGGACGAGGTGGCGCCGCAGCCGCCGTACTGGCCCAAATGGCGCCACTACACCCGGCTGTTCCGCGGCCTCTACCAGGGCCTGGACACCGTCTTCGACAGCGATCAGCCCTGGACCCTCTTCCCGGTGCCCGAACTGAGCACGGTCGTCGCCGGATTCAACTCCTCCATGGCCTACAGCCACCGTCCCGAGGAGCAGTACGGCTTCATCGGCCGCGATCAGGCCGCCTGGTTCGCCGAGGCCATGCGCCGGTACGAGGAGGAGGGCTGGCTGCGCATCGGCGCGCTCCGCCACCCGCTCACCGACGGCCGCCGCCCCGGTGACGCGGTCGGCGGCCCCGGCGGGCTGCGGGACGCCGACACCTTCGCCCGGCTGGCCGCCCCGCGGCTGCACCTGCTGCTGCACGGGCCGACCGGCGGCCCGCGCACCACCACCTCCGCGCCCAGCCGCACCCAGCTGGCCGGGACTTCCGGGGCTTCCGCGGCCTCCGGGGGCGCCGGTGAGCTGCCCCTGTTCGGCTCCGCGGCCCCCGCCCGGTTCCAGCTGCTCCAGGTCGGAGCCGAGGGCGTGACCCGCTGGGACGACCGGATCACCTCCGCGTCCGAGACCTTCCCCGCCGCGTGGCGGCAGACCCGCCGGGTCTTCCCCGTACCGGAACTGCCCGCCGTCATCGAGGTCGAGCGGGCCGGCGGCCGGGCCCCTCTGGACGACCCGGCCGCCTCGCTCGCCGAACGGGTGAAGGAGATCTGCCGCGTGCGCCGGGAGGGCGTACGGCTGCGCGACGTCCCGCGCCGCGAACCGGGCGACATGGTGCAGATCATGGCCACCTGGCAGGAGCAGGAGGACGGCGTCGTCCAGCAGCAGCGCATAGCCGTCCACCCCGGGAGCCCCACCGAGGAGGAACTCGACCGCTTCATCGCCCAGGTGCACGCGACCGACACCGGCTCCGAGGCCGTCCTCGTGTACGCGGGCGACGCCCCGGCCGGCGGGCTGCGCGGGCGGGCCGCCGCCCACGGCGTCCGGGTCCGGGTCCGCAGCTTCATCGAGTTCCAGGGCCTGCTCGACCTCCGCGGCTACGTCGCCGCGCAGACGGCCCGGCTCAGCAGCAGCGAGCAGTACGCCCCCGGCCTCTACCTCCCCCAGCGCTACCGCGACGCCGACCGCCCGGACGGCCAAGACAGTGCCGGCCAAGAACGTGACGGACTCGTCGAGGAGCTGCTGGAACTCCTGGAATCCGATCACGGCCGGTTCGTCTTGCTCCTCGGCGACTTCGGACACGGCAAGACCTTCGCCCTGCGCGAGCTCGCCCGGCGCATCTCCGAACAGCTCCCGCACCTGACCCCGCTGCTGATCCCGCTCAATTCCCTCGACCGGGCGCACAGCCTCGAAGGCCTGGTCGCCGCCCACCTGGCCGGCCACGACGTCGACACCATCGACCTGCGGGCCCTGCGCTACATGCTCGCCCAGGGCCGCGTCGTCCTGCTCTTCGACGGCTTCGACGAACTGGTCAACCGGGTCAGCTACGACCGGGCCGCCGACCACCTCCAGGTCCTCCTCGACGCGGCCGTCGACCACGCCAAGATAGTCGTCAGCAGCCGCACCCAGCACTTCAAGTCGCACGCCCAGGTGCTCACCGCGCTCGGCGAGCGCGTCGGCCTGCTCCCGCAGCGCAGGATCCTGGCCGTCGAGGGCTTCACCCCCGCCCAGATCCGCTCCTACCTCGTACGCAGCTACGGCGACGAGCGCGCCGCCGACCGCCGTTATCAGCTCCTGCGCAACATCCCCGACCTGCTGATGCTCTGCCGCAACCCCCGGCTGCTCTCCTTCGTCGCCGATCTGAGCCAGGACCAGCTGCGCGCGGTCGCCGGAGCGGGCCGGGCGCTCAGCCCCGCCCGGCTGTACGAGGACGTGTTCACCTCCTGGCTCGACCACGAGGAACGGCGCGGCCAGGGCGGGCCCGGCGCGCCGCCCGGGCTCACCATCGACCAGCTGTGGGCCGCGGTCACCGCGCTGGCCTGGCGGCTGTGGGAGAGCGGCCGCAGCGCCCTGCGGCTCGACGAGCTCACCGAGACCGTGGCCGACACCCTCAGCGGACTCACCGAGTCGTCCCCGCTCACCCCCTCCGAGCGCGCCCAGGCGGTCGGCGCGGGCAGCCTGCTGGTCCGCAGCGACGACGGGGTCTTCCAGTTCATCCACGGCTCCGTCATCGAATGGCTGGTGGCGCGGGAGGCCGCCCGCCAGCTCGCCCGCGGACAGCACACCCTGCTCCTCGCGCGCCCGCTCAGCCAGCTCGCCGTCGAGTTCTTCTGCGACCTCGCCGACCACGAGCAGTGCGCCCGCTGGGTGCGCGACGTCCTCGACTCCCCGGGGCGCGCCGTCAGCGAGGCCGCCCGCGCCAACGCCGTCCGGATCTCCGACCGGCTCCGGGTACCGGCCAATGCCGACCTGCGCGGCGCCCGGCTGGCCGGCGAGGACCTCTCGCACCGCGACTTCTCCGGGGTCGACCTCACCGACGCCGATCTGACGGACGCCCGGCTGATCGGTGCCAACCTCTCCGGCGCGCGGCTGCGGGGCACCCGGCTGACCGGCGCCCGCCTCGACCGGGCCGACCTGAGCCAGGCCGACCTGACCGGCGCGAACCTCAGCCGGGCCCGGCTGACCCGGACCGATCTGCGGGGCGCCCTGCTGACCGGCAGCCGCTGGCACCGGGCCGCGCTCATCGACGTGACGATGGACGACGCGGTGCGGTCGGCCCCCGAGCTCGGGACCGCCGCGATCGCCCCCGGGATGCCCGTGGACGCCGGGTTCCGGCCCTCCGCCGTCGGGGTCCCGTACGGCTTCGGCATGCGCACCAGCCGCCTCCCCGAACCCATCGCGTACAGCAGCGACGGCGAACTCCTCGCGGTCGGCAGCGAGGACGGCTCCATCCTGGTCTGCGGCGCCGACGACGGCCGGGCCGTGCGCACCCTCCAGGGGCACGAAGGGCGCGTGTACGCCGTGAAGTTCCGGCCGGACATCATCGCCACCGGCGGCTCCGACGGCGCCGTGCGGCTCTGGGACCCGGTGACCGGGGCGTGCCGGCACCACCTGCGGGTCCACCCCGACGGCGTGTGGCCGGTCTCCTTCGACGCGGCCGGCACCCTGCTCGCGACCGGCGACCGCGAGGGCCTGGTCACGGTCTGGGACACGGCCACCGGCGAGCCCGTGCACCGGATGCCGGGTCACACCGCGCCCGTCTACACCGCGGTCTACGGACCGGACGGCCTGCTGCTCACCGGGGACGCGAGCGCGAGGGTACGGCTCTGGGACCTGAACACCGGGCACTGCGTCCGGGAGATCGACGGCCACCAAGGGGCCGTCTACCGCGCCCGGTTCAGCCCCGACGGGACCCTCTTCGCCACCGCCGACCGGGGCGCGCCCGGGCAGGGCGGCACGGTGCGGATCTGGCGGACGGCCGACGCGCGGCTGCTGCACGAGTTCACCGGACACACCGGCCGGGTGTACGTCCTCGACTTCCACCCCGAGGGCAGCCTCCTCGCCAGCGGCGACACCGACGGCCAGGTGCGGCTCTGGGACCCGGTGGTCGGCACCCCCGCCGGAATCCTCGAACGGGGCACCGGAGCCGTCTACCAGGTGCTCTTCGGCGACAACGGGAAACTCCTCGCCGCCTGCGACAGCAACGGCGCGGTCCGGCTGTGGACGGTCACCGGGCGCCCCCACGGCTACACGATCGCCCTCCATCCCCAGCAGCCGACCGAGCACCGCGGCACGGCCTGGGCGTGCGCCTTCCGGCCCGGCGACAGCCAACTGCTCACCGTCGGCAACGACGGCGGCGCGCAGATCTGGGACGCGGCCACCGGCCAGGGCAAGCGCATCCTGCGCGGCCACGGCCGCCGGATCAGCGGTGTCGCCTTCAGCGCGGACGGCTCGCAGCTGGCCACGGCCGGGAACGACGGGGTCGTACGGCTGTGGGAGACGCGAACGGGCCGGCGTACGGAAGAGCTCACCGGGCGCGGCGACCGGCTGGTCTCGGCGGCCTTCAGCCCCCGCGACCCCATCCTCGCCACGGCCAGCAACGACGGCGACATGTACCTCTGGGACCCGGTCGGCGGCGAGTACCTGAGAGAGCTCGACGCCGAGACCGAGCACGTCTGGGCGGAGGCCTTCAACGCCGACGGGACCCTGCTCGCCACCGCCAACGACGACGATTCCGTCCGCGTCTGGTTCCGCCCCACGGGTTCTCCCGTGTCGACACTGACCGAGCACCGGGGCCGGGTCCGCTCGATCGCCTTCCGCCCGGACGCCGACGTACTGGCCACCGGCTGCGACGACAGTTTCGTACGGGTGTGGGACGCCAGGAGCGGAGGCCTCCTGGCGCAGCTCGGCGGGCACGCCGACCGGGTGTACGGCGTCGCGTACGGCCCGGGGAGCGCCTGGCTCGCCAGTGCGAGCTGGGACGGTACGGCCATCGTCTGGCGGGACGGGCAGGCGGATCGGCGCCTGCGCGGACGCGGCGGCAGGCTGTGGGCGGTGGCCGCCCACCCGAGCCTTCCGCTGCTGGCCACCGGCGGCGACGACCGGGCCGTCGGCCTGTGGGACGCGGCGACGGGCGAGCACCTCACCGACCTCGTCGGCCACACCGGCCGGGTGCTCTCGCTCGCCTTCTCCCCGGACGGCACGACCCTGGCGAGCGGCGCCGAGGACGGCACCGTACGGCTCTGGAACGTCCCCGCGGACGGGGAACCGCCGTCCCTGCGCGCGACGCTGATGGGTATGACGGGCGGCTGGGCGGCGCTGACACCGGCCGGCGGTTACAAGTACGAGGGCGATGTGGCCGGTGAGTTCTGGCACGTCGTGGGCATGTCCCGGTTCACCCCGGGGGAGCTCGACGAGTACCTGCCGGGCATCCACCGGCTACCGCTCGGCGAGGAGCTCTGACGCCCCGACGGGGATCACGGGACGGCTTAGGGTTGGTCCGCATGACGCACACCGAAACAGAGGTCACCGCGGAGCTGGTCCGGGACCTGTTACGCGACCAGCACCCCGATCTGGCGGATCGCCCCGTGCGGTTCGGCGCCCGGGGCTGGGACAACCAGCTGTGGCGGCTCGGGGAGGACCTCGCCGTCCGGCTGCCCTGGGCGACGCCGTCCGCGGACGCGCTGCTGCGCAAGGAGCACGCCTGGCTGCCCGCCCTCGCCCCGGCCCTGCCTCTGCCCGTTCCCGTCCCGCAGCGCATCGGCGAGCCCTCCGAGAGGTTCCCGCGCCCCTGGATCGTCACCACCTGGGTGCCCGGCGAGCCCGCCGACCGCGCCCCCGCCACGAACGCCGCCGACGCGGCCGAAGGGCTGGCCGCCTTCCTGACGGCTCTTCACCGGCCCGCCCCCGACGGGGCACCCGTCGGCAGCTACGGCCGCGGGGGGCCGTTGGCGGCAACCGCCGACGGGTTCGCCGAGGGGCTGGCCTCGGCCACCGGGCTGGGGCTGATCCCCGATCCGGACGCCGTCCGCGCGGTCTGGGAGGACGCCGTCGCCGCGCCTGTCTGGGCGGGCCCGGCGCTGTGGCTCCACGGAGACCTCCATCCGGCCAACGTCCTCACCGCCGACGGCTCCTTCTGCGGTGTGATCGACTTCGGTGATCTCTGCGCGGGCGATCCGGCCTGCGACCTCGCCGCCCCCTGGATCCTGCTGCCGGACGGCGCCGCCGACCGCTTCCACGCCGCCTACCGGCCGACCCCGGACGAGGCGACCCTGCGCCGCGCCCGCGGCTGGGCCGTGCAGCGCGCCCTCGGCGGCATCCTCATCGGCGAGGCCGGAGTCCGTGGCCGCCCGGGCGGCAAGCCCACCTGGGGCCCGCCCGCCCAGGCCGCGCTGCGTCGCCTCGTGGCGACGGCGGGCTGACCGGCCCGGCCGCCGCCGGCTCAGCCGAGGGAGGAGACGGACGGGACGACGACTCCGTAGAGATCGGCGATGGTGGCGAGCGCGGCGTGGTGGAGCTGCTCGGCGGACACCTCGGCGACCGCCGTCCGCAGCGGCCGGGTCGCGCAGGCGTCCGCGACGACCGTGGGCCGGTTGCCCCGCAGGAACGCGCCTTCCGCGGTGAAGGTCACGCACATGTGGGTCATGAACCCGGCGAGGATGACGTCCTTGTGGCCGGCGGCGTCCACGTGGTCGCCGAGGTCCGTGTCGACGAAGGCGTTGGGGACCGTCTTGACGACCACGGGTTCGCCTTCGGCGGGAGCCACCCGGGGGTGGATCCGGCCGATCTCGGCCCGGATGTCGTAGGGGCTTCCCTCGCCGCCGTCGTTGATCACATGGATGACCTTCGCCCCGGCCTCACGGGCCCGGGCCAGCAGCGCGGCGGCCGCGTCGAGGGCGGCCTCCCATCCCGTCAGCTCCATCACGCCCCGGGTGTAGGTGTTCTGGCAGTCGATCAGGATCAGCGTGGCTCCGGCCGGCGACGCCGGGCTCTGATCGAGGCCGCTCAGATCGCGCAGGGTCGTCTTGGACATGGAAATACCCTCCTGGGGTGTCACGTCGAGAGGTGCCGGCCGCAGAGCGGCGGCCGTGCTCTCCACGCTATGACCCACCCCGGATGTCGGCAATGTCATCCAACCCGCAGAAACCGACATACGGTGGGCCCTGACACGGCCGTCGTCGCACCGAACGGAGACCCCCTTGAGCACCGTCGGACGGTTCATCGTCGTCGTCCTCTTCGACGGCGTCGACCTGCTGGACGTCACCGGACCGCCTGAGGTGTTCGCCCTGCTGCAGCGGGAGCTGGGCGAGGCATCGGGATACCGCGTGGCCCTGGCCGCCGAGACCATGGACCCCGTCACCACCTCCGCCGGAGTCCGGATCCTCCCCGACACCACCTTCCAGGAGGTGGCGGGGCGCACCATCGACACCCTGCTGGTGCCCGGGTCGGTGGAGGTCGACGGCCGGGGCCGGGTCCGGGCCCTCGCCGACCCCGCCGTGGTCGACCGGGTGCGGACCCTCGCCGCCACGGCCCGGCGCGTCGCATCCGTCTGCGTGGGCGCGCACATCCTCGCGGACGCCGGGTTGCTGGACGGCAGACGGGCCACCACCCACTGGTCGACCGCCCGCCAACTCGCCGACGAGCACCCCTCGATCGAGGTCGACGCCGATCCGATCTTCATCCGGGACCAGGACGTGTGGACCGGCGCCGGGATCAGCGCCTGCCTCGACCTCTCGCTCGCCCTCGTCGCCGACGACTTCGGCGAGGCCGTCGCCCTGCGCGTCGCCCGCCAGCTGGTGATGTACCTGAAACGGCCGGGCGGGCAGAGCCAGTTCAGCGTCCCGCTCGAACCGGTGTCGACGACCCGGCGCATCGAGGACCTCCGCCACTACATCATGCGGAACCTCGCCGAGGAGCTCACCGTCGCCGACCTCGCCGAACAGGCGCACGTCGGCGAACGGCAGCTCACCCGGATCTTCAAGACGGAACTGGGGACGACCCCGGCCGCCTACATCGAATCGGCCCGCGTCGAAGTGGCCCGGAACCGGCTGGAGTCCACGGACGACACCCTCGAACGCGTCGCGACCGTCTGCGGCTTCAACACGACCGACACCCTCGTCCGTGCCTTCCGCCGCAAGCTCGACACGACGCCGACGGAGTACCGCAACCGCTTCCGGGCGTCTTCGGCCGTCTGAGCCGCGCCGGGCTCAGACCGTGGGGAAGGCCAGCAGGGCCACCGGAGCCGAAGTCGGATGCGGCGAGCCGCCGGCAGGTTCGACGGTGACGCCCATCCCCGACGCCGCGTTGACCGGGCCGTCGAGCAGGGTGGCCGTCGCCGGGGTACCGGTGTCCATCAGCCCCGCCGAACGCATCTTCCCGGCGCCGTCGTTGTACCAGAGCTGGTACACCTTGCCGCCGGGCGGCGCCGGCATGCCGGAGGCCGCGAAGACCGCCTGGTTGCGGGAGGCCGAGACGACCACCGTGCCCACCGCTCCGCCCCGCAGCGGCGCCGTGGCCACCCGGGCGTCGGCGGCCGCGAGCACCGCGCCGACCGCGTCGTTCGTGAGACGGGCCTGCTGCGCCTGCTGCCGGGCGTCCTCGGCCTGTTCGTACTGCGACACCGCGACACCGCCGAGCGCCACGGCCGCCGCGATGCAGGCCGCCAGGGCCCAGTTCGAGACCGGCCGCCAGCGGGGCCGTACGTGGCCGCCGCGTCCGGACTTCACCGTCGAGGGCCCTTCCTGGCGTACCGTCGCGATCCGGCGCATCACCGCGTCCCGCAGCGCGGGACTCGGCGGTGCCGCCACGGCGAGCCCGAGGCGCGTGACGGTCTCGGAGAACTCCCGGACCTCCTGCGAGCAGGACACGCAGTCGGCGAGGTGCCGCTCGACGGCGGTCCGCTCGTCCGGTTCCAGGGCGTCGAGCACGTAGGCGCCCGTCAATGTGTGCGGATCCGCGGTGTTCACACGCCCACCCCCAGGCAGTCACGAAGCCGGATGAGCCCGTCGCGCAGCCGTGTCTTCACCGTACCCAACGGCAGGGCCAGCAACTCCGCGACCTCCCGGTGGGTCAGGCCGCGGTAGTACGCCAGGGTGACCGACTGGCGCTGCAGCTCGCTGAGTCCGTGCAGACAACGCCGTACCTGCTCGCGCTCCAGCCGGGTCTCCACCTGCTCCACCACCTCGTCGTAGGCCGTGGTGTGGTCCAGCAGCGCCGCCCGCTTCTCACGGTTGGTCGACGCCTGCGCGGAACGCACCCGGTCGACGGCCCGCCGGTGGGCCAGGGTCAGCACCCAGTTCATCACCGAGCCCCGCGAGGGCTGGTAGCGGGCGGCGGTCCGCCAGAGCTCGACCAGTACTTCCTGGGCGACCTCCTCGGACTGGGCCGGGTCCCGCAGCACGGTCCGTACGAGGCCCAGCACGGGGCCCGACACCGCCTCGAAGACGGCCGTGAACGCCTGCTGATCACCGCGGGCCACCCGGCCCATCAGTTCCGGCAGGTCGGGAGCGGCCGACGGATGCCGGCCTATGCGCACGTTCTCTCTCACCGGGGAGGTCCTCCAGGAGTACTCGGTTGCACAGCTCATTCGGAGCCGAGGGGCAGGTGGATGGGTCGCGGCGGACATGACCTTCGGCAGCCCCGGAACGTTGTTCGACAGCTTGTGCGGGTCGCCGTTCGTTCGGGTGATGGGGCCATCCGGATGAGGGCCGGTGCCGAATAGGCGGCGTGACTCACCGATGGGTGAGTTCCGTAGACGCAGGAGAGACCATGAGCATTCACACCTTCCGCCGTGCCGCCCTCGCCGTGACCGCCGCAGTGCTGCTTCCGCTGGCACTGTCCGCCTGTTCGGAGGAGAGTACGAGCAATCAGGGGGCCGCCGCGCCCGGCGCGGTCTCTTCACCCCAGCCGATCGGCGAGATCGATACGGGCGCGGGCGGTCCGTTCGGCCCTGCGTGCGCCTCGGTGCCCAAGAGCGGCGCGGGCTCCTTCGACGGTATGGCGCAGGATCCGGTGGCCACCGCCGCCTCGAACAACCCGGCGCTGTCGACCCTGGTCTCGGCCGTGAAGAAGGCCGGCCTGGTGGACACGCTGAACAACGCCCAGGACATCACGGTGTTCGCGCCGACCAACGACGCGTTCGCGAAGATCCCGAAGGCTGACCTGGACAAGCTCCTGGCGGACAAGGCGACCCTGACCAAGATCCTCACGTACCACGTGGTGGGCGAGAAGCTCACCCCGCAGCAACTGGGGAGCGGTTCCTTCCAGACCCTCCAGAAGGGAATGATCACCACCAAGGGCTCGGGCAGCGCCTACCAGGTGAACAACTCCTCCAAGGTGGTCTGCGGCGACGTCCGCACCGCCAATGCCACCGTCTACATCGTCGACACGGTCCTCATGCCGAAGTAGGCGCGCTCCGGACGATCAGCTCGTGGGCGGCGGTCCGTGCATCCAGCCGGACCGTGCCCCCGGAAGAACTCCGGGGAGCACCCGCGACACCCGATCGGAGCAACTCCATGACGGACGCACAAGGACCCTCGGCCCAGGGCACACGGTGCCTGGTCACCGGAGCCACCGGCTACATCGGCGGCCGGCTCGTCCCCGAGCTCATCACCGCGGGCCACCGGGTGCGCTGCCTCGCCCGCACCCCGGAGAAACTGCGCGACCACCCCTGGGCCGGGCAGGCGGAGATCGTCCGCGGCGACGTCACCGACGCCGCGTCGCTCGCCCCCGCGCTGCGGGACGTGGACGTCGCCTACTACCTCGTGCACGCGCTCGGCACCGGGCGCGACTTCGAGCACACCGACCGCCTCGCCGCACGGAACTTCGCCGAGCAGGCCCGCGCCGCCGGCGTCCGCCGCATCGTCTACCTGGGCGGACTCACCCCGAGCGGGGTTCCCGACCGGGACCTCTCGCCCCATCTGCGCTCCCGCGCCGAGGTCGGGCGCATCCTCCTGGACTCCGGGGTCCCCACCACGGTGCTCCGCGCCGCCGTCATCATCGGCTCCGGCTCGGCCTCCTTCGAGATGCTCCGCTACCTGACCGAGCGGCTGCCCGTGATGGTCACCCCCAGCTGGGTGCGCACCCGCATCCAGCCCATCGCCGTCCGTGACGTCCTGCGCTACCTGGTCGGCAGCGCCGGTATGCCCGCCGACGTCAGCCGCGCCTTCGACATCGGCGGCCCCGACGTCCTGACCTACCTCGACATGATGCGCCGCTACGCCCGGGTCGACGGGCTGCCCCAGCGGCTCATCCTGCCCGTACCGGTCCTCACCCCGCGGCTCTCCAGCCACTGGGTGGGCCTGGTCACCCCGGTGCCCCGTGCCATCGCCCGCCCCCTCGCGGAGTCCCTCAAGTACGAGGTCGTCTGCGACGAGCACGACATCGCCACCTGGGTGCCCGACCCGCCCGGCACCCCTCTCGACTTCGACACGGCCCTCACCTACGCCCTCCAGAAGGTCCGCGACGCCCAGGTCCTCACCCGCTGGTCCTCCGCCTCCGTGCCCGGCGCGCCGAGCGACCCGCTGCCCACCGACCCCGACTGGGCCGGCGGCAGCCTCTACTCCGATGTGCGCGAACGCACCGTCGAAGCCTCGCCGCAGGCCCTGTGGCGGGTCGTGGAGGGGATCGGCGGGGAGAACGGCTGGTACTCCTTCCCGCTCGCCTGGGCCGTCCGCGGCTGGTTCGACCGGCTCGTCGGGGGCGTCGGACTGCGCCGGGGCCGCCGGGACGCCGCACACCTGCGGGTCGGCGACTCCCTCGACTTCTGGCGGGTGGAGGAGATCGAGCGCGGCAGGCTGCTCAGGCTCCGCGCCGAGATGCGGCTGCCCGGCCTCGCCTGGCTGGAGATGTACGCCGAGCAGGACGGGGACGGCCGCACCCGGTACCGGCAGCGGGCGCTCTTCCACCCGCGCGGCCTGGCCGGTCACCTGTACTGGTGGAGCGTCTCGCCGTTCCACGCCGTGGTCTTCGGGGGCATGGCCCGCAACATCGCGCGCACGGCGGAGGCGGGTGAAGACCGCGGCCCGGCCGCATCCGCCGGATCCGCTGCATCCGCCGCGGCCGCCCGCGCCGAATGACGGGCAAGGCCAGCCCAGCGACCACCGCACGGCACCTCCAGCGTCCGCCCGGTGGCCCGATGCCAGGAGCACCACCATGAACGTCTCGGTCGTCCTGTTCACCTCGGACCTCCGCGTCCACGACCATCCGCCGCTGCGCGCCGCGCTGGGCCAGGGGAACGAGACCGTTCCGCTCTTCGTCCGGGACCCGGCGGTGGACCGCGCCGGCTTCGCGGCGCCCAACCGGCTCGCCTTCCTCGCGGACTGCCTGGCCGGACTCGACTCCGGACTGCGCGAGCGCGGCGGCCGGCTCGTGGTGCGCTCGGGGGACCCCGTCGCCGAGGTGTGCGCCGTCGTACGGCAGGCCGACGCCGACGAGGTGCACATGGCGGCCGGGTGCAGCGCCTTCGCCCTGCACCGCGAGCAGCGGCTGCGCAGCGCCCTGGAGGCCGACGGGCGGCGCCTGTACGTCCATGACGGCGTGGTCACCGCCCTGCCCGCCGGCGCCGTGACACCGAGCGGATCCGATCACTTCGCCGTCTTCACCCCGTACTTCAGGCGCTGGTCGGGCGAACGGCTGCGCGAGCCGCTCGCGCCGCCGCGGGAGGTCCGGGTGCCCGGCGCCGTCCGCTCCGAGGCGCTCCCGTCCCGCGCCGCGGTCGCGTCCGTCTCGGCGGGCCTGGCCACCGGGGGTGAGCGGGAGGGCAGGCAGCGGCTCACGGACTGGCTGGGGGAGTACGCCGACGGGTACGAGGAAGGCCACGACGACCTCCCCGGCGACGCCACCTCCCGCCTCTCCCCGTACGTCCACTTCGGCGCGGTCTCGGCGGCCGAGGCCGTGTACCGGGCGCGGTCCCGGGGCGGGGCGGGCGCCGAGGCCTTCGTACGGCAGCTCTGCTGGCGCGACTTCCAGTACCAGCTCCTCGCCGCCCGCCCCGGCGCCGCCGCCCGGGACTACCGCACCCGGGACGACCGCTGGCGGCGCGGCAAGGCGGCCGAGGCCGACCTGCTGGCCTGGAAGGAGGGCCGCACCGGCTACCCCGTGGTGGACGCGGCCATGCGGCAACTCGCCCACGAGGGCTGGATGCCGGGCCGGGGCCGGCTGCTGGCCGCGTCCTTCCTGACCAAGACGCTCTACATCGACTGGCGCGCCGGAGCCCGCCACTTCCTCGACCTGTTGGTCGACGGTGACGTGGCCAACAACCAGCTCAACTGGCAGTGGGTGGCCGGTACCGGCACCGACAGCCGCCCCAACCGGGTGCTCAACCCGGTGATCCAGGGCAAGCGGTACGACCCCGACGGCGCGTACGTACGGCGCTGGGTCCCGGAACTCGCCGGACTGCCGGGCTCTTCGGTCCACGAGC
The DNA here is from genome assembly GCF_055574035.1 of Streptomyces sp. NPDC030021. NCBI lineage: Bacteria > Bacillati > Actinomycetota > Actinomycetes > Kitasatosporales > Streptomycetaceae > Streptomyces > Streptomyces sp. NPDC030021. The sequence goes on from NZ_JBVIAH010000025.1 coordinate 23,882, forward strand.
CCTGGCGGCTGGCCGGCCCGGAACGGGCCCGGTACGACTACCCGGACCCCGTGGTCGGGCTCCCGGAGGGGCTCGCCCGCTTCCGGCAGGCCCGCGGCAAGGACGGCCCGTGACAAGGACGGCCCGTGACAAGGACAGCCTGTGACAAGGACGGCCCGTGACCCCACCGGCTGTCGGCGGTCACCGGCCGGTGCCAGACTGGACGGGTGTTCGGAAGACGCCTGGTCCGGGCCCGCCGCGTGTCCGCCGCCGCTGTCACCCTCGCCGTCTCGCTCGCGCTGTGCGCGGGGGCGGCGCCCGCGGTGGCCCGGGACGACGGGGACGGTCCGGCCCGCCCGGTGGACATCGGTGGCGGCCGCCGCGTGCTGCTGGACTGCCGCGGATCCGGGTCCCCGACGGTCGTGCTCGTGTCCGGTGCCGGGGGCGCGTCGGACGAGTGGACGCACATCGCGGACGCCGCGCGTCCGGAGGCCGGCCTGAAGCCCGGTCCGTCGGCGGTGCTCCCGCAGGCCGCCCGGTTCACGCGGGTGTGCGCCTACGACCGTCCCGGTACGACCCGCCTGGACGGTACGCCGAACGGCTCGACGCCGGTCACCCAGCCCACCACGGCGGCAGCGGGCGTCAGGGACCTGCGGGCGGCGCTCGCCGCGGCCGGTGAGCACCCGCCGTACGTACTGGTCGGCGCCTCGTGGGGAGCGATGATCGCCTCGCTGTTCGCGCGGACCGAACCGGCGCGGGCCGCCGGGGTGGTGACCGTCGACGGCGCCTCCCCGTTCCTGAAGGACACCCTGACACCGGCCCAGTGGTCGGCGTGGATGGACAAGATCCGGGCCACGGACCCCGGGAAGGGCCTCGAAAAGCCCGACTACCCCGCCGCCGTACGGGAGCTGCGGGAGGCGCCGGCCCTGCCGCGCGGCCTGCCCGCCGTCGTGCTCACCTCCGACCACCCGTGGGACCTCTCGGTCGGAGGCGGATCGACCTGGCCGGCCTGGCTGGCCGCCCAGCGGCGCCTGGCCGAGGACCTGCGGGCCCGGCACGTCACCGACACCGACAGCGGCCACGGCATCGCCGTCGAGCAGCCGCGACTCGTCGTGCGGGCGATCCGCGACGTGGTCGAGCAGGCCCGTGCCGGTCAGGAGCGCTGAGCGGCCGCACCGCCTGCTCCCGCTGCGGTCGTAGCCGCCTCGCTCAGTCCGCGCAGCAGGCCCAGTGCCTCCCGCAGCCCGCCGGGGCGCAGCATGCCCGGGGCGGGTACGGGCCCCGCCCAGCCGGGGCCCGCCAGGAGGACCCTGGTTCGGGCCCGGGCGCCCTTGACCCCCCAGGTGGTGTCGGCGACGTGCCGGGCCAGGGCGTGGTGCGCGGTGGAGCGGGCCTGGGCCCACAGCACGACCGCGACCGGCCCCGTCCGGCGCACGGCCTGGTCGAGCGCCTCTGGCGGCACCGCTGCCCCGAACATCCGGGCGGGCAGGCCCAGTTCGGCGAGACCGGCGGCGAGCGCCTCCAGGGGGAGCGTGTGCTGCTCGCCGGGTACGCAGGCCAGCAGGATCGGGGGAGCGCTCGCCCGGGGCCCGGACAGCGCCCCGATGCTCACGCGGCGCAGCGCGGTCGAGACGTGCCAGGAGAGCAGGTGCTCGACCTCGACGTACTGGTCGCCCGAGGTCTCCCACTTGCGCCCCACGGCGTGCAGGGTCGGCACCATCACCTCCTCCCAGGTGGTGACCAGGCCGTACTTGCCGATCAGGGAGCCGAGCATCTCGTCCATGGTCGGTGAATCGAGGCGCACGGCGGCCCGGCCCAGCCCCCGGCACTCCTGGCGTACGTCGCCGAGCGGCAGGCCGTTGCCCGATCCCGGCTGACGGGCCGGTGCGGCGGGGGCGGAAGCGGGCGCGGTGGACGCTGGCCCGGCCCGGGCGGCACGCGCCGCCTCCGCGGGCGCCACCCCCGAAGCGGTCAGGCGGCACATCTCCTGCAGGACGGCGATGTCCCCGGCGGTCCACCGCCGGTGCCTGCCGTCCTCGCGGGCGGCCGGCCCGATGCCGTACCGCCGGTCCCAGGAACGCAGTGTCGTCGGCGCGACCCCCAGCCGGCGTGCCACGGCTCCGGTGGTGACACCGTGCGCGGGCTCGGCGGGCTCGGCAGCCTCGCCGGGCTGTGCGGGCTCGTTCATGGATCCATCATGCGACGCACAATCGATGCGAGTGGAATCGATGCGCGGGCGGGTCGGAATCTGGACGGGAACCTTTCCCGGCCCCTAGGGGGGTGTCTTGCCGATCAGGCCGGGCTCGCGGCGCCCGGCACGGCGCCTCGCCGCGTTGTCCTCGGTCGGCGACGCTCCGCGTCGCCTCCCTCGTCCGCCTTGCGATACACGGCACCGGACCCCGCTCGCTGATCCGGCCCGATCGACAAGACACCCCCAGGAGCAGTCGCCATGAGCGCACAGAGCGTCACCGTCCGGCCGACCCCCGCGATCGCGGCCCGGGAGCAGCTCCTCGACCACGAGGTCGCCGAGGGTTTCGTACGCGGCGACGAGCGGTGCCTGAGCGCCGCGTACCGGCGCTGGGGCGGGCTCGTCCTCGCCCTGGCGGCCCGTACCCTCGGCGATTCCAGGGAGGCCGAGGACGTCAGCCAGCAGGTCTTCCTGGCCGCCTGGCAGGGCCGCGCCAACTACCGGCCGGAGCGCGGGACGTTCCCGGGCTGGCTGGTCGGCATCACCCGGCGGAAGATCGCCGACGCACTCACGGCCCGTACCCGCCGGTTCGTCCTGGTCGCCGCGGCCGGCGCCGCCCTGCCGCCCACGGGCGAGCCGGTGGCGGGCCCGGAAACCGTCCTGGACCGCGTGCTCGTCACCGGCGAACTGGCGAAACTGCCCCGCGCACAGCGGGAGGTGCTGGCCATGGCCTTCTACGCGGACCTCACCCAGGCCCAGATCGCCGAGCGCACCGGACTGCCGCTCGGCACCGTCAAGAGCCACGCCCGCCGGGGGCTGCACCGGATGCGCCACCGCCTCGGCGGCGAGGCGCGCGGTGGCGGCAGCGCTGGTGGCGGTGGTGGAGCCGGCCGGTCCCCGGCAGCCGTCGAAACAAGATCCCATCCGCCGGCCGTCCGGCACCGAAGTACCCGTGAAACGCCCGGCACCGGCCGTGCGGGGCAGGCGAGCGCGAGGGGTTGAGTGACGTGGACCGGAGGAGAGTCGCCGTGGTGGGCGGGGGCGTGGCCGGGCTGACGGCCGCCCACATCCTGCAACGCACTTACGACGTGGTGCTGTACGAGGCGGACGACCGCCTCGGAGGCCACGCCCACACCCATGAACTGCCCACCGAGGACGCGGGAACGGTCCACGTGGACAGCGGATTCATCGTGCACAACGAGCGCACCTACCCGCACCTGCTGCGGCTGTTCCGCGAACTCGGCGTCACCACCCAGGAATCCGAGATGAGCATGTCCGTACGGTGCGACGGCTGCGGCCTGGAGTACGCGGGCGCCCGGGGCGCGGCCGGACTGCTCGGCGGAGGCAACCTGCTGCGCGGCCGCCACCTGCGCATGCTCACCGAGGTCCCGCGCTTCCACCGCGCCGCCCGGCAGCTGCTCGCCTCCCCGGACAGCGGTCAGACCCTGGGGGAGTTCCTCGACCGGCGCGGCTTCTCCCGTTACTTCGTCGGCCACTTCGCCATCCCGCTCGTCGCGGCCGTCTGGTCGTGCGCACCGGACACCGCCCTCCAGTACCCCGCCCGGTACCTCTTCCGCTTCCTGGCCCACCACGGACTGCTGTCCGTCAAGGGATCCCCGCAGTGGCGTACGGTCACGGGCGGTTCGGCGAGCTACGTGGCCAAGGCCGCCAAGCACCTGACCTCCGTCCGCACCTCGACCCCGGTCCGGGCCGTCGTGCGCGCCGCCGACCACGCGCGGGTGCTCACCCCGGACGGCGACTCGACCCCGTACGCGGCCGTGGTCGTCGCCGTCCACCCCGACCAGGCGCTGCGCCTGCTGGCCGATCCGACCGAGGACGAGATCCGGATCCTCGGCGCGTTCACGTACTCCCGCAATCCCACCGTGCTGCACCGCGACACCTCGCTGCTGCCCCGCTCCGCGCACGCGCGCGCCTCCTGGAACTACTGGCTCCCCTCCTGCTCGGCCCGGCCCGAGACCGTCCAGGTCAGCTATGACATGAACCGGCTCCAGCGGCTGCCGACCGCCGAGCCGCACATCGTCACCCTCAACGCCCGCGGCCGGGTCGACCCCTTCGACGTGATCGCCCGCATGGTGTACGAACACCCCGTCTACACCCCGCAGTCCGTCGCCGCGCAGCAGGAACTGCCCCGGCTGAACACGCCGGTGACCGCCTTCGCCGGCGCCTACCACGGCTGGGGCTTCCACGAGGACGGCTGCCTGTCCGGCGTCGCCGCGGCCGAGGCCCTGGGGGTGAGGTGGTGAGCGGCACCTCCGCGGGGCGGGCCGTCCCGCCCCGCGTACCGGCCCTGTACGAGTGCACGGTGGCCCACGCCCGCACCACCCCCGTCCGCCACGCCTTCCAGCAGCGCACCTACCTGTGGCTCATCGACATCGACGAGCCGCCCCGCATACCCCGGGCGCTGCGCCCGCTGGCCCGGTTCGACCCCCGGGACCACTTCGGCGGCCGGGCACCCACCCTGCGCGCGGGCCTGGAGGCGCAGCTGTCCGCCCACGGGGTGAAGAACGCGGACGGGCGCGTCCTGATGCTCTCCCACGCCCGGGTCCTCGGGCACGTCTTCAACCCGCTGACCCTCTACTGGTGCCACGACCGCGCCGGTACCCCGGTCTGCGTCGTCGCCGAGGTCCACAACACCTACGGCGAGCGCCACTGCTACCTGCTGCGCCCCGGCGCCGACGGACTGACCGACGTCCCCAAGGACTTCTACGTCTCGCCGTTCTTCGCGGTCGAGGGCTTCTACCGGATGCGGCTGCCCGTCCCCGGCGACCGACTCGACCTGACCGTGCAGCTGCGCCAAGACGACGGGACCTGCCCCTTCACCGCGACCGTGACGGGCCGCCACCGCCCGGCCGGTGCCCGCGCCCTGATCGGCGCCGCCCTGCGCCACCCCTGGTCCACCGCCCGGGTCTCCGCCGGCATCCGCTTCCACGGCATCCGCCTCTTCCTCCGCGGCCTCCCGGTCCGCCCCCGTCCCGTCCGTCCCACGCAGGAAGGCACCCTGTGACCGTCTCGTACATCCCGGCCCGCGAGAGCGCGCTCGCACCCGTCGACCCGGCGCGCTGGCCCGACGTGGCCCGGCCGCCCCGCGCCTCGGCCCTGCGTACCGCCGTCGCCGAGCGGATCATCGGCCGGGCCCTCGCCCGGCTCCCGCTGCGGGTCCGGCACGGGGGCGGAGAGCCGCCCGCCTACCAGGTCCCCCGGCAGGCGGGAGCGCTGCCCACCCTCACGCTCCACGACCCCGAGGCCTTCCACCGCCGGATCGGCGCGGACGGCCTGATCGGCTTCGGAGAGTCGTACATGGCCGGGGAATGGGACAGCGACGACCTGGTGGGCGCACTGACCGTGCTCGCCACCCACGTCGACGACCTGGTGCCGGCGCCGCTGCGCCGACTGCGCGAAGCCTGGGTACGCGGGCGCCCGGAGCAGCAGCGCAACACCCCCGAGGGGGCACGGGAGAACATCCACCGCCACTACGACCTGTCCAACGAACTGTTCACCCTGTTCCTCGACCGGAGCATGAGCTACTCCTCGGCGGTCTTCGCAGCCTTCCCCGCCTCACCCGCCACCTTCACCGCCGCCCAGCACCGCAAGATCGACCGGCTCCTCGACCTCGCGGACGTCGGACCGGGCACCCGGGTGCTGGAGATCGGCACCGGCTGGGGAGAGCTGGCGATCAGGGCCGCCTCCCGGGGCGCCGAGGTGCTGACCGTGACGCTCTCCGCCGAGCAGCGCGACCTGGCCCGGGAACGCATCGCCGCGGCCGGCCTCGGCGACCGCGTCACCGTCGAACTGCGCGACTACCGGCACGTCGAAGGCACCTTCGACGCCGTCGTCAGCGTGGAGATGATCGAAGCGGTCGGCGCCGAGTACTGGGCCACCTACTTCGCCGCCCTGCGCCGGCTCCTCGCCCCCGGCGGCCGCGTCGCCATCCAGGCCATCACCATGCCGCACGAGCGCATGCTCCTCACCGCCCGCACACACACCTGGATCAGCAAGTACATCTTCCCCGGCGGCCTCATCCCCTCCCGTGATGCGATCGCCCGGGCGAGCGCGGCGGCCGGGCTGAGCACCGTGGCGGACGACGGCTTCGGCGACCACTACGCGGAAACGCTGCGGCTGTGGCGCGAGGAGTTCGACCGCCGGGCCGACTCCGTCGCCGCCCTCGGCTTCGACCGCACCTTCCACCGCATGTGGGAGCTCTACCTCGCCTACTCCGAGGCCGGATTCCGCTCGCGCTACCTGGACGTACGGCAACTCCTGCTCACCGCCGACCGGCACGGGCCACAGGAGCCCCGATGACCGTCGAGACCCAGGCCCAGGCCCTGTCCGCCGGCGTCGACTGGGGCGGGCTGTCCCTGAACCTGGCCGCCGCGGCCGGCGTCGCGTTCACCGTCATGCTGGTCACCTTCGCCGTGGCCGCAGCCAAGGGCCTGCACCGGATCGTCGACATCGCCTGGGGAGTCGCCTTCGCCGCGGTGGCGCTCACCAGCTGGCTGCTGTCGAACGGGTACGGCGACGGCGGACGGCGTCTCGCGGTCGCCGCGGCGACCATCGTGTGGGGACTGCGCCTGGCCCTCCACATCGCCGGGCGCGGCCGGGGGCACGGCGAGGACCCGCGCTACGCCCGCATGCTCGCCCGGGCGCCGGGCAGCACCCGGCTCTACGCCCTGCGCAAGGTATACCTCCTCCAGGGCGCGCTGGTCTGGCTCGTCTCGCTGCCCGTACAGGCCGCGTCGTACGTGCCCGTTCCGCTCGGGCCGCTTGCCGCCGCCGGCCTGCTGCTCTGGGCGGCCGGCCTGCTCTTCGAGGCGGTCGGCGACCTCCAGCTGGCCCGCTTCAGGGAACGCCCCGAGCACCGGGGAACGATCATGGACCGCGGTCTGTGGAGCTGGACGCGGCACCCCAACTACTTCGGTGACTTCCTCGTCTGGTGGGGTCTTTATCTGCTGGCCTGCGCGACCTGGCAGACTGCGGCACTCACCCTGGTGTCACCGCTGGTGATGAGCGCGCTGCTGATCTGGGGCAGCGGCAAGAGACTGTTGGAGGCGCACATGGCGGACCGGCCCGGCTACGCCGCCTATGCCGCCCGCACCAGCGGGTTCTTCCCGCGCCCGCCGCGCCGCACAGGCCGGGAGGCGGGGTGACGGCCGGGATCGAGCGGGACACGGAGGCCACCGGCGAGGGCCGCGCCCTCGTGCTCCGTACGTCCCCCGCGACACCGGCGGCCGCGGTCCTGCTGCTGCACGGAGGGCGCGAGGAGGGGCCGGAGCCGCCGCCCCGGGTCAACCTGCCCGCGCTGCGGATGCGGCCCTTCGCGGCCGCCGTCGTCCGCGCGACGCGCGGGCGCGACGTCCTGGTGGCGGAGGTGCGCTACCGGCACCGCGGCTGGAACGGCTCCCGCTGCGACGCCGCCCGGGACGCGGAGGCGGCCCTCGCGCGGCTGCGGGGACTCGCCGGGGACGTACCGGTGGTCCTGGTCGGCCATTCGATGGGCGGCCGGGCCGCGCTGCGGGCGGCCGGCGCGCCCCTGGTGCACGGCGTGGTGGCCCTCGCCCCCTGGTGTCCGCCGGGCGAACCGGTGGACCACCTCGCGGGCCGCCGGCTCTACCTGCTGCACGACGAGGAGGACCGGGTCACCTCGGCCGCCGGGTCCTGGGAGTTCGTCCGCCGGTCCCGGCTCGCGGGCGCCGACGCCACCGCCATCCCGATGTCCACGGGCGGCCACGCGATGCTCCGCGGCGCGGGCGCCTGGCACCGGCGCACCGCGGCGCTCGTCACCAGCCTGGTCACCCGGGACTGAGGCCCCCCACGACATCCCCTGGGCCGAAAGAGACGGCCTAGCCGCCCACAAGCGGGTTCGGCCCACTACGCCGCCGCCGGATGCTCACCACCACCGCTGCGACCAGCAGCAACCCCAGCGCGCCGGCGAGGACGAGCGAACCCGACCCGCCGGGGTTCGCGCCGAAGAACACCAACGGCAGTCCGGCCAGCAGGACGGCCGGCGCGGTGCGCAGCCGCGTGAACGCCTGCCGCCCTGCCAGGAGCAGCCCGCCGGCCACCGGTACGGCGAACTTCGATTCAGGGAGCGGGTACGACAGGGGGAGCATCAGCAACGTGCCGGTCATCACCGCCGTCCACGCCAGCACTGCGACGACCCCGGCCCGCGTACGGGTCCGGGGAGCCGGGCGCAGATCGGGCGGGCACAGCAACGCCACCAGCGCCAGGACGAGCAGCGGAATGCCGAACTGCAGGGCCGCCGCGACGAGATCGGTGCCCAGCCGGCCCACATAGATCGCGATACCCGCGACGACGCCCGTCAACGCGGTCCAGGTACCTGCCGTCCATCGCCCGGCAAGGGCGAGGAACGCCCCGAGCACCGAAACGAGGTGGGCCGCCATCAGTTGCGGAAAGACGTCACCGAATCCGAATCCGCCGCTGATCGTGACGACGGCCGCGCACATCCTGGCCCAGCTCATCGCGGCCGCCCCGACCGCGATGACGGCGAACGGTGCCACCGCCGCCAGTAGCTGCCCGGCGCGCCCCGCGGAGCCCAGCCCGAGTCGCAGGCGCAGCGCGTGCCCGGCGACGTCGACGGCCTCAAGCATCCGGGCCCGCCCACTCGCCCCGCGTGTGGCCTCGCGATTGTGGCGACCGTCCAGCCGTCGATACCCTCCACTGCCCGCTCCAGCAGGGCCCGGGCCGGCGGCGCCGAGCACCCCGCAGCCCGGTACCCGGCCAGCACCCGTTCCTCGAACCCGCCCCGCCACTCGGCCCGGTCGGCCACGACCCGCATCCCGTTCATCCGCCCACCCGTCGAACTTTCCGGCGGCCGGCAGGACGCCCCCGGGGGGTGAACGACCAATCCGGCGGCGGCAGCGCTGCGAAGTCACCGGTGTGAGCATCGACAAGGCAGTCATCGAGCGGGGAGCGGCGGCCGCGCTGGCCGGGCTGGTGTCCGGCTACGCGGCCCTGGCACTGGCGGAACTGGCCGCGGCCGGGATCCGGCCCGAGGCCGGTCCGGTCACCGCCATCGGGGGAGCGGCCATCGACCGCACACCGGCCGGGGTCAAGGACTGGGCGATCCGCACCTTCGGGGCCGACGACAAACTCGTCCTGCAGCTCGGGATCCTCGCCGTGACGGCCCTCCTCGCGATGACCCTCGGCCTGCTCGCCCTGCGCAGGCGGCGGACCGCGGCGGCCGGCGTGTTCCTCTTCGGCCTGGTGGGAGCCGTGGCCGCGCTGAACCGGCCGGACTCGGACGGGTTCGCCGACGCCCTGCCGTCCCTCGCCGGCGGCCTGGCCGGGGCCGCCGCGCTCTTCGTACTGACCGGACCGCTCGTGGCCGCCCCACCCCCGAGGGGCGAGAGCGCCGGCTGGAGCCGCCGCCGCTTCCTGCTGCTCACGGGGGCCGCCGCCGCGCTCGGCAGCGGGGCGGCGGCCGCCAGCCGGGCCCTGACCTCGTCGCACTCCGGCGACGCGATCGCCTCCCGGGCGGCCGTGGTCCTGCCGGCCCCCGCGTCACCGGCGCCGGACCTGCCCCCGGGCGCGGCCCTGCGCGTACCGGGGATCAGCCCCTTCACGACGCCGAACAAGGACTTCTACCGCGTCGACACCGCGCTGGTCGTCCCCCGGGTCCCGGCCGGGGCGTGGCGGCTGCGGATCCACGGGAAGGGCGTGCGCCGCGAGCTGAACCTCTCCTTCGAGGACCTGCTCGCCCGCCCGCTCATCGAGCGGGACATCACCTTGACCTGCGTCTCCAACGAGGTCGGCGGACCGTACGCGGGCAACGCCAGGTGGCTCGGCGCCCGCCTCGGCGACCTGCTCGCGGAGGCCGGCGTACGGCCCCCGTCGCAGGGCGGACCCGCCGACCAGCTGGTGGCCCGCTCCGTCGACGGCATGACACTGGGCACTCCGGTCGAGGACGTCATGGACGGCCGGGACGCCCTGCTCGCGGTCGGGATGAACGGGGAGCCGCTCCCGCTCGCCCACGGCTTTCCGGTGCGGATGGTCGTCCCCGGCCTGTACGGGTACGTGTCGGCCTGCAAGTGGATCGAGGACATCGAGCTCACCACCTTCGACGCCTACGACCCGTACTGGGTCAAGCGCGCGTGGGCCGCGCGGGCACCGGTCAAGACCCAGGCGCGCATCGACACCCCCAAGCCCTTCGCGCGCCCCGCCACCGGCACGGTGATGGTGGCCGGTGTCGCCTGGGCCCAGCACCGCGGCATCGACCGCGTCGAGATCCAGGTCGACGACGGACCGTGGCAGGAGACCGATCTCGCCACCGAGGACACCCGCGACACCTGGCGCCAGTGGTCCTACTCCTGGCAGGCCACGTCCGGTACGCACACCCTCACCGTCCGCGCCACCGACCGGACGGGCGAGACCCAGACGGAACTGCGCACCCCGACCGTCCCCGACGGGGCCAGTGGCAGGCATTCCGTCGTCGTCATGGCCGGATAGGCGCCGGACCGGCGCCGGACGGCCGTCTGACGGCCGTCTGACGGGCGCGGGACCGGCTCCGCACGGGTGTCGGGAACACCTTTCCGGCCGACCTGTGGTGCCACCTCGGCCAAGCCGTGAGCAGGCCGGTACGCGCCTATTTGACGTGCACCTGCTAGGGCAAAATGGCAGATGTCACGGGCAAATCGGTACGGGAGGGTGTGGTCTTGGCGTTGCTGTCCTTACCGGTACGGCGCATACGGGCACTACGGGGAAAGGGCGGGGTGGGATCGGGCCTGCAACGCGCCCAGGCCTTCCTGATCGTGGCCACCCTCCTGTACCGGGCGAGCCATCTGACGGTGGGCGCCCTCGCCGTCGCCCAGCGCCGGTCGGAACTCCCCCTGCAGTACGCGGGATTCGCCGCCGCGCTCGGACTGAGCGTGCTGACCTACGGCGCCGCCCTGCGGCGCGGCTGGTTCGACCGGCGGCACATCTGGGCGGACGTCCTGGTCACCGGCTGCTTACTGCCCCTGGTCCTCTGCACCTGGGGCGGAGTGCGCGAGCCGCCCACGATCGCGTGGGCCATGCTGCTCGGCGGGTCCGCGAGCGCCGTCGCGGCCATCTCCCTCGAACGGCTCCACGCCCTCACCGTCATCGCCCTGCTCATGGTCACCCACTTCATCGGCTACCAGGCGGTGGGCGCGAGCCCCGCCGTCGTTCTCGGCCATCTCAACTCGATCGTGTCCTCGGCCGTGATGACCTGGCTCTTCCGCTGGTACCTGCTCCGCCAGGGCCGCCTCCTCGACGAGGCCAACGCCCGCGCGGTGGCCGCCGAGGCCCACAAGGCGCGCTACGCCGAGCGGCTGGAACACCACCGGGTGCTGCACGACACCGTCCTCGCCACCCTGACCACCCTGGCCTCCGGCTCGGTCGACGCCAACGCCCCCGAGGTGCGCCAGCGCTGCGCGCGCGAGGCCGCGTACCTGCGCCGGCTGATCCAGCAGACCGCCGCGGAGGTCCACCACCGGGAGATCGGCGCGGCCCTGGAGGAGGCGGTCGGCTCCGTCGAGAGCCTCCAACTGCGGGTCACCGCCCAGTACCACGACCTGCCGCAGGTGCCCCCCGAGGTCGCCGCCGCGCTGGGGGACGCCGTCCGCGAGGCCCTGAACAACGTACGGCGCCACGCGGGCACCGGACACGCCTACCTCACCGCCACCAGGGACCCGGACGCACGCGGGGGAGCCGTCGTCACCGTGGTCGACCGGGGGCCCGGATTCGACCCCGAGCGGTGCGAGCCCGGCCTCGGCCTGCGCGGCTCGGTCCACGGCCGGATGGCGGAGGTGGGCGGCCGGGCGACCGTGGACACCGCCCCCGGCGAGGGCGTACGGGTGGAGCTGAGATGGCCCGGGTGATCACCGTTTCCGTGGTCGACGACGACCGGATGCTCCTCGACGGCCTGCGGGCCTGGCTCGGCGGCGTCCCGGAGCTGCGGCTCGTGGCGACCGCCGCCACCGTCGGGGAGCTCCTCGGCGCACCGGACGCGCAACGTCCGTACGGCTTCGTGGCGACGGGCCACTCCCCGCCCGACATCGTCCTCCTCGATCTCGTCCTGCGCGACGGCTCCGCCCCCGCCGACAACATCCGGCGGCTGCTGCGGACCGGCAGCCGCGTCCTGATGATCAGCACGGTGCCCGACCGCTCCCGGATCATCGAGGCCATCCGGGCCGGCGCCGACGGCTACCTGACCAAGGACCACGACCTGCCCACCCTGGTCGCCGCCATCAAGGACCTGGCCTCGGGCCAGGGCGCCCTCTCCGCGGAACTCGCCTTCGCCTGCGCGTACGACGACAGCCCGGCACGCCCCCGCCTCTCGCCCCGGGAACGACAGATCCTCCTCGACTACGCCTCCGGACTGACCCTGAAATCCGCCGCCCGGCGCGCCGGCATCACCGTCCACACCGCCAAGGACTACCTGGACCGGGTCAAGGCCAAGTACCAGCAGGCGGGCCGCCCCACCCACACCAAACTCGACCTGGCCCGACGGGTACGCGAGGACAGTCTCGACGCGGGCTGACCACCCGCACAAGCCCCCCAAACGGACGGCTACAGGGGGCACACGCACCGTCCCTATCGTCATCCCCGGCGGCGCCTCGGACGGCCCGCCGGAAAGGGGACGAGCCGGTGTCCATCTTCTGGCCGGCGCTGCCGGAGGACTGTACCGCCGCGGGCCCGGGCGGCGGCCCGCACCCGAGGCGAGGGGAACTCGTCGGCCGCGGAACCGAGATGGGGCAGATCATGCTCGCGCTGGCGGCCGCCCGGTCCGGTCGCGGCACGGCACTCTTCGTCACCGGCGAGCCCGGTGTCGGCAAGACCCGGCTCGCCACCGAAGCCCTCGCCATGGCCGCCGAGACGAACATGGTCACGGTACGGGGGAGGGCCAGCGCGGTCGGCTCCCCCGTCCCCTACCGGCCGCTGGTCGAGGCGCTGCTCCTGCTGTCCCGGGCCGGCCTGCTGCCCGACCCGGAGGAACTCGGCCGCTACGGGCCGGTTCTGGCCCGGCTGCTGACCGGCGCCCGGAACACGGACGCCGAGGCCGCCCCGCACCTCGTGGTCGCCGAAACCATGCTGCGCCTGCTCACCGTCGTCGGGGAACGGCAGGGCTGCCTGCTCGTCCTCGACGACCTGCACGACGCCGACGCCGGAACACTGGCGGTCGTCGAATACCTCCTCGACAACATCGGGCACCAGCCGGCCGTACTCCTCCTCGTCACCGGATGCGTACCCGTCGCGGCGGCCGAACTCGCCACGCGGGCCCGCCAGCGCGGAGCCGCCGCGGTGCTCGACCTCGCCCCCCTCAGCCGCCCCGACGTGCACCTGCTCATCGCGGCCGAGCTGCGCGTCCCCCCGGCCGAGGTCTGCCCCGACCTCGTCCACCGCGCGGTCGACAGCAGCGCCGGAATCCCCTTCGTCGTCAAGGAGCTCGTCCACGACCTCACCGGCCGCCCCGCCCGCCACGACCGCCGCGACCCCGGGACGCCGTCCGTCCCGCCCACCGTCGCGGACAACGTCAGGCGCCAGGCCGGGCGGCTCGGCCCGCTCGGCGTGGAACTCCTCGGAATGGCGTCCCTGTTCGGCCGGCGCTTCGCACTGCCCGTACTGGAGCGCGCCATCGGCCGCGACCACGCCGAACTCTCCGCGGCCCTGCGTGCCGCGGTCGCCTCGTACCTGATCACGCCGGACGGGCCGGGCGCCCAGTGGTACGCCTTCCGCTACCCGCTGGCGGCCGAGGCCCTGCGGGACGACCTCGGCCCGGGGGAGCGGGCCGGATACGTACGGCGGGCCGCGCGCGCCCTCACCGATCTCCACCCCGGACTGCCGGGAACGTGGTGCGAGCACGCCGCCCGGCTGCACGAGCACGCCGGCGACACCCCCGAGGCCATCCGCCTCTACTCCGAGGCGGCCGGGCGGGCGGCGGGCGAGGGCGCGGTGGACCGGGCGGTGGAGCTGCTCACCCGGGCCCACCGGCTCGTCGAACCGGGTACCGCGCCCGAACTGCACGCCACGGTGCTGGAGCGGCTGCTGGACGCCGTCGCCCGCTCGGCGCGGTTCGACCGTCTGCCCGCGCCCGCCGCAGTCCTGTCCACCCTCGGCGGCGACGGCGGCGAGCACGGCATCCCCGCCCAGCGGCGCGCCGGACTCCACGCCCGCCTCAGCGACATCGCCATCCTGACGGGCCGCCCCGCGGAAGCCCTGTGGCACCTCGACATCGCCCGCGCACTGCTCGGAAGCCACCCGGCCGACCAGTACGCCGCCCTCGTGGACCTCTCCGCCGTGCACGTGGAACTGAGCCGGCTCGCCCCCGACCGGCTGCGCACCGCCACCCGGTACGCCCACCGGGCCCTGGAAGCCGCCCAGCGCGTCGACCTGCCCGACGTGGCCTGCAGGGCCCTGCTGCTGCTCGGGCAGCTGGCCCGGGAACAGGACGAGCCGGCGGCCGCGGCCCACTTCCGGCGGGCGCGCGCCATCGCCCTCGCCCGCCGGCTCCCCGTCCCGCGCATGGCCGCCGACGTGCACCTGGCCGTCGTCTCCGCGAGCCACGACGGCCGGCCCACCCGGATCGAACAGGCCCGGCAGGAGGCCCTGAGCATGGGCCTGCTGCCCCTGGCCCACGAAACCGGCTTCGTCCTCGCGCTGGACCGGATCCAGCACGGCCGGTTCGACGAGGCCCGGGACCGGATCCGGGAGGCCGCCGCCGATGCCTCACGCCTCGGACTGGGCCGCCCCCTGGCCCTGCTGCGGCTCGCCGAGGCCGTACGGTACGCCCACCAGGGGCGCCGCGCCGAGATGCGCGGAGCGCTGGAGCGACTGGCCCCGCTGCTGGACGCGGCGCCCGGCGTACGCGCGATGTCCTACGGGCTGGCGCGGGCGTTCTGCTCGCTGCTGGAGGAGCGGCACGAGGCCGCCGGGCAGGAGTTCGCGCAGGCCCTCGCCTACGACGCGGAGAATCCCGCGATGGGCGAGTTCGGCAAGCACGGCATCATCCTGCTCCTCGGCGTACTGGCCGGCCGCATGGGCCGGCGCCACCACGCCGAGGTCACACGGGCGAGCGCCGGCGCCACCCGCTGGAACCACCAGTTCACCGGCCTGGCGCACGCCGTGCTGCTCGGCCGCGAGGGCCGCCCCGACGAGGCGACGGCCGCCGCGGGCAAGGCCCTGGAGGCGGCCGAACCCTTCCCCATGGCACGCAGGCTGTGTCTGCGCCTCGTCGCGCAGTCGGCGTACGACAACGGCTGGGGCACGCCGGTCGAGTGGCTCCGCGAGGCGGAGGAGTACTTCCACGACGCCGGACTCCAGGCGGTCGCCGGAGCCAGCCGGGCCCTGCTGCGCGGGATGGGAGCGTCGGTCCGGCAACGCCGCACGGGCACCGAGCGGGTGCCGCCGGCCCTGCGCCGCTGCGGGATCACCGTCCGCGAGTTCGAGGTGGCCCGGCTGGTCGCCGAACGCATCAGCAACAAGGACATCGCCGGCCGGCTGCACATCTCGCTGCGCACCGTCGAGAAACACGTGGCGAGCCTCCTGCAGAAGACCGGCCACCCGAACCGGACGGCCTTCGCCACCGCCACCCGCGACCTGGTGGCCTGAGGGTGTCCTGCCGATCAGGACAGACGGGCCAGCGGGTGTCCGGCCGTCAGGGTCACCACGCGGTCGAAGCGGCCGTCGAGGTCCTCGTCCCCGTGGTGCACCACCAGCAGCGCGCGCCCGGCGGTCCGCTCGCGCAGCAGCCGGAACACCAGCTCCCTGCCGTGGTCGTCGAGGTTCGCGAACGGTTCGTCGGCGAGGTACACGTCCGCGTCCTCGCACAGGAGAGCGGCGACCCCGGCGCGCTGGCGCTGGCCCGAGGACAGCTCCGAGGGCAGCTGGTCGGCCGCCGCGGCCAGGTCCAGCGCGGCGCGCAGCCGCTCGTCGGGGACGAGGTCGCGCACCGGCAGCGGCGGCAGGTTCACCGGCGCGGTCAGGCTAGCGACCCGGGGCGGCAGGGTGACCGACCCGGCGTCGGGGGCGAGCGTCCCGGAGATGATGTGCAGCAGCGTGGTCTTCCCGCAGCCGTTGGGACCGCGCAGCAGCACGTGCTCGCCGGCGCGCAGCTCGAAGGCGTCGAACGAGACCCCGGCCACGCCGCTCTCCCCGGCCCCGTCCCCGTCGGCGCCGCCGTACACGACACGGGCTCCGCGGACCCGTACCAGCGCCCCCTCGTCGTGGTACGGGGTCTCCCGGGCCTCCCGCAGGGACTCGATCCGTTCGAGTACGGCGGTGCTCCGGCGGGCCTGCGGAATCATGTTGATGAGGTCGAACATCCCGGTCACCGCCCGCCACAGCGAGTTGACGAAGGCGAGGAAGCTGCCGAAGGACATCCGGCCGGAGAAGACGAAGAAGGCCCCGACGATCATCGAAGCGGTGTCCGACAGGTTCATCACCAGGTCGCTGAGGGTCCGCTGGCGCTGCGCCAGCCGGAAGTTGACGAAGGTGATGCCGAGGAAGCCGCGCAGCGCGTCCTGGTTCGCGCGGCGCGTCCCCGGCAGCAGCGACGGCAGACCGCGCAGGGCGGGGAAGGCCTCCAGGGTCCGGGTCAGCGTGTTGACGTACCGGGCCTCCGCCTCGCGTTCGGGACCGGTGTTCTCCTCGATCCGCCTGCCGAGCCGGTTGCTCACGAACACCAGCGGCGGCACGATCACCAGCAGGACGAGGCTGGCCTGCCAGGACAGGTACAGCAGCACCCCGAGGAAGACGACCGAGGTGACCGCCTGCCGTGCGATGCGCAGGGACACGTCGACGGCGGGCAGCACCCCCTGGGCCACGTCGTTGTGGATGCGGCTGACGTACGAGGCGTTGCCCGCCCGCGACACCTTCCGGCCGTCCAGGCCGAGGGCGCGGGCCAGCAGCTCCGTCTCCAGCACCAGCGTGAACGCGTTCTCGAACCGCTTGCGCCGGCAGGCGATCCAGTACCCCGTGAGGTTGAGGGTCAGCCCGAGCGCGAGGTAGGTGAGGCCGAGGAAGAGGAAGCGCCGCAGGTCGGCGGTCAGGATCGCCTCGTCGAACAGGGCCTTGAGCAGCAGCGGGTGCAGCAGCGCCTCCAGCCCGCTCGTGGTGACCTCGGCGACGAGGATCACCACGAAGGGGGCCCGGTGCCCCCGCAGCGTGCGCCAGAGCTGCCTCACCGCCCGACCTCGTCCAGCAGGAAGTCGGCCGGGCCGCCCCGGTTCACCCGGTGGAGCACCCGCAGCAGGCCCGCCGATCCGGTCAGATAGTCGGTGGAGCAGCGCAGCAGCCCCTCACCGGGCAATCCCAGCAGGGGCGGCCGGCCCTCGGCGCGGGGCAGCCCGAAACGTTCCGCGGGCTCGAAGAGGAAGACCTTCCGGATGAAGTCGAGCTGGCGCAGCGCCGTGTCGCGGTACGACCGGTCGCCGGTGAACTCGGCCGCGTCCAGCAGCGCGTCGGCGACCCCGGCCATGCCGTAGGCGTAGCCCGGCATCACCGAGTACCGGACGTCCAGCCCGCGCAGGACGGTCCGGGCCGCGTCCGTGTCCCCGTAGCGCAGCAGCACCTTCAGCACGCCCGCGGAGCCGACCTCGACGTACGGCTCCATCGTCCCCTCGTGCTCGAACATGAGCGGGCCGCCGTCGTCGTCGATGGGCTTGGCGTGGGCCATCTCCCAGGCGAGCGCCTCCCTCCCGAGCCGCAGGCAGCGCGCCTCGCCCGTGATCTGGTGCATGCGCAGCAGGAACATCGCGACGCCGGCCTGCCCGAAGCCCAGGCCGGTCAGCGGCTCCTTCGCGGTGAACTCGTTGAGCCAGTGGGCCTGCCCGCCGTCCCGCTGCGCCGTCTCGTACAGGGCCTGCGCGCACTCCTGCGCCGCGGCGAGGTCGCGGGGGTCGTGGCCGCGCAGGAAGAAGCGCAGGTTCGTCATGCCGACCCCGGAGAGGCCGTAGTAGAAGGTGTGGTCGCCCTTCTCCACCGCCCGCTCGCCGGCCAGGGTCAGCAGCTCCCTGGCCGGTATGCCGAGCCCGAGGGAGTCGGCCGCCCAGGCGATGCCGGACAGGCCGTTCATGAGACCGTCCGGGTAGCGGGCCGGATCGATGTCCGCCAGCCTGCGGCTCAGCCAGGCACGCCACTCGGGCCGGACCGGGACACCGCTGGCGTGCAGCGCCCACAGGACGCCGCTCGCCCCGAAGCCCAGGCTCAGCGGGTTGGTGACGTGCGCGAAGGGGTCCACGGGGAAGAGCGTGTCGCGGCCGGTGTCGGCGCTCGCTTCGACGAACGCGGCCACCCCGGCCTCCGTCTGCGCCAGGGCGAGCCGCTCCTCGACGACCGGGCGCGACGGCAGGGCCTCGACCGCGTCGAGCAGGCCGGCCTCGTCCTCCAGGGCCTTCAGCAGGCCGGTGAGGTCGATCCGGTCCCGGGCCAGGTCGGTGATCAGTCGGTGCACCCGCTCCGGCCAGCCCAGTCCCTCGGTGATGAAGATCCGGTACAGATCGAGGACGTCCTCGCGCAGGTACGACATGGCGGCGATCGGGAAGATGAAGTACGCCATGGTCGACGCGAGGGCGTACCGGTCGCCCTCCGGCCCGTACGCCTTGAAACGGTTGCGGGAGAGGCTGAACCCCGGGGTGTAGAGCTCGACCGGCTTCGCCAGAGCGGCGTCACCGCTCTCGGCCAGCCGGCAGGCCTCCAGGTCGACGACGGTCACCTCGTAGGTGTCCGGGTCGATGAGCAGGTTCGCGGCGGTGAAGTCGGTGAGGATCACGCCGCGGTCGTGGGCGGCCTGGATCGCGCGGGCCAGCCCGCGGAAGACGGCGAGGAAGATCCGCAGGTACTCCCGCGACCGCTCGATATCGAACCCCGGCCGCGCCAGCGGGTTGCGCTCCAGCAGTACCGAGCGGATGTCGGAACTGTCGACGAACTCCTCCGCGATGTAGTGGTGTTCCCAGTGCCGGAACTTCGCGATCGGCGCCGGGTACGAGCCCGCGTCGGCCAGCCGGTTCAGGAACATCCACTCGCGGCCCAGGATGTCCACGGCGTCGTGGTCCTGCCGCGGGTTGATGTTGGTGTGCGGGCGGGCCTCCTTGAGCAGCACCGGGCGGTCGCCGTCCGCGGTGTCCTCGGCCGTGTACACGCCGCCGCTGTTGGAGAACTGGATCGCGCCGGTCACCCGGAAGCGGCCCCCGAGCAGGCCGTCGTCCCCCTCGTCCTCGTCGGCGGGCCGCCAGTCGTCGAACGGCCAGGGCACCCAGGAGGGGTGCGCGTGGCCCGGGCGCCGGTCGTCGGGGACGGGTCCGTCCGGTCCGAGGATCCGCGGCAGCCTGCGGCCGAGGACGTCGACGGTGTGGGTGTCGAGGAACTGGCCGTAGCGGAAGTAGAGGGCCTTGTTGTCCCGGTACCGCAGGTCCGACAGGACGTAGGCGCCCTCGACGCCCTTCAGGAGGCGGGCGAGGTCCGCCAGGCACGTGCGGAACTCGTCGTCGTCGCGCGGGTAGACCGTGACGAGCTTGCCGCCGCTGCCCCGGGAGATGGCCTTGGAGTTGAGCATCTCGAAGACGTTGAGATCGAGAGCGATCTTGAAATCGATCTCGCGTTCCGTCAGGTGGCCGATCACCGAAGCGGCGACCTCCCGTACGTGGCGGTGGCTCGACGAGACGTGGATCTTCCAGCCCTGCGCCGGCAGGTCCTCGTTGTGCCGGAAGCTCCACCAGATACCGCTGCGGACGAATCGGGCCCGCACCCCCTCGTCGAACGCGGCGAGGAAGTGGTCCGCGTTCGGCTCGTAGAAGACGTCGAGCGGGTCAAAGAACAGTGTGTCGTTCCACGCGAAGAGGAAGCGGTAGACCCAGCGTTCGTTGCGCATGTCAGCCTCTGTGATCGTCCGAGGGGCCGCCGGCAGCAGCGGCTGCGGCAGCGGCCGTCGGGAACGGTGGGTCCGTGCGGGGGCGCGCCGAGCCCACGCACGGACCCGGTGGGTCAGTTCGGGTTCTGCGGCTCGCGCGGAGACTTGCAGCAGTCGCTGCTGCTGCTCGTCAGGCTGATGGTGGCGGCAGCACTGGGCGTGACGCGGGCCTCCATGTTCTGAAGCTTGAGGACGCTCATCCGGATCACCTCCTCGAAGGTCGGGTGCGCGGTTCGCGCTGATGTGGATTCCTGGCCGGCCGATCGGCAGGTCCGACTCAACGCCATCCGCTCCACCCGCACATGGGCGGTGGCCCCGCATAATCTCCGCCCGCGCCCCCCACCGGAATGCCGTCCGGCACGGGGCGGAATGGTGGTGGTCCGCACGCTCCAGCCGACGGCACCCGGTGTGGTAGAGAAGGGCGATGTCAGAGGCGGTGTCTAGCCTCGGGGGTATGTCTGAGACCTCCACGGGTGCGCCCGACGACGTGAATGCCCCGCTCGACGGTCCGCGGTGGACCGTGCAGTGGGCCGACGGCCCCGTACCGGACCAGCGCCGGCTGCGACCCCTCATCGGCCACAGCGGCCCGGTGCGGGCGGTGGCCACGGCGACCGTCGACGGCAGGCCGGTCGCGGTCTCGGGCAGCCGGGACGACACCGTGCGCGTCTGGGACCTCGCGACGGGCGAACAGCTCCACGAGCCGGTCACCGGCCGCACCGACCCGGTGTCCTCGATGACGGCCGAGGTGCTGTCCGTGGCCACGGCGCTCGCCGACGGCAGGCCCGTGGCCTTCAGCCTGCACGGCGACGACGCGGTCCTGGTGTGGGACCTGGCCACCGGCCGCGCGGCCGGGGAGTTCGTCAGGCTGGTGGAGAGCGCCGTCCTGGACGGGCGCCGGGTCCTCCTCACCCTCGGGGCCGACGGGACCCTGTACGTAGGGGACCTGCTCACCGGCCGCCGGGTCGCCGCCTTCCCGTCGGCGGCCGCCATCGCGATGCTGGACGGCCGCCGTGTCGTCCTCACCGTCGACGACATCGACGTGGACCGGACGGTGCGCGTGTGGGACCTGGGCACCGGCGATCAACTGGCCCGGTCGCTGGAGGTGGTGCGGACCGTGGCCCTCGACGGACGCGTGCTCGCCGTCACCGCCGGGGAGCCGGATCAGGAGGAGCAGCGGCTGTGGGACCTGGCCACCGGCGAGCCGGTGGAGACGCCCTCGGCCGCCGCAGCCCTGTCCGGCGGCGAGGACCGGCCCGGTGTGACGACCCTGACGGTGGTGCACGGACGTGCCGTCGCCGTCGGCCTCGACGGCGAGGAGCCCCGCTTCATCGGCCCCCTGGCCCTCGCCCGCCAGAACGGCGCCCTGGTACGGACCCGGGCGCGGGAGACCGCGGTGCTGGACGGACGTACCGTCGCCCTCACCGCCGAAGCGGACGGCACCTTGCGCATCTGGGACCTGGCGGACGACGGGCAGCGCGTGAACGGCATGCGGGTGATCGATGCCGTCGGCGCGAGCGGCACGGCGCCGGCCCTCTCGCCCGGCCCGGAGCAGGACGCGGACCTCTGGCGCCGGCTCTCCGGCCGCGGGACCGGCCCTTCCGGCAGCGGCGATCCGGTCCTGCTCACCGTGGAGCAGGACGACACGGTGGTGGTACGGGACCGCGCCACCGGAAAGCCCGTGGGCCCGCCGCTGACCGGCCACACCGGCAAGGTCTGGGACGTGGCCACCGCCGTCGTGGACGGGCGGCCCGTGGCCGTCACGGCGAGCGCCGACCACACGCTCCGGACGTGGGACCTCACCCACGCGCACGCCGACGCCCACGCGCACGCCGACGCCCACGCCGACGGCGACGGTCCGGCCCGCACCGGCCACACCGGAACGGTCTCGGCGATCACCACCGCCGTTCTCGACGGGAGCCCGGTGGTCGTCACGGCAGCCGCCGACCGCACCCTGCACGTCTGGGACCTGACCACCGGTCAGCCGGTCACGGCCCCGGTGACCGGCCTGGAGGGCGAGGTGACCGCCATGGTCGCATCGGTGGTGGACGGGCGGCCGGTGGTCGTGACCGCAGGCTCCGGTGACATCCTGCACCTGCTGGATCCGGTGGGCGGGGAACACGTCGGCGAGCCCGTCACCAGCCACCACGGCCGGGTGCTGGCCCTTGCCGCCGCGACCCTGGACGGCCGGCCGGTCGTGGTCACGGCCGGCGCCGACCGCACCGCGGCGATCTGGGACCTCACCACCCGCCGCCTCGTCGGCGAACCGCTCACCGGCCACACCAGCAGGGTGACCGCCGTCGCGACGGCGGAACTGGCGGGGCGGCCCGTCGCGGTCACCGGAAGCTGGGACAAGACCGTACGGCTGTGGGACCTCACCACCGGCCGGCAGGTCGGCGAACCCCTGACCGGCCACACCGACTGGGTGACATCGGTGGCCACCACGCTCGTCGACGGCAGGCCCGTCGCGGTCAGCAGGAGCCGGGACAAGACGGTGCGCCTGTGGGACCTGGCCGCGATGCGGGAGACCGGCGAACCCCTGACCGGCCACACGGATCCCAACGGGCCCATGGTCGTCACCGTCGGGGGCGCCCGGCCGGTGGTGGCCATCGGCCAGGGCCAGGCCGTGCGGTTCTGGGACCTCGCCACGGGGCGGGAGGCGGGGACCGAGTACGCGCTGCCGCTCCCGGCGGCCGCGCTCGGGGCCGCACCGGGCGGACGGCTCGTGGTCGCCTTCGGCCCGGAGGTCACGGTGCTGCGCCCGGCGGCAGGTTGACTCAATCGGACCGTACCCCTCCGGTGGGTCGGGAGAATCTCAGGAGCAAGAGGCGGTGATCGGCCGTGCGGGCGGGGGCGAGCGAATTCGCCGCTTCCGTACGGCGGTTCACCGATCCCCCCAGTACCGTGAGAGGCACCACGATGACCACACACCGCGTCAGGCGTTACGCGGCACGCACGTTGACCATGGCGGTCGCGGCCTGCGCCGTCGCTGCGGCGACCACCCTTCCGGCATCCGCCGCCGACCAGCCGACCAGGCAGCAGCTCATGGCGGACTGCGCCTCGGGCGAAGGCAAGTGCACCTTCAACTCGCCCCAGCTCGGGGAGGCGTACCTGGGTGGGTTCCGCCAGGTGTCGAACTCGCTGTTCAACTGCAGTACGTCGGACGCCACCCAGTCGATGACCTGGGACGACACGGTGGGCTCCACCGACTCGCTGGGCGTCTCCGTCACGGCGGGAGGCAAGATAGCGGGCATCGTCGACCTGAGCGTAACCGCGAGTTACAGCCATAGTTGGTCGAGCAGTCATTCGGAGAGCAGCTCGCTCAACATGACGGTGAAGCCCGGCGAGGTCGGATGGATCTCGCGCGCCCAGGTGATGCAGAAGGTCTCCGGTACCTGGCAGACCCACTACGACAGCCCCAAGTGGAGCCACTACTACTGGTTCTTCCAGGACACGATCACCAGCCCGGCCAAGAACGGCACGGACGGCAAGAGCAACGCGGTGGTGGTCAAGAGCCGCAAGATGACGGCCGCGGAGAAGCGCTCCTGCACCGCCGAGGGCCACCAGGGCCACACGTTCGTACAGTCCCGCTGAATCGTTCCGGCCCCGCCCCGCTCCCCGGGGCGGGGCCGGTACGGCATGGGCCGCACCCGGTTCGGGGTCGGCCCGGCCCGGGAGGCCCGGGAGGCCTTCGCCGCGCCGCTGGGCGCCACCCTGACGGGCCTCGCCACCGCCCTGTGGGGGACTCGGCCGCCCGCAGGAGGCCCTCGCGATGGCCCGGGAGCCGTCGGCCCGTACCGCAGGCTCGCCCGCGCGGACACCGCGTACCGCCCGCAGCTCGGCAACGCGCTCAGCCTGCTCGGCGTGGTGCTGTCCCGCCTGGGGCTGCACACCGAGGGGACCCTCTACCGGCAGCCGGCGCGCGCCGGCCCGAGGTCACCCCCGGGTCCTGGCGCTGATGCGGGAGCAGGCCGCGATCAACCCCGTGGCCCGGCGGGGCGACCTCGCCCTGGCACTGGCGTTCCACGCCCGGGTGCGGGCCGAGGCCGGTACCGACCTCGCCGAGGGCCTGGCGGCCGCCGCGGAGGCGGTCGGCCTCATGCGCGCGCTCGAGGCAGAGGTCCCGCAGATGTACGCGTCCTCCCTCGTGGAGGCCGGCGCCCTGGAGGACCGGCTGCGGGCGCTGACCCCGCCGCCCGGCCGAGGGGGCTTTTAGTCGACATTCATGAGGGTGTCAAGTCCCGAGTTTCCGGAACATGACCCGGATGTGGCCCCCGGGGCTTACTTGTGGTGCGGGCCTCACCGGAAACAGAACGAGGCAGACGAAAGAAACGGAATACCTCTTCTTTCGTCGACATCACCGCAGCGTCCCGGAAATCCGGGCACGTCATATACCCCTCTTGAATCTGTAGGAGAAAGTCATGAACCGCAAGATGCACACCAGCAACGTTGTCCGTTCCAGCCGTCGCGGTTTCCGCGTCGCCACTCTGGTCGCCGCGGCCGCTGTGGTCACAGGAGGAGTTGTGCTTCCGGCGTCCATGGCCTCGGCCGCTCCGGTCGCTTCCCACGTCGCTACGGCCCTCCCGAACGGTGGGGGCGCCGGAGGTGACGGTGGCAAGGGCGGTACCGGCGGTCTCGTCGGTGGCGCCGGTGGTGCCGGAGGCTCCGGTGGCGGCAGTGTCCTGGGCACCGGCGGCAAGGGCGGTAACGGTGGTACCGGTGGAGACGGCTTCCTGCTCGGCGGCGCCGGCGGCGGTGGCGGCGGTGGCGGTGAAGGCCGCATCGGTGGCGCCGGTGGTAACGGTGGCGACGGCGGCTTCGGCGTCCTCCAGGGCGGCAACGCCGGTGGCGGCGGCGGGGGCGGCGACGGCTTCCTCAAGGGCGGCAAGGGCGGCAACGGCGGCAACGGCGGCTTCAGCTTCTTCAACGGAGGCAACGGCGGCAAGGCCGGAGACGGCGGCCTCGGTGGCCTGATCGGTGGCGCCGGCGGCAACGGCGGCGCCGGTGGCGGCAGCCTCTTCTGACCGCACACCGCAGTACCCGGCTCAACGGGGTGGAGGCCTTCGGGCCTCCACCCCCCACCCCCCACACAGTTCCACCCCCTCATCGGTATGTGCCGAAACGGAGAAACCCCCCATGTTCACGAAGTCCTGGCAGCGTCCGATCATCCTGGTCACGGCCTCTCTGGCCCTCGTCACCGGTACGGCGTGCGCCGCGCAGGCGTCGCAGTCCCACACCCCCACGAACATCAGCGCCTCGGCCCCGGCCGACAAGCCCGAACACTGCGTCGGATTCGGCGCCGGCGGAAAGGGCGGAAAGGGCGGAGAGGGCGGCAAGGGCGGCCGGGGCGGCGAGCCCGGTCAGCCGGGTGAGCCCGGTCAGCCCGGCGGGGTCGGCTGCTTCACGTTCAAGGACCTGCCCGACAAGCCGAAGGCGGATCTGACGGTGGTCGACAAGGTGCGCATCGTGCTCATCGTGCTGGCGGCCGACGACCCGGACGAGACCACGAAGAAGATCTCCGAAAAGTACAAGATCTCGGACGAGCAGATCGACACCTGGAAGAAGTACTACGTCGACGGCGACTGGTTCGCCCTGATGGCGGACGACGTCCGCTCGTGAGGCCCCGGCGCCCCGGCCCGCAGCGGGCCGGGACGCCGGCGAAACCTCGGGGAACGAACGGCCGGACATGAACCGGCCCATTCGCCGGGAACGCGGGAAAGCGGAACACCGTAACCGCGCCACGGAAATCCATTTCCAGGAAAGGGAGAGTTTCATGCGTACGCGATCCACGAAGTTTCGACTCGGCCTCATCATTTCGGCGACTCTGATCGGCGCGGGTGCGATGGCACCGGTCGCCACGGCGGCCCCGGCGCCGTCCGCCCAGACGGTTTCCGCGTTCGGCAGCGGCGACGCGCGTCCGGGCGGCGGCCGGTTCGACGGCCGCGCGGTGCTCGGCGGAGTCAAGGTGGACAAGGGCAGCGTCAAGGTCGGCGACCGGGTCTGCGCGGGCAACTGCGAAGGATCGGTGAACGGCACCAAGGGCGGCAAGGGCGGGATCTGCGCCGGGCTGTGCAACGGGAGTGCCAACGGCGGCAACGGCACCACGGGCGTGCCGGGCGGCAACGGTACGAACGGCGGCAAGGGCGGAATCTGCGCCGGGACCTGCAAGGGCAGCGCCAACGGAGGCACCGGCGGCACCGGCGGGGTCGCGCTGCCCGGCGGTGACGGCGGCAAGGGCGGCACCGGCGGGGACGGCGGCCTCTGCTTCGGCTTCGGCTGCGGGACCACCGGTGGCTTCGGTGGTAACGGCGGCGCCGGCGGCAGCGACGACGACTGATCGCCGAGGACAGCGGCGCGCACCGTGACCGGTTCCCTTCGGGGACCGGTCACGGTGCGTTCCCGTGTGCGTGTGCGTGTCCGTCTCGCCCGTACCGCTCGACGGGGCGGCGCTTGGAGGGGCCGCTCGATAGACTTCCAGGTATGGAAGAGCGGCCTGCCGCGTCCGGCGGCGTCACCCGGCCGGGTGAGGGGGGCGTCCGATGAGCGAGGCATCCAACCTCAGCGTGTACGCGGGCCGTGCCTCGGGCCTCATCGGCAAGCAGATCGCGGGCTACCGGGTGGAGCGCATGATCGGCCGCGGTGGCATGGCCGTCGTCTACTGCGCGAAGGACCTGCGCCTGGACCGTACGGTCGCACTCAAACTGATCGCCCCCGAACGCGCCCGCGACGAGACCTTCCGGCGCCGCTTCACGCACGAATCGCGGGTGGCCGCGTCGATCGACCACCCGCACATCGTGCCCATCTTCGAAGCCGGTGAGACCGACGGCGTCCTCTACATCGCCATGCGCTACGTCTCCGGGCTGGACCTGCGCGCGCTGCTGGACCGCGAGGGCCCGCTGCCCGTGGCGACCGCCCTGCGCATCGCCGCCCAGGTGGCATCGGCGCTCGACGCGGCCCATGACCACGATCTCGTGCACCGGGACGTCAAGCCCGGCAACATCCTGGTCGCCGCGGGCACCGACAGCGAGCACCCCGAGCACATCTACCTCACGGACTTCGGGCTGACGAAGAAGTCGCTGGCGCTGACCGGGTTCACCACGGACGGCGAGTTCGTCGGCACGCTCGACTACATGGCGCCGGAACAGATCTCCGGCAGGCCGGTGGACGGCAGGTGCGATCTCTACAGCCTGGCGTGCGTCGTCTACGAAACCCTCGCCGGCGGGCCGCCCTTCCAGCGCGAGGAGGACGCGGCGCTGCTGTGGGCGCACCAGTACGACCCCCCGCCCCCACTGACGGAACGGCGGCCGGGAATCGCTCCCGCCGCCGCCGACGTACTGACCAAGGCTCTGTCGAAGCTCCCCGAGGACCGTTACGGGTCCTGCCTCGAATTCGTGGCCGCTCTGCGCGTCGCCACGGGAGGCGGCACCGGCCGTCAGGCCGATCCGCCGTCGCGGGAGGATTCCCGTCCCCCCGGTGCCCCGGGGGACTCCGTGCCCCCGCGGGAGCCCCCGGTCTGGGCCCGGCCGGTCTTCTACGGCCTGCCCGGCGGCGGCCCGTAGGCCGCCTCGCCCGTCACGGGCGTTTTCGCATTGCTGCGCTGTCGTTCCTACGCGATTCCTGCGCGGTCCCGGCGGCTGTCACAGCCCCATGGAGATGGCCAGGCGGGTCATCTCGGCCGTGGTGCTGATGTTCAGCTTGGCGCGGATGCGGCGCAGGTAGGCGTCGACCGTGTGCTTGGAGAGCCCCATCTGGCGGGCCGTCTGCAGGTAGGTGCAGCCTGCGGCGATGTGTCGCAGTGCCTCCTGCTCGCGCGGGGCGAGGGTGGGGGCGGTGGCTTCGGTCTGCGGGGCGACGAGGGTGAGGCTCATGATTCCTCCGACGAATCGGTCTGGTCATCACTGCTCACGTCCTCGGAAGCAGGGGACGTTTCCCGGAATGTCGGTGTTTGTCCCTGATAAAGAGCTTGTCGGGGGGACTTCATGGAGCTGTCCGTCGACTGTCACAGGCGCGTCACAGGGGACATTTCCATGCATACCGCCCGGCCTCGTGCGCGTCCTCAGTACTCGGTGAGGGACTGCTCGGCCCAGATGGTCTTGCCGATGGCGGCGTGCCGGGTGCCCCAGCGCTCGGCGAGCTGGGCGACCAGCAGCAGGCCCCGCCCGCCCTCGTCGTAGGTCCGGGCCCGCCGCATGTGCGGGGCGGTACTGCTCGCGTCGGAGACCTCGCAGATCAGGGTGCTGTTCCTCTCGTGGATCAGCCGCAGCTGGATGGGCGGCTGGCCGTACCTGATCGCATTGGTGACCAGCTCACTGACCAGGAGCTCGGTGACGAAGGCGGCCTCCTCCAGCCCCCAGGCCGTCAGCTGGTCGGTGGTCTGGCGCCGGGCCGTGGCGACCACGGAGGGGTCGGACGGCAGGTCCCAGACGACGACCTGGTCGGCGTGCAGGCCCCGGGTCCGGGCGACGAGCAGGGCCACGTCGTCGTCCGGGCGGTGCGTCAGCATGGCCGTCAGAACGCGGTCGCACACCGCGTCCAGCGTGTCCGCGGGCCGGACCAGGGCCGCGAACATGCTGTCCAGCGCCTCGTCGATGTCGTGGTCGCGGGCCTGCAGCAGCCCGTCGGTGTACAGGGCGAGGATGCTGCCCTCGGGCAGTTCGACCTCCAGCGTCTCGAAGGGCAGACCGCCCAGGCCCAGCGGGGGACCGGCCGGGACGTCCAGGAGGTACACGGAGCCCTCCGGCGAGACCACGGCGGGCGGCGGGTGGCCGGCCCGGGCGACCGTGCAGCGGCGGATGACCGGGTCGTAGACCACGTACAGACAGGTGGTGCCGATGCCCCCGGCCGTCTCCCCGCCTGACTCCTGGTCGCCCTCGTCGGCGGACAGGTGGATGACGAGGTCGTCGAGGTGGGTGAGCAGCTCGTCGGGCCCCAGGTCGACATCGGCCAGGGTGCGTACGGCCGTGCGCAGCCGCCCCATGGTGGCGGTGGCCCGGATGCCGTGGCCGACGACGTCCCCCACGACCAGCGCCACCCGGGCGCCCGACAGCGGGATCACGTCGAACCAGTCGCCGCCCACACCGGCCTCGCCGGCGGCGGGCAGGTAGCGGGAGGCGATCTCCAGCGCGGCCTGATCGGGCAGCGTGTGCGGGAGCAGGCTGCGCTGCAGGGTCATGGTCGTCGTGTGCTCCCGGCCGGACCGGTACGCGTTGCGGATCCCGGCCGCCGCCCGGGCCGTGAGTTCCCCGGCCACCCGCAGGTCCTCCGGCTGGAAGGGCTCCCGGCGCCGGTGGCGGGAGAAGACGGCCACACCGAGCGTGCCCCCGCCGGCCCGCATCGGCACCACCATGATCGAGTGGGCCCCGTACTCCCCGATCCAGGCGGCCCCGGGGTCCTGGGCCGCCCACCTGGCGAGGTCCGGGTCCGCGGCTCCGTACACGGCTCCGTGGCCCGCGACCAGCGCTTCGGCGGGCGGCGACAGCGGCGGGTAGCTGGTCGTGTCTCCGACGGCGACGCCGGACTCGGGGGTTCCGTCGAGGACCGACCGCGCCGCGGCGCGGCACACGGTGACCGGCCCGTCAGCCGGGACCGAGGACGGCTCGTCGCCGCGCGGGAGGGGTTCCAGCAGGTCGACGACCGCGAAATCGGCGAACCGGGGGACGGCGGCGTCGGCCAGCTCGTGCGCGGTGCGGACACTGTCCAGCGTGGTCCCGATCGGCGCGGTGTCGACCTCGTCGGTCAGGAGCATCTGGTGCTGGACGCTCTCCACCCCGCTCCGGTCG
The DNA here is from genome assembly GCF_055574035.1 of Streptomyces sp. NPDC030021. Lineage (NCBI taxonomy): Bacteria > Bacillati > Actinomycetota > Actinomycetes > Kitasatosporales > Streptomycetaceae > Streptomyces > Streptomyces sp. NPDC030021. The sequence goes on from NZ_JBVIAH010000025.1 coordinate 53,727, forward strand.
TGCGCGGCCAGACAGACGGCGCGCACCCGGCCGTCCGGGTCCCGCAACGGCGCCAGTGAGGTGGCCCAACCGTGCTCCGCGCCGGCGCCCGTCGGGTGGACGAAGGCCTCCATGTACTGCGGCTCACCGGAGTCGAACGCCACGCGCATCCGGCGCTCGGTCTCGTCGCTCACGGGATCCGGCGCGATCTCCGGCAGCCGCAGCCCCCGCATCTCGGCCTCCGTGAGGGAGAGCGTGCGCTCCATGCCGGCGTTCGCCCGCACCAGGCGCAGGTCCGCGTCGAAGACCGCCAGAAAGCAGGGGGACTGGGTGAACGCCCATTCCTTCATCGGTTCGTCCCAGGGAGAGCGGCGCGCGCCCCCGACGGCGGACACCACGAACCACTTGACGGTCCCGCCGCTGGACGTCCAGCGGTGCGCGAGCAGGGCCACCTCCATGCGATGACCGTCCCGGTGGCGCAGCGCCACCGTGCCGCTCCACCGCTCCTGCTCGGAGGGCACCCGCCGCGCCGCGTCACTGAGGACGTCGGCGAGCCTGTGGGCGGCGGGCAGCCCCACGACCTCGGACGGCACATAGCCGAGCAGCCGGGTCGCACCCTCGCTCCACTCGGTGACGATGCCCTGCTCGTTGATCGTCGCCGAGGCCGTGTAGGCCGACTCGAGGGAGGCGCCCGTCTCCTCGGGCCGCTCACCAGGAGAGGTGGGAACTTGCTCCATCGCCACTCATCTCGCCCTCGCTCGTTCCGCTGCCGCCGTCCCACGGGGACGTGCACGGCCAGGCGCTCCTCTGACCAGAATGATCCAGCCGGGCAAGGAGCACCAACGCAGTACCGTCACGCGGGGCACTCAGCCACCCGGGTACGCGAGGACGAGGGCGAGCGCCGCGTCGTCCGCCCGCCAGACCATCGCGCGGCGCCGTCCGCCGAGGAGGGGCGGCCGGAGGCCGAGGATCGGGATGCCGCGCGGAGCGGCGCCGAAGACCGAGCTCCGGTCGGCCTTGACCGCGGCCTCCTTCAGCGCCCAGGCCCCGGTCATGGCGTCGGGTCGCTCCCTGCCGACGAGAAAGAGCTCCTCGGGCGACAGGAAATGGTCCGCGACCCGGCGTACGGCGTCGGCCGAGTCGATCTCGCACAGGTCCACCCCGACCGGTTCCGGCGCGAGAGCCGCGGCGACGTGCCCGGCGGTGTGGCTGATGGAGACGTACAGGGCGGGCATCGGGCTGCCGCCGACGACGACGCGGGGGCTGCCGTCGTCCCGCGGGAGGATCTCCACGCCGTCCGCCGGCGCGGAGACCACCTCAGCCACCAGCCGCTTGGCGAGCAGCCGGCCGGCCGTCCACTCGGCCTGCCGCCAGGCCCGCAACCCGCGGACCACGCGCCGCTCGGCCGGTGAGAGCGGCGGCACCTGCCGGAGCTCGCGGGCGCGGGCCACGATCAGGCGGGCTCCGCCCCATCGGTGGACCCGGCCCGGCACGATCGGCGGGAAGACGGCGTCCACGGCGGCGGTCACCGCAGCGGTCACGGCGGCGGCGGTCACGAGACCGGGGCCGAGTCGAGGAGCAGCAGCTCGCGCGCCAGCGCGGCCACGGCCTGGCGGATCTGGCCGGGCGTGTGGTCGTACGTGATGAAGAACCGCAGCCGGGCCAGCTCCTCCGGTACGGCCGGATGGAGGATGGGGTTGACGCTGATGCCCTGCTGGAACAGGGCCTCCGCGAGCTGCAGGGTCTTCAGCGAGTCCCCGACGATGCACGGTACGACCGGCGTGTCATGGCTGTCCCCGGTATTGATGCCCGCCTCGCGCGCGAGGTGGACGAAGAGCGCCGCGTTCTCCGAGAGCCGTGCCACCCGCTGCGGCTCGGCACGCAGCATGCGCAGGGCGGTCAGCGAGGCCGCGGTGTCGGCCGGGGTCATCCCGGCGCTGTAGACGAAGCCCGGCACGGTGTAGCGCAGGTACTCCACGACCGGGCGGCTCCCCGCGACGTAGCCGCCGCAGCTCGCCAGCGCCTTCGACAGCGTGCCCGACCACAGGTCGACGGCCGGGCGGTCGATGCCGTAGTACTCGCCGATGCCGCGGCCCGTCCGGCCGATCGTCCCGATGCTGTGCGCCTCGTCGATCATCAGCAGCGCGCCGTGCCGGCGCTTGACGTCGACGAGGGCGGGCAGGTCGGCGATGTCCCCGTCCATGCTGTAGACGCCTTCGACGACGACGAGCACCCGCCGGTACTGGTCGCGGACCTGCGTCAGCAGGGCGTCCAGGGCGGCGGCGTCGTTGTGGGGGAAGGGCCGCCGGGTCGCGCCGGAGAGCCTGCACCCCTGCAGGATGCTGTCGTGCGCGAGGGAGTCGTGGACGATGAGGTCCCCCGGTCCGACGAGGTGGCCGATCACGGTGACGTTGGTGGCATGGCCGTTGGCCAGGGTGATCGCCGCTTCGCATCCGAGCAGGCCGGCGATCTCGCTCTCGAGCTCCAGGTGGAGCGGTCGGCTGCCGGAGAGCAGCCGGCTGGCGGAGACCGAGGTGCCGCAGCGCTCTATCGCCTCGTGGGCCGCCTCGTTCACCTGCGGGTGGGTCGCCATGCCCAGGTAGTTGTAGCTGGAGAAGGAGAGGAGTTCCCGGCCGTCGACGACGGTGGTGTCCGTCAGCGCGCCCTCGTGGACGAGGAAGTACGGATTGGCCAGCCCCAGCGCGGAGAGCGTGGCGATGCGCTCGGAGTGGGCGGTGACCTCCGGGAAGCTCTCGATCCGTGTGTGCTGCTCGGGCAGCGGGGCGGCGGCCGGGTCCGTGGCCGTCGGCGGGTCGGAGGCCAGGGGGACGGGCGGGTCGGCGGACGCCGGTGCCGGGGCTTCGCCGGCTGCGGAGCGCTGCTCGGGGACGGGGACCGGTGCGCCGCCGCAGCCGCTCGCGATCATCGCGGCGATCCCTCCGACGGTCGGCCGGTCGGTGGCCGTGTCGTCGCGGGTCCACTGCGGCCACTGCCGCTTGAGGGAGGTGAACAGGTCGGTCAGCATCAGCGAGTCGAACCCGAGGTCGTCGATCAGCAGCTGGTCATCGCGCAGATGGGCGACGGGGAACGCGCTGACCCGGGCCACGTGCGCGAGCACGGACTCCGTGACCGTGGTGATGTCCCCGGCCGGCGGCGCCGGTTCCTCGTCGGCGGGCTCGGCGGGCGCCGTGGGGGCCGTGGGGGCGTCCGCGGGCACCGGGGTGGTTTCGGCCGTCGCCGGGGCGGCGGCCTCCGCGGCCCGGTTCCGCTCGGGGAGGGTCTCGGCGAGGCGGGCCAGCAGCGCCGCCTCCGTGGCCGGGTCCGGCCCGGGGAGGGTTTCGGCGAGGCGGGCGAGCAGCGCCGTCTGCTGCTGGACCAGCTGGAGCAGTTCGTCCATCGGGTGGAGCGGCGAGTCGTTCATCGCGATCTCCTCGGGGGATACGGGCCGGGGCCGAGGCTGGGGCTGGTGGGCGGGGGCGGAGGTGCCCGTCGTCCCCACGCGGCGGCGGGGCACCCAGTAGGACTGCGTGGCGAGCTTCGCCACCGGCAGGTCGAGCAGTCGGCGCTCCTCCTGGGGAACCAGGGCGCGCGGGTCGACCGGGGCGCCCAGGACCGCGAGCCGGGCGAGGGCCCGGACGAAGCTCCGGCCGCCGTCGGGTTCCACCCCCGTGACCGGGACGACGTGGACGTCGCCGTGGTCGGTGACGTTGCGGCGGACCGAGGTCAGGAGCGAGTTGCCGCCGGTCACCTGGAGGAAGACACGAGCCCCCTGGTCGTAGGCGGTGCGCACGGCATCGCCGAACTGGACCGGCGCGGACGCGTGCCGGGCCCACAGCTCGCGCAGCCTCTCGGGATCGCCGCAGACGGCCGCGTTCACAGAAGAGACGAACGGCAGGACGGGGCTGGTGACGGGGCGGTCGGCGAGGTCCGCGCGCATCTTCTCGTCGGCGGCGGCGAGCCGCGGCGAGTGGAAGGCGTTCGACACGTCGAGCGCCACCGTGACGACCCCGGCCTCGGCGCAGGCCTGCCGCATGGCGTCGAGCCCTTCCGGCGTACCGCTGACCACGACCTGCCGCGGCTGGTTGAAGCAGGCGAGCCACACGTCGTCGATGCCGGTCACCAGCCGGCGGCAGGTCTCCTTGTCGGTCTGTACGGCGAGCATCCCGCCGCGCAGGCCGCTCTCGGCCTCCCGGAGGGTCGCACCCCGGTGCGCCAGCAGCCGTACGGTGTCCTCGTCGGTGAGCGCGCCGGCCGCCGCGGCCGCGGCGAACTCCCCGACGCTGTGACCGAGGACCAGATCGGGCGCGATGCCGAAGCCGGCGAGGAGCCGGGTGGCGGCGATCTGGACGGTCCCGAGCAGCGGCTGGCACACCTCGGTGGACGCGAGCCGGCGCCCGCTCTCCTCGGTGTCGACCCCGGCGGTCGCCGCCTCGCCGTACAGCAGGTCGCCGATGCCGAAGCCGGTGGCCTCGCGGGCCGCGGCGCCGAGGCCGTCGACGGTCGCCCGGAAGCCCGGGAACCGCTCGTAGAGGTCCCGCGTCATGCCGGGCCGCTGGCTGCCCTGACCGGGGAAGAGGAAGGCGAGCCGGCGCCGCTCGGCGGGCAGCGGGGCGTCGGCGGCGAAGGCGTCGTCCCCGAGGTCGCCGCGTTCGCCCTCGACGAGCTGTTCGCGGGCGTGGCGCAGCCGCCGTACGAAGGCCTCCGTGTCGTCGGCCACGATCGCGAGCCGGGCCGTCAGCGGCCGGCGGGAGCCCACGGTGTGGGCCACGGCTGCCAGCGGGGCGGGGTCCGCCGTGTCGAGTGCGTCGAGAACGTCGCCGATGTGCTGGTCCAGGAGCTCGGGACTGCCGGCCGAGAGCAGGACGAGCTGAGGGCCGGTGTCCCGGGCGTCCCCGGCGTCCCCGGCGCGTTCCGGGAGACGGCTGGCAGCAGGGGCGGGGGCGGGCCGCTCCTCCAGCACCACGTGGACGTTCGTCCCGCCGAAGCCGAACGAGCTGACGGCGGCCCGGAGCGACGTACCGGAGTCCGGAAAGGGCCGTGCGGTGTCGGCGAGACGCAGGCCCGCGGCGTCGATGCCCAGCCCCGGGTGCGGGGCGGTCTTCGGCTGCGGAACGATCGTCCGGTGGTGGACGACCAGGGCCGTCTTGATCAGTCCGGCGATGCCCGCGGCGGACAGCGAGTGTCCGATGAGGGCCTTGCCCGCGCCGACGTAGCACAGCGAGGGGTCGTCGTCGGGGTACTCGGTACGCAGCCGGCGCAGCGCCTCGACCTCGGCGCGGTCGCCGGTGGCGGTACCGGTCCCGTGGGCCTCCAGGAAGCCGACCGAGGACGGGGTGACCCCCGCGTCGTCGTAGGCCCGGCGCATGGCGCGCAGCTGGCCTTCGGGCGCGGGCGCCAGCGGCCCGGGCGACGCGCCGTCGTTGGCCGAGCCGACGCCCTTGATCACCGCGTAGACCCGGTCGCCCGCGGCGAGCGCGTCGGCGAGCGGCCGTACGACGACGGCACCGGCGCCCTCACCGAGGACGAAACCGTCGGCCCCCTCGTCGAAGGGGCGGCACACCCCGGTGGCGGACAGGGCCCGGAGCGTCGAGAACCCGATCAGGCTGTCGGGGGTGAGGTTGAGGTACACGCCACCCACGACGGCGATCCGGCAGCTGCCCTGGCGCAGTTGGGCCATGGCCTGGTCCAGGGCGACGAGCGAGCCGGAGCAGGCGGCGTCGACGGTGAAGCTCGGCCCGCCGAGGTCGAAGTGCCGGCTGACGGTGCCGGGGGCCATGTTGAGCAGGCTCCCCGGCAGGCTGAAGGCCTGCACGGTGCCGAGCGATCCCGCGTGGTCCTTGACGGCGTCGAGGAGGCCGCCGGTGTCCGCCGCGGCCTGCCCCGCGTCCTCGGCCAGGGCGATGGCCCGGATGGGGGCCGACATGAGGTCCTTGTAGTCGGACACCGACATGCCGCAGAAGACCCCGGTGTTCTCCCGGTCGAAGTCGCCCCGGCCCAGCCCCGCGTCGTCGAGGGCCTCGCGGGTGACGTCCAGCAGCAGCCGGTGCTGCGGGTCCATGGCCCGGGCGCGCGCGGGCGGCACGCCGTAATGCAGGGCGTCGAAGTGGTCCACGTCGTCCAGGAAGGCGACCTGGTCGGTGTACGCGGCATGGGGGGCCGACGGATTGCCGGGTTCGTGGAAGGTCTCATGGTTCCAGCGCTCCTTCGGCACGGCGGAGAACTGCCGTTCCCCGCTCAGCAGGAGCTTCCAGTAGGCGCTGATGTCGGGAGCGCCGGGGAAGCGGCAGCCGAGTCCGGTGATGGCGATGTCAGTCATGGGAGTTCTTCCTTGTCGTGAGGTGGGGACGGTTACGGGGGAGGGGACGGGTACGGGTACGGGTACGGGCCGGTGGTCAGTGGCGCGCGCGGGCCGGGGACCGCAGGGCCGGCCGGGCCGCGGGACACCTGCGGACGGGGGCCGGGGGCGGACGGGACGCCGGGAGCGGCTCCTTGGGCCGGATGGGACGCGGCGCCCACCAGTTCAGGCCGCCGGCCAGGCGCATGAGCGCCGGTACGAGGACCCCCCGTACGAGCGTGGCGTCGAGGAGGACGCCGAGGCCCGCGCCGATCCCGAAGAACTGCAGCAGGGACACCTGCGAGGTGCCGAAGCTCAGGAGGGTGAAGGCGAGCAGCGCCCCGGCGGTGGTGACGATGCCGCCCGTGCGGGCCATGCCCGTGACGATCGAACGGGCGTTGTCCTGCCCGGCTTCGTGCGCCTCCTTGATGCGCGCGAGGACGAACACCTCGTAGTCCACCGAGAGTCCGAAGACGATGCAGAACAGCAGGACCGGCATGGTCGTACTGAGGGGCCCCGGAGTGAAGCCGAGCAGCTGGTGCAGATGACCCGACTGGAAGACCCACACCATGGCGCCGAGGACGGCCGCGAGACTCAGCGCGTTCAGCGCGATGGCCTTCAGCGGCAGCAGCAGACTGCGCGTGAAGCCCAGCAGCAGCGCGAAGGTGGTGACGGAGATCAGCGCGAGCGCCAGCGGGATCCGGTCGCCCACGGTCGCTTTGGCGTCGACCAGGACCGCGCTCGGTCCGCCGACCAGGACCTCGGTCCCCGCAGGGGCGGGGATCGCGCGGATGTCGTGGACGAGCTGCTGGGCGGCGTGCGACTGGGGGTCGACCAGCGGCACCACGGAGAGCCGGACCGGGCCGTCCGCGGCGGGCCGGGTGGCGGCTGCGGCCGATCCGGAGACCGCTGCCCGAGCCCCGTACCGGAAGCCGCCGTCGGGTCCCACGACCTGGGCGACCTGCGGGAACGCGGACAGGCGACGGGCGTATTCCACCCGCTCCGACGGGGAGGCGTCGCCCGTGGTGACGACCGTCAGCGCGCCGGATCCCTTCATGTCGAACCGGTCGCGCACCAGGTCGCCGGCCTGCCGGCTGGACGCGCTCGACGGCAGTGCCCGGTCGTCGGGGGTGGCGAAATCGGCGTGCGCGAAGGGCGCGGCGAGCAGCACCAGCAGGCCGATCACCGGCAGCGCCGCGATCAGCGGGCGGCGTACGACGATCCGCGCCAGCCCCTCCCAGAATCCGGACCGGGAGCCGGAGCGGGCCTTGCGGCGCCACGGCACGGCCCAGGCGTTCACCCGCTTCCCGAGCAGCGCGAGCAGGGCGGGCAGTACGGTCACGGCGCTCACCGCCGCGATCGCCACCACGGCGATGCCCGCGTAGGCGAAGGAGCGCAGGAAGTACGGCGGGAACACCAGCAGGGTGGCGAGCGCGGCGGAGACCGTCGCGGCGCTGAAGGCGATCGTGTGGCCGGCGGTGCGCACCGTCCGCACGGCGGCGGTACTCGGGAGGAATCCGGCGGCGAGCTCTTCCCGGAACCGCGAGACGATCAGCAGTCCGTAGTCGATGCCCAGCCCCAGGCCGAGCGCCGTGGTGAGGTTCAGCGCGAACACGGACACGTCGGTGACGCTGCCGAGAACGCTCAGGACCAGCAGCGTCCCGGCGATGGCGAGGACCCCGATCAGCAGGGGCAGGGCCGCGGCGACCACACTGCCGAACACCAGGACCAGCAGGATCAGGGTGCCCGGCAGGACGACGGACTCGGCCCGCTTCAGGTCGGACTCCGAGATGTCCTGGAGCTCGGCGTCGACGAGGGCGCTCCCTCCGACGTGCACGGTCAGGGCCTTCCCGGCGTCGGCCGGGGTGGCCAGCTCCGCGCGCAGCCGCTCGGCCCGCGCCGCGAGCTCTTCCCCCTCGCCGTCCACGTACGCGACGAGCATCGCCGCGTGGCCGTCGCGGCTGCGCAGCTCCGCCGCGCCGCCGGTCCAGTACGAGGTCACGGCGCTCACGTGCGGCTGCGCGGCGAGCTTTCCGGTCAGCTCCTCGCCCGCGCCGCGGGCGGGCGGGTCGTCCACGGAACCGCTGCGGCTCTGGGCCACGAGGACCAGGTTCGGGGAGGCGCCCAGGCGCTCGGCGGCCAGGTGCGCGGCGCGGCTGGACTCGGACCGCGGATCGTCGTATCCCTGCGTCTTCAGCCGTCCGGTCGCATCCATGCCGAAAAGGACGGACAGGACGAGGAAGACGAGCGCGCCGACGAGGACGAGTCGGGGGTGACGGGTCACGAAGGCCCCTGCGCGGCGGAACATGGATGCCTCCGGTACGGACGGCGATTCGTTCCTGCTCTCGCGCAGGAAGGTCGGTATCCACCGTGCCCGGAGGCGGGACGAGGCCGTAGTCCCGGCCATTCGTACCTTGACAGGAGCGGAGGGGACGGCATCCCGGCAGCGTCGACACGCAGGGTGACATTGCGTGCCCGCGGGTCACTCGATGTAGTGGGTCCGCGGTGGGAGTGGCGGCGCCGGGGTGCGTCCGGTGCGTCCGCCGCCGACTATGGGCGGCGTACCACCCCCACTGCCGTTGTCAGGAGCTCACCATGCTGGAGCGCAAACTGCGCAAGGACCGCACCGAGGTCACCTTCATCCTGCCCGTCGACACCCCGCCGGGACCGGTCAGCGTGGTGGGCGACTTCAACGACTGGCAGCCCGGTGTCCACACCCTGGCCCGCCGGAAGGACGGCAAGCGCGCCGTGACCGTCGAGCTGCCCAGCAAGAGCACCCATTCCTTCCGGTACCTGGCGGCCGGGGACTACTGGTTCAACGACGAGAGCGCCGGGGACCAGGACGGCCCCAACAGCCGCCTGCACACCTGACGGCCCCGACTCCTCGCGGACCGGAGCGCGCCCCGGCCATCGGCCGGGCCGCGTTTGTGCGGCGCCGATCAGGTGAAGTAAGGTTAGGCTAATCTAATCGATCAACAGTACATATTTGAGGGCGAGTTGGTGGCCTCTCACTCCTGCGTGTCCGTTTTGTCTATCGACAGCGCGCCAGGGAATCAGCTTAGCTTTGCCTAAGTTTCGGTCGCGGCTGCGTCGGCGTGCCGACCCGTCCGGGTGGTGGATCGAAGGGATGACGTAGAGCGACATGGGCACCATTGCAGTGGAACGCCCCGTGCCCAGGGGCGTGACGGAGGCCCGGCGGCGGCGGGTCGTGGGCTCGGTCACCCTGGTGCTGGTCCTCGTGGCCGCCGTGGTGGTGTCCCTGGCCGTCGGCGCGCGGGCGCTGACCCCCGCCGAGGTGTGGCGCGGGTTGTCGGCGGCGCCGGACCCCGACCAGCGGCTCACCGAGATACGGCTCATCGTGCGGACCGTACGGGTGCCGCGCACGGTGCTCGCGGTCGTGGCGGGCGTGGCCCTGGGGGTCGGTGGAGCGCTGATCCAGGGGTACACGCGCAATCCGATCGCCGACACGGGCCTGCTGGGCGTGAACTCCGGTGCCTCCTTCGCCGTGGTGCTGGTGATCGCCCTGTTCGGGTTCGCCAACCCGCTCCAGTACGTCTGGTTCGCCTTCCTGGGCGCCGCGGTCGCCGGCGTCGTCGTCTTCGGACTGGCGAGCATCGGCCGGGGGGCAGGTAACCCGCTGACCCTCGCACTGGCCGGACAAGGGGTCACGGTGTTCCTCGCCGCGATGACCACGGCGGTCGCGCTGTCCGACAAGGCCTCGCTGAACGCCCTGCGGTTCTGGAACGCGGGCTCCGTGGCCGGTGTCGGGTTCGACGTCATCCGGCCGGTGCTCGCGTTCGTCGCCGTCGGGCTGGTGCTCGCGCTGATCACGCTGCCCGCCCTCAACCTGCTCAACCTCGGCGACGACGTCGCGCGGGGGTTGGGGGTGAACATCGTGCTGAGCCGGACCATCGGCATCGCCGCCGTCACCCTGCTCGCGGGAGCCGCTACGGCGGCGTGCGGCCCCATCGCCTTCCTCGGCCTGATGGTGGCCCACATGGCCCGGTACCTGACCGGGCCGGACTACCGCTGGCTGGTGCCGTACGCGGGCCTGCTCGGCGCCATCGTCCTGCTGGTCTGCGACATAGCGGGGCGCCTGCTGGTGCGGCCGGGGGAGCTGGACGCGGGGGTCGTGGTGGCCCTCCTCGGAGCCCCGTTCTTCGCGGCCCTGGTGTGGCGCGGAAAGTTCAAGAGCGCATGACCGGGACCGGGGTGAAGGCATTGGCATCGGTGACGCCGGGCGTACGGCTCGGCCCCGTCTCGTTCGTATGGCGACCGTGGGTCGTGGGCGTCACGCTGCTGCTGGCGGCGGCGACCTTCCTCGTGTTCTGCGTGTCCATCGGTGTGGGGGACTTCCCCATCGGCCTGTCGCGGGTGATGGCCACGGTCGTGGGCGGGGGCGAGCAGGTCGACAAGTTCGTGATCATGGACCTGCGGATGCCGCGCGCCCTGGCCGGGCTCGTCGTGGGTGTCGCGCTCGGGGTGTCCGGGGCGATCACCCAGTCGATCGCGCGCAATCCGCTGGCCAGCCCGGACATCCTGGGGATCACCGGGGGCGCCGGCGCGGTCGCGGTGTTCCTGGTGACGGTGTCGGGCGGGACCGCCACGGCGGTCGTCAACTCCGTGGGCCTGTCCGGGGCGGCGCTCGCGGGAGGCCTCGGCACGGGGCTCCTCGTGTACTTCCTGGCGTGGCGGCGCGGGATCGACGGTTTCCGGCTCATCCTCATCGGCATCTCGGTGAGCGCCGTGATGGAGGCGGTCACGACCTGGCTGCTGGTCACGGCCGACATCAGGGACGTGGCCCGGGCCCAGGCCTGGCTGGTCGGCTCGCTGGACAACCGGTCGTGGGACGACGTGGGTGTGGCGCTGTGGTGCACCCTCGCCCTGATGGCCGTCGTGACGGTGGTCGCCTTCCAGTTCAAGCCGCTGCACCTCGGTGACGACGTCGCCGCGGGCCTGGGCGTCCGGTACACGAGGGTGCGGGCGGTGCTGCTGCTGTGCGCGGTGCTGCTGGCCGGCGTGGCGGTGAGCGCGGCCGGCCCGGTCCCGTTCGTCGCGCTGGTGGCGCCCCAGGTGGCGATGCGGCTGGCGAAGTGCCCGACACCGCCGATGGCGGCCTCCGGGATGGTCGGAGCCCTGCTGCTGATCGGCGCGGACCTCGTCGCCCGTACGGCCCTGCCGATCACCCTCCCGGTCGGCGTGGTGACCGCCGTGATCGGCGGCCCCTTCCTCATCCATCTGCTGGTGCGGGCCAACCTCCGCTAGCCGACATCCCCGCAGACCCGCAGACCCACAGACCGTCAGACATCAGACCGTCAGACATCAGACCCTCAGACCCTTCAGACATGCCTACTTCAGGGGGAGTTGTGGCCGTATCGCAGATCGCCGGGATCGAGTCCGACGGGGCCGAGGCCGCACGGCTGGCGGCCAGAGGGGTCACCGTCGGGTACGGCGGCCGGGTCGTCATCGACGACCTGCACGTGTCGATCCCGCCGCGGGTGATCACCACGATCATCGGCTCCAACGGGTGCGGGAAGTCGACCCTGTTGCGGACCCTGTCCCGGCTGCTCAAACCGACCAGCGGATCGGTCGTGCTGGACGGCGAGGACATCGGCCGGCTCAGGACCCGGGACGTGGCCAGGAAGCTCGGCCTGCTGCCGCAGGCTCCGGTGGCGCCGGAGGGGCTCACGGTGGCCGACCTCGTGGCCAGGGGCCGCCATCCGCACCAGAGCTGGCTGCGGCAGTGGTCCTCCGACGACGCCGACGTCGTGGCGCGGGCCCTGGCCATGACCGGGGTGTCCGACCTGGCCGACCGCCCGGTCGACGCCCTGTCCGGCGGGCAGCGGCAGCGGGTCTGGATCTCGATGACGCTGGCTCAGGGCACCGACCTGCTGCTCCTGGACGAGCCGACCACCTATCTGGACCTGGCGCACGCGATCGACGTGCTCGACCTCGTGGACGACCTGCACGAGTCGGGATGCACCGTGGTGCTGGTGCTGCACGACCTCAACCTGGCCACCCGCTACAGCGACAACCTCATCGTGATGAAGGCCGGTTCGATCCTTGCGCAGGGGCACCCCCGTGACGTGATCACCGCCGAGCTGTTGTACGAGGCGTTCGGGCTGCGCGCCAAAGTGATCGACGACCCGGTGGGGGACCGCCCGCTCGTCGTCCCCATCGGCCGCGCCCACGTGAACACCCCCTAGGGGGTGTCTTGCCGGTCAGGCCGGGCTCGCGGCGCCCGGCACGCTCGCTCGCCGCGTTCTCGTCGGTCGCCGACGCTCCGCGTCGACTCCCTCCTCGGCCGTGCGATCGCACGCACCGGACACTGCTCCCTGATCCGGCCCGACCGACAAGACACCCCCTAGATCAAACAAAGTTACGCCGCAAGTAAGGCTAGGCTAGCCTCACTTGAGCGCGGTAGGGTTTGGCTGCCCTCGGGCGGAACTGCAATGGACGGCACGAAAGCAAGGGATTTCGGATGCTTTTCCATCGAACGACACGTTTGAAGCCCTGGCAGCGGTTGGCGGCGGGAGCCTCCGCCGCGGCCCTCGGTGTCGGCCTCCTGGCCGGATGCGGTTCCGATTCGGCGGACCAGGCCGACAAGAAGAGCGACGGCGCCCCGGCCGCCGGGGGCACCTTCCCGGTCACCGTGGAGCACGCCTTCGGATCGACCAAGGTCGAGAAGGCTCCCAAGCGGGTCGTCTCGGTCGGGTACACCGACGACCAGGCCATCCTGGCGTTCGGCATCAAGCCGGTCGGCATGGTCGACCAGTATCCGAACCCGCCGGGCACCTCTCCCGACATCAACACCCAGTGGCCGTGGGTGAAGGAGAAGTGGGGCGACGCCCGCCCCGAGGTCATCATGAACAACGGTGACGCCGGCCCGAACTACGAGAAGATCGCGGCCCTGCGGCCGGACCTGATCATCGCCGTGTACTCCGAGATCGACCAGGCCGCCTACGAGAAGCTCACCAAGATCGCCCCAACGGTGGGCCGCACCAAGGCCGAGAAGGAGCCGTTCAGCGCCTCCTGGCAGGACAACGCCGTCCACATCGCCAAGGCGCTCGGCCAGGAGGCCAAGGGCACCGAACTGGTGAAGGGCATCCAGGACAAGCTCGACTCGGCCAGGAAGACGCACCCCGACTTCGCGAACCAGACCGCCGTCCCCCTGTCCTGGTACAAGGACTCGGTGGCCCCCTTCACCACCACCGACGTGCGCGGCCGGCTGGTGACGGGCATCGGCTACAAGGGCCAGACCGAGATCGACAAGATCGCGGACGGCAAGTTCTACACCACGCTCTCCCCGGAGCGCATGGACCTCGTCGACGTCGACCGCATCTTCGTCATCGCCGACAAGGCGGACCAGGAAGCGCTGAAGAAGTTCCAGCTGTTCACCAACCTGAACGCGGTCAAGAACGGCAAGGTCTCCTACCTCCTCGACAGCGAGGGCCCGGCCGTCGGCGCGGCCATGTCCCAGGGCACCCTGCTCTCCCTGCCGTACGCCATCGACGAACTCGTCAAGTCGGTCGGCCAGGTGTGAGCCTCACCGCCACGCCCGTCGCCCCGTCGACCCTGCGCACGACGACCGGACGCGAGGCCACCCGCTGGGTCACGGCGCACTGCCGCGAGGTGCCGTGGCTGACCTTCGCCACCGTGTTCACCACGGTGGCGGGGGCGGCCCTCCAGGTGCTCCCGCTGCTCCTGCTCGGCCGGGTCGTCGACGGGGTGGTCGCGGGTGGACCGCGCTCGATCCTGGTCACGACCGGGGTGCTGATGGTGGCCGCCGCGCTGCTCGGCGCCGCGGCCACCGCCCTGTCGACCTACCTCATCGGGCGCCTCGGTGCGGACCTGCTCGCCCGGCTGCGCGAAGGCGCCGTCCGGGCGGTGCTCGGGATGCCGAGCGCCCGGGTCGAGCAGGTCGGCCGGGGGGACGTGCTCTCCCGGGTCGGTGACGACGTGGCCGTCCTGTCCAAAGGCATCAGGACGGCCGTCCCCACCGTGTTCTCGGCCGGGGTGCTGGTCGTCATCGCCACGATCGGCATGTTCGGCCTGGACTGGCGGCTCGGTCTGGCCGGTGCCTGCGCGCTGCCCGCGTACGGGCTGGCCCTGCGCTGGTACCTGCCCCGCTCCGCCCCGCTCTACCAGAAGCAGCGGGCGGCCCAGGCCGACCGCGCGCAGGCCCTGATCAGCGGGCTGAACGGGATAGACACGGTCCGGGCGTACCGCCTCGAAGGGGCCGTCCGCGAGGAGGTCACCCGCGAGTCGTGGCGGGTACGCGACCTCGGCATCGAGGTGTTCCGGCTCTTCGGCCGGTTCGTCGGCCGGGAGAACCGCGCCGAGTTCATCGGGCTGGTCCTGATCATCGTGGTGGGGTACGCCCTCCTGGAGGCCGACGCCGCCACCCTCGGCGAGGTCTCCGCGGCCCCGCTGCTCTTCCACCGCCTCTTCACCCCGCTGGGCTCCATCATGTTCACCTTCGACGAGGCGCAGAAGTCGGGCGCGAGCCTGACCCGCCTGGTCGGAGTGCTGGAGGAGGACGCGGAGGACCGGCTGGTGGGCGCCCTGGCCGTGGCGGAGGCGGCGGACCCGCCGGACCCCGTGCCCGTGACCGTGCGCGGGCTGACGTTCCGCTACCCCGACTCCGAGGATCCGGTCGTCCGGGACGTCGACCTCACGATCCCGGCCGGCACCTCGCTCGCCCTGGTCGGGGCGACGGGCGCGGGCAAGTCCACCCTGGCCGCGCTGATCGCGGGTATCGGCACCCCGCAGACCGGGTCCGTGCGCATAGGGTCCACCGACCTCGCCGGTCTCGACGAGGCCGGGGCGCGGGCCCTGGTCAGCATCCTGACGCAGGAGACCCACGTCTTCTCCGGACCGCTCGCCGAGGACCTGCGCCTGGCCGCACCGGAGGCGACCGACGGCCGGCTGATGGACGCCCTGCGCACGGTCGGAGCCGACGGCTGGGTCGACGCGCTGCCCGACGGCCTGCACACCCTGGTCGGCGAGGGCGGCGAACGCCTCGACGTCACCAAGGTCGCCCACATCGCCCTGGCCCGGCTGGTGCTGGGCCGCACCCCCGTCGTGGTGCTCGACGAGTCCACGGCGGAGGCGGGCAGCGAGGGCGCGGCCGAGCTGGAACGGGCCGTGCTCGCCGCGTGCGCGGGACGGACCACGCTGTTCGTGGCACACCGGCTGACCCAGGCGATGGCGGCGGACCGGATCGCCGTACTGGACGCCGGACGCGTCGTGGAGCAGGGGACGCACGAGGAGTTGGTGGCCCTGGGCGGCCGCTACGCACGACTGTGGCGGGCCTGGCGCGAAGGCAGCTAGGCCGCCCACTTTTTCGGTTGGGCCAACATATCGATCTGGAAAGGGCGTTGAGCCTTCGATGACGGAATCGACCGCTCCTCTCGTGCTGCTTTCTCCCACCCGCCTGGCCGACGTGCGCCGGCGATCCGGCGACTACAGCGACACGACCGTCGCCCGGGCGTGCGCCGTCGCACTGGCCTACTGGGCCACGGGCCAGAGCCCCGACGGCCTGGAACTCACCCCCGGCACCCTCTTCGCCGACGTCCTCGGCTGGGCGGACAACGGCGGTGCGGGAACGGCCGGCTGGGAGGTCGGGACGGACGGCCTCGACGGCCCGGACGGCCCGGCCGGCCGGAGCATCACCCTTCCGGAAGGCGTCGTGCCGGCCGACGCGCAGCTCGCCCTGGACGACCTGGCCGACTTCCCGGACCGGCCCCTCTCCACCATCGGCCCCTCCGGCGTCGCGCAGCGGCTCGCGACGCTGGCCGAGTGGAACGACACCGGGGCGGACCGGATCCGCCCGACCGTCGTCGAGATGTTCCGCGAGCAGGCACGCCTGCGGCCGGACGCCGTCGCCGTCGTCGACGAGCACCGCTCGCTGACCTACCGCCAGGCCGCCGAACTCTCCGGCCAGCTGGCCCACCACCTGATCGAACGCGGCCTCACCGCCGAACAGGTCGTCGCCATCTCCCTCGACCGCTCCGCCGCCATGGTGATCGGCCTGCTCGGCGTGCTCCAGGCGGGAGCCGCGTTCGTACCGCTCGATCCGCAGTGGCCCGCGGCGCGCCGCTCCGTCGTCATCGCCGACGCCCGCGTCGTCCTGCAGCTCAACCATTCCGGCGAACACGCCCCGGACGAACCGGAAGCCGTGCCCGTCGACCTCGGCGACTGGCGGTTCGGCTCCTACCCCGGCGAGGGGACCGGGGTCACCGTCCCCGGCGACGCCCTGGCCTATGTGATCTTCACCTCCGGTTCGACCGGCCGGCCCAAGGGCGCGATGATCCGCCACGAGGCCATCAGCGAGCGCCTGCTGTGGCAGGTCGAGGAGATCCTGGGCTTCGGCCACGACGACGCGTCGCTGTTCAAGGCGCCGCTGTCCTTCGACATCTCCATCAACGAGATCTTCCTGCCGCTGGTGTGCGGCGGCCGGCTGGTGGTCCTGCGCCCCGGCGGCGAACGCGACCCGCACCACCTGCTGCGCGTGATCGCCGAGCAGCGCGTCACCTTCACCTACCTCGTCTCGTCCATGCTGGACGTACTGCTGGAGATCGCGGGCGACTCCGGACGGCTGGACAGCCTGCGGCACGTGTGGTGCGGCGGCGAGGTGCTGACCCCGGAGCTGTACGAGCGCTTCCGCACCCGGCTCGGCATACCCATGTACCACGGCTACGGCCCGGCCGAGACGACGATCGGCGTCTCGCACGTCATCTACCGGGGCGCCGCGGAACGCCTGTCGACATCGATCGGCAAGGCCAACCCCAACACCCAGCTGTACGTCCTCGACGACGAACTGCGCCCGGTCCCGGTCGGGGTCGGCGGCGAGCTGTACGTCGGAGGGTTCCTGCTCGGGCGCGGCTACGCGGGCGCGCCCGGCCTGACGGCCTCCCGGTTCGTCGCGAACCCCTTCGCCACGGACGGATCCAGGCTGTACCGGACCGGTGACCTCGCCCGCTTCGCCCCCGACGGATCCCTGGACTTCCTCGGCCGCGCCGACAATCAGATCAAGATCCGCGGCATGCGCCTGGAGATCGAGGACGTCGAGGTAGGCCTCGCCGAGCACCCTGCGGTACGCCACACCTGCGTCGTCGCGAAGAAGAACACCGCCGGCGGCACCTACCTCGTGGGCTACGTGATCCCCGCCACCGGGAGCGAGGACCTGCGCGCCGACGAGGTCAAGGAGTGGGCCACCGGGCACATGGTCGAGTACATGGTGCCCGCCCACATCGTCGTGATGAAGGAGTTCCCGCTCACCGCCAACGGCAAGCTCGACCGGGGCGCGCTGCCGGAGCCCCAGGCCGGCGCGGGCGCGCTCGCCCCGCCCGTCACCGAGAACGAGCGCCTGGTGTGCGCGGCGGTCGCGGCGGTGCTGCGGCGTGACGCGGTCGGCGTCGACCAGGACTTCTTCCAGCTCGGCGGAGACAGCATCCTGGCGATCTCCCTGTTGAGCGCCCTGCGCGAGGCGGGCCTCCACGTCACGGCCCGCCAGATCTTCACCCACAGCGTCGTGGGCGCGCTGGCGGCGGTCGCGGACCGCGAAGCGGCCGCCGTGGACCACGGCGACGTCGCCACCGGCACGGTCGTGGGATCGCCGATCGTGCAGTGGCTCGGCGCGACCACGGACGCCGTCGACGGCTTCGTGCAGTCGGTGGTGCTGAACACCCCGGCGAACCTGACGGCCGACGCGCTCGACGCCGTCCTCACCGCCGTGGTCGCACGGCACGACATGCTGCGCGCCAAGCTGGTGCGGGGCGAGCGCTGGAGCTTCGAGATCCCGGAGGCGGACCGGGCCGTAGCGGGATGGCAGGAGAGCGACCGGCCGCTCGACGAGTGCGTCGCGCTCGCCACCGCGGGGCTGGACCCGGCCGACGGCGTGATGCTGCGCGCCGTCTGGCGCCGCGAGGCGCGCCAGCTGGTCCTGGTCGCCCACCACGTGGTGATCGACGGCGTGTCCTGGCGGATCCTGATGGAGGACCTCTCCACGGCATGGCGCTGGTACGTCTCGGGAGCGCCGATCGACCTGCCCCCGGTGGGCACGTCGTTCCGGCGCTGGACGCAGCTCCTGGCGCGCGCGGGGTTCGACGCCGACCTCGCCCACTTCCGGCGCGCCCTGCCCGGGACGGACGCCCCGCTGGGCCGGCGCGCGCTGTCCGCGGCCGACACCGTCGCCCGGGAACGCACGACGACCCTCTCGGCCGGCCCCGACGTCACGGCCGCGCTGCTGGGCGAGGTCCCCGCGAGGTTCCACGCAGGCGTCAACGACGTGCTGCTGACCGCACTCGCCGTCACCCTCGCCCGATGGCGCCGCGACCTCGGGCAGGACCAGACGTTCGCGCACATCGAACTGGAGGGCCACGGCCGCGAGGGACGCCACGTGGCGGACTCCGCCGGCTTCGAGCCGGAACTGTCACGGACCGTGGGCTGGTTCACCACCCTGTTCCCGGTGACCGTCGACCCCGGCGCGGCCACCGACCTCACGGCTCCCGCCTACCTGGTCGCCGCGCTCAAGGCGGTCAAGGAGGACCTCGCGCGGGTGCCGGGCAACGGCGTCTCCTACGGCGCCCTGCGCTACCTGGCCGACACCTCGTTCGACGCGCCCGCCCCCCAGGTGCTCTTCAACTACCTGGGCCGCTTCGACGCGGGATCCTCAGGCGACTGGGAACTCGCGCACACCACCGGTCAGCTGGGCGAGAAGCGCGACCCCGGGATGCGGCTTCCGCGCGCCCTGGAGTTCAACGCGATCGCCGAACCCGCCTCGGCCGGCGGCGCGTACGAACTGGTCACCACCCTCTCCTGGCCCGACGGGCTGCTCACCGACCAGGACATCGAGACCATCGGCGGCTACTTCCGCGAGGCCCTGGCCGGACTGGCCGCACTGGCCGCACTCGACCTGGCCGCCCTCGGCCTGGGTGGCCACTCGCCCGGCGACTTCGCCATGCCGGCGCTCACCCAGGCCGACGTCGACGAGCTGGACGGTCCGGCGCTGCGGGACGTCCTGCCGCTGACCCCGCTCCAGGAGGGCCTCTACTTCCACTCGGTCTTCGACGACGACTCCGCGGGCAGCTACGTCGAGCAGCAGCTCCTGACCCTGGACGGAGAGGTGGACGCCGACCGGCTCGCGGCGGCGGCCACCCGCCTGCTCACGCTCTTCCCCAACCTGGCCGCACGGTTCACGGCCCTCGCCGACGGCCGCGTGGTCTCCGTACTGGAGGGCGGGGTCCAGGCCCCGTTCACCACCCTGGACCGCCCCGGCACCACCGACGAGGAGATCCGCGAGCACGCCGAGCGGGACCGCCGCGCCGGGTTCGACCTGGCGAGCGGCCCGCTGATGCGGTACACGCTGATCCGCACCGGCCCCGCCCGCAGCGTCCTGGTGCAGACCGTGCACCACATCATCGCCGACGGCTGGTCGGTGCCCCCGATGCTCCGCGCGCTGCTGACCGAGTACCACGCGCCGGGGACCGTGCACCCGCTCGGCGGCTTCACCGACTACGTGCGCCGGCTCGCCGAACGCGACGAGGACGAGAGCGACCGGGTGTGGCGCGAACAGCTCGCCGGGCTCCCCGGCCCCTCGCTGGTCGCCGAGGGGCACACGCCGTCCGACCGGTTCGCCGACACCGCCACCTCGCCGGAGGGGGACATCGACGAGGCCGCCCGGTCCGCCGGCGTCCCGCTCAGCGTGGCCGTGCACAGCGCCTGGGCGGCGACGCTCGGCGGCCTCCTGCAGGGCAGGGACGTCGTCTTCGGCTCCACGGTGTCCGGGCGCGACGCCGACGTACCCGGCATCGGGGACATGGTGGGTCTGTTCATCAACACGATCCCCGTGCGCGCCCGGTGGGCCGCCACCACCACGGCGAGCGACCTGCTCGCCTCGGTTCGGGACCACCAGAGCGCGGTGCTGGCACACCAGTACGTCTCCCTGGCGCGCATCAGCCGCCTCAGCGGATCCGGCCCGCTCTTCGACACCCTGGTGGTGTTCGACGTGGCGACCGATGTGGCGGGCCTGCGCGGACCCGGGGACACGCTCGTCATCGGCGACATCGTGAACGAGGGCGCGCCGCACTACCCGTTGACCCTCGTGGTGGAGCGCGCGCTCGACGGCCGCCCCCGCTTCAACCTGATCCACGACGGCGCGCTGGTGCGGGAGCCGACCGCCCGGACGATCCTGCACACCTTCACCCGCACCCTCACCGGCCTGCTGACCCGGCCGGACGACCTCGTCGACGACCTGGCTCCCACCGGCGCCCGGCCCCCCGCACGGATCACCCCGACGACGCTGGGCGCACTCTTCGACGCCGCCGCGCGCCGCGATCCGGCCGCCACCGCCGTCACCCGGTGCGCCCTCGACGGCGGCAGCCGGTCACTGACCTACGGTGAACTGGCCGCCGCGAAGGACGAGCTGGCCCGGGCCCTGCGCGCCGCCGGTGTCCGGCCGGGCGAACGGGTCGCCGTCGCCGTCCCGCGCTCCCTCGAACAGGTCGTCGCCCTCGTCGCCGTCGTCACCGCGGGCGGTGCGTACGTACCGCTGGACCTCGCGCACCCGGACCGACGCCTGGAGTACATCCTCACCGACGCGGCTCCGCAGGTCGTGCTCGTGGACCCGGAGCACCGGGACCGCTTCACGCGGCTGCTGGCCCGGGCGGGCGTACCGGCCCGAGTGCTCGTACAGGGGGAGCGGCCGCCGCAGGGCGACCCGGTGGCCCGGGACGCCCAGGCCGCCCGGGATGCCGACGGGCCCGGGGCCGACTGGCACGATCCCGCGTACGTGATCTACACGTCCGGGTCGACCGGCAGGCCCAAGGGCGTCGTCGTCCCGCACTCCAGTGTGGTGACCCTGCTCGCGAACACCCGGCCCGCCATGGACTTCGGCCCGCACGACGTGTGGGTCCAGTTCCACTCGTACTCCTTCGACTTCGCGGTGTGGGAGCTGTGGGGCGCGCTGGCGCACGGCGCCGAGCTGCTCGTGCCGGAGTACGGACTGACCCGCTCACCCGTCGACTTCCACCGCCTGGTGCGCGAGCGCCGGGTGACCGTCCTCAACCAGACCCCGTCGGCCTTCTACCAGTTCATCGAGGCCGACCGGCACGCGGATGAGCCCGCCACCACCCTGCGCCGGATCATCTTCGGGGGCGAGGCACTGGATCCCGGGCGGCTGCGCGGCTGGGTCGAGCGGTACGGGACGGCCTCGCCCGAGCTGGTCAACATGTACGGCATCACCGAGACCACCGTGCACGTCACACACCGGGTCCTGACCGACGAGGACTTCCGCCCCGGCAACGACGTCAGCCCGATCGGCGGCCCGATCCCCGGACTGGTCACCTACCTGCTCGACGACCGGCTCCGGCCGGTCCCGCCGGGCCGGGTGGGCGCCATCTACGTCGCCGGCGACCAGGTCTCCCTCGGCTACCTGGGGCGCCCGTCCCTCACCGCGGGCCGGTTCGTTGCGGACCCGTTCGCGGCCGACGGCTCCCGGATGTACCACACGGGCGACCTCGCCCGCCGGACGCTCGCCGGCGAGCTGGAGTTCACCGGCCGCGCCGACGACCAGGTGCAGCTCAAGGGCTTCCGCATCGAGCTCGGTGAGGTGGAGTCCGCCATCCGGGAACTCGACGGTGTGGTCGACGTGGCCGTCACCGTGGCCGACAGCGCGGACCACCTGGTCGCGCACGTCGTGGGCCGGGTGCCTGGCGACCTCGCCGGCCTGCTGGCCTCGAAGCTGCCCGTCCACATGGTGCCCGGCCTGGTCCTGCCGGTCGACGCCCTGCCGCTGACGGTCAACGGCAAACTGGACCGCAAGGTCCTGACCGCCCGCGCCGCGTCGCACGACGCACCGGCTGCCGCGACCGGCTCCGCGCTCACCGCATTGGCCGGCATCTTCACCGAGACCCTGCCCGGCACCGCCGTCGACGGCGACAGCGACTTCTTCCGGGCCGGCGGCGACAGCATCCTCGCCATCACCGTCGTCAACCGGGCCAGGGCCCTGGGCCTCGCGATCGCCCCCCGGGACGTGTTCCTGCTCAGGACCCCGCGCGCGCTCGCCGAGCACCTGGCGACGAGCACCCCGCCCCCGGCGGCGCCCGGCGCATCCGCACCCGTACCCGCGCCCCGCGAGGACGGCCCGCTGACCCCGACCCCGATCATCCTGCGCCGGCGCGAACTCGGCGGATCCCTCGCCCGGTTCGCCCAGGCCCGGTTCCTGGTCGCGGCCGAGGGCACCGGCCACGCCGACGCCGAGCGCGCCGCGAACGCCGCCGTCGCCGCACACCCGGCCCTGCGGCTGCGGCTGCGCACCGAGCACGGGGTGTGGGCCCTGCGCACCGAACCCGCCCGCACGGTCACCGTCGTACGCAGCGAGGCGCCCGACGCGACGGCCGCGGCGGACGAAGCCGCCGGACGGCTCGACCCCGAGACCGGGGACGTCATCGCGTTCTCCTGGCTGGAGGCGACCCGGACCCTCGTGGTCACCGTGCACCACCTCGCCGTCGACGCCGTCTCCTGGCTGATCCTGCTGGACGACATCGCCACCGCCCTGCGCGGGAACCCGATGGCGCCGCCGACCACCTCCTACGCCGAGTACGCGCAGGCACTGGCCGACCGGTCGGCCCACGAGACCGACGACCTCGGGCACTGGATCACCACCCTCCAGGCACCCCCGCTGCTGCCCGTGGCCGAGCGGCCGCGCGAGGCCACCGTCGTCCTCCCGCCCGAGATCAGCGACCAGGTGACACGTACCGCGCCCGCCGCACTCGGCGTCGGCCTCACCGAGCTGCTGTGCGGCGCGCTGCGCACCGCGCTCACCCGCATCCAGCCCTCGCCCACCGATCTGGCGATCGAGCTGGAGCGGCACGGCCGGGTCCCGGCATCGGCACACCACGACTACACCCGTACGGTCGGCTGGTTCACCGCCATCGCCCCGGTACGCCTCACGGCGCACACCGACCCCGTCGCCGCGGCCCGCGAGGCCGCCGAACGCCAGCCGGACGAGCGCGCGCACATTGCGTACGGCGGGCTCCGGTACCTCAACCCGCAGACGGCCCCGCTGCTCGCCGCCCGCCCTCAGGTGCTGTTCAACTACCTCGGCCGGGGCGGCGAGTCGCAGGCCCTCCACCTCACCGGCGCCGACGAGGGCAGCCCGTACGCCGTCGAGGTCAACGCCTGGACCGACGCGGCCACCGGAAGCCTGCACGCGGTCTTCACCCTCGCCGAGGGCATACCCGACGAGATCGCCGAGCACTGGCTCGCCGCCCTGGAGCACATCGCGGTCGCCTCCGCGACCGCCGAGCGCACCGCGCCGGTCACCCCGCTCCAGCGCGGCCTGTTCTTCCAGGCGCAGCTGGCGGGCCCGGCCGGACACTACGTCGCGCAGAGCTGGTTCACCTTCGACCGGCGCCTGGACACCGACGCGCTGGCCGAGGCGATGGCCTGGGTGATCGCCCGGCACCCGGTCGTGGGCGCGGGCTTCACCACCGACGACGACGGCAGGGCCGTCCAGGTCCTGGGCGCGGGCCGGCGGGTCGGCGTCCGTACGGTCGGCCTCGCGACGGAGGCGGAGGTCGACGCCCTGCTCGCCCGCGACCGCGACACCGGATTCGACCCGGGGGAGCCGCCACTGATCCGCCTGACCGTGGTGCGGCTGCCCGGCGACCGCGACGGCCTGCTCCTCAGCTACCACCTGCTGCTGTGGGACGGCTGGTCCCGCAAGATCGTGCTGCGGGACCTGTTCGACGCCTACGAGGACGCCCTCGCGGGCACGCTGACGCCCGCGACCCCGGCGACCGCGAGCTTCGAGGACTACGCCCGGGCGCTCGACGCCAGGGACCCGGCCGTCTCGGAACGCTTCTGGGCGCAGCACCTGGCCGGTCTCCCCGGCCCCACGCTGCTGGCCGGACCGGCGCCGGCCCTGGTCGACGACCTGCCGCGGACACTCGTGCACACGCTCTCCGCCGAAGCGTCGCAGCTGCTGCGGGACGTCGCCCGGACGTACGGGGTCACCCTCAACTCGGTGCTGACCGGCGCGTTCGGGCTCCTGCTCGGCGCCCGCACCGGCCGCGCCGACGCCGTGTTCGGTGTGACCGTCTCCGGCCGCGAGGGCGAGGACCTCTCCGACGTCGTCGGTGTCCTGCTCAACACGGTGCCCATGTGGACCAGGGCCCGGCCGGACGACTCCGTCCGGGATTATCTGACGGCCGTACAGGCGGCCCGGGTCGAGGCGATGGAGCACGAGCACCTCGGACTCGGCGAGATCCAGCGGGCCGGCGGCCACGACACCCTGTTCGACAACCTGTTCGTGCTCCAGAACTTCCTGGACATGGACGCGTTCGCCGAGATGAACACCCGGCACGGCATCACCGCGGTCCGGGCCGACGACTCCACGCACTATCCGTTCACCTGGGTCGTCACCCCCGGCGACCGGCTCACGGTCAAGCTGGAGTACCGCGACCACGACACCGCGGCCGCCCGTAAGCTCCTCGACGACTACCTGGACCTGCTCGGGGACCTGGCCCGCTCCACCGGGCCCGTGGGCACGCTGCCGGGCGCGGGCCCCGAGCCGGTGCCCGCCGCGCGCACGGAGGTCGGCACGGACACCGTGGTCGACCGGTTCGACGTGGCGGCCGACCGCGATCCGCGGCGGGTCGCGCTCGTCGCCCACGGCCGGACCATGACCTTCGAGCGGCTCCGCGACCGCAGCCGGGAGCTGGCGGGCGTGCTTGCCGCACGCGGCATCGGACCCGGGACGACGGTGGCCCTCGCCGTCCCGCGCTCCCTCGACTCGATCGTCGCGCTCTTCGCCGTACTGCGCGTGGGCGCCGCGTACGTGCCGCTGGAGCTGGACCACCCGGACGAGCGGATCGCCGCCATCGTCGCGGACGCCCGCCCGGACGTGACCCTCACCGTGAGCGCCGTCTCGCCCCGGCTGACCGGCGACCTGATCGAACTGGACCGGCCCCTCCCCGAGGCCGACCCGTTCGTGACCTTCGCACCCGACGACCCGGACCGCCTGCGCCACCCCGCGTACACGATCTACACCTCCGGATCCACCGGCAGGCCGAAGGGCGTGGTGACCGAGTACGCCGGGCTCACCAACATGCTGATCAACCACCAGCGCCGGATCTTCGAGCCGGTGCTGGCGGACCACGGCCACCGGGTCTTCCGCATCGCCCACACCGTGTCCTTCGCCTTCGACATGTCGTGGGAGGAACTGCTCTGGCTCGCCGACGGCCACGAGGTGCACATCTGCGACGAGGAACTGCGGCGCGACGCCCCCCGCCTCGTCGAGTACTGCCTGGAGCACGGGATCGACGTCATCAACGTGACCCCGACCTACGCGCAGCAGCTGGTGGCCGAGGGACTGCTCGACCACCCCGAGAGGCGGCCCGCCCTGGTGCTGCTGGGCGGCGAGGCCGTCACCCCGGCCCTGTGGCAGCGGCTCGCCGACACCGAAGGCACGGCCGGCTACAACCTGTACGGCCCCACCGAATACACCATCAACACCCTGGGCGTCGGCACCTTCGAATGCCAGGACCCGGTGGTGGGCGTGGCCATCGACAACACGGACGTGTACGTCCTGGACCCGTGGCTGCGACCGCTGCCGGACGGAGTCCCCGGCGAGCTGTACGTGGCGGGCATCGGCATCGCGCGCGGCTACCTCGGGCAGCCCGCCCAGACCGCCGACCGGTTCGTCGCCTGCCCGTTCGGCGCACCCGGCGAACGCATGTACCGCACCGGGGACCTGGTGGCCCGGCGGCCCGACGGGAACCTGCTGTACCTGGGCCGCACCGACCAGCAGGTCAAGATCCGCGGACACCGCGTCGAACCGGGCGAGGTCGAGGCCGCGTTCGCCGCACACCCGGCGGTGCGGTTCGTCGCCGCGGTCGCCCAGCCCGACCCGCAGGTCGACGGCGCGTACCGGCTGGCCGCCTACCTCGTACTCGGCGGCCCGGGCGGCTCCGACCTGGCGGCGGTCGCCGCCGAGGTGGGGGCCGCGCTGCCGGACTTCCTGCGCCCGACGCACTACGCCCAGGTCGACCGCATCCCGCTGACCGTGAACGGGAAGGCGGACACCAAGGCGTTGCCGGAGGCCCGGCCACTGGGCACGCTGACCACGGCGGGGGAGCGCGGCCCGGAGACCGGGACCGAGACCGTCGTGTGCGAGTTCTTCGCCGAAGCACTCGACCTGGACGACGACGAGGTGAGCGCGTTGAGTGATTTCGTGTCCCTGGGAGGGCACTCCATGCTGGCGGTGCGGCTGATCGGCCTCCTCCGCCGGGAGTACGGTCCCGTGATCACGGTCCGCGATCTGTTCACCCTGCGAACCCCGGAAATGATTGCCCGCCACCTCGATGAAAACTCCTGACACGCAGCGGCCCCGACCGGGGTCCGACATCCTCAAGACCGCCCTGCGCCGCAACATCGGCGCCATGACCTGGGGCACCGTCCTCATGGGCCTCTACCAGGCCGGTGAGACCGCCTTCCCCATCGCGCTCGGCCTGATCGTCGAGCACACGATGCAGGACCGCAGCCCCGGCGCGCTCGCCCTGTCGATCGGTGCCCTGGCCGTGATCATCACGACCGTGTCGCTGTCGTGGCGGTTCGGCATGCGCATCCTGCAGAAGGCCAACACGACCGAGGCACACCGCTGGCGGGTGCGGGTCGCGGACTGCGGGCTGGAGCCGGTGGCCAGGGACGCCGGCCTCAAGTCCGGCGAGGTGCTGACCATCGCCACCGAGGACGCCGACCAGACGGCCGACATCATCGAGGTGGTGCCGCTGCTGATCAGCTCACTGGTCGCCGTGCTGGTCGCGGCGGTCGCGCTGGGACTGGCCGACCTCCGGCTCGGCCTGCTGGTGATCATGGGCACCGCCCTGATCCTCTCCGTCCTGAGCGTGATGTCCCGGCGGATCGGCTCCAGCACCCGCGAACAGCAGGCCCGGGTGGCCCGGGCGGGCGCGAAGGTGGCCGACCTGATCACCGGCCTGCGCCCGCTGCACGGCTTCGGCGGCAACCACGCGGCCTTCCGGTCCTACCGGAAGGTCAGCACGGAGGCCAAGCACCAGGCGATCACCGTGGCCGGGGTGAACGGCGCGTACGCGGGCACCGCCATGGCCCTGAACGCGGCGCTCGCCGCCGGCGTGACCCTGACGGCCGGCTGGCTCGCCTTCAACGGCCACATCACCGTCGGGGAGCTCGTCATGGCCGTGGGGCTCGCCCAGTTCATCATGGAACCGCTGAAGCTGTTCTCGGACATGCCCAAGTACGTGATGATGGCGCGCGCTTCGGCCGAGCGCATGGCGCTGGTGCTGGCCGCGCCCCCGGTGGCCACCCACGGGCCGGAGCGCCCGGCCGCCGGCGGTGGCCTGGAGGTCGACTGCGTCCGCTACGGGACCTTGCGCGCCCTGAAGTTCCAGGTGCCGGCCGGCGAGTTCGTAGCGATCGCCGTCTACCAGCCAGGTGCGGCGGCCGACCTCGCCGCGATCCTGGCCGTGAAGGTTCCGCCACACGCGTACGAAGGAGCGGTGCGGATCGGCGGGGAGGAGCTCGCCGCCCTGTCGATCGAGGCGGTCCGCGAGCACATGCTGGTGAACCCGTACGACGGGGAGATCTTCGCGGGCACCCTCCGCACGAACATCGACCCGTCGGGCACCAGCCGCACGGTCGACGCGGCCGTCGAGGCGTCCATGCTGACCGACGTCGTCGCCCTCCACCGCGAAGGACTCGATCACGGAGTCCGTGACCGCGGCGCGAACCTCTCCGGCGGACAGCGCCAACGGCTCTCCCTGGCCCGCGCCCTGGCCGCCGACGCCGACATCCTCGTCCTGCACGATCCGACCACGGCCGTCGACGCGGTCACCGAGCAGCTCATCGCACGCAACATCGCGAAGCTGCGCCGCGGCCGCACCACCGTCGTGATCACCAGCAGCCCGGCCCTCCTGGACGCCGCCGACCGCGTGCTCGTCCTGGACGACGGGGTCATCACGGCCGAGGACACCCACCGCAACCTCCTCGCCGGAGACGAGGAGTACTGCCTGGCGGTGGCCCGTTGACCCCCCGGGACGGCCCTCAGGGCGTGTCTCGCGGATCAGGCCGGGCTCGCGGGGTCCGGCCCGATCCAGGAGACACGCCCTAGCCGAGCGCCCAGGCCACGTCCCGGAGCAGGGCCTGGCGCCAGCCCGCGCGGTCGTGGCCCGACGCCGACCGCGAGGCCCGCACGGTCGCTCCGGCCTGCTCGGCCAGGGTCTCGACCAGCTCGCAATGGGGCAGCATCCGCGTCTCGTGTTCCCCCACGTCGAAGGCGATCCGCAGGCCGGACAGGTCGGGGCGCTCCCGCAGGCGTGCGGCGACGGAGCCGCCGAGCGGGCCGCCGAGCGGGTCCGCCGACTTCACGGCCTCGGGTGTCCACCACAGCGAGGCCGACTGGCAGGCGACCCGGGACACCAGATCCGGGAACTCCAGCGCCGCGTACACCGCGCTCAGCCCGCCCAGGCTCTGCCCGGCGACCACCAGCCGGTCCCCGTCCGCGGGTACGCCGGACTCCGCGACCAGCGGCAGCAGTTCGTCCCGGACCGCCTCCCACAGCTCCGGCCGGCACCCGAACTCGGCCTCCCGGTCCCTCGTCGGCAGGAATACGAGCGTGACGGGAGGCATCTCGCCACCGGCGACGGCGGAGTCGAAGGCGGTCATGGCCGGGTGCAGGTACAGCCAGTCGTCCCCGTCCAGCAGCAGCACCACGGGTCCGCCGCCGCCCGCCGGATGGACCCGTACGGTCCGCCGCCCGCCGAGCCGCTCGCTCGCCCAGCGGACCCGGGTCCGCGGCACGGGCAGCACGTCGTCGGCCCCGAAGGCGGACCAGTGCGGCTGGGCCGGAGCGTCCGGGGTGGCGGCGACGGACCGGTCCCCGCCCGCCCCGGCCGGGTTGAACGGGTCGGCGTACGCCGTGCCGTCCACGAGGAACCGGTACGTCACCCACAGCCGCGCGGGCATGCGGACCTCGGCGTACCAGCAGTCCGTCGCGCGCCAGCGGCGCAACGGCACGTCGTCCGACCAGCTCTCGAAGGCGAGGTCGGCCGCGGCGCCCCGCCACAGGAACAGGGTCGTCCAGCCACCGCCCTCGGCAGGCAGCGACCCGGGCCCCGCGGCCGCCGCCCAGAACTCCTCGGACCCCGGCTCGCCAGGCAGCCCGTATGCGGCGAAGACGGTCTCCAGGGGCATGAAGTCTCCAAGCGGCGACGAGAGTTAGGTGAGCCTAAGTTTATCGCGTTCCCGTGG
Source organism: Streptomyces sp. NPDC030021 (assembly GCF_055574035.1). Lineage (NCBI taxonomy): Bacteria > Bacillati > Actinomycetota > Actinomycetes > Kitasatosporales > Streptomycetaceae > Streptomyces > Streptomyces sp. NPDC030021. Next base: position 83,332 of record NZ_JBVIAH010000025.1, read on the forward strand.
GGCCGGGAGCCGGGGTCCGCCCGAGCAGGGGGATCAGGGGTGGGCCGGCCGCCGGGACGCGTTCCAGGACGCCGCCCGCGAAGACGTCGTAGAGCGGCAGCGTCTCCAGGTGGACGTAGCCGATGTGGCAGTCGCAGGTGGTCAGCGGGCACGGACGGGGGCCGAGCGCCGTCCGGTAGGAGCCGTCGTAGAGGTTGCCGAGCTCGGCGCGGACGAAGTGGCAGCGGCGGACCGTGCCGTCGCCGTCCACCGAGATCACCGACTCGCCGGTGCGGCACGGCAGTCCGGCCGAGCGGTGCGGGTGCCGGCTGTACGGGAACAGCGGGTCGAGGGCGGTCCACAGGCCGGCCTCGGCGTCGGTGTAGCCGTGGCCGTCGGCCGCGTTCACCCACAGGTAGACGTGGGCGGGCAGGGCGGCGCGCAGCCTGCGGGCGTGTTCCAGGTTCTCGGGGAGGCCGACGATGCCGACGCTGTGGCGGATGCCCCGGTCGGCGAGGTCACGCAGCTTGGCCAGGAAGCGGTCGTACGGGGTCTGCCCCGGGTGGTAGGTGCACCAGAGGGCGAGCGTGGCCGGGTCGGCCTCCGCGAGCCAGTCCGTGCGGCAGCTGAGGTTGGTCTGGATGGCGACGCGGCCGACGTGCGGCTGGTGCGAGAGGTCGACGAGGGCGCGGCGGTACCAGGAGCGGACGAGCCCCTCGCCCCACGGGGTGAACAGCAGGGAGAGCCGGTCCTCCCCGGTACGGGAGCGTGCCCAGCCGGTGAACCGTTCGAGGGCGGCCCGGTCGGCGCGCAGCTGGGCCGTGGTGTCGCGCCGCTTGGCGAAGGGGCAGTACGGGCAGTCATAGTCGCAGGAGGCCAGCGGGCCGCGGTAGAGCAGGGTGAGGTCCACGGCGGCTACTTGGCCTCGTAGGCGGCCATCGCGGCCCGTACGGCCGGTGAGAACAGCTCGGGGCCGAGCGCGTCGGAGTGGGCCAGGCCCTCGGGGCTGAGGCGCAGGAGCGGGCCCGCGCCGTCCTCGTCGAGCCAGCCGCGGGCGGCGAACGCGGCCAGTTCGGCGGGGAAGTCCTCGTGCGGGCCGGCGCCGAACCGCTCCCGGTAGTCGGCGACCGGCATGCCCTGCGCCTGGAGCAGCGACTGGAGGAGGTGGCGGCGGCGCGCCTCGTCGCCGTTGGTGGGACGGCCGTGGACGGCGCGGGTGAAGTCGCCGGTGGCGGTGTAGTCGTCGATGATCCCGCGGATCTCGCCCATGTCGACCGCGTAGTCGAACGAGTAGTGCAGCGCGGAGGTGTAGGAACGGGCGCCGCAGCCCAGGCCGATCATGCCGTCGGTCTGGCAGGCGTGATCGTCCGGGCCCTGGGGCGCCGTACCGGCGAGCCGGAACATGCGCATCGACACCTGCTCGTAGCCGTGCGCGAGGAGGTGGTCGCGGCCCTGCCGGTAGAGGCTCAGGCGCTGCTCGTCCCAGGCCCGGTCGGTGAGCGCGGTGCGCCGGGCGAGCCCGGTGAGGGGGCGGACGTACAGGGGGTACAGGTACAGCTCCTCGGGGCGCCAGGCGAGGGCGGCGTCCAGGGAGGTGCGCCAGGTGGCGGGGGTCTGGCCGTCGATGCCGTAGATGAGGTCGATGTTGAGGACGGGGACGCGGGCGTCGCGGATCCGGCCGAGCGCCGCCTCGACATCGGCGCGGCGCTGGGGGCGTACGGCCGCCCGGGCCTCCTCGGCGACGAAGCTCTGGACGCCGATGCTGACACGGGTGGCGCCGCGCTCGGCGAGGACGGCGAGCCGGTCGGCGGTGGCGGTGGCCGGGGACGTCTCGACGGACAGCGGGACGGCGCGCAGGTCGGCGCCCATGCGCCGCTCGGCGATGTCGCAGAGCCGTTCCAGTTCGAGAGCCGTCAGGAAGGTGGGCGTCCCGCCGCCGAAGGCGGCGTTGGCGAAGGAGACCGGGCCGTCGTCGCCGAGGGCGTCGCGGACGGCGGTGGCCTGGCGCTCCAGGGCGTCGAGGTAGCGGCCGGTGAGCCCGTCGGGGGCGCCGATGCGGGTGAAGAGGTTGCAGAAGCCGCAGCGGACCTCGCAGAACGGTATGTGGAGGTAGAGGGAGAGGGCGTCCTTGCGTTCGCCGTGCCACAGGTCCCGCAGGGCGGGCCGCTCGGGCAGCGGCCGGTAGGCGGTCTTGTGGGGGTAGGCGTACACGTAGGCGCTGTACGGGCTGCCCGGCGGCGGCGCGGTGGGCGCGAGCGGGGCGGGCGCGGGGGCGGGGGCGGTCATGCGGACGGCTCCAGGAAGAAGTGGGCGTACGGCACGGTCCAGACGGCCTCGTGGGCGAGGCGGTGGCCGGTGTAGCCGGCGTCGCCGTAGGTGGTGCCGTGGTCGGAGCAGACGATGGCGAAGCAGCGGCGGCGGGAGCTCATGGCGGTGAACAGCCGGCCGATGTGCCGGTCGATGTATTCGAGGGCGGCGGCGTGGGTGGCACGCGTGTCGCCCGCTTCGGCGGTGGCGCCGGCGAGGTGGAACCAGTTGGGCTGGTGCAGCGCCGAGGCGTTGACGAAGAGGAACAGCCGCCGGTCGGCGGGGAGCGCGGCGACGACCTGTTCGGCCCGCTCGACCTGTGCCTCGAAGGAGGTGGGCGACGCGACACCGAAGGCCGGTTCCCAGTGGCTCTCCTGGAACATGCCGGGGAGTACGCCGCCCAGCGCGCCCTGCTTGTTGAAGAAGCCGACGCCGCCGACGCACACCGTGCGGTACCCGGCCGCGGCGAGACCGGACACCAGGTCGGGGGTGTCGAAGACGTACGTGCGGCCGGCGGTGCTCTCGCTGCCGGCGAAGCGGGCGGCGAACAGCCTGGGGTGCGGGCCGGGCCGGGCGGGGGTGGGCAGGAAGCCGGCGAACATCGCCTGATGGGAGGCGTAGGTGAAGCTGCCCGGGGCGTGCCGCTCCTCCCAGACACCCCCGGGCAGGTGCCGGGCCAGGTTCGGAATGCGTCCGGCGGCGGCCAGTTCGACGGCGACGTCGTGGCGCAGGGTGTCCAGGGTGATCAGGAGCACGTCGTCGCGGCCGACGACCTCGTTCATGTCGGGGAGCGGGAGCGGGAGGGGGAGCGCTGGGGTCTCAGGCGGGTGCACGGTGGTTCCTCGTGGGGTGGTGCTGTACGTGTCTTCGGATGGCGGCGGCCACTTGCGCGGCATAGGTGTCCTGGCCCTCGGCGCCGCTGCCGGGCAGCCCGGTCAGGCCCGGCAGGAGGTCGCCGAAGGCGTTGACCTCGGCGACGGCGAACCGGCGCCAGCCGACCGCGGGCAGCAGGTCGACACCGACGCACAGGGTGCCCGGGAAGCAGGCCGCGGCCCGCTCGCAGGTCCGCAGGGCCTCGGCCCAGGCGGGGCCCGCCGCGCGGACCGCGGCGGCCAGGTCGCCGCGCCGGCCGCCGAGATGGAGGTTGGTCATGGGGGTCCGGCTGGTGCGGACCACGGCGTGGGTGGCCCGGCCGGCCACGACGACCACGCGCAGGTCGGCCGCCCCGTCCCCGAGGGAGGCCTTGGGCCACCAGCGTTCGACGTGGAGTCCGTCGGGGGCGAGGGCATCCACCAGCGCGGCGACCTCCGGCTCGCGCGTGAGGCGCCGTACCCGCAGGGAGTTGTGCAGCCGGCCGCCCTCCGCGCTCTCCGCGGAGGTGGTCGCCCTGATCCGGCCCCCGACGGCCGTCTCGACGGCGACGACACCGGAGGCCGAGGACCCGTGGGCCGGCTTCAGGAACACCCGCGGCATGCCGTGCGCGGCCATGAGGGCCCGTACGTCGTCCCAGCCGCGTACGGGGGCGTCGCCGCCGGAGGTCGGCGACGGCGGAACGGGCACCCCGGCGCGGGCGAGGACCTCGTGGCAGAGCCGCTTGTCGAAGAGGACGGCCAGCTCGTCGGGGTCGTCGAGGCGCAGGCCGCCGGTCAGCGACCGGACGGCCGCCGTGAAGGCGGCGTACCAGCGGGCCCCGCCCTCCACGCGGGTGAGGTCCCCGGCGCCGCGCAGGAGCCGGTCGACCTCGGCGTTCTCCCCCGGCGACTCGATCCGCACGATCTCGTCGGCGGCGAAGGCGGCGCCGCCCGCGCCGAGGACGTCCGTCCAGGGCACGACGCGCGGAGCGGGCAGCCCGGCGTCGCGCACCGCCCCGGAGAACAGGGCGACGCGCCGGTTCTCCGGATTGCCGACGACCGCCCAGCGCGGCGGTGGTGCGTGGTCCGTCATGACCCGCGCGCTACTCGCCGACGGCGACGTAGCGCCAGGTGCGGCCGTCGTACTCGTCCTCGTCGGCGTGGCCGCGGCTCAGGTCGAGGGTGACGCCGGCGCCGCCCAGGACCTCCTGGAGGCGCTCGCGCAGCGGCTCGCCGAGGTAGTTGTGGTGCAGGTCCAGCTTCTTGAGGTGCGTCAGGGGCTGTCCGGAGAGCAGGGCGGCGGCTCCCTGGTCGGTGAGGACGCCCATGGACAGGTCGAAGGTCTCCAGGCGGGCGACGACGGGAGCGGACGCGACGGCCGTGGCGATCTCGTCCTGGATGTCGCTGTTGCGCAGGCCCAGGTGACGCAGGCGCGGCAGCCGGTCGCCGTCGAGGATCGGCGCCATGTCGGTGATCGCCGCGTCCCCGCCGTAGTTGCTCGTGCCGAGCCACAGGTCGAGGTGGACCAGGGCGGGCAGGTCACTGGCGGCGACGCCGCGGACCGCCTCGGCGGGCATGCCGCCGGTCTCGACGGTCAGGGAGCGGAGCCTGTGGTGCGTGACGGCGGGAAAGACCAGCCCGGAGCCGCCGCGCACGCCGAACTCCTCCAGCTCCGGGAAGCCGTCGAGGAGCGGGCCGACGTCGCTCTGGCTGATCCACGAAATTTCGCACTGCTCGGACTCCATGTCCCCGAGGAACAGGCCCCGCAGGGCGGGCAGGCGGGGGCGTGCGTCGAGAAGGGCGCCGATGATCTCCTCGGGCCCGCTCTCGTAGGCCTCCTCCCAGGAGCCGACGACGATCGCGCGAACCACGGTGGTGTCGACCGCGGCGGCGAACCGGGCGAACGCCTCGGTCCAGCTCTCCTCGCTGTCGTAGCTGTCGCTGGAGATCCGCCACGCGACGGCGTCCGCCGCTGGCAGCGGGGTCGTCTCCGCGTCCCCCGGGCTCGGGAAATCGAAGACGGGCAGCCCGCACGATTCCGTCAGGTGTCTCGGGTAACTCATGGGGTGCCCGCCGTTCCTCGCCTGTCGCGTCCGATGTGCTGCAAGTTGTACCAAGGCGCACTGACAGGGGCCGAGGCAGGGCCGGTGCGGGGACGGTGCGGGGCGGGTGGAAGGCCGTTGTCAGACCCGCCCCCTACCTTCGGAGAAGAACGCGGCGCACCGGGCGGCGCGTGGGGGAAGGGGACACCCATGTACCGGCAGGGGGACGTGCTCATCGTGCCGCTCGACGAGTCGGCGGTGCCGCCGCACGCGGCCGACGCGGAACAGGAGCCGCGGGACGGGCGGGGCCGGATGGTCCTCGCGCTGGGCGAGGTCACCGGGCACGCACACGCCGTGCTCGGGCCCGGGCGGCTCGTCCGCGAACCGGGGGTCTTCGGCCCGCTGCTGCTGCATCTCCCGGACGGCGGGCGGGTGGTGCACGAGGAGCACGCCGCGATACCTCTGCCCAAGGGCTGGTACCGGGTCGTGCGGCAGCGGGAGTACCTGCCCGGAGCGGTACGGATCGTGGCGGACTGACAGCGTGTCGGACAGTGGGGGAGCGGGATCGTGTTGACGGACATCGACGTGTGGAGGGCGGCCGCGGCGGCCACCGGGCCGGCCGACCGCGTGGCCGCGGAGGCCGGGGTGCGCCTGGCGTACCGGGCCGCGGGCCTGGCGGAGCCGGAGCGGATCGTCTGGGCGGACTCGCCCCGGGAGGCGGTGCGCCTGCTCGGCGGGGACGACGGGCCGTGCGGGCCGGCCGCGCGCGGGCGCGGCGTACGGGAGGCGGTGCGCAGCGCGCCGTGGGCCGCCGAACGGGACCGCGCGCAGCACAGGCTCGGCCCGCAGGGCTGGGGGCGGCACTGGAGCGCGACGGGCGGCCGCCTGTGGGAGAACACGGAACGCCTGGCGGAACGGGTCCGCAGCGGTCTCGTCGAGGAGCTGACGGCCGGGGCCACCGCCCCCGCGGCCGCGGAGCGGTCGCTGCGCCTGCTGCTCCTGGACGCGGTGCTCGGGCAGCACGACGCGGCCTGGCTGTGCGCCTTCGACACGGGGGAGGGCACACCCCTGCACGGACTCGGTGTCCTGGCCCGCTCGGCCGGCTGGTGGTGGCCCTACGAACGGCTGGCCGTGCTGTGCGAGCGCCCGGTGGAGCTGCACCGCGACGAGGCGGGCAGGCTGGACCGAGGGGACGGCCCGGCGCTGGCGTTCCCCGACGGGTTCGCGCTGTACGCGTGGCGGGGCATGCCCGTCCCGGCCGAATTCCTCGCCGGACTGGGCACGCTGACGCCGGAGCGGATCCGGGAGGAGGAGAATGCCGAACTGCGCCGGGTGATGCTGGAGTTCTACGGGTACGACCGCTATCTGCGGGAGTCGGGTGCCGCCCCCGTGCACCGGGACGAGACGGGTGTCCTGTGGCGCATACCCATGCCGGACGACGAGGCCGTCGTGATGGTGGAGGTCGTCAACTCGACGCCGGAGCCCGACGGCACCCGCCGCACCTACTGGCTGCGGGTCCCGCCGACGACCCGGACCGCCCGCCAGGGCGTGGCCTGGACGTTCGGCCTCGAACCCGAGGCGTACGCACCGCTCCGGGAGACATGAGCCCACTAGGAGTGACATTCCGTCAGGGGCGACTGCCGCAGGGGCAATCCGGGTGTGGCCGGACATCACGTCTCCGTCGACCCGATCCACCATGAGGGCGGAGGGCCGCACACCGGAACGGGAGCCGGTCCCGCGGAGCCCGGCACCCCCTCCCCGAGCCCGGGGCGTCGGGCCTGCCGGCACACCTTCGTCGCCGCCGGCAACTGGTTCTTCCGGGTGCGGCCCGGGGTCTACGCCCACGACATGGCCGCGGCGCGCTGCCCGGTTCCGTGGTGCTGGAGCCGATCGTCGGCAAGTGGCGGAGGCCCGACGGTGCGGGGCGCGTCGGCCGCCCACCGGGCCGGGCAGGCGGGCCCCGGACTCAGGGCCGCCGGAGGTCGACGAAGGGGCGCTCGCCCGGGGACACGAGCCGGGAGAGGAACAGGCCGATGCCGGCCGAGCCGGTCGCGTAGTCGTGGGCGATCCGGTTGAGCCAGCGGCCGGGGAACGCGATGCCGTCCTCGTTCTCGACCCTGAACCACAGGATGGTTCCGGCGATGTCGCGAGCCCTGTCCCGGTATGCGCGCTCGCCGGTGAAGGAGTACATGTCCAGCATGAACTCGCCGATTCCGGCCAGACCCTCGAAGAGGCCGGGACTGTAGGAGTACTTGACGAAGGTGTCGTCCGCCACCCGGCGCGCGAGATCGCCGTACCGCTCGATGCCGAGCAGGTCGTGGAACCGGACCAGCACGCTGCCGACGCCGGCGCCTCCGTGGATCCAGTACGGGTACACGACGGGGTCGTCCTGGACCCGCTGCCACTGCAGGCCGAGACCGCTCTCGCTCGCATGGGCCAGATCGAACTCCAGGGCGCGGACGGCGTACGACCGGAAGCGGGCGTCGCCCGTTGTCAGGTGCAGGTGGAGGAGGAAGAGCGCGATGCCGCTCGCCCCGTACCCGTACCCGTAGTGGACGCTGTTGTCGTGGGAGGACCGCCAGTGGCAGGTGCCGTCCTCCTGCCGCGCGGTCCTGAGCAGGTGTTCCCCCGCCTGCACGGCGCGGTCGAGGTAGACCTGCTTCCCGGTCCTCGCGTGGAAGCGCAGGGAGGCCAGCCCCCACCCGGCGACCCCGAGGAACATGCCCGGTTCGTCGTACAGCAGCGGCGATCCGTAGAGCATCTCCATCACCGCCTCGCCCCTGTCCTCCCAGCCGAGATCGTGGAAGGCCCAGGCGATCCCGGCCAGCCCGACGTACAGCCCGGGCGGATAGGTGTCCGTGCCGAGGGGCTGCCCCAGCATCCAGGCGGTCACCTCGGCGGGCAGGGCGGCGGCGGGCCCCTCGGTGCCCGCCCGGGAACGGAGCAACAGGGCCGGCCCGCAGGCGCCGTAGGCCACGCTGAGCGGGTTCGTCGTGAACACCGTGTAGTCCGCGGGCCAGAGGCGGTCGGTGCGCCGGCCGTCGTAGGTGCGGAGCAGGGTGTCGGCGATGCCGCCGAGGGTGCGCCGTACTTCCGCGTCCGGGTGGGCCGGGGCACCGCCCTCGGCCGCGAGGGTGTCGCTCGTCAGAGGTGTCATGGCGTCACCCGTCCTCCCAGTCGGCGAGCACGGATTTCGCCTCGTCCACCCGGCCGGCGGTCAGGCACGACACGACGGACCTCACCTGGGCGGGGACGCCCAGGGCGACGAGTTCGTCGAGGAAGAGGTCCTGCGCAAGGGGGTTGAGGGCGAAGAACGCGGTGGCGGGCACGACGCTGCTGTAGAGGAGCATGGCCGCCGCGTACCAGTCGTCGCAGGGAAGGAGCCTGTCCCGGGAGGCACGGTCCGGGTGGAGGAATCCGGGGGTGCCCCAGCGCGTGCCGTAGGTCAGCAGCGCCGCCTCGTCGTCCTCGTGGACCGCGCTCTCGAAGTCGATGAACCACATCCGGAGCGTCTCGGTGTCGATCAGGATGTTGTTCGGCGACAGGTCGCCGAGGACCACTCCGCGCGCGTGCACCTCCTCGACCATGCGGATCAGGCGGCCGGCGACCTCGCGGAAGCGCGGGACGAACCGTTCCACCCGGCCTTCCCGGCGGATGTACGGCGCGAGGATGACGTCGTCCTGTGCCCAGAAGTCGTGGAACGCGATGCCTTCCACGCGCTCCTCGACCAGAAAGGTGTGCTCCCACTCCCGGAAGAGGTCGACCGGCCGCGGAACGAACTCCAGGCCTTCCAGCCGGCGCAGTACGTCGTACTCGTGGCGCAGCATGTCGACCGAGTCGACCGTGCGCTCCCCGGACGTCCAGCAGTTGGTGAGGCGCCGGGCCTCCTTCACGACGACGGGCTTGCGGGTGACGTCGTCCGTGCCGTGGTAGACACCGCCGGCGTTGGAGAACGTCAGGGCGCCCTCGATGCGGTAGCGGCCGTTCAGGAGGGTGGCGGCCGGTTCACCGGCGGGGCGCGCCGTGGAATCCTCCGCCGGTTCCCCGGCGAAGGGGTCGCGGACCCAAGGGGGCAGCCGGAAGTACGGCAGCCGCTCGTCGGCCACGTACGTGCCGTCGGGGGAGACGAGGAACGTGCTCTGCGTGCCGTCGATGTTGAGCCGCCGCGGTGGCCGGAACCCTCCGTACCGGTAGAAGAGGACCTTGCTGTCCCGGTAGCGGCGGTCCGAGAGGATGTACGGGCCCTCGACCTCCTCGTCGGCCGTCCGTCGGTACAGGGTCTCGATCAGTCCGACGAAGACGTCCTCGTCGGGCGGGTAGATCGTCATGAACTTGCCCGAGAAACCGCGTTCCTGGGTCTTCGAGTTGATCACGCCCAGCATTACCGGATCGGCGGCGGCCTTGAACTCGACGCCGTTCTCCACGCATACGGGTACGACCAGATCGAACAGCCGCAGGGTGTGCGCGGGGGCGGAGGAGACGTGGATCTTGAAGCCCTGGGTGGGCGGTGGGGTCGTCCGCCGAGAGGCGCCCGGCACACCCGCCACGCCCGGCACTCCCGCCACCATCCGGGCGTGCAGCCACACGTCACCGCGTTCCAGAGCCCAGGTGTCCGGCAGCAGCCGCTGAAGGGCGTCGCGGTACTGCGGGGTGATGGCCCGGCGGGACAACGGCTCGTAGTGCCGGTTGTCGACGAGGCCGAAGAGGTGGTGGGCGGCCATGGCCGCCTGCTGTTCCACGGGTGCTCATCCGCCGGGGCGCCGCAGGCGGCCCCGGCGAACGTGCTCAATTTCCGGAATCACATCTACACCGGGTTGCAGGCCACGCTGTAGGTGCTGCAACCGATCGACTGGGTGCTCTGGAAGCCGGCGATCACGGCGCCGCCACCCCGGCCGGTCCGGATCTCTTGCAGCCCCAGCACGCGGTCGATGTCGGCGACGGCCCGTTCCAGGTTCGCCCTCGCCCTCGCCGCTCCGGGCGAGGCGGTTTTCGTCCTGCCTTGCTTGGCCATGAGCTCCTCCTCCTGTTCGCACGGAAACGTGCTGCCAGGTAAACGGCATCCCCGGCGCGCTGCCTGAGGGCGGATCCGCCCCACCCCCTGCGCACCCCGCTCCTGACGATCCCGACCTGTGCAAACTCCTGCCCCGCCGCCCTGCGGGTGCCGTACTCCGAACGGGTGAGCCCGGAACCTCCACGGCCCTGAGCCGCTGCGGTGCGACGTCCGCGCGCCGAAGAGTCGTGCCCTATGTCCCTTTTTCGGGCGTTTTTGCGAGTGAAGCAGAACACTCTCCGCAATGCATTGCGCATGGGTCTCGGGAGTCGGGGCAGGCGGCCGGATCAAGTCGGTCTGACCGACAGGGGGACTCAAAGGAACGAAAGGCAATACGTACCGTGACGGCAGCACAGCAGACCATCCACGTGGGCGGAGAGTGGCGCGCAGCCCTGTCCGGGGCCACGCGCGAGATCATCGACCCCGTCGACGCGACCCCCTTCGAGGTCGTGGCGGAGGGCGGTGTCCTGGACACCGACGACGCCGTGGCCGCGGCGCGCGCCGCGTTCGACTTCGGTGCCTGGCCTCGTACGCCCGTCGCCGAGCGGGCCGCCCTGCTGCGCCGGGTCGCCGCACTGCTGGAGCGCGACCGCGAGCGGATCGGCGCCCTGGAGAGCCGGGACGCGGGCAAGACGCTGGAGGAAGGCCGCGTCGACGTCGACTGCGTCCGCGACGCCTTCCGCTACTTCGCCGACCTCGTGGAGGACGAAAAGGGTGGCGGACGGGTCGTCGACGCCGGTTCGGACGAGATCCGCAGCGTCGTCGTGCACGAGCCGGTCGGTGTCTGCGCCCTGATCACGCCGTGGAACTACCCGCTGCTCCAGGCCAGCTGGAAGATCGCGCCCGCGCTCGCCGCCGGCAACACCTTCGTGATCAAGCCCAGCGAGATCACCCCGCTGACCACCGTCGTACTGATCGAACTGCTCCTGGAGGCCGGACTTCCGCTCGGCGCGGCCAACGTCGTCACCGGCCCCGGCGACACGGTCGGCGCCCGGCTGGCCGAGCACCCCGATGTCGACCTCGTCTCGTTCACGGGCGGTCTCGTCAGCGGCACCAAGGTCGCCCGGTCGGCAGCCGACAGCGTCAAGAAGGTCGCACTCGAACTGGGCGGCAAGAACCCCAACGTCGTCTTCGCCGACGCCTGTTCGACGCCCGACAGCTTCGACACCGCCGTCGACCAGGCGCTCAACGCCGCCTTCATCCACAGCGGCCAGGTCTGCTCCGCCGGCTCCCGCCTCATCGTCGAGGAGCCGCTGCGCGACCGTTTCGTCGCCGAGCTCTCCCGCCGGGCCGAACTGATCCGGCTGGGACGCGGCACCGACGCGGGTGTCGAGTGCGGCCCGCTCGTCTCCGCGGCCCAGGTGGCGCGGACCGAGGCGTACGTGGCCTCCGCCCTCGCCGAGGGCGCGGTCCTGCGCGCGGGCGGCGGGAGGCCGGCCGGCCCCGGCTACTTCTTCCGGCCCACGGTCCTCGACCGGTGCCACCGCGGCATGCGCGTCGTCCGCGAGGAGGTCTTCGGCCCCGTCCTCACCGTGGAGACCTTCCGCACGGAGGAAGAGGCCGTCGCCCTCGCCAACGACACCGAGTACGGCCTCGCCGGAGCGGTGTGGACCTCCGACGAACACCGGGCCCGGCGGGTCGCCGGCCTGCTGCGGCACGGCACCGTCTGGATCAACGACTTCCATCCCTACCTGCCGCAGGCGGAATGGGGCGGCTTCGGGAAGTCCGGCATCGGCCGTGAGCTGGGCCCCGGCGGTCTTGCCGAATACCGCGAGGCCAAGCACATCTACCAGAACCTCGCTCCGCGCCCCGTGCGCTGGTTCGCAGGCACGACGACGGCGAAGGGCTGAGCATGAACGACCACCACGTGTACGACCACCACGTGTACGACTACGTCGTCGTCGGCGGCGGCACCGCCGGATCCGTCATCGCGTCCCGGCTGACCGAGGACCCCGACGTCAGCGTCGCCGTCATCGAGGGCGGCCCCAGCGACGTCGGCCGCGACGACGTCCTCACCCTGCGCCGCTGGATGGGCCTGCTCGGCGGTGAGCTCGACTACGACTACCCCACGACCGAGCAGCCCCGGGGCAACTCGCACATCCGCCACAGCCGTGCGCGGGTGCTGGGCGGCTGTTCCTCGCACAACACCCTCATCGCCTTCAAACCCCTCCCTTCCGACTGGGACGAGTGGGCCGAGGCCGGCGCCGACGGGTGGGACGCGAAGGCCATGGATCCCTACTTCGCCCGGCTGCGCAACAACATCGTCCCCGTCGGCGAGGCCGACCGGAACGCGATCGCCCGGGACTTCGTCGACGCGGCGCAGACCGCGCTCGGCGTGCCGCGGATCGAGGGCTTCAACCGACGGCCCTTCGACGAAGGCGCCGGCTTCTTCGACCTCGCCTACCACCCGGAGAACAACAAGCGCTCGTCCGCCTCCGTCGCCTATCTGCACCCCTTCCTGGACCGGCCGAACCTGCACATGGCTCTGGAGACCTGGGCGTTCCGGCTGGAACTGGAGGGCACCCGCGCCACCGGCGTGCACATCCGTACCAAGGAGGGCGCGGAGCACGTCGTACGCGCCCGGCGCGAGGTCCTGGTGTGCGCCGGGGCCGTGGACACCCCGCGCCTGCTGCTGCACTCCGGCATCGGGCCGCGCGCCGACCTGGAGAACCTTGGCATCCCCGTCGTGCACGACCTGCCGGGCGTCGGGGAGAACCTGCTCGACCACCCCGAGTCGGTCATCGTGTGGGAGACGCACGGGCCGATCCCGGAGAACTCCGCGATGGACTCCGACGCCGGACTGTTCGTCCGCCGGGACCCCGGGGCCGAGGGCCCGGACCTGATGTTCCACTTCTACCAGATCCCCTTCACCGACAATCCGGAGCGCCTGGGCTATGAACGGCCCGCGCACGGCGTGTCGATGACCCCGAACATCCCCAAGCCGCGCAGCCGCGGCCGGCTCTACCTGACGAGCGCCGACCCCCAGGTCAAGCCCGCGCTCGACTTCCGGTACTTCACCGACGAGGACGACTACGACGCCCGGACCCTCGTCGACGGGATCCGCATCGCCCGGCGGATCGCGGCGAGCGAACCCCTGGCCGGCTGGCTCAAGCGGGAGGTGTGCCCGGGCCCCGAGGTGACCTCCGACGAGGAACTCAGCGCGTACGCCCGCCAGGTCGCGCACACCGTCTACCACCCCGCCGGCACCTGCCGGATGGGGGCCGACGACGACGAACTCGCCGTCGTCTCGCCCGATCTGAAGATCCGGGGCCTCGACGGCGTCCGGATAGCCGACGCGTCCGTCTTCCCCACCATGACCGCCGTCAACCCCATGATCGGCGTGCTCATGGTCGGCGAGAAATGCGCCGACCTGCTGGGAGGAACCACCCGATGAAAACGCCGCACGCAACGCCGCACGCAACGCCGCACGCGACACCGCACACTCAGCCGCGCACCGCGACCGGGCCGCAGCCCTCCGCCGAGCCCGTCTTCTCCGTACGCGACCTGTGGAAGGTCTTCGGTCCGAAGGCGGACCGCGTGCCCGCCGACAAGGAGCTCGGGGCACTCGGCGCTGCCGAGCTGCGCGAGCGCACCGGCTGCACCGCCGCCGTCCGCGACGTCTCCTTCGACGTCCGCAAGGGCGAGGTCTTCGTCGTCATGGGCCTGTCGGGCTCGGGCAAGTCCACGCTCGTACGCTGCCTCACCCGGCTCATCGAACCGACCTCGGGCACGATCTCCATCGACGGCGAGGACGTGCTGTCCATGGACACCGGCCGCCTCCGCGAGCTGCGCCGGCACCGGGCGGCCATGGTCTTCCAGCACTTCGGGCTGCTCCCGCACCGGACGGTGCTCGACAACATCGCCTACGGGCTGGAGATCCAGGGCGTGCGACGCGGCGAACGGCGGGACCGGGCGGCCGAGTTCGCGACCAAGGTCGGCCTGGACGGCCTGGAGCACCGCAGGCCGGGCCAGTTGTCCGGCGGCCAGCAGCAGCGCGTGGGTCTGGCCCGCGCACTCGCCGTGGACCCCGAGGTCCTGCTGTTCGACGAGCCGTTCAGCGCGCTGGACCCGCTCATCCGCCGGGACATGCAGGAGGAGGTCGTACGCCTGCACCGCGAGGAGGGACGCACGATGGTCTTCATCACGCACGACCTGAGCGAGGCACTGAAGCTCGGCGACCGCATCGCGCTGATGCGCGACGGCCGGATCGTGCAGCTCGGCACGCCGGAGGAGATCGTCGGCGCCCCCGCCGACGACTACGTCAGGGACTTCGTCCGGGACGTGCCGCGCGAGCAGGTGCTGACCGTGCGCTCGGCGATGCGCCCGGCACGCGCCGACGATTCCGAGGCCGGCCCGGCGCTCGCCCCGAGCGCCACCGTCCACGAGGCCATCGAGGCCGTCGCCCGTACCGGCGAGAACGCGCGGGTCGTCGAGGACGGCCGGTGCCTCGGGGTGGTCGACCACGCGGGACTCCTCGGTGTCGTCGCCGGGGTCCCGGCCACGACCGGGAAGGCGGTGGCCTGATGTACGGCCATACGACCTGGCCGCCGCCGTGCGTTACGACCGGCGCCGGTGCCGGCGCCGGTGCGGTGCCGGCCGACGCCCGGCGGTGGGGCCGATGACCACCACCGCCACCCCCGCTCCTCCGGCCCCAACGACCACGACCACGACCACGACCCCCACCGACGGTGGACCCGGTGTGCTGCGCACGCTCGCGCACCACCGCGCTCGGCTCATCGGCGTCTGCGCGGCGCTCGCGCTCGTCCTCGGCTGCGTACTCCTGGGCGCCGGAAACTGGCCGGCGTCGCTCTCCGCCGACCTGTCCGCACCGCTCGGGCACGCCAGTGACTGGATCATCGACAACCGCGACGGCCACCCGCTCTTCCTCTACTTCTTCGGGCACGTCAGCAACATCGTGGTCGTGTCCGTCCGCGCCGTGTACCTGGTGCTGCTCGCCCTCGGCTGGGCCGGCGTCACCGCCGCCGCCGCTCTGCTGGCCTGGCGGGTGGCGGGAGTCCGGCTCGCGCTGACCTCCGGCGCCGCCTTCTCCGTGTGCGGACTGCTCGGCATGTGGGTGCCCACCATGCAGACGCTCGCCCTGATGGTGGTCGCCGTCGCCGCATCCGTGCTGCTCGGAGGTCTCCTCGGGCTGGCCGCCGGCCTGTCGGACCGTATGCACCGGATCCTGCGGCCCGTGCTGGACACCATGCAGGTGCTGCCGGCCTTCGCGTACCTCCTGCCCGTCGTCCTCGTCTTCGGCATCGGCGTGCCTGCGGCCGTCCTCGCGACCGTCGTCTACGCCGCCCCGCCCATGGCCCGCCTCACCGCGCTCGGGCTGCGCGACGCCGACGCCGGCGTCGTGGAGGCCGCCACCTCGCTCGGCGCCACCGGCAGGCAGCGGCTGCTGACGGCCCGGCTGCCGCTGGCCCGCAAGGAACTGCTGCTCGGCGTCAACCAGTCGATCATGATGGCGCTGGGAATGGCCGTGATCGCGTCCGTCATCGGCGCGGGCGGTCTCGGCGACCGCGTCTACCAGGCGCTGGCCTCCGTCGACGTCGGCGCCGCGCTCGCCGCCGGTGTGCCGATCGTGCTGCTCGCCATCGTGCTGGACCGGGTCACCGCCGCGGCGGGGGAGCGGATCGGCGCCCCTGCGACCCCCCGGAGCGGGCTCGTCCGGTCCGTCGCCGCCCTGCTGACGGCCGCGGTCGTCGTCGGCGGCCGCCTCGTCGACGGGCTCTCCTGGCCCGCTGCGTGGACGGTGGACATCGCCGCGCCCGTCAACGAAACGGTCGACTGGATGACCGCCCACCTCTACTCCGGAGTGCCCCTCGTCGGCGGCACCGCGGACTGGGCGGGGCACTTCACCACGTGGGTCCTCAACCCCCTGCGCGACGGACTGCAGTGGCTGCCCTGGTGGGCGGTCCTGCTGACCGTCGGCGTACTCGCCCTGCTCATCGGCACCTGGCGCACCGCCACGACCGCCGTCCTCGCGATGGCCACGATCGGTGTCCTCGGCGTCTGGGACCCGGCGCTCGACACCCTGTCCCAGGTCCTGGCCGCCGTCACCGTGACCCTGCTGATCGGCTTCGCCCTCGGCGTCGCCGCGGCCCGCAGCACCCGCCTGGGGCGCGCGCTGCGTCCGGTGCTCGACGTCTTCCAGACGATGCCGCAGTTCGTGTACCTGATCCCCGTCGTCGCCCTCTTCGGCGTGGGCCGCGCCCCGGCCGCCGCGGCCGCCGTGGTCTACGCGCTGCCCGCGGTGGTGCGGATCACGGCCCAGGGCGTGCGCGCGGTGGACCCGGCCGCGCTGGAGTCCGCGCGCTCGATGGGCGCGACCGGACGGCAGCAACTGCTCCAGGTCCAGCTGCCGCTGGCACGGCCCGCGCTGCTGCTGGCCGTCAACCAGGGCGTGGTGCTGGTCCTCGCCGTGGTCGTCATCGGCGGCCTCGTGGGGGGTGGCGCGCTCGGCTACGACGCGGTCTTCGGCCTCGCCCAGGGCGACCTGGCGACCGGTCTGGTGGCCGGCGCGGCGATCGTCTGCCTCGGCCTGATGCTCGACCGCGTCACCCAGCCGACAGAACGCCGCGACCCCGCCGGAAAGGGGGCCTGAGATGGCTCACGCACGACGCACCCGCCGCGCCGCACTCGCGGCCGGCCTCGCCGTCGCCCTGACGGCCCTCACCGGCTGCGGCGCCGCCGACATGACCCGCCAGGCCTCCCCGTACGCCGACGCGAAGGGCTCCCGCACGGTGACACTGTCCGTGCAGTCGTGGGTGGGCGCCCAGGCCAACGTCGCCGTCGCCCAGTACCTGCTGGAGCACGAGCTCGGCTACCGGGTGGACACCGTCCAGATCGACGAGGTACCCGCCTGGGACGCGCTCAGCCAGGGCCGGGTGGACGCCATCCTGGAGGACTGGGGCCACCCCGAGCAGGAGAAGCGGTACGTCGGCGACAAGGCGACGATCGCGCGGGGTGGCGACCTCGGAGTGACCGGCCACATCGGCTGGTTCGTGCCGACGTACTTCGCCGAGGAACACCCGGACGTCACCGACTGGAAGAACCTGAACAAGTACGCAGCCGAGTTCCGCACCGCGGAGAGCGGCGGCAAGGGCCAGCTGCTGGACGGCTCCCCGTCCTACGTGACGAACGACAAGGCCCTCGTGAAGAACCTGGACCTCGACTACCAGGTCGTGTTCGCGGGATCGGAGGCGGCTCAGATCACCCAGATCAGGCAGTTCGCCAAGGAGCAGAAGCCGTTCCTGAGCTACTGGTACAAGCCCCAGTGGCTGTTCGAGAAGGTCCCGATGACGGAGGTGAAGCTGCCCGCCTACGAGGAGGGCTGTGACGCCGACCCGCAGAAGGTGGCCTGCGCGTACCCGCACACGCCGCTGCAGAAGTTCCTCAACGCCCGCTTCGCGGACGGCGGAGGTGACGCCGCCGCCTTCCTGAAGAAGTTCCGGTGGACGACCGAGATGCAGAACGACGTCGCCCTGATGATCGCCGAGGAGAAGCTGTCACCGCAGGAAGCGGCCGGCCGCTGGGTGAAGCAGAACGAAGCCACCTGGCGGTCATGGCTCCCGTCCTGACACGCAGGCCTGGAGGGACACCCCCTCCAGGCCCCGGCCTCGCTCCCTGCCCGGCGAAGACGCGTGCTGCGGGTCGCCGGGTCTCCGCTCGGGGACGATACTGAAGGTCACGGTGCGTGGAGGCGACATGCGTGAACCGGAGCATCGCGGCCCAGGGCCGGCCTCGGCCTCCGCCAGCGACACGGCAGCGGTCGTCCTGGACGACGAAGGCGTGGTCATCGCCCGTTCGGAGCGGGCCGCGACGCTGCTGGAATGCTCGCCGGGCCGGACCTGTGTGCCCCTGCTGGGGATGCTGCCGCGCGCCGGAACGGATGCCGGACCGGCCGGGCACCCGATGACCGTTCCGGGTGGCGATCACGCGGGCCCGAAGGTCCCGCTGGTCTGCACGGTTGTCCGCCTCGCCGCTCGCACTCCAGGCGACTCCGGCGCCGGTACGCAGTGGCTCGTCCTGGTCACCCCGGCGGAAACGGCGGAGGAGGCCGCCGGGCGAGACGCGCGCAGACGCCGGACGGCGCTCTCCCAGGCCGCCGCCGCGGGCATCGGCACCTCCCTGGACGTGATCGAGATGGCCGAGACCCTGGTGGATCTGCTCGTCCCCGATTTCGCCGACCTGGCGACCGTGGACATCGCCGAGAACGTGCTGGTGGGCGACGAGCCCCCGCGCTTCGACAGCAGCGGCGACGTCCGTCTGCGCCGGACCGCCGCCGCGCAGAGCCCGGAGATATCCGCCGAGGACCTCCTGGCGGTGGGAGAGGCGCTTCCTCCCGTGACGGACAGTACGTTGATGCGTCCCCTCATGAAGGGGCTGCCCGTGCTGGTGCCGGACGTCGCCGTCCTGCGCGCGAAGCTCGGCGTGGATCCGAAGGCCCTGCCGCTGTTCGTCCCGAGCGGAGCTCACTCCTCCGTGGCCATGCCGCTCTACGCGCGAGGCCTGATCCTCGGCTGCGTCACGGTCTGGCGCAGTCAGCTGCCTTCCGCGTTCGGCGAGGAGGACGCCGCACTGCTGCAGGACGTCGTGTCCAGGGCCGCACTCGGCGTGGACAACGCGCGCCGCTACACCAGGGAACACCGGTCGGTGGTGGCCCTGCAGCGGAGCCTGCTGCCGCGCTCGGCCCTGGACTCCGCCGCCGCCGAAACGGTCGGCGTCTACCAGCCGGCGGGCGGCGGCCTGGGCGTCGGCGGAGACTGGTTCGACGTGATCCCCCTGCCGTCGTTGCGCGTCGCGTTCGTCGTCGGGGATGTCGTCGGCCACGGCCTCGACGCCACCGCGGCCATGGCGCGACTGCGGACCGCGGTGCAGACCCTCGCCGACCTCGATCTGGATCCGGGCGAGCTCCTCACGCATCTCGACGACCTGGTACTCGGCTTCTCCGAGGAGCAGATGGCCGGCGAGTCCCGCTCGGAGCGCACGGAGCGCTCGGAGCGCACGGAGCGCTCGGAGCCGGCGGTGCTGGGAGCGACGTGCCTGTACGCCGTCTACGACCCGGTGGCGGGCCGGTGCGCGGCTGCCGCCGCGGGACATCCGCCGCCGGTCCTGCTGCCGCCGGACGGGGAACCGGTCTTCCTCGGGGTGACGCCGGGGCCGCCGCTGGGGGTGGGCGGAGTGCCGTTCGAGGTGACGGAGTTCGGCGTACGGCCCGGCAGCATGCTCGCGTTCTTCACGGACGGACTGGTGGAGAGCCGGGGCGGCGACATCGACGAGGGGATGGAGAGGTTGCGGGGCTCGTTCGCCGGAGCCGATCCGAGGCTGCCGCTCGACGAGCTCAGCCGGACCGTTTTCGACGGGGTGCGGCCTCAAGAGCCCGTCGATGACGCCGCCTTGCTGCTCGCCCGCATCCACGCGCTCTCGTCCGACCAGGTCGCCGAGTGGGAACTCGAAGCCGACCTCTCGCTCGTCGCGCACGCGCGCGAGCTGGTGGTGGGCCAGCTGTCCGACTGGCAGTTGGACGACCTGGGCTTCGTGACGGAACTCGTCGCCAGCGAGCTCGTCACGAATGCGATCCGCTACGCCGGGGGGCCGGTCGGGCTCCGGCTGATCCGCGACCGGGTGCTCGTCTGCGAGGTGTCCGACCCCAGCAGCACCCAGCCACGCCTGCGTCGTGCCCGGGAAACGGACGAGGGCGGGCGGGGCTTGTTCCTCGTGGCCCAGCTCACCGACCGTTGGGGCTGCCGGTTCACCAGCACCGGCAAGACCATCTGGACGGAGCAGCCCATCGGCGGGCCCTTCGCCCTGGCCACCGCGGGCCGCTGATCGCTCCGCGTGCGCGCGTACGGCCCACCCGGTAGCGTCGAGAGCGAGCGTTCCGTCCGAACCGCTGCCGCCCGGCCCGGCGGGGCAGCCGCCGCGCAAGGCGGCGCAGGAACGAGAACCCATGCCACAGCACACCGTCCCGTCCGCCGGTCAGCCGGCCGTCGCACCGGCGAAACCGGCCCAGGACCCTGGGGTGTTCATGGCGGGCGGCCCCGGTGGCGACACGTTCGACGACCGGCGCAACAGCTCATGCTGAAGGCGGGGATCGGCAACATCCCGGCGGCGCTCGGCGAACTCGGCGACGGAAACCCGGCCGCGAGCCCGAACCGTTCACGATCACCCGAACTGACCGGGAGGGCACATGGCACTCCACCTGGCGCCCTGTCGGCGCCGCACCGCACGACGGCTCCTGGCCACCTCGGCCGGCATGGTGACCGGTCTCCTCGTCACCGGCCTGCTCGCAGCACCCGCCCAGGCGCAGTCCCGCACCGACACCAGCGCCGGCCCCGACGCGCCCATCGGCACGGTCGCCCGTACGGTGGGTGACGCCCGCTTCGAACCGGGCCCCTGCCCGAGGACGCCGGAACCGATCGAGGCGCTCGACGAGGCCCGCTGCGGAACGCTCACCGTGCCCGAGAACCGCGCCGAACCGAACGGCCGGACCATCGACCTCGGTGTCGCGATCGTGCCCGCCGCGACCGACAAGCCGAAATCCGACCCCATCGTGTGGCTCGCGGGCGGACCCGGCGACGACGCCGTGGGGGAGGCGAAGATGGCGATCGACGGCGGCCTGAACCGCGACCGTGACGTGATCTTCATGTCCCAGCGCGGTACGTACTCGGCCGACCCGGATCTCCTGTGCCCCAACATCGACGAGTTCAACGCACGCTCCGTCGGCCTCGTCTACGACGCTCCGTCCACCGAACGCCTGCACGTCGAGGCCACGAAGGCCTGCCGCGACCGACTGGCGGCCCGCGGGATCGACCTCGGCGCCTACAACGACACCGAGAGCGCCGCCGACTACGAGGACCTGCGCAAGGCGCTGGACATCAAGCAGTGGAACCTCTTCGGGATCTCCTACGGCACCCACCTCGCGCTGGTCTACATGCGCCTGCACCCCGAGGGGCTCCGCTCGGTGGGCATCGACGGCATACTGCCGCCCTCCAAGTCCGGTTCGGCATCGACCTGGAGCAGCGCCCGGCAGGGCTTCGACGGCCTGTTCAAGGCCTGCGCGGACCAGCCGGCGTGCAACAAGCGCTATCCGAACCTGTCGGCCACCTTCGACCGCCTCGTCCGCGAACTCGAAGCAAAGCCGGTCACCACCACCGTCACCCTCCCCGGCAGCGACAAGCCGGTGAAGGTCGTCCTGGACGGCGGAGCCCTGGTGAACTGGATGACCTCCGCAACCCACGTGGCGCCCCAGGTGCCCGCCGCGCTCGACGAGCTGGCGCACGGCAAGCCGCAGCGGATCGCGCAGCAGTGGGCGGGCGGCAAGCTGAGCCCCCAGGCCATGGGAAGGGTTGCGCACGGTCTCGTCTACGGCGTCTTCTGCAGCGAGTGGACCCCGTACGAGAGCCAGGAGGAGGCGCTCCGGGGCGGACAGGAAGCCTTCCCGACGTTCCCCCGCTCGGTGCAGGCGCAGGCTCCGCAGCTCACCTTCCTCCGCCCGGACTGCGACGCCTGGAACGTCCCCCCGGCGTCGCCCTCGATCCGGGACGTCACGCGCGGTGACATCCCCACCCTCGCCCTGTCGGGCGGGTTCGACTCCCAGACCGGGGCGGACAACGGGCCGTACGTCGCCCGGACGCTGCCCAAGGCCAAGGTCGTCACGGTCCCGTACGAGCCGCACGTGGTGTTCGCGACCTCGAAGTGCGCCCAGGAGATCACCGTCTCGTTCTTCGACGACCCGGCCGCGCCGAACACCGCCTGTCTCAAGAGCCAGCGGGCGCCCGAGTTCGAGATCGGGTCCTGAGATCACCCCTGTGGAGGCGTGCGGGGGCAGCGGCTAGGGTGAGGTGAGGAGGCTGTGGGAGAGCCAGGAGCCGTCATGCGCGGACACCGTCCCGAGCAGCCCGACAATGTGCAGGACCTGCTGGTCGCTCTCGGGCAGCTCGTCGATCAGGCCCTGGACCGGATCGAGTACCAGCGGGCCAGGGTAGAGCTGGCCGAGGCTCTGCAGCGTCACATGCTCCCGCCCGGGCTGCCACAGCTGCCCGGGCTGCGGCTGGCCGCCAGGTACGCCCCCTCACGGGGCGGTCTGGAGGTGGGCGGCGACTGGTACGACGCCTTCGTCATGCACGACGGGTCGCTGGGGCTCACGGTCGGCGACGTGCAGGGCCACGACGTGGAGGCCATCGCCTTCATGGGACAGGTGCGCACCAGCCTGCGCGCCCTCGCGCAGACGACGAGCGATACCCGAGAGGTACTGGGCCGCGCCAACGATCTGCTGATCGGCATGGGGTGCGGCCTCTTCGCGACGTGCTGTTTCCTTCGCTTCGACCCGGTCAGCCGCGATCTGACCGTCTCCAGGGCGGGCCACGTCCCGATGGTCTGGGCCACGGCCGGCGGCCGTCACGGCATCGCACTCGACCGCGGCGGGCCGCCGCTGGGCATCGTGTCGGGTGAGCGGTACCCGGTGACCCACCGGCGGCTGACCGAGGCAGGAGTGCTCGTCCTGCTCACCGACGGAGTGGTGGAGGGCCCCCGATACCCGATGGAGTCCGGTCTGGCCGAGGTGGCCAGACTCGTGCGCGCGGGGTTCGACGCCGATCCCGACGTACTGGCCTCCGCCGTCGTCAAAGTGGCCGACCTGACGGGACACCGCGACGACGCCGCGGTCCTCGTCGTCCGCTACGACGGCCCCCAGGAGCCGGCCTGACCGACGGAGCCGCAGGGGCCACTGGGTCGCCGGTAGCGGGATCCGAGCGCAGACTGCTGTCGTGGGCAGCACGGAGAGGGGTCGTCTCGGGTCCACCGTGCTGCGCATCCTCGCCGTCGCGGCCGTCTACTACGGGGCCGCACAGATCGGCCTTCTCGAACAGCTGGTGCGTGACCAGGTCACCCCCTTGTGGCCGCCGACCGGCGTCGCCCTGGCCGCCCTGCTCGTGATGGGGTTGCGCGTCTGGCCGGGCATCGCGCTGGGCGCGTTCCTGGTCAACGTGTTCCTCGGGCCGTCACTGCTCGCCGTACTGGCCATCACCGCGGGCAACACCCTCGCGCCGGTCTGCGCCTGTCTGCTGCTGCGCAGAGCCGGGTTCCGGAACGAGCTGGACCGCCTGCGGGACGTACTGGCACTGGTCTTCCTCGGCGCGCTCGCCGGGATGTCGGTCAGCTCGACCATCGGCAGCGGGGTACTGGTCCTCTCCGGAGCACTGGATGCGGCCGACTTCTGGCCGACGTGGTCGGTGTGGTGGACCGGTGACGCGATGGGAATCCTTGTCGTCACCCCCTTCCTGCTCGTGCTGCGCAAGGCCCGGTGGCCGTCGGATGCCGGAATCGGCCGATGGTGCGAGGCGGTGGCGCTGGCGCTCGGTACGGTCCTCGTCACGCTCCTGGCCACGCGCACGCGCGACTCGAACCTGCTCTTCCTCGTCTCCCCGTTCCTGATCTCGGCGGCCTTCCGCTTCCGGCTGGCCGGCGCGGCGCCGTGTGCGCTCGCCGTGGTGACGCTGGCGGTCCTGGCCGCCGACGGCGACAGCGGCCCGTTCGTGGGCGGCGACGTCTTCACCAACATGGTGACGCTCCAGGCCTTCAACGGCACGACCGCGCTGACGGCCCTCCTTCTCGCGGCCGTCATCACCGAACGCGACAGGACGCATGAGGAGATCAAGCAGCTCTGCGGGCGGCTCGCGGAGGTGGTGGCCCGGATGGAGCCGCGCCCCCGGTCGTACCGGTACCCGCCCGATGATCATCCCCTGCCCTGACAGGCCTGCGCCGGCACGGGCGGGATGCGGGCAGCCGGGGCCGGCTGCCCGCACCGGAGCGGCCGAGCCGGTCAGCTCTTGCCGAGAAGGGTGTTCATACGGGCGATCTCCGCGCTCTGGGAAGTGATGATCGCTGCGGCCATGTCCTGGGCGGGCCGGTACGCGCCGTCGGTCTGCTCGGTCTTCGCCATGGCGACGGCGCCTTCGTGGTGCTTGACCATCATCTGGAGGAAGGCGGTGTCGAACGCCTTGCCGGAGGAGGCCGTGAGCTGCTGCATCTCCTCGGCGGCCATCATGCCGGACATGTCGTGTCCGCCGTGGTCCCCGCCCGCGGCCGGGATCTTCTCGCCCCAGGAGGCCAGCCAGCCGGAGAGGGTCTTGATCTCCGGATCCTGGGCCTTCCTGACCTCCTCCGCGAGCTTCTTCACCTCGGCGGACTCCGCGCGGGCCGCGGCGAGGCCGGCCATCTCGACGGCCTGCCGGTGGTGGGGGATCATCCCCTGGGCGAAGACCGTGTCGGCGGCATTGTGGTCGCCCTGCCGGGCCGGGGCGGACGCGGACGGCGAGGCGGAGGAACCGTGCTCGTCGTGGGCCGAGCCGGAGCCGTCGCCGTTGCCGCCGCAGGCGGTGAGGACGAGTGCGGCGGTGGCGGCCGCGGCCACGGCCGTGGCGCGGCGGATCAGGGAACGCTTGCTGGTCATGGTGCTGCTCCTGCGGTGAGGGCACGCGCGCGTCGGGGCGTGCCGGGGTAGGGACCGGTCCGAGTGCTCGGGCCGCCCTATATGCGCAGGAGTTGCAATTCACTCAGGGACGGTGGCGCGCGTCCGCCGACCGCACCGCTCACGCCGATCCCGGCACCGAGGACCGGGACGGCCGCGACGCCGCTCGGGGCGGCGGCCGGGGAGGGCAGGACGGGGGCGCCCGACGTACCCGTGGCGGCGCAGGTCGCGTCCGCGTGCTGGGTGTGTCCGCCGCTTCCGTCGCCGCCCGGTTCACCGGCCCGCACGGCGGGGTCGTGCCGCATCGCGTGCTCGCCGGCGGCAGGCATGCCGTGCGCGACGGCCGTCCCGTGGGCGGCCGCGCACCCGGGTGCGGCGGCGGAGGCCGCAACGGTGCCTGGCCCCAGGCCGTGCATGGCCACGAGGCCCACCAGCACGGCCAGGACCAGCAGGAGGTGGGAGCGCAGCACGAGGGGCCTCATCGCGCGCCTCGCCTGCTGATCCATACCGGCATCGTAGGCGCCCCCGAGCCCGGCCTGACCGGCAGGACACCCCTGGCGTGCCGTCAGTCCCGGAAACGTGCTTCGACGGTCTCGACGAGACCGTCGATCACGCCGTCCGGCGACGGGCTGTAGTGCGGCACGGCCCAGCGCGTGATCCTCGCGTCGATGAGCGAGGGCCGGCCGGAGGCCAGGGCCGAGCGGAACGCCTCCTCGAACTCCTCCAGCGTCTCCACCCGGTACCCGTCCGCGCCGCACGCGCGGGCGTACGCGGCGAAGTCCGGGTTCCGGAACTCGACCAGACCGGATTCGGCGTACGTGACCAGCTGGAAGAGCTTGATCAGCTTGAACTCCCCGTCGTTGAAGATGACCCAGATGACGGGGATCTCGTGCTCGACGGCGGTCATCAGCTCGAACCCGGACAGCGAGTAGCATCCGTCGCCGCACCCGACGACGACGGTCCGGTCCGGGTGGGCGACCTTCAGGCCGATGGCTCCGTTGACGTGCCCGGCCATCGGCCCGAAGGAGCCCGCCTTGCGGAAGTTCTGCCCCTGTTCGAGCTCCACGTAGTACCCGAGCCACGCGAGATGGGCGCCCGCGTCCGCGAGCAGCACACCCCCGGGCGGCAGCATGCGCCCGATCGACTGCGCGAGTTCGCCGGGGTGGATCTTCCCCGGAAGGTGGTGGATCCTGCGGGCCTCGTAGTCCCGGCCGTCGACCTCGACCGCCGGTACCTCACCGACCAGCCGCTCCAGCTCGTCGGCCAGGGCGGCGACGGCGGGGCGCGCGTCGGACAACAGGGTGTGGTCGGGCCGGTAGGCCTTGTGGAACTCGCCCTCGGAGATGTTCACATGGATGAGCAGCTTGTTCTCGAACAGGTCCGCGCGGTAGTTGAACGTGGCGTGCTGGTTGAGGGAATTGCCCACGCACAGCACGACGTCGGCCTCACGGAAGGCCTTCCACGCACTGGAATGGCCGCTGTCGGCGAAGACGCCCACCGCGAGCGGGTGCCCCTCCGACACGATGCCCTTGCCGTCCAAGGTGGTGAGCAGCGGGATCTGGAACCGCTCGATCAGCCGCTGGACCTCCGGGCCCGCCCCGCTGCGCACCGCACCGAAGCCGACGAGCGCCACGATCCGCTTGCGCCGCGCCAGGGCGTCCGCCAGGACCGCCGCGATCTCCGCCACCCGTGCCGGGTCCGGCAGCACCGGCCGTACGTCGAGCCTGAGCGGGCGGAAGTCCGTCACCTCGACACCGCGGTGGGTCAGGTCCTCGGGCACGTGGATGTGCACGGGACCGGGCCTTCCCTCGAACGCGGTGTTGACCGCTTCCTCGAGGACGTCGCAGGTGTCGGCGATGTCGGTGAGCAGGAAGGACTTCTTGGTCGTGGCCGCGAACATGGCCTGGGAATCGGGCGTGCGGTTCAGCCCCGACGTCTCGTTGAGCGAGCCCCATCCGCGCCACTGCATGTTCGCGTACCCGGAGACCGCGAGGACCGGATAGGAATCGGACATGGCCACGGCCAGCCCCGAGAACAGGTTGAACGCGCCCGGCCCGGCGGTCGCGAAGCAGAAGCCCAGTTGTTCGGTGTACATGGCGTATCCGCAGGCCATGAACGACGCGGCCTGCTCGTGCCGGGTGATGATCGGCCGGATCAGCTGCGAATGCTTCAGCGCCAGCATCAGACCGGCCGCGTTCTCCCCGGCACCGCCGAAGGCCGCCCGCACGCCGATGCCTTCCAGCCCCTTGACGATGGCCTCGTAGACTCTCACCGGATCTCCCTCATGGCCCCGTAGCCTCGTCGCCTCGTCCGTCCCAGCGCACGGCGTGCCGGCGGTGGGCGTCGGTCAGGCCGTTCCGGAAGAAGCGCTCGTAGTACTCGGACTCGACGTGGTGGGCCTGCAGCCAGATGCCCGGTACGTGGATGGCGTCGGTGTGTGCCGGGAAGCGCCCGTGGGTCTCGTGGATGTACACGCAGACGTCCCGCGCGCATTCGACCACCTGGCGGTCGTACTCACTGGCCTCGGTGAGGTACCGCTGTGCGTAGTCGTCCTTGTAGATGCGGGCGAAGAGGTCCTTGTCGGTGTAGATGCCCCGCTCCCCGAACTTGGCGCGGACGACGGCGTCCACGGCTTCGTGCATCGACGGGTAGTTGGGCGGGCAGGCGCTCTTGATGAGGTGTTCCCCGCCGGCCCGCAGTCCCACCGGGTGGGAGCGCAGCCCGGCGTACTTCGGCAGCGGTACCTGCCAGCGCAGGATGTCGGCGGGGCGGAACCGCGGCGTGGCGAAGTCGAAGCCCAGCATGCGGCCGTACGCACGCGAGAACTTCGGGTCGCCCAGCATGATCTGGGGGCTGATCGACGCGTGGATCCAGGCGCCGAGTCCCATGGCGTCCGCGGCCAGCATCATGTTCTGCAGCAGCAGGTCGGCCTCGATCTGGGTGCGCATCGGCCCCAGGGAACCGAGCGGCAGCTTGACGGCGGGGTTGAGGAAGCCGCTGCGCACCCACTTCCGTACCCCGGCCGGGCGGTAGAAGTTGCGGTCGTCGACGAGGGTGGGCCGGGCCCCCTCAGGCTGGGTGAGCAGGTACATCAGTGCGTTGATGTACTGGTGGGAGAGGTCGACCACCGGCAGGAAGAGGGTGGTGCCCGGGAGGTTGGACAGGAACCGGTTGGAGTCCAGGTACGCAGGGAAGTCGCGCATCCCCGCGGCGACGTCCAGGCGGTGGTCCAGCACCCGCACCTTCGACAGGCGTGCGCGTTCGATCAGCGTGTCGGGGCCGAAGGCACGGTCCGGGGCGGGCGGCAGCTTCCTCAGGTAGTACGTGCCCGTGTCGTTGATCATGAAGAAGTGGGTGGCCTGCGCGTTGTCGGGGCTGCCCGCGGTCCGGCCCGTCATGTTCAGGTTCGGCTTGGCCATGATCGGCTGGTGGTCGCGGGGATCCTCGAAAGGCCGGTCGGGCATGGTGAGGCCCGAGGAGCCGGTGAGGGCGATGAGCACCGCCTCCTCCAGCTCGCCCAGCGGCTGCGGCCGGTGCGGGGAGTCGTAGCTCATCGATCCGGCCGGTACGGACGCGCCCCTGCTGACCCGGTGGGTGCGCCGCTCGAAGAGCGTCTGCCACAGGGGACGGGACAGCAGGTCCTCCAGGCCGGGGTGGCCCGCGTTCTCGGATGTGGACATGGCCCTCTCCCGCTCAGCCGCGGCCGCTGCCGTTCCGGACCGGCGCGACCGGGCGCCAGGGTGCGAAGGCGCTGGCCCCGCGCGGCAGGATGCCCGCCAGCTCGGGGCAGTGCCGCAGGATGACGCTCGACATGCCGCCCCGCTCGATCCAGTCCATGCCCAGCGGCGTGTAGACCTCGGGCCGGAAGTCGACCGTGAGGAAACGGTCGCTCTGCAGGCGTCTGCTGGCCATCAGGATGAACACGCGGAAGGCGGTGTCGCTGAAGCCGAAGCCCGCGGGCGGATTCTCGGCGAACAGCCCCACCATGGTGTCGATGTCGTCCACCGAGCGGTAGACGTCCCGCAGCCGTGCGACCGTCTCCGGATCGGAGGAGAGGTCCTCGAAGTGCCGGATCCGCGGCTTGTGCAGGCCGGCCCGGAAGTCGTTGTAGCGCGGGACGCCGCGGCGCCGGGTGCGCACCAGGTCGACCACGGAGAGGTCGATCACCTCCCCGTCCCGCTGGAACGCCTGCAGGGCGCGCGGGAAGTTGTGCAGGGTGATCGCCCCCGGGTGGGCGATGCCCAGCGAGTACAAGGTGTTCACCAGCCCGGTCTTGCGGATGAGCGGCTCCGTCGCGGCGCCCTGGAGGGCGGTGAAGTCCAGGGTGTCGAGCCGGCGGCCGAACCGGTGGTCCACGAGCTCGTAGTCGTCGGGCATCAGCGGGTGCATCCGGTAGACGGTGACGAACTCCTCCGTGAGGGAGTACGGGGCGCCGTGGTGGTCGGGCAGGGTCTTCGGGATGCCCTGCCGCCCGTTCGCCTCCAGCAGCCAGACGCCCAGCTGGTCGAGCCAGTTCTTCGGCGGTCCCTGCCAGTTGGTCTTCATGCCGATGTCGAGCGTCTTGGTGGCGAGGATCGCGGGGGTCCACTCGACCGTGTGGATCTTCGCGATCAGGGCGGACACGACCAGCCGGGCCGTGTGGTAGACCCGGTCCTCGTCCATGCGCGGATACTCGTGCCGCAGGGCTTGGCACACCGCGTTGTGCTCACGGGCGAAAAGGGTGTGCATGGCGCTGAGGCCGAGCCACCAGTTGTCCGTGAACCCGGTGCGCGGGAAGCCGTTCGAGCCGTTCGGCAGGTGTCCCTCCTCCAGCCGCAGGCCGGCGCCGCCGTCGGGCTCACGCAGCGCCATCGCGGCGGACCGGTCACCGCCGTAGACCTCCGAACCGTCCCACCAGTGCGACACGTCGCTGGCGAACACGATCGGCGGCCGTCCGTCGCCGGGCGTGGGCACCGCCTCGTCCGCGCCGAAGCGCATCACCGCCTCGCGCGGTCCGCCCGGGGTGTTCTGCCAGGTGTCGCCGGGTGGCAGCGGCACCTCGACGCTCCGGGTGGCCACCGGAAGCCTCTTGTGCTTGACCCAGTCGTGCACCTGGAACTGGATCCACGCGGCGGCGATGATGTTCAGCGAGGTCGCGGGGATGAACGCCTCACGCCGGAGCAGTTCCCGGCTCACGGTGACCGGGTTGGGCGTGTCGAACCGGTCCGGGCGGTAGACCGGCGGCATGGTGCGGCCGAACGTCGCCCCGACCGCGCCCATCCGCGGCGCCGACAGATCGTTGTACGAGCCGTCGTAACTGCGCCTGACCAGCAGCTCCTCGTCGGGCGGTGCCTCCACCGGACCGGCCTCGGGCGGCGCCTCGTGGACCTCGGTGTCGATGAGGTTGTGCCGCCGCAGCGTCTGCCGGAAGGCCATCAGGTTGAGCAGGCCGAGCGGGGTGGGCAGCCGGTGCCACGGGACGAAGCGGTTGACCGTGCGGAAGCCGGCCCGCAGCGGTGCACCGAGCAGGGTGTTGCGCCGCGGCTCGACGGTCAGGAAGCGCCGGCCCAGCCGGTGGGCGCTGCCGGCCTCGTAGGCGGCCTTGCGGGCACGGTTGAGGTTGCCCAGGGGGCGGAACCCCTCCGAGGTGTGCCACGGGTTGAACGCCAGCAGGTCGACCCGCGCCGCGCCGGCGCGGGCCTCGGCGGTGTGGATGTCCTGGCGCGGGACGGTCAGCGTGGCCACCGGCAGGAGGGGTGCGTCACCTTCCTTCCACTCGGCCGCACCGTCCTCGACGGGCGTGCGCCGGGCGTCCACGTAGCGCTGCACGCACAGCTCGAAGACGACGTCCGTCCGACGCAGCCGCTGGGAGAGTTCGCGCCGCAGGTAGTCGGGATCGGTGCGCGACGCCTCCGGGGCCGGCGGGGCGTCCGCGGCGGGCCGCAGCTGGTAACGCACCGGTCCGCGGTCGCCCCACAGGATCGCGCCGCGGCTCCAGTACGTCTCCAGCGCCAGACTGCGTACCGTGCGCCTGGTTCCCGCGACGATGTTGCGCCGCATCCGGGTGGCCGTGGGCCAGCCGACCGCCAGGGGCAGCTTGAGGAACAGGGCGTACCCCTTGCGCAGCCGCGAGTCGGCGCCTGCCATGGCCTTGGCGAAGGCGACGAACTCACGCGCGTCGCGGGCGTGGGAGACCGGGAAGCTCGTCATCAGCAGATCGTGGGTCTCACCGGGGCCCACCTCGACGCGCAGCGCCGCCCCGCGCAGATCGGGCGCGAAGTCGGGCTGACGGACCCCGCTCGCGTTGGACAGCCGGACCGTGACCGGGTACTCGGCTCCGGGCAGGGCGAAACCCGCCCGCAGTGCCTCCGGAAGGTCCTCGCGGAACCTCAGCCGGGCGTTCTCCACGCCGAGGACCGCCTTGGCGTGGAAGGTCCGGTCGACGGCGGCTGCGCCGCTGCGCCTCTTCACCTTGAGCTGCACCCGCAGGAGCTCACGCGCCAGCCGCTCGAAGACCAGCCGCTCGGCCTCCGGGCTGCCGCCGGCGTAGCGCTCGTACTGTTCGACCTCGTCCATGCGAGCCTCTTCCCGGAGGGGATTTCTTCCGTGCACTCCTCACGACGCTGCCCCAGCTCGGCGCCGCTGTCGTGCGGAGCGGGGCAGACAGGCGAACGCCTCGGGGAACGGCGGAGTGATCCCAGGGCCGTGGAGCACCACGGTGCAGGCACCCCGTCCCCACCCGTCCGGCGCAGCGCCCCGGAATCTTCCGTGCCGGAGCACCGTCGCCCCAGGGACCGGGAACGGTGCGCGCGCATCGCTCCGCTTGGCGGAGTCGTGGCGGCATCCGTTGTTGTTGCGGCACCGAGGCGCATGTCCGCCTTCTGGAGGGCGTCGGCACACCCGTCGGCAATCCGTCGGTGAACCCGTCGGCAGACCCTCAGGAACAGAACGGTGAGTGACATGCTCCCATCCGATGAATCCCGGGAAGAGCAGGAACAACGGACCGCGGCGGCGCGGCGGTATCGCGAGGCTTCCGCGGAGCGGCAGGAGATCGAGGCGAAACTCGCAGCCGGGGTGCTGTACCCGGACACCCCGGAGCGGATCGCCTCCCGGGTCAACCGGCTGCTCGAACGGGGCGGGGTCCCTCCGGCCGCTGCCGTGGACAGCGTCCACGCGGAGGCGCTGGACTTGCCCGAAACCCTGGAGCGGGTCATCGGTCTCACCAACGATCTCCAGCCGTGGAGCTTCCTGCCCCGGGGTGCCCGCGCGGCCGCCACCGTCGCCCGGATCTCGATCCTCCGCAACGGCCTCGAACGGCCGCACGGCACCGGATTCCTGGTCTCCCCCCGGCTGCTGCTCACCAACCACCACGTGCTGCCGGACGCGGAGACGGCACGGCGCTGCTTCCTGGAGTTCAACGCCCAGGTCACCATCGACAACGCACCCGACGCCGCGATCCGGTTCGCATGCGGCCCCGATACGTTCTTCACGGCGGACGAGCATCTCGACTACGCGCTGGTGGCGGTCGAACCCGCCGCCGACGGCAGCCCCGCAGGCGCGAGATTCGGATGGAACCAGCTCAGCAACCAGCAGGGCAAACTGGTCCAGAACGAACCGGTGAACGTCATCGGCCACCCCATGGGCCGACTCAAGGAGATCGCCCTCCGCGACAACGCCCTCGTACAGCGGCTGGACGACTTCCTCCACTACCGGACCGACACCGAGCCCGGCAATTCCGGGTCCCCGGTCTTCAACGACCAGTGGGAGGTCGTGGCGCTGCACCACATGGGCGTGCCGAACACGGACACCCAGGGCCGCATCCTGCGCAAGGACGGCCAGATCTGGCGCAGCGGCGTCGACAGCGACGGCACCGTCGACTACGTCTCGAACGAAGGCGCCCGCACCAGCTCGATCCTCAAGCACCTCGCCACACTGCCGCTGGATCCCCAGCGGCGTGCGCTGCTGGCGGAGATGGGTCCCGAATCCGGGCTCGGGCAGGACGCCGCCGGCCCGGTGGAGACACCGGTCGCGCCGGCCGTGACCCCGGCCCCCACCCCGCAGGAGGCCGCCGCGGCCGCCGCCGTCCCGGGCCCCGCGGCTGCCGGGACCCACGTCGGCCTGCGCGCACCGAAGGACGCCTTCGGCGGCCGGCGGCACCTGGTCTTCCTGCACGGCCGGAGCCAGCAGGGCAAGGACCCCGAGCTGCTCCGCCGCGGCTGGACCGGGGGACTCAACCACGGCCTCACCCGCGCCGGGCTCCCCACCGTCGACCCGGCGGACGTGTGGTTCCCGTACTACGGCGACCGGATCGTCGAAGTCATCGGGCAGCACGAGGCGCTCCCCGCCTCCTACGCCGACTCGCCCGCCGTGGCGGCGGTGGAGGCCTTCGCCGCCGAGTCCGAGGAGGGGACGTACGAGCAGCTCGTCATCGAGGCGGCGGTCCTGGCCGGCATGCCGCAGGACGGGCAGGCGGCCACGGAGAACCTCGGCAGCACGCTCGTCGGATCCCTCCAGGGCGCCCTGAGCTGGCTGGCGGCCAAGACCGACGTGGATGCGCTGGCCATCGCGACCATCTTCCGTGACGTGGACGCCTACCTCGGTGATCAGGCGGTCCGCAAGGCCGTCCTGGACCGTGTGTTCGAGGAGATCCCGCACGACGGCGAGTTGGTCCTGGTGACCCACAGCCTGGGCACGGTGGTCGGCATGGACCTCGTCGCCAACCGGCTTCCCCCGGGCATGAAGGTCACTCTCCTCGTCACCGCAGGCAGCCCCCTGGGGATGAACGCGGTCAACAGCCGGCTCGCCCCGCCCGGCACCGACCGCCCCGGGACCGTCGACGCGTGGGTCAACGTCTGGTGCCCGACCGACGCGGTGGCCATCGGCTGCCCGCTGGAGCCCGTCTGGGGCAAACTGACGGAGGAGCACGCCGTGGTGAACGCGAGCGACCGGGCCCACAGCATCGAGGAGTACCTCGCCCACCCGGAAGTCGCCACGGCGATCGACAAGTTCCTCGCACGATCGACCGGGTGAGCGACGCCGGCGGGTGCCGGTGGGACGATATGGGCCGGCCGGCCGCCCGGCGCGATCACTCCGATGTTCGGCGCAGGACCAGGCAGAGGAAGCCGAGGCTGTTCCGGTACCCGTGCAGCCGCTGCGAACGCGCGGGCCCGTCCCGGCTTCCTCAGCCGACGGTGTCGAGGAGCAGCCTTGCCGCCAGCATCGCCCCGTCGGTGCGGACCGTGGCGGCCACGGCCTTCGCCCGGCTGCCGACTTCGGGGTCCAGGGCCGTCCTGAGCGCGGCCGACAGGGTCTCGAAGGTCGGGGTCGGGCCGTCGTGGGCCACGCCGATGCCCAGCTCGGCCACCCGGGCGCCCCAGTACGGCTGGTCCGCCAACTGGGGCACCACCACCTGCGGAGCGCCGGCCCGGGCGGCCGTCGTCGTCGTACCCGCACCCCCGTGGTGCACGACGGCAGCCACTCGGCCGAACAACTGCTGATGGTTGACCTCGCCGACGGCGAAGCAGTCGTCCCGGTCGTCTATGAGGCCCAGCTCCGCCCAGCCACGCCCGACGAGGACCCGGCGGCCCATCGAGCGGACCGCCTCGATGGCCACCCGGGCCGCCTCCTCACCCGCCCGCACGGCCATACTGCCGAACCCCACGTACACGGGCGGCGCGCCGGCGTCCAGGAAGGCCACCAGCTCCGCCGGGAGCGGCCGCTCGTCGGGCAGCACCCACGCGCCGGTCTGTACGACGTCGAGGTCCGGCGTCTCCAGCCATGGGTCCAGCACCGGGTCCGTCGCCAGCCACGGCCGGTCGCCGAAGGCGTAGTCGCGGACGTTGTCCACCGGGGGCAGGCCGATCGACGCCCGGCTGGTGTTCAGCGCCTCACCGAACAGCGCGTTGATGCTCTGGGCGTCCAGCTCCCACAGTGCCCGGTTGTCGGTCACCTCCGGCGGGAACGGCCGCCCGGGGTATGCCAGCGGCGGGCGTTGCGGCGAAGGCAGGGTCAGCTGCTGGAAGATCGCGGACACGTAGCCGATGCCCAGCTTCTCGGCCACCGACCGCGCACCGGCGATGGCCGGCATCGCCCCCGTTGCCACCAGCACGTCGCACCCCTCTGCCGCCGCGGGCATCACCTGCCACTGACTGGCGATCAGTTCGGCCGCCCGCTGCGGCAGATTGCCCTTCGACGGCGGCGGAGCTGCGGTCGTCAGCGCGCGTGCCGACTTCCCGACGCCCACCACGGACACGCCGACCCCGGCCAGCCGCTCCGCGAAGTCCTCGTCCGGCGGCGCGCACACCCGCACCTCCGCGCCGAGTTCCCGCAACCGCACTGCGAGCCCCACCAGCGGCTCGACGTCCCCGCGCGACCCATACGTTGACAACAGCACACGCACTTCGTGAATCTCCTTTTTTGCATAATTTCTTGGCCGGTCCGACCGTCCTGAGGGTATGGCCCGGGTATCGAATGGTGTTACAGCCGCCTGGAGTTGAGGCGGCGGAGGCAGTGGGAGCGCTACCGAGCCCAGGGCAGTTCACGGGTGCCCCCGGTGCCGGGAACGGAGGCGACCCCGTCGGCACGCATCGCGACGTGGGCCTCGGCCTGTTCCGGGGCGTGGATCCGGCGGAGGTGGCCCGGAGGCAGGATCAGGGTCTGGCCGGCCGTGACCTTCTCCGTACGGCCGAGGCAGGTCACCTCCAGCGCGCCCGCGGTGACCGTCCAGACCTGCTCACGGTTGATGGAGTGCTCGGGGCAGCGACGGTGAGGGAGAGGGTGGAGGTGGAGACGTTCATGACAGCCCCCTGGAGAAGTGGGTGATGGTGAGGCCGGGGTCGATGGTTCGCATGCTGGTCCGGGCGGGGTTCGCGGATGGGCCGGAGCGCTCGAACAGGGGGATGCCGGACCCGACGATGACGACGGGGCGGCGCTTGACGGCGAGGGTGTCGAACCGCTGGGCGGCCCGGTCGAGGGTGGCGGTGATGTAGCAGGTCAGGTGACGCAAGCGGTTCTCGCTTCTTCGATACGTGTGCGGATGCGGATGCGGTACGGATTCAGGTACGGGTAGGGGCGCGGGTACGGCGGTCAGGGCGTGGGCACGTCGAGCTGGAACTCGCGGGTGCGCCGGTAGGAGCGGAAGCCCAGGCGGTGGTTGACGGCCAGCATGTGGACGTTGTCGTCGGCGTTGTCCGTCTCGATCTCGGTGACGTCGGGATGCTCGGCGTGCAGCCGGCGCACCATGGCGGCTTTGACCCACAGGCCCAGGCCGTGGCCGCGGTGGGCGGGGACGACCGCCGTGTCGTAC
>NZ_JBVIAH010000026.1:0-6666 GCF_055574035.1 Streptomyces sp. NPDC030021
GATCAAGTGGGGCCTGGACTACATGAACGACCGCTACGGCAGCCCCGTCGGCGCCTGGAACTTCTGGTCCGCCAACCACTGGTACTAAGCCACCAACAGCACCAGCAGCACCAGCAGCAGCGCCAGCAGCGCGCGGCACCGTGTAGCGCAGCAGACGTACGAGAACGCCCGGCCGGGACCTTCCGGCCGGGCGTTCTCGCGTATCCGGCGGCCGGGCCGCCGCCCTCCGCCGCCCTCCGCGGCCCTCCGCCGCCCTCCGCGGCCCTCCGCGGCTCGGCGGGGCGGCTGGCCGGACCGGGCCCGGTTGCCTGCAGGCCTGTCACGCCCTGTGACCGGTGTGATCACCGGCCGGGAACAGGCGGCGGCACAGGGCATGCCGGGCGGGGCGGGCGGGGCGGGTGTCGTGCGTGACGGCGTCGGGTGGCTTGCGGACCGGGAAGACGAGCGGCAGGACAGCGTGGTCTTCGGGCACGGCATCATGCCGCGGGAACCGGGAGCGCGCACAGGGGGGATGTCCACGGATCCGTCGTGTCGCCGATCCGCGTGCCGGTCACGGACCCGCGGGCTTGGCACATGGGTTTCCGGCCCGGTGGCGGACGGCGAGGACGTGGTGCGGGCCGGCGCGTACGGCGGATGGTTCTTCGCTGTCGCGTACGGGCCGGGGGATGGCGCGGCACGGCCGGCCGGCCTCTGCCGTAACGCGGTGGAGGCGATCCGCCCCGACCCGTCCGTGCCCCCCCGCGGCGGCGATGTTCTCCTGCGCGGGGGAGCGGCGTGGACGTCTGCGGCTCCGGGACCGGGGAAGAGTTCTGGGCACGGGGTGGGCGGCCGGACCTCCTGCTGCCCGAACCGGTGGCGGCCGGTGTCCTGCACTCCGGCGGCCGGTACGCACGGCCCGGCCCAGTCCTGCCGGGACCGGGACGGGGACCACGCACACCGGCACTCACAGAGACCCGGTCCGGTCTGAGCCTGCCCCGCGGCGTACCGCAGGACGAGCGCCTGCCCGCCTTCGTCACCGCCTGAGGCAGCGCCGCACACGCGGCCACGGCGAACGGGCGCCGTCCAGCCAGCAGCAAGGTCCGGCCCCGGCCCCGTGACCGCACCCCGGCTCCGGCCCCGGCCCCGGCCCCGTGACCGCACCCCGGCTCCGGCCCTGGCCTCGGCTCTGGCTCCGGCTCCTGGCCCCGGGCCCCGGGCTCCGGCTCCTGGCCCCTGGCCCCGGGCTCCGGCTCCTGGCCCCGGGCCCCGGGCCCTGGCCCCTGGCCCCGGCCCCCGGCCCCCGGCCCCCGGGCTCCGGCCCTGGCCCCGGCCCCGGGCCCGGCCCCGGGTGGACGGCAGTGGGCAGTGCCGGACAGCCTCCAGCCCCTGCAGGGCCTGGAGACCGGACACCGCCCGGCACGAGTCTGTGTCCCATGAAGGCTGCACGTACACAGCCGGACGGGGCGGCACACCGGCGCCCCCGGCCCGCAACGGCCCCGCCGCCCACCCGGCCGCCGACCCCCCCAACCCGCCCACCGCCACCGTCGCCGTCGCCGTCGCCGTCGCGACCGCACCCGCACTCCCAGGAGCATCCGCCATGACGTCCCGCGCACTGCGTACCCTCACCGTGCTGACCGCCGCCGCCTCCCTCTGCGCCACCGCCTCCACCGCCTCCACCGCCTCCACCGCACAGGACACCGGCCGCCGCACGCCGGGGATCGCCGCCGCCTGGGCCCGCGCCTGGAACGGCACCGAACCCCAGGCCCTCGGCGCCCTGTTCACCGCCGACGGCACCTACACCGACGAAGCCGTCGGCGTCACCTTCCGCGGCCGCAAGGAGATCGCGGGGTGGAAGGCCCGCGCCGACACCCTCATCGACAACGTCCGCGTCACCCTGCGCACCACCCGCCTCGACGGCGGCCGCATCACCGTCCGGGCCGTCTACTCCGGCCGCCTCAAGGGCGCACCCAAGCCCTTCGCCGTACCGATGACCACCCGGCTCGGCCTCGACAGGAACCACTGCCGCATCGTCTCCGACCAGGACCACTACAGCCTGGCCACCGTCCTTGCCCAGTCCGGCCTGCCCGCCGGCTGGAACCCGCCCGCCACCTGACGCCGCCAAGGGGGTGTCATGCCGCTCAGGCCGGATCGGGGAGCGGGGTCGGGCACCGCGCCTGGCCGCGTTGTCGCAGCACACCCGAGTACGTCCAGTCAGTACGCGGGCGCTCCTGCGCCTTGCGATGCTTCCCCCAGGCCCTGTGCCCCTGGCGGGCCTGGGGAGAGCCCACGGCAGCGGACGCCGCGGGCCTGACCGACGCTACTTCGGCGACCGGACCTGGTGCTGCCCGGTGACCAGGCCGGGCAGTTCGCGCATGTCGCCGAAGACGACGGTGCCCGGGCCCGCGAGCCGTTCCGGCGGGGTGAGCCCGCCCGCGTAGCCGAAGACGCGCATCCCGGCGGCGCGGGCGGCCTGGACGCCGGGGCGGCTGTCCTCCACGACCACGCACGCGGCGGGGTCGACGCCCATCCGCCGTGCCGCGTGCAGGAACAGGTCGGGGGCGGGCTTGCCGCGGGCCACCTCGGCAGCGCTGAAGATGCGGCCCGCGAAACGTTCGTAGAGCCCCGTGACACCAAGGGTGTGGCGCATCTTGCCGTGCGAGCCGCTGGAGGCGACACACACCGGCAGGGTGATCTCCTCCAGTGCCTCGGGCAGCCCGTCGACCGCCTCCAGCCCGCTGTCCACCGCGTCCCGGTGGCGCCGCAGGAGCTGCTCCCACCACACGGCGGCCGTCTCCTCGCCCAGCCGCTGCGCGATCTGTTCGCAGATCGACTCCTTGGAACGCCCGATGAACCGGTCGACGGCCTCCTCGTGGGTCAGCGGCCAGCCGAGCTCCGCTCCCAGGGCCATCTGGACTTGCACGGCGATGCGTTCGGTGTCGACGAGCACTCCGTCGCAGTCGAATATGACGAGTTCAATCGGCTTGATCATCCCGGCAGCATAGGGGCCTGCCGGGTCCCGCAAGGAGCGCGCGGCGGCCCCGTATCAGGGGAGGGGCAGGACACTCTTCCGGCGGCCGCCGCGGCGCGCACCGAAGTGCAGCGCGAGCCCGGCGGCGGCGGTCGCGGCGGCGACGCCGGCCACCATGAAGCCGTCGCGTGAGCGCCAGGACAGCACCGACCAGCGCGAGCGCGCGGACAGCAGCGAGCCCGTGCTGAGCCAGGAGGCGGCGGAGAGCACGGACAGGGAGGAACCGATGGAGGCGGCGCAGAGTGCGCAGCCCACGGAGCCGATGGACAGCACCGAGCCCACCGAGCCGATCGACAGGACCGAGCCGACCGAGCCGATCGACAGGACCGAGTCCTTCGACCAGAGGGAGAGGGCGGACCCCCCACCCCCGCACCACGGGTCCGTCCACGCATGAGATTCGGTCACGGGCCCCATCCTGACAGGGAAGAGGGGCTCCGGGGGGCCGGCACTCGCCGGGCGGGCCGCTTCCGCGGCCGCCGCCGAGGACCCGGGCCGGCTCAGCCGGCCCGCTCGCCGGCGGCCTCCGCCAGCCGCGGCCGCGGGCAGGTGCAGGCCGCCACCCCGGCCGGGCCCGGGATGCCGCCGGGCGGGAACACCGTCACGGCCGTCAGGCTCCCCTTCACGTCCGGGCTCCGCCGCTTCCTGCCCTTCATGCGCTCCGCGCGCCGCAGCGGGCATGTGACCGGCGGCCTACCGCCGTCCGGGTTCAGCACGGGCAGCCGCGGGACCGGTCACCTCGTGCGTGAGCGTGTACGTGAGCAGCCCGCCGGGCTTCGGCTGCCCCGCCTTTCCGCCCGGTCCCCGGGACCACCCCGTCCGGGGCCGTGAAGCCCGGACGGTCCGCGAAGCGGCCGCACGCGCCGCGGCCGGCCTCCGCGGCCGGCGACAGCACGGCGGCCCCGCCGCGTCACGGCCGGGCGCCGCCACCGCGGTCCTGCGCACCTGCACCGCCGGCTCCGCGAACTGCGACACGCCGCCGGCGCTCCGCCGCCGCCTTCCACTCCCCGCCGGACACCTCCTGCACGAAGCGGTCCACGCCCGTGGCCTGACCGTCCGTCGGTCCGCCCGGTCCGCCCGGTTTGCCGGACACGGTGAACGGCCTCGGGTACGACGGCTGCCGGTCCCGCTGCGCGGGACGCGCGAACGCCGGCCCGGCCGGCCCGCACACGCTGCCGTCGTGACGCCCTGGCGGACCGAAGGCCCTCCCGGCCCCCGCCTGCGTGATCACCGGCCGGGGCGGGCCCGGACCCGGGGCGGGCGGAGCCGGCCGGAATCGAACCGGCGTCCTCGCGATTTTGGAGACCGCGCGCGTCGACCTCTGCGCTACGGCCCCGCCCGTCCCGGGATCGTACCGGTGCCGCCCCGCGCGCCCGGCGGCGCCCCGCGCCCGGTGCCGCCCCGCGCCCGGTGCCGCCCCGCGCCCGGCGGCGCAGAAAGCCGTCCCCGGCCCGCCCCCGTCCCCGGCCCGCCCCCGCCCCCGGCCCGGCCGCCCCCGGCCCGGCCGCCCCCGGCCCGGCCGCCCCCGGCCCGGCCGCCCCCGGCCCGGCCGCCCCCGGCCCGGCCGCCCCCGGCCCTGCCTCCGGTACGGCCGCCGCCCGGGAGTGCATTGCACCCTTCCCGGACAGGCGCACCCGAGAACGTCCGGTTATCGATCCTTCGGAGGGAACGCGACGTGCGTGTGCGTCGGTTCACCGGAGGGAACCGGGACGGGCCCGCACGACCCGCCCTGACCGGCAGACCGATGGCAAGGAGAAGCCGTGCGCATACTCTTCACCGGACCGGCCGCAGCCGGCCACCTCTTCCCGATGATCCCGACCGCCCAGGCCCTGCGCGCCGCCGGCCACGAGGTGCTGTTCGCGGGATCGCAGCCCCTGGGCCGGCTCCGCGAGAGCGGCTTCCCGATCGTCGAGATCGGCGACGGCCGCAGCATCCGGGACGTCTTCGACCAGTCCCCGGACCAGGAAGTGCGCTACGTCGCACCGGACATGACCACG
This sequence comes from Streptomyces sp. NPDC030021, assembly GCF_055574035.1. Classification (NCBI taxonomy): domain Bacteria; kingdom Bacillati; phylum Actinomycetota; class Actinomycetes; order Kitasatosporales; family Streptomycetaceae; genus Streptomyces; species Streptomyces sp. NPDC030021. The sequence goes on from NZ_JBVIAH010000026.1 coordinate 5,002, forward strand.
GACCAGATCCTCGACCGGGCGGCCCACGGCTTCGCGCTCGTCTCCCGCTCCACCGTGGACGGGCTGCTGGAGGCCGCCGAAAGCTGGCGCCCCGACCTGCTGGTCTACGACTCCTTCCAGGCGTCGGCCCCGCTGGTCGCGGCCAGACTGGGGATCCCGTCGGTGGTCCACAACTTCGGCGTCACCTCGGGACTGGACATGGTCGCCCGGCTCGCCGCCAACTTCACCGAGGCGTACGGGACGTACGGGGTGGACGCCCCGGCCGAGCCCACCGCGCTGAACATCGTTCCCGCCTCGCTCGGCGGCGACCCGGGCGGCCTGCGCGTGCGCTACCTCCCCTACAACGGCGGCGGCACCGTCCCCGCCGGACTGCTCCGGCGCCAAAGCCGTCCGCGCGTCGCCATCACCCTGGGCACCGTGCTCACCGCGGTGGACGGCGTCCGCGCCATCGTCCGCCTGGTCGAGGCCGCCGCGTCGGTGGACGCCGAGTTCCTGCTCGCCGTCGGCGACGCCGACCTCGGCCCGCTCGGCACCCTCCCGGACAACGTCCGCCCGCTGCCCTGGGTCCCGCTCGCCGAGCTGCTGACCGCCTCCGACGCGCTGATCCACCACGGCGGCTCCGGCACCCTGCTCACCGCCCTGCAGGCCGGCCTGCCCCAGCTCCTGCTTCCCCAGGGCGCCGACCACTTCACCAATGCCGACGCGCTCACCGCCACCGGCGCCGCCCTGCGCTCCGCCTCCGGCGACGTCGACGCCCCGCTCCTGACCCGCCTCACCGCCGACCCGGCCCTGCGCGAGGGGGCCGCCCGCCTCCGGGCGGAGAACGCGGCCCTGCCGACCCCGGCCGAAACGGTCCCCGCCCTGGAGGCCCTGGCCGCCTCCTGAGGAGCGCACACCGGGTCCGTACGGCCGGCCGGCCGGCCCGGCCGACGGCCGTACGGACCCGGTGTGCACCCCGCCCGCACCCCGCCCGGACCCCCGCGTCGGGTTCCGTACGCGGCTCTGCGCTCAGCCTCCGCCGTCCGCGCTCGGGGCGGGCAGGGGGGTGCGGCTGACCACGGCCGTGAGTTCGAGGGGGAGTTCCGTGTCGTGCTGCCCGACGGTGAGGCCGATCCAGCGGCCGCTGTCCGGGACGGTCCACGCCTGCATGCTGCAGGCGCTCTGGGAGAGGCGCTCGATCAGCTCCGGGGCCCTCCTCCCGTCGGAGCCGGCCTCCAGGTACGACCCGAGGCAGACGGTGAGCGGATCGCCCCAGCGCACCGTGAGGGCCGCGGCCAGAGCGCCGAGTTCGGCGCTCATCTCCGCGTCGGCCCGCTCCAGGGCCCTGTGGTACTCGTCGTCCCAGAAGTCCCGGCTCGCGCGCAGCACACGGACGCGACAGGCCGGGCCGCCGTAGCCGGTGGCGTCCTCGAAGTCCGTCGCCGGGAAGGGCTGCGCGAGCATCCCGTCGATGATCGGCAGGTATCGCCCGGGCGCCTCTTCCGGGACGGCTTCCGGCTCAGCGGTGCTCATGGGCCCAGGCTACGAGACCGCTCGGACAACCCCCGCAGCGAGCCGGCCCCGGGGGGGGGGGGGGGGGGGGGGGGGATGGGCCAGACAACGGACCCGAAGAAGAAGGGTAAGGAAATTCGGAGGAAAATGAAAGGGGGTCGGAGGGTAAGAGGG